>CAYFZD010000032.1:0-2026 GCA_964347565.1 uncultured Pseudomonadales bacterium | reverse complement strand
AAGAAAATAAATAAGAAGGAGCCATTATGTTTGCCAACATCGGTACAACCGAAATCATTATCATCGCCGTCGTCCTCCTCGTCCTCTTTGGCGCCAAGTTCCTCCCCAAAATGGGCAAGAACCTGGGTGAATCGAAGGTAGAGCTCAAAAAAGCTACCAAAGACCTCAAAGACGCCATCAAATCAGACGAAGAATAAGTATCTAGGTTTATTGACAGTAACCTCCTATCTCTCTACACTAAGGAGATAGGAGGTTTTTTTATGTTTCAAAATATAGGGCTAGGTGAAATCCTTATTATTGCTATCGTCCTCATGGTGCTCTTTGGCGGCCAAAAATTCCCCGAGCTGGCCCGCGGCATTGCCCAAGCCATGCGAGAATTCCGTAGTGCTCTCAAAGACGACGAAGACGAGGATGATAACAAAAAAAAGGCTTAACTTTATGCGCCGCCTGCTGCCTGCCCTACTCCTCTCTACTGCTACACTGCTAAACTGTGCAACTGTAGTACTTGCCACTGATTACCAGCAATGTGAGACCTCTTCCACCTGTCCCATCGGCGAGTTCCTCTACAACGACGACTATACCGCCCTCCCCGGCCAAACGTGTCGTCTTACCGCCAAGTATCCCGATGGATCTACTTTCTTAACCAATGAACTTATGACGAGCCGCGGCGACGGCTGGTATAGCTACGACGCCACCACTGGTACCACCGAAGGGGTCTATTCCGCCACCATTTGTTGCACGCCCAGTTCTGGTCTCATGTGTCTCGACAAATCCTTCGAAGTCAAAACGCCCGTCGTTTCCGGGGCATCTGCCGCCGACATCTGGAGTTATTCATCACGAACGATGACAAGTTATGGTACGCTGGTCAATGACATCTGGAATGCCAGCACTCGCTCACTCACCACTTTCGGTTCACTTATTTCTGATCTTTGGGGTCACTCTACCCGCACTATGACTAGCTTTGGCACTCTGGTCACCGACATCACTGGCCTTGCCTCCCCTTCGCCCTCCTCCACCACCACCCTCCAGGGTATTATCAACGAGCAGCGCACTCAGCGCGAACTCCTCGAAAAACTGGTCAATGCCCCGATCGTCACCCTCTCGCTCGAAGACAACCCAGCACCCGATTTATCGCTCAAACTAGAAGAAAGTAAAAAGCAAGCCAGCGCGCTCTACGACGCTGTCCAAAGCACCAAGTCTCGCCTCCTCACGCTCGATGGCAAGTGGAATAGACTCGCCTCGGACGCCCTCACCTCCGAGCTGGCCAGTATCTCCTCGGTCTGGACTGAACCCGAGTCGCTCGCCTCTTTATCGACAGCCTGGAACAACCCCGTCATTACCTCCCTCCAAACCTCTAGTGCGGCCGTCAAAACCTCGCTCACGGGTCTGCTGGCCAGTGCCACGGTCAGCAAATCCTCTCTGCCACCAGCCACACTCTTTACAACCATCGATGAGTTAACCGAGCTTGAGACCGTGCTGGGCGACGTCTCTAGTTCTAGCGGCGACTCCACGCTCTTTGGCTATCTCGCCTCTGTGAGCGAGCGCGACAGCTTGCTCGAAAGCGAAAATCAAAAGCTCTCCTTAGTCCTCGAAGATTGGGACAGCCAGGGAGAAGCCGTCCTCCGCAAAAGGGTCAAAACCAGTCAGGATCGCCTCCTGACTATCAACGAATTCCCCGGCGGAGAGGACATCATTACTCCCAGCAACCCCAAAGCTACCGGCAAATCAGCCCTCAAAAACCTGGTCTTTAGTCTCCAGGGTCTCATCGGCTTAAACCGGATTGCCCTCGCCAGCAATGTCGACGCCCCCATCCGCGGTCTCTGGCTCGAAGAAGGCAGTATTATCTTCCGCGCCGTCATCACCAATCCTAGTAGTATGCTTACCCAGTCGGCCCCACTCAAGTTTTACCTCCCCAAAGAGCTTCACAGCGAAGACATCATGACCATCGACCCAGATTTGACCGCCACCTACGACGTTGACCAGGAAACGTTGGCCGTCACCGGTACTTTTGATCTCAATCCAGGAG
>CAYFZD010000031.1:0-2732 GCA_964347565.1 uncultured Pseudomonadales bacterium | reverse complement strand
GTATCGGCGAGAGAGATCGAAAAATAAAATTACAATACGGAATTTTGGCGACAAAAATCAGGGATTTATACAAAAAAACCTACCTTTCATCTCCGCTCTTAGTATTTGTCTCGGCCCACTCGGCGGGCGAGATCACGCGGGGACTGGCATATAAGGCGGCCACGGCGGATGAGGATAAAAACTTGATTGTTTCAATTACGCGAGACATCTTGTCCTTGGAATCAGACAAAAAAAAATTGGAGGTAGACAGCGATCGACTGGCAGGGCTACAGAAAAAGCTAGACGTGCAGAAAGCATTCTTTGAAAAGGAGATAGCAGGGGCAAAGAAATGGCAGGCTGAGTTGTCGGGCAAAATATCTGTACTCTCTGCCAAGCAACAGTCAATCTTGTCTGAGAAATCGGGAACTTTTCAAACCACGGTGGGAGATGTACCCCTAGCAGATGACCCCGCGAGTCGACCTGACTACAATCCAGGATTTTCTCCGGCGTTTGCAGCCTTCTCTTTTGGTGCTCCCCACTTCAAAGGGATGAGTCAGTATGGTGCTTACGGGCGAGCTAAGTCGGGCCAAGACGTAGAGACGATACTCCATGCCTATTACGGAGGGGTCGAGATCAAAAAAGACTATGATACTGGGATCAATATCAGCGTGCAAGGATATGGGAGTTTTAGTCTGGAAGACTATACCAAGCGGATCTATGAAATGCCAGGTAGTTGGGGAGATGAGGGAGGGATGGAAGCGCTAAAGGCTCAAGCGGTAGCGGCGCGAAGTTACGCTCTGGCCTATACGAACAACGGCACTGGTTCAATCTGTGCGACCGAAGCCTGCCAGGTCTTTAAATCATCGCCCAAGGGTGGTAAATGGGAGGAGGCGGTGAATGCTACGCGAGGGTGGGTGATGATGGCAAACGGGAAACCCTTCTCCTCTTGGTATGCTTCTACCTCGGGAGGATATCAGGAGTCATATAGTGCCAACGGGCATAGCACACCAGGATTTTGGGATACTCCCTCAGGTCAGGGTGGATGGACAGGTCAAGCGTACGAAAAAGTAGCTGCGAGTCCCTGGTTCTATAAAGCGTGGTACAAATCTCGCTCAGGTGACTCGTGTGGGCGTAGTCACCCATGGCTAAACAGCGAAGAGATGGCAGATATTTTGAACGCTTGGGTAGTGCTCTTTAGTGGTGGAGGCGATCCTAGTCGAGTGACGCCAGAAGGTGCGTGTTGGGGAGGGAGTCCCTACAGTAAAACTGAGCTCTCAGGCATGGGTGGATACACGAGTGTGACGGGAGTGAGCGTGACATATGCAAATAACGGAGTCACTGCCAACGTGTCATTCCAGACGAATAAGGGATCAACCACGATCTCAGGGGCAGACTTTAAGAAAGCCTTTAACTTGAGAGCACCAGGGAGAATCTCGCTAAAGTCGGGACTGTTTAATATTGAGAAGAAATGATGGGGGTTGATTGTCCCCATTCCAAGTCGAAAACCGATGATATTTTTCTGCTGAAAAATTCATCTAGTTCTCGGCCCGTCGGCCTGCGAAATTTTTTCTTTTGGAACGATGGACAATCAAGTAAATGACTATGTTAAGATAGAAATATGGCGGACATATTTGTGGCGAAAAAAGAAGAAGTGAAGAAGGAGCCAGGGAAGAAAGAGCGGCTTTCGGTGACTCAGCTAAAAACCTTATTGAAGAGAACGGGATCTGAAGGACTATTTACCTGCTATGCGACCTTCCCCCCTAATACTTATTTCGAGTCGCAGGAGCAAGGGGAAGAGGTAGTGTTGTTTTTGCGACAACATTTAATAGTGAATATCCCCTGGGTAACGATAGTTGTTTTTCTTTTAACAATACCTTCTATTTTTGGATTTTTCCCCCCATTTGCACAGCTGTCCCAGAGTTATCAACTTATCATCGTATTAACTTGGTATCTATTTGTCACAGGATATGCCATGACTAAGTTGATGGGTTGGTTTTTTAATATTTATATTTTGACTGACGAGAGAATAGTCGACATTGACTTCGTAAACGTATTGTTTCGTAAAGTTTCCACCGCCAAAATAGACGAGATCCAAGATGTAAACGTGGTGGCGTCGGGAGCTCTCCAAACATTCTTTAATTATGGGGGAGTGTTTATCCAAACGGCTGCGACCGTTCCTGAGTTTGATTTTGTGAATATCCCTCATCCAGATAAGGTGAGTGCCATCATAAACCAAATGATTGATTTGGAAGAACAAGAACAGCTGGAAGGTAGAATCAAATGAATATATTGAGTTTTTTGGATTCGATCACTCTACTGCTAGTAATAAAAGTGCTCACAATAATTTTGCTCATAGTGTATAACGTTTTTGCATTTTTGATGATGAAACAAATAGGGTCGATGACCAGGGCTGTCAGCATGAAGGATGACTTTGTGATCCGGATGATAGGGATTGCCCATTTTATTTTTGCGATATTAGTGTTGCTGATGGCGGTCATAATAATGTAGATATGGTGAAATTAATTACCACCAAGATAGTCGGTTCATCAACAGAAACAACCTGGTCACAGGCTCAGACGATCAAGCTGGAGAACGAACGAGAACTGTTTGTGGTAATTGAAATTAGGTCAGAAGATGATTCCACCCTCATCGATCTACCAATTCTTGGAGCTGAAACGCTCAGGGAGATCGAGAGGAGAGCGGAGGGAGCAAGTGTCGTGGGAGGGATAGAACAACTAGTTAAAGACATAGTG
>CAYFZD010000030.1:0-5184 GCA_964347565.1 uncultured Pseudomonadales bacterium | reverse complement strand
GCCCCTCATCTGTCGCACAATCATAATAAAAAATAGCGCCATCAGGAGGAACGAGAGCACATTTAGGATTCCCCCGATTTTATCCATGAAACTGCCGTTGTGGATCGTGAAGTCGACGCTCGCTGGATCGATCTCGTACTGGGTCAGGAGCTCGGTAAAGCTCTGGCCCGTCTCTTTGTTGCTGAACTTCATTTTGGTCTCGCCGTAGTCGAGGATCATACTATCCCCCACTACCTCCACCTTCTGGGCAACTCCTGTACGGATATCTTCCATCGCTTGCGAGAGAGTCAAGGTTGAGTCTTTCACTCCACTCCCCATCCAGGTGAAGATCGCAGGCACAAACAAAAACAAGACCAAGCTCCAGACTAGCATCCGTTTGAGATCAAATTTGAAACTCCACATCTTCACTGGTTTACCCTGAGCATCGCCGAAGGGCTTCATCTCTGATGGTAAATCTGCTTTTGGAGGTGTTTTGGTTTTTGCCATACCCGCTATTCTATCAGATCATCACCTGATAAAGAATATCGGAATCTGCATGGATCAAGTTGCAAAAACAACGGAGGCTGGCGAGCCGAGTTCTAGGCAAAATTTTCCCCAGAAAATTATTGCCGCTTTTGCGTTTGAGACATGCAGATTGCGAGTTAAGTTAATGAAACTCTGCCCCGACCTCAACCTCATCTCCTATTTTCACAATAAACGGCTTCCCGTCCTTGTTATCACACGCAAACAACATCCCCTCCGAGTCGCCAAACGGAGTCTTCTTTGGCGCCAAGTTCACCACCCACATCGTCTTCACCCCTACCAGTTCCTCAGGACTATACCATTCTTTAATCCCCGAGAATATTGTCTTTTGATACTCCCCAAAATCCACTCTAAACTGAATTAGTTTATTGCTCCCCTCTGGTACCACCGCCTCCACAATCTTCCCCACCCTCACTTCGATCTTGGCGTAATCATCAAAAGTCACCTGAGACTTTGTCATAAAGATCTAGTATAACATCCCTTACAAATCTAATTATAGGCTTGACTTCAGCTCGCTAGCTTCTACAATGTCTCCCATGTCCCATCAGCCACCAGAATCACTTGTCATGCTACCCGAATCTTGTCACCCCTGTCCAATCCTCGCCAAAGCTATCCTCGCCATCACTGCCAATCTTAACTCTCCCACCAACATTCCCATCATCATCCGCTGCACTGGGTACACGCAAGAAACTGTTCTCACGGGGGACTTTCCTGGCCGACAGTTTATGTATCTGGAGAAACCAAGCAAATATATTACAACCTATCTTACCCCAGGTGCTCACTTAGAAGGACACGCCAACACAAAAGCAGTTTATGGCAGTAAAGTAATCTGTCCACTCGGTTTACCCTAAGTGTTTTATCCCAATCCCATCTTCAGCTTAACTTCTGCCACAGTTGCGCTCGCAATCGCGCGTGCCCTCTCCCCTCCCTCCGCAATTACTTTCTCTACATACTTTGGGTTCACTTCTAATTCTTGTCTCTTTTCTCTAATAGGCGAGAGTTCTTTATCTATTGCCATCGCCAGTTCATTTTTGAGCTCACCATATCTCACGCCTACTCCCAGATATTGTTCTTCATAATTTTTGCGTTTCTCGACGCCTTCAAACAACTCGACAAATTTGAGTAAATTGGCCACGCCTCCCTCTGAAGGGACTTTCGCTCCCTTTCCGCTATCTGTTGGAGCACCAGAGAGTCTTTTTTTGATCATGGATAGGTCGTCTGAGAGCGAGATAAAGCTCCCCTCGACACTTTTGCTCATCTTCCCCTCACCCGCCAAGCTAGGCACGTACTCCCCGGCAGTCGCAAAACGAGTCGGTTCAGGGAAATCCATGCCAAATTGGCTATTCATCTTTCTCGCGACTTCTCTTGTAATTTCCAAATGTGGTTCCTGATCTATTCCCACAGGAACCAACCCTGCCTTATATATCAAAATATCCGCCGCCATTAAGATGGGGTAGTTAAGGAGTGCCATGGTCACGCTTTGTGGGTGCTGGCGAATTTTATCTTTAAAAGTCGGCAAGTCCTGCATTCTAGCTACATTCATCACCGATGAAAATAGGAACGCCAATTCTGTATGTTCTGGTACCAATGATTGTTTAGTAATAATGGCCTTGGTTGGATCAAGTCCTGCCGCCAAATAGTCCATAATAATGTCTCTGGTAGCTGATTGAAGTGTCCTTGGATCAAATGGAGTAGTTACCGTGTGAACATCCACCGCCATATACACACATTCATAACTTGGATCATTTTGCAGTGCAATATACCCTTTCACCGCTCCCAGGTAATTACCTAGGTGCAGTCTACCTGTCGCTCTTGTCCCTGAAAATACTCTTTTTATTGTTTTCATATAGGTTCTCCTACTTTTTATATTGTACCTGTAATTTCTTTGCTTGTGGTGCCCCCCGACGTACGTCAGGGGGCACATCATTATATTTACTCCCCTAATTTCCCCTCCAAATACTGCTCGTATGCTCCCAGGTCGAGGAGTCCGTGCCCAGAAAGGTTAAAGAGGATTGTTTTCTCCTTCCCCTCTTCCTTAGCCATGAGTGCTTCCACCACTGCGTGCTTGACCGCGTGGGCGGACTCAGGAGCCACCACAATGCCCTCTGTTTCGGCAAAAAGCTTGGCCGCGTCAAACACAGATTTCTGGTCGTATGCCACCGCCTCGATCAGTTTTTTGTGGTACAAGAACGACACAAGCGGAGAGTCCCCATGGTACCTTAGTCCCCCGGCATGGATCGGCGATGGCACAAACTCCGCCCCCATCGTATACATCTTTAGTTGTGGCGTCATCCCGGCAGTATCCCCACTATCGTAGCGGTACTCACCTTGGGTAAGAGACGGGCACGAACTAGGCTCTACTGCCACTACTCGCAGACTTTTAACCTTTCCACTCAACTTATCCGCAATGAAGGGGAAAGCTATCCCTGCCAGGTTACTCCCCCCACCACAGCACCCGATCACAATATCGGGATACTCACCCTCTTTTGCTAGCTGAGTCATTGCTTCCTGCCCAATAATCGTCTGGTGCAGCATCACGTGGTTGAGTACACTCCCTAGCGCATAATGAGCCTTCGGAGTTTTCACCGTTGCCTCAATCGCCTCCGAGATCGCCATCCCCAGACTACCCGTAGTATTTGGGTCTTTTGCCAGGAACGCCCTACCAGCCTCAGTCTCAACTGAGGGGCTAGCAGTAACCGTTGCACCATGCAGATTCATAATGGTTCGCCGGTACGGCTTATTCTCGTATGACGTTTTGACCATAAACACTCTACACTGCATCTCAAACATTTTGCATGCCAGTGCGAGCGCCGTACCCCACTGGCCGGCACCCGTTTCCGTAACCAGTGTCTCTATCCCCTCTTGCTTGTTGTAATAAGCTTGTGGGATAGCCGTGTTTAACTTGTGGCTCCCCACGGGCGAAGCTCCCTCATATTTGTAATAAATCTTGGCCGGGGTACCCAAGATTTTTTCTAGTCGTCTCGCCCTCCGCAAGGGGCTAGGTCGATACATTGCGTATAGCTCCTGCACCTTATCAGGGATGGGTATTTCTTTTTCCAAAGACACCTCCTGTTTAATCAGTTCCATTGGAAACAGCGCCGCCAAAGCTTCCGGCCCAACCGGATTCCCCGTTCTAGGGTCTAGCGGTGGCTCCGGCAACTCCCCCAAGTATTTCTTGAGATAATACGGGAGATTTAAATAACTCTTTGGTCTCGCGTCATTTTTTAGTACATTGTTTTTCATATATTTCCTTTATTAATTAAGTAAATTAGCATGATAAATTTCGCCAATACTCGCGTCCTTTAGTTTTTAGTTTGTATTTATCTTTTTTCATATTTATCCAATAAAAAAGCCCTTGTACACCCACCACGACAATCTGTGATAGATGTACAAGGGCCTGCTAGGCGGTACCACCTTGATACTTTTTCTTACAAAAAACCCACCTGTTGGTGGGATAATCGCAAGAAAACTCTTTCTCTGCGAGCTTTATCCTTTCGGCAACACTCGTTGCTGTCTTTTTACGGTTTCGCCTCCGTATAGCACATCTCTTCTCACAGTAGCGCTATCAGCTCAGAGATTCCCAATCAAATCTCCTCATCGCCTTTATTCAATTGAAGGGAAATATACCAAAGAGTATCAGTCTTGTCAAATATTATTTTTTAATCCTGCAATATATCCGTGTATTTTCCTCAAGAAATCAGAGCTTTTGCGAACTCTGATTCTCAAAACACCAAAATACTCCTCAGGGTGATCGTAGCTCTTTTGCCACTTAGCTTTTTGGTAAAAAGATTTCTGAAAATTAGATTCATCAATGCCGAATAAATCCGCCCAGTATGTAACAATTTTATCAATCCGATATTCATGAGACTCATTTACCGTCACTCGAAACATGAGGTCGTTTATAGAGTAATTAAAACATTCCTTGAGCCATCTAACGTACAACTGCATCATTTTGGGGTCCGAGCTACCAAGACCTACTTGTGAATCTTTTTTGTATCCCTCCGCCCAGTACAGTGCTATCCCCACAAGTAGCAATTCTCGTTTAGTTAACTCCCCAACCTCCTCTATCCCCTCTCTTTTTAATCGCTCCGTTTTTTCAGTTCTAATTCCTTGCTGTTTCAAAGAATTTTGTAATCTTTTCCCGTAATAGGGATCTTTAGAATTCGTCTCCAGAATCTTGAGTTGTTCATCAGACAAAGCAATGTCTCTGCACCACAAGCTGACTGAACCCTGAGAAACATCTAAATCTCGAGCAATACTCTTGATGCTCTGACCATCTCGTCGCAACACTCTTGCTCTTAGCTTCTTTTCTGATTTAGCCATATTTCAGTTCCTATTATCAGTATATACAGGTACATAAATATTGCAATATCCTCTGCTTCGAGATACAATGACCGAGTTCTTTAAAACGCGCGGGGTAGTGTACGGTGCACGTGAGGCTCAAAATGGGCCCCTACCTAAGTAATTAGAATAGGTGAATTTGGCTATATCGGTGAAACCCTAAGTGGGTAATACCGAGGGAAGGCTCCGACTTTACGTCTGAGAACCCGTAGAGACTACACGCCAAATACCCCATCGGGGTAAAGATATAGTCCGACACTCTCAGTAATGGGAGATAACAGGTGCATAATCTCACAGGCTGGGTTCAACTCCTAGCCCCGC
>CAYFZD010000029.1:0-6787 GCA_964347565.1 uncultured Pseudomonadales bacterium | reverse complement strand
ATTCGTCGGTTGCAGCAGGGAGGATTGCCCGTTTCACCCGAACTAAATCGGTTCGTCACTGTTGCTCTAACTGGCGGTTGCCCGCTCTGCGGTTTAACGCAGACACCTTGCACACTGCTGTCTAGACTTTCCTGACCAATCTTGCGACCAGCCCGATCATCCACCTACCCAAGGCAGGAGAATTATAACATTTGGAGGTAAATTACTTCGCTTTTTCAACCCACCACATGTGAAATTCAGTACACAGCCCTAATTCATTCAGTTTTACTGTAAATATTCCATCTAAAGTATCTAGCTTATTTTCGGGAATTCTAGTAAATGATGCGCGCCAATGAGCAATGCCAATACCATGGGTAATTCCAATAATATCAGAATCAAAAGTGATATCTTTTTGTGACGTTGGTACATTCTGCCACTCACCAACCACAGCTTGTCTACCTATTCGTGGTTCTTCAAACGGGTGCTCGTAGTATTTCACATCTTCTGCGCAAATCGATCCAATTAATTCTGGATTTTTAGTTACCCAAGCCTCTCCAAGTGTCTTGAGCCAATTGTTCAAGCTATTGTCATTCATAATTTAAGCCAAATCTTTCACTCTTTTTTCCAAATACTCTTTGGTATTTTTCGCACTATCCTCGAGGATTTCTTCAAAAAGCGCGTTGAGGATTTCGCCAACCTTGCGGGAAGGGGGGATAGCGAGAATTTGCATAATCTTTGCGCCATCTATCTTCATATCTTTCAGTGAGAGTGGCTCATACATCTGCTCGCCGATCCTCTTCTGCAGCTCGGTGAGTCGCCAACTCGTGGCCTTACTGCCTCCACCGATCCGATCTCCTACTCGCAGCGCCAGCATGTCGTGAATATTCTCTTTCCCCACCCGGCGGATAAAGCGGCGGATCGAGGCATCCGTCATCTTGGACTCATAGACAAACATATGCCAACGCACGAGGGTAAAGATCCGATCTTGATCTTTTTTGGACAGCTTCAGTCTCTCCGCGATTCGCTTGGCCGTGCGCGCTCCCGTCACTTCGTGGTTATAAAAGGTTACGCCCCGCACTCCCTCGGCCTTGGCCGAGACTGGCTTATCGATATCATGTAAGAGTGTGGCCAATCTCACCACCGGGTCAGAGGAGGGACACGCTCGCAGCGCTTCGATCGAGTGGGTGAACACATCATGGATATGATGGCCACCTTGTGCTACTTTTTTCATCGCCAGAAGTTCGGGGATCAAGATCTCTATGATCCCACAGTTCACCATGAGAGTGATGGCGTCGGCGCTATGTTCAGTCGCCAGTAGTTTCATCATTTCTGCCCCAATTCTTTCCCAGGATATTTCTTTAAGGTTAGGGACTTTTACCTTTAAAGCTTCCAAAGTTTTCTCTTCGATCATGAATCCCAGCTGGGCTGACAAGCGGATGGCTCGCATGATTCTCAGCGCATCTTCCTCAAATCGTGCACTCGGCTCTCCCACTGCTCTAATCAATTTGTTTTTGAGGTCGTCCTGACCACCATAAGGATCGACAATTTCTCCTTTCAGATTTATGGCTATGGCATTGATCGTAAAGTCGCGTCGTTTGAGATCTTCCTCCACCGTTTTGCCCCACTCCACCTTGTCAGGTCGGCGCTTGTCGCTGTACTCACTCTCTGAGCGATAAGTGGTGATGTCGTAGAGGATAGAGTCATCGATCTCGCCCTCTGCGAGTCCAAACTGTTCCCTGATGTGTTTGCCCGCGACCTTGACTGTCCCGTACTCATTGTCATAAAAGCTTTCGCTAAATAGCGGGACAACTTGTTCCGGTGTTGCATTTGTAGTCACATCCCAATCCGAAGAGGTAATATCCAAGAGTAAATCTCTGACTGCTCCCCCCACCACCCAGGCCTCAAACCCATTCTCTTCTAGCTCATGAACAATTTTGGCCGCCCCACCATCGAGTTTGAACTTCATAGTCTCATTATAACCCGACTAGGGTAAAATGTTCTTATGGAAGTCAAAATCAAAGCGACCGTCGCACAAGACGCCAGTTCACAAGATATATTCCAGTCACTCATGATCAGTCGCGGACACAAAACCAAATCTGAACAAAAGGAGTTCCTACATCCTCCTGATCTGACTTTAGAATATCTGCTGGTAGAATCCGGTCTTACCAAAACAATATTAGGTAAAGCCAAAAAAATCCTTGATTCTCATTTATCCAAAAATAATGACATTTGTATCTTTGGCGACTACGACGCCGACGGCGTCACTGCCACGGCCGTGATGTGGCAAGCTATCACGGCCTACGCCAAGTTAAAAGGCTCCAAAAGCAAAATTCTGCCTTTTCTGCCAGACCGTCACCGACACGGCTATGGCATCTCAGATCCCGCCCTCGACGAGCTCCTTGCTAGACCCGATTTCCACCCTCAACTAGTCATTACCGTCGACACTGGCATCGTGGCTCACAGTGGGGTAGAGCGATTTCGTAAAGCCGGAATCGATGTCATCATCACTGATCATCATGTCCCCGAGCCGACATTACCTACAGCCACCGCAATTATTCACACCTTGACTACTTCCGGGGCTGGGGTGGCCTGGATTTTCGCTATGTATCTGCTTGACGAGTCAGCCATGAAACTCCTGGACCTGGCAACCATCGGAGTCGTGGGGGACATGATGCCCTTGACTGGCCTGAACCGAGCGATCTGTGCCCACGGACTCAAGTCGCTGACGAGGACCAAACGTCCTGGACTTTTATCTATGAAAGCGAATATGGGGATAGGAGAGCGACCTGTCACCACTTATGACATCAGTTTTGGCATGGCTCCTCGCATCAATGCGGCTGGGCGTATTTATAACCCCCTCGACGCGTTGCGCTTACTCTGTACAAATGATCCAAAATTAGCCCAGGAGCTCGCGCTCAAAATCGAGTCTCACAACCGGGATCGCCAGGAATATACCGATCAGGCACTCAAACTTGCCAGTAGTCTCGAAGTCAAACACAAAGTGATCGTCGTCCAGGGAGAATATCACGAAGGAGTCATCGGGCTCGTAGCTGGCAAGCTCAGCGAGATTTTCCATCGCCCTGCTCTTGTGATCTCTACGGGAGGAGAAATCGTCAAAGGTTCCGCTCGCTCAGTTCCCGGAGTCAATATTACGAGTTTATTACGCTCTCTTAAAACGCCCTTTCTTGGGCTCGGTGGCCATGATCAAGCGGCGGGCTTTAGTCTGGCCCAGGATCAGGTTCATAAAATGAGTCGTGAAATCGAACGCTTGGGTGACCAAAAAATTGATGACAAACTCCTGGTCAAATCTCACATTGTGGATCTCGCTCTCCCACTCGGCTCTACTTCGCTCGTCCTTTCCCAGCTGATTGCAACTCTCGAACCCTTTGGCATGGGCAATCCCAAGCCCAAGTTTTTATTCGAAAATCTAACTGTATTAGAAGATCGTCAGCTGGGGGAGGGGGGCAAGCACCGCAAACTCATGGTGGAGCAAGGCAGTGTGACTCGTGAGCTCATGCTCTTTAATTCTAAAGAAATATATCCACTCAAGCATCTCAAGAGCGTGATCGCTACTCTCGACATCAATGTTTGGAAGGATAAAACCTCCCTCCAACTAATAGGCAGCTATGTGGAAACTTAAATCATTCCGCGAGTTTTTATTGCATCTCCAAAACCTCTCAGTAGATCGACTAGTTCTGATTTCTAGTTTCTTATTTCTAATTTTCATGTATCCTGGTCACAACTCCCTCCAAACCATCGTCATCAATCCTGGCGTGGTGAGATCCTACGTGCTCCCTGGTATCTCGCCATCGCTCTACCCACTCTCTGACGGAGTCTCTGCTCCCTCTAACTCTGCCCGCGCGATTGTGGTTCAGGACGCAGTAGGTAGATCCATTTTGTATAGCAAAAATCCCGATACCCTGTTGCTCCCCGCCTCTATCACCAAAATCATGACGGCGCTTGTAGCTCTGGATCACTGGGGTGATTTGGAGACTGTCATAACCGTCAAAAACGAAGATCGTGCAATCGGTCAAACCATCGACTTAGAGCGGGGCGAGCAGATTACTCTCAAGAATATCCTCTACGGACTCCTCGTCCATTCCGGCAATGACGCGGCCCTCGCCCTCGCCGATAACTTTCCAGGGGGTTATTCTGCATTTGTGGCGGCCATGAATACCAAAGCCAAGGCGCTCCACCTCGATCACACAGTTTTCAAGAATCCATCAGGCGTGGAACAGTATGGTCACGTCACGACCGCACGTGACTTGGCCATCCTCGCTGGCATAGCTATGCAGAACCCTCTCATCGCAAAATTGGTTGATACTCGCGAGATTACGGTGATGGATGTGAGCGGGGGTATCTCTCATCACTTAACCACCACCAATGAGCTCTTGGGAGAACTAGAGGGACTCAAAGGCCTCAAAACTGGTTGGACGCTGAACGCTGGAGAGTGTCTAGTGAGCTATGTAGAGAGGGATGGTCACAAGATCATTGTCGTCGTCCTAGGTTCTCTCGACCGTTTTGGCGACACGACTAAACTAGTGGAATGGGCCTATACTCACCACCGCTGGATTACCCCTGTCCTCTAAGCTATAATCAAACTCATGCTCAAGCGCACAAAAATAAGTGATCTCAAATCGGCAATTGGTCAAACAGCCAGTATCTCAGGATTTGTCCAAGCAATTCGTAATCAAGGTAAAATCGCTTTTTTACGACTCAGAGACGAATCAGGCACTATACAGATTGTTGTTTTGGGGAGTAATGAGACATCTTTTCAGACAGTTAAAGAACTGACGATCGAATCGGTCGTGACAGTCACAGGTTTGTGTAAAGAAGCGAAACAAGTCCCAGAGGGTATCGAAATAGAGTGTGAAGCATTAACTACACTTTCCCTTTCTGATGCCAACTTACCCATTCCTGTAGCGCTTGAAAAGGGGGCAGAAGATGTCGATGTGGTTAACCGTTTTGACTGGCGCTGGTTGGATTTACGCAAGCCAGAATCACACAAAATATTCCAAGTTTGGACTGTCTTAGAGCAAGGTATAAGGGAGTATTTTACAAAGGAGCATTTTACACAGATTTACTCACCAGCTCTCATGAGCGCTGCGAGTGAAAGTGGGGCTGAGGTATTTGAAGTCAAATATTTTGATGGCAAAGCCTACTTGGCACAATCCCCGCAGTTCTACAAGCAAATGGCCATAGCTAGTGGATTTGAAAAAATCTTTATGGTTGGCCCAGTCTTTAGGGCCGAACTTAGCTTCACTACTCGTCACATGACAGAGTTTACCGGCTGGGATTTCGAAATTGCCTATATCAACTCACATCATGACATCATGGATACCGAAGAAGCGATGTTAAAGACTGGCTTTGCTAAACTCAAGGATGTTGGTTTAATAGATGAAGAAATTAAAGTTCCCTTTGTGAGATTGCCATTTGCACAGGCCAAGGAAAAGCTTAAAGCCGCTGGTGTCATGAGCGACAAACCAAACGATTTTTCTCCAGACGAAGAGCGCAAAATTAGCGAAATAATCAAAAAAGAGACTGGTAGCGAGTTTGTCTTCATCATAGACTATCCCCCAGAAGGAAGAGCTTTCTACCATATGCGCCACGAAGGCAATCCCAACCTTACCAAAGGCTTTGATTTACTCTATAAAGGCTTAGAAATCACAACGGGTGCCCAGCGCGAACATCGCTATGATATTCTCGTCAAACAAGCCGCGGAAAAAGGGTTAACAGAAGAGTCGCTCTCCGATTACCTCAAATTCTTTAAATATGGCTGTCCTCCCCATGGTGGTGTTGGGATCGGGCCTGGCCGCATTGTGGCACAGATCCTAGATCTGCCAAGCGTTAAAGAGGTTACCTTCTTGCCCCGCGATGTGAAACGTCTACGTCCCTAGTCTTACTCTAGCCATTGATCTGCAACAGCTGGCACATATCCCACAAAATCAGGGTCTCCGGTAAATACATACACTGGTTGCATAAATTGTTGGGGAGTGTCTGGGTCATAATATTTGAGCTCGACATCTTGGATCGTCACATTCGTGGTGTTTTGTTTCACTCCCGCGATGAACCCCATCCCCTTTTGCAGTCTCTGCCACGCCTCAGCGACTCCGATCAGGGGGTAGACAGCTGATCTATCTAGATCGACGGGGAAATAGTTATAGTTGAGATTGACGAATTGCCGGTCATCCTCCCTCTGGAGTGCCAAGATGGCGGTGATCAAACCTCTGTTGGCCCGTGGTGCGACCACTTCCACTCCGTCCACCGGTGAGCGATATAGATTGACTTGTACGAAGTGGGCTTGCGAGAGTGAGGCGGCCGAGACGATCTGGTCTTTATCTGCTTTGAGATACTGGACAGTGTAACTCCCAGTTTTGATATCTTCCGGCAACAATTCCACTCTCGAGAGCAAGTTATACATCCGATCTAGCGATTGGGAATCAGTGTAATAGATCGTGGGGGTCGTATAGCTAGGGTCACTCTGCCATTTTTTGTCTAGTATAAAAGCCCCCGTGATGATGTTTACCGTGAGCGATGAGGGGATCGGCTCCGTTGAGTCCCAGCGGAATTCCGTTTCAGAGAGTTTCTTTGGCTCTTGTATAAAGTCTAGCCGATTGGCGACAGCCTTGGCGCTATCATATGCGAGCAAGCTGGCCTTTTTGATCGGCATAAAGAAGACTTTGAATTGGCCTGGCAGTCGACTCGGCAATCCACCCGTTGGAGTCTCGAGTACATAGCTAAAACTACTTGCCTCAGCCTGGGGGAATTGGATCTTGGGGAGTTTACCAAAGAGCACGTCGGGTGGGGG
>CAYFZD010000028.1:0-6850 GCA_964347565.1 uncultured Pseudomonadales bacterium | reverse complement strand
ACAAAAGTACGCTGCACAATATACGTGAGAGTCCGGAATGTATGTGACGCGTACAGGTAGTTGACAAGTTCTAGCACTCTCGCTATGATAGTGCTAAGTATGAAACCTTTAAGTCCACGCCAAATCCAAATCATCAAAGCCGTAGTCGAGGAATATACCACGACGGGTGAGCCCATCGGCTCCGACACGCTCGACAAGAAATTCAATCTAGGGGTAAGTCCTGCCACGATCCGCAACGAGATGGTCCGCCTCGAGGATCTGGGCTATCTCAAACAGCCCCACACTAGCGCCGGCCGCATCCCCACCCCTGTCAGTCTCAAGCTCTATGTCTCCGAACTCATGCACGAGGAGGATCTCTCCGTCACCGAGGAGGTCGCCGTCAAGGAGCGTATCTGGGATCACCGCAAACAGCTCGACACTCTCTTGCAGGAGTCCACCAGAGTTTTATCCGACAAAACCGGCAACATTAGTTTTGCAACTTCAAGCGACGGCCGAGTTTATTCTGCCGGCTATTCCAACCTCCTTAGTCTCCCCGAGTTTTTTGACATCGACGTGACTCGCCAAGTTCTCTCCATGATCGAGTCGTACAAGCAAATGGAGGGCATCTTCGCCCGTACGACCGACATCCAACCCTTTCACATCGTCCTGGGGGACGAATTTGGCAACGAGTATCTCTACCCCTGTGCCATGGCTTACCTCGACTATTCTGCCGGGGGCCTGACTGGCCACATCGGTGTCATCGGTCCCGCTCGTCTCAATTATCCCTACGTCATGCCCATGCTGCGCCACATGTCAGGATTAATCGACGAAATATCGGCTTCCTGGAGTTAAATTTATGAAAAAAACCATTAAAACTGATCCAAAAGTCGCCCAGCTAGAGTCGAGTCTATCTCGCGCTCTTGCCGACTACGCCAACCTCGAGCGCAGATTTGGGCAGCAGAGCTCTGCCGTGATCAAATTTGGCAAAGCCGATCTTCTCGCTAAGCTCCTCGATATTCGCGATCATCTCGCCATGGCCAGTACCCAACTCAAAGACCAAAGCCTTACCATGATCCTTGGCTCACTCGACAAACTCTTGGTCGAAGAGGGCATCGAGGAAGTAAAGACTGACGGCCTCTACGACCCCCAGACTATGGAGTGTCAGGAGCAAGTCGAGGGAGAAAAAGACAAAATTATTCGAGTCGTTCGTCCAGGCTATCGTTTGCACAACAGGGTGTTGCGCACCGCCCGGGTCGTCGTCGGTGCCGGAGCCCCTGCTCCCAAGGTCGAAGAGACCTTAAAGTAAATTAATTAATAGTAGATAGGAGACAACATATGTCAACCACAAACACAAAAACCATCGGTATCGATCTAGGTACCACCAATAGTTGCATCGCGGTCATGGAGGGAGGCAAAGCCAAAGTCATCCCCACTCACGAGGGAACCAATACTTTCCCCAGCATCGTCGAGCCAGTCAAGAATCTGGTCGGCGCCGTCGCCAAAAACCAAATGATCCTCAATAGCAAAAACACTATTTATAGTGTCAAGCGTCTCATGGGTCGCAAGATGTCTGACCCCATGGTCAAAGACACTATGAAAAAAGTTGCCTACGAAATTGTCGCGGGCAAAGACGACATGGCCTCAGTTAAAATAGATGGCAAGGTTTATAGTCCCCAGGAGATCTCCGCCAAGATTTTGCAAAAAGCCAAGGCCGATGCCGAAGCGTACTTGGGTACCAAAGTCGACTCTGCCGTCATCACTGTCCCCGCCTACTTCGACGACTCTCAGCGCCAAGCTACCATGCAGGCCGGCAAGATCGCGGGACTCGAGGTCAAACGCATCGTCAACGAGCCCACCGCCGCCGCCCTCGCCTATGGTCTGGACAAAAAGAAATCCGGCAAAATCGCGGTTTATGACTTAGGTGGAGGCACCTTCGATATCTCTGTGCTCGAGATCGGGGACGGGGTCTTCGAAGTCAAAGCCACCAACGGCGACACCTTCCTGGGTGGTGACGACTTCGATAGCAAACTCATCGAATATATCGTGAGTGAGTTTAAAAAAGATAATGGTGTCGATCTCAGCGCCGACAAGCAAGCCCTCCAGCGCGTGCGCGACTCGGCCGAAAAAGCCAAGATCGAGCTCTCAACCAGCACTGAAGCCGAGATCAATCAGCCCTTTATTACCCAGGGTCCAAATGGTCCTCTGCACTTAACCATGAAGATTAGTCGAGCCAAGCTCGAAGAGCTCACCGCCGACTTGATCAAAAAGTCTATCGAGCCGGTCAAAAAATGTTTGGCCGATGCCAAGATCAAAGCCAGTGAGATCGACGAGATCGTCCTGGTTGGTGGTCAGACTCGTATGCCGGCAGTACAGAAAGCGGTCGCCGACTTCTTTGGCAAAGAACCCCACAAAGGCGTCAATCCCGACGAAGTGGTCGCCGTAGGTGCCGCCATTCAGGCCGGTATCTTGGGCGGTGAAGTTCACGACGTGCTCTTGCTCGATGTCACCCCCCTCACGCTCGGTATCGAGACGATGGGAGCTGTCCGTACCCCGCTCATCGACCGCAATACCACGGTGCCAACCAGCAAGTCACAGATATTCTCAACCGCCGCGGACAACCAGCCCCAGGTCGAGATCAACATCTTGCAAGGTGAGCGCCCCATGGCCGCCGACAACAAGACGCTTGGTCGTTTCGTCCTCGATGGTATCGCCCCCGCCCCTCGCGGCGTCCCCCAGATCGAGGTCACCTTTGACATCGACGCCTCCGGTATCCTGCACGTGAGCGCCAAAGATAAAGGCACGGGCAAAGAGCAAAAGATCTCGATCCAGAATGCAACCAACCTCACTGATGAGGAAGTGGAGCGGATGAAACAAGAGGCCGAGAAATACGCCGATGAGGACAAGAAGAAGAAAGAGCTCGTCGACAAAAAGAACGAGGCCGAAACGCTCATCTTCACCGCCGAGAAATCGGTCAAAGATGCCGGTGACAAGATCACCGAGGACGAGAAGAAAGAGATCGAGGATACCATGAAAGCCCTCAAAGAAGCCAAAGACAAGTCTGACGCCACGCTCGAAAGTATCGACGAAGTCTATAAGAAAGCTTCCGAGTCGCTCTCCAAATACGGCGAGCGCCTCTACAAAGCGTCCGCTGAATCCGCTCCCACACCTGAGGAAGGTGCCAAAGCAGAAGAAGCTAAAGCCGACTCGTCCGCCGAAGCCTCGGCGAAGGCGGAGGAAGGCGAGGTCGTCGATGATGGCCCCAAAAAGAAAAAGAAATAATTATTCACATCACACACCGGGTGTGTGATAGACAATTGGATCGGCCCTTACAACACTAACTGTAGGTACATACTTATGGATGAAACGCGCAGGCTCTAAGAGCTTGGTGATATTTATCATTGTGATATCATCTATATATTTTATCGGTAAAGCATATGCCAACAAAGTAGCGAATCCATTTATACAGGCAAAGCAGTTAGAAATTGAATCAGCGCAGATATTCAATAGTTGGACCAATGCTACGTTAACGAAAGATAATTTCGGAAAGTATTTAAGCGATACCCGTGACGGAATTTCCAAATTAGAAAAAGCAAAATCGCTCAATTTTGGATATGAATCATTAGTTCAAAAGCATTATCAAGGTTTATTTGATCTTAGAAAAGAAATGTATGAAACAGATCTACAAGTGGGGAAAGGAACTATTGCGCTAACAGCCAAAGAGTCTCAGCAAAAAGTTGATGAATATCAAAAACGAATAGACGACTTAAAGATTATGCCCTTGTATCCATTTTGGATGAGCCTGTATAGCGTCGATATTTGACAAGATATATCAAGATCACATACCCGGTATGTGCTAGTCCGTTGAATTGATTCAACGGAATAAAGCGAATATGTTAAACTAAGTCTATGAAACCAATCAATTTATCCCATCTCTTCCCCAAATACGAAGGCAAGTGGGTGGCCTTCGCAGCCGACCAAACAACCGTGGTAGGCAGCGGCGCTACACTCAAAACAGCCATCACCAAAGCCGAAAAGATTGGGCACAAGAACCCCATTATGTTCAAAGTCCCAGTCGGGATGCAGGCATATGTCGGCGCCTGTTGAATTTAGCTACACAGAGTTACCAGTCAAGCCACTAACTACTTCCAAGCGTACGATTCTCATCTCTCGCCCTATTATTCCCTTGATTATTTTATACAAAGCTCGATTTGTTCAGTATCAAGCCCTTCTTGATACAGGCGCAGATTACAACGTTTTTCATGCCGATATTGCAGACTATCTAGGTATCAATCTGAACAAGGGCAAGGCGATGAGAATTACGGGCATCGGTGGCGACCAGATTAAGGGATACCAACATAGTGTCGAAATAAAAGTTGGTAAAAACCTAATCAAAACTTCAATTATTTTCTCACGACAAATTCCTGACAACGCAATCGCAGTGCTCGGAAACCAAGGATTTTTCAATCATTTTCTAGTCACATTTAATTACAAAGATAAAACAATTTCGATCAACTAATCATGCACAACCACGCTAAGGATGATTACATTTGTCCCATCTGTCTCGGAGTGCAGGGAGTGGAGAACGACAAAACGCTCTTGCTCCAGCAAGACATCGTCTACTTTGATGAGCTCATGACCGCCTTCATCAATTCTTTTTGGATCAAAAATAATCCCGGCCACGTGATCGTGGTGCCAAACGATCACTACGAAAATCTCTACGATCTCCCGGATGAGCTAGGATCCCACATTTTTGCAGTCGCCAAAAAGATCGCCATCGCCATGAAAGAATCATACAAATGCGATGGCATCACCACTCTCCAAAACAACGAGCCTGCCGGTGGTCAGCACGCTTTCCACTACCATTTCCACATCTTCCCACGCTACGCAAACGACGATCTCCATGCCAACATGATGGACAAACAACTCGCCGACCTTACCGAACGCGAGAAATTTGCTATCAAATTACGCGCAAGCCTTTAGTTTTTTCATGTTTTAAAACATAGTAACAGTCACAGTCTTGCTACAATATTCTCATGCGACTTAACGTCCCCTTCATCAAATCCCGTGGCTTCGAGTGCGGGCAAGCGTGCGCAGCGATGATGATCAAGTATTATCATCCCGACTTTACTCCCGACTTTGACGAGATGAACAGGGTCATCCACCACCTTCCCAACAAATACACTTTCCCTCCCCAACTTGCTCTCCTCCTCGACCACTATGGTGTCGAGGCCCACGGCTACTCTTCCGACGATATCCAAACGAGCATTGATGACCCTACCCAGTTCAAGCGTTGGTGGGGAAAAGATTATGAGCACGAAGTTAAGTTTCTCGATCCTCCCAGTTTTGATTGGATGGTTGAGACGATGAGGGCAAAAGATCTCTTTACTCTCAAAACTACCGACTTTGCCGAGCTTCTAGCCCACTTCGACCAAGGTCACCTGGTTAGTATGCCCATAGACTGGGCCACTGTTACCGGTCAGGGGGGTCCATACCAGGGTCACTTTGTGGTGATTAGCGGGCGAGTGGGGGACAACCTCCTCATTCACGACCCAGATGTTGAACCATATCAGACACATCCTCTTTCTCTGATAGAAGAGGCTTGGCATCACCCCGCCATAGCCAACGATTTTCTTGTTTCAACAGGCACAAAACAACGGCCAGCTTGACATCCACGTTATAGTCATCTCATGAGTCATCCCAACGCCGAAGCCGCCAAGCTAGCCGCGCTAGACATGATGCCAATGGATCTCAAAGCTCCCTTAGCAGGCTGGGTCGCAGATGAGGCTTTCCGGCTCAAAGATGCTGATTACGACCTTACCAGAGTAACAAGTGTTCCTCAACATTTGGAGGATGCCTTTAACCTTTTTAGCAAGTATTATGCACAATTCTTAGCTTCCCATGGCGGCGAAGGAGCACAAATTCCCGACAATCATTTGACATGGCCAGGTGAATCCTAATATACTCAAATCCCAGGGGGCAAAATGTACCTGGGGAAGCGATTACATCAAAAATCATCTTGGAAGAACCCGCGAGGGTTCTTTTTTTTATGACTAAAAGCGGTGAAACCATTTCTACCTTTCGCCCGACCGAGCGCCACAAGTTCCAATTTGACGAGCTCGATTGTGCCATTGCTCTGCTACAAAACACACTCCCCACCGATCCACTTTACGTCGAACTTTCGCGTCGAGTCGACCACCTCAAACTCACGATCTCTCTCCAGGGTCCCGACGTGGGAGAGTTTGAGTCTTGATATAATATGCCGATATGTCAGAGACTCGCATCTTTCTCATTCATGGCTGGTGGAGCAGTCCCCACAACGACTGGTTACCCTGGGCCATCAAAGAGCTGGAGGGTAGTGGATATGAAGTGATTGTGCCCAGCATGCCAGATACTGGTCACCCGAAAATTAAACCTTGGGTAGACACCTTATCGCAACTAGTCGGCACTCCTCGCGCAACGGACATTTTCATTGGTCACAGCGTTGGTACACAAGCAATTCTCCGATACCTCGCAACTATTACTAGTTCCGTAGACAAAGTTATTCTCGTGGCTCCTTGGTTAACACTCACTAATCTAGGGCCTGATGAACCGTACGAAGTCATCGAATCCTGGATCACGACTCCGATCGACTTTGACAAGATTCGCTCCAAAGCCAAGCGATTTACCGTCATTCTGTCCGAAGATGATCCATGGGTTCCCTACGCTGCCACCAAAGATTCTTTTGCTCAACTTCTTACAACGAACATTATTACTTTCCCTCATCACTCTCATTTTCACGAAGATGCCGGGCATACAACATTTCCGGAGCTTATAGACCGTGAGTTCTAAAACGAATCCGAACAGTAAAATGTCCGGATATGAAAAAACAAAC
>CAYFZD010000027.1:0-7032 GCA_964347565.1 uncultured Pseudomonadales bacterium | reverse complement strand
TTTGTTTTTTCATATCCGGACATTTTACTGTTCGGATTCGTTTTAGAACTCACGAGATATTATTTTACTTGCCGAGGGAGGCGCCGAGCTTTTGGAAAAAGTTCTTTTTGGTGGGTTTTTTGGTTTCTGTGGCGGTCACCACTTTTTCGGCGGCTTGATTGATTGTGGCGCGAGCGGCGTCCATGGTTTTTTGCAGATCGGCGATCTTGTCGGCTAGCGCCGGGTTGTCCCCGAGTTCTTTGATGGCATCCCCCGCGTTTTCTTTGAGAGTATTTAAGAGTTCTTTACCTTTTTCTGTATTCATAAGGAAATGGGCACTCGCCGCGCCAGTCACGAGTCCCAAGAGCAGTCCGGCGGTGAAACCGGAGGAGTCATGATGGGGGCCGTAGTTGTCTGACATATTATTTTTTACTCTTGGGAACAATTAGTTTGGTCACCATCCCCACGAGCTGGAGGCCAGATTCGAGACTAGTAAAGAGATGAGAGATCGTGGAGGAGCCACGAGTGAGGGAGCGAGAGAGGAATCCGACATCTTCGAGGATTAGATCAGTTTTGTGGAGCGTCTCTTTGGCGTCTTTGAGGAGTCCGATGATCTGAATCCCGATCACGATCAGGATCGCAGAGACGACGACGATGACTATGAGTAAGAGGGCTTGTGGCAGGTCCATAGCTTCTATCTTAACAGACTATTTGGAAACAGTGAAGGTGCGCTCAAGGAGCGTGGTTTTGCCCTGGCGATTACGAGCCTGGACAAGCACCGAGTGAGTGCCGGCGGGAAAAATCAGGTCGAGGGAAAACTGGCCATTACTATCTAAGATCACGCTCTGGTCGTTCACGGACACGGAGGAGTCCACCTCGGCGACTCCCTTGACAGTGACTTTCTCTCCGTAGGTATCCCCACTTTGGGGTTGGAGAAGTTTGAGCTTAGGGAGACTCCACCAGGAGATGAGTTGCACAGATAAAAAACCCAGGAAGGCGAGGATGGCGAGTGAGCTCAAAATGAGACTGACGCTCAGGAACTTGGGCTTGTCCCCCACAGGTGAGACCAGTCCGCGGGGGATGATCTCCCCTTTCTGATTCTCGCTAAAGTCGCGGCGGAACATAGCCACCATAGTCTCTGGATTCAGATAGAGAAAATTAGCATAGGTGCGCAGAAATCCTTTGGCAAAGGTGGCACTGGGGAGTGATGTGAAATCAGAGTCCTCGAGAGCTCTCAAATAATCTGCCTTGATCTTGGTTTTCTCAGAAACTTGCGCAAGCGACAACTCTTTGAGTAAGCGTTTATCTTTTAATAATTCGCCGGCAGTTTTCATGCCTCCTCACGACCCACTAACTCTTCTACATTACGAATCAGAATGGAGCGGGGCTTGGCACCCACCGCACCACTAATCACTCCAGCTTTCTCTAGCTGATCCATAATTCGGGCGGCTTTGTTATAACCTAAGGACATCTTGCGCTGGAGATAGCTAGTCGAGGCTTTGCCGGCCGCTATGACGACAGAGGCCGCTTCTTCAAAGAGTGGGTCACGCTCGAGATTATTCTCACCTTCTACCTCCTCGCCAAGGTATTTCTCGGTGACTTCCTCCTGATACTCGACCGGTTCTTCTCCACTAGCCTTGAGGAAATCGATAAGGCCCTTGATCTCTTTGTTGGTGACATAAGTTCCCTGGATACGCGTGGGGAGGGGGCGATCGGGGGGAACAAACAACATGTCTCCCTTGCCCAGGAGCTTCTCGGCGCCGGGAGAGTCGATGATCACGCGTGAGTCGATCATGGAGGCGACGTTAAAGGAAATGCGAGTGGGGATATTGGCTTTGATGAGACCCGTGATCACGTTGACGGAGGGTCGCTGAGTGGCAATGACCAGGTGGATACCGGTAGCCCGGGCCATCTGGGCAAGGCGAACGATCAAATCCTCGACTTTGGAGGGAGCAGTGAGCATGATATCGGCGAGCTCGTCAATCACAATCACGATATATTCCAGAGCAATAAAGCCTGATTGTTCGTTATAGTCCTCGATATTGCGAGCCCCCACCTCGGCAAACATTTTGTAGCGCTTGTCCATCTCCTTAGTGGCCCATTGTAGGGCAGAGATCACTCGTTCGGTATCGACGATCACGGGAGTCAAGAGATGAGGGATCCCGTTGTAGCCCGTGAGCTCGACACGCTTAGGATCCACCATAATGAATTTTAACTCTTGGGGAGAGTTGCGGAAGAGGAGAGTTGTAATGATGGTATTGATACAAACAGATTTACCAGAGCCCGTGGAGCCTGCCACGAGGACATGGGGCATCTTCTTGATATCTGCCATGGCGGGATTACCAGAGACTCCGAGCCCTAGTCCCACGGCGAGGCGGCTCTTTTCTTTTTTCATGTCGGGATGATTCATAATCTCATAGAGGGTGACGTACTCGGGACTGCGATTGGGGATCTCGATCCCCACCAAGTTGCGCCCGGGGATGGGGGCCTCGATACGAATCTGACCGGTGGGGGCGGCGAGGGCGAGGGCCAGATCGGTCTGGAGAGCTTTGATCTTAGAGAGCTTCGTCCCTTCGGCGATCTTGATCGCGTACTGGGTGATCGCGGGACCGCCATTGACCTCGGCAACCTTGGCGCGGATGCCAAAGGAGTCGAGGGTGGACTCGATGATAGAGGCATTCTCTTTGATATCTCCCCGATCGGCCTTGCCCCCTTTGTCCTGGGAGAGCAGAGAGAGAGGTGGATATTTCCAGATTTTGGTAGCTCCATCCTCACTCACCGACTTGATTTGGGATTCAAAATCTTGCTGACCAACGTCGCGTTTGAGGAGAGTTTTGGAAGGGAGGACTACTGGCTCTTCTTTGACGTCATGTTTTACCTCATTACCACCAGGAATATTAATTTTAGTCTTGAGGTTATCCCCACTGAAGAGTTTGGGGAGAGCCACTTTGGAGCTAGCTGGGTGATCACGGCGGAATACATTCTTGAGACTGGTGAACCCCGAACTAATCCAGAGTATAAAATCCTCAAGCGGAGTATTGGTAAGGACCATGATGCCAATCAGCGTAACCGCCAAATAGATAATGACGGCGCCGGCGCTAGTCACAAAAATGGCGATGCTACTAAAAATAGTCTCCCCTAGCGTCCCTGCTCCAGAGAGACCAAGGAAACCAGTGAAGACGAGCGTACCCCCTAGCAGGAGGGTGGGTGAGGCTAGGGCCCATTTGAGGCTGGTCATCATGAGACTGATACAGAGGAAGAGAAAAGGTACAACCAGCATGGTCCAGCCAAAGGCCCTGTACATAACTAGATATACGGTGGAGAGGAGAGAACCTTGGCGGGTAAAAGATAACAGGGTGATGAGAGAGAGGGCGCCAAAAAACACTGAGACAATGCTGTAGAGGATCTCTTTGCGCAACTTGATTTTGAACGGGTTCTTGCGGCGACCTCGGCGAGAAGACATATTTAATCCTCAATGATTATGGGGATCACCACAGGATTTTTGCCGATATGTTCGATGAACAAGCGACTCATTTCCTTGGCGATCTTGTCTTTACTATACAACTTATCTCTGGGGATGTCATGAGACCCCATGCTCCTCACAAAATTTTCTTTGATTTTGAGGAGGGCGGCGGGATCAATTTGGGTAGTAATGCCCTTGGGGATGATGTCGATCTCGAGTTTGTTCGTCACTTTGTTGTACATGACGACGGTCACGACCACTCCCTCCTGGAACATCATTTGACGATCTAGAATGTGGTCTTCGGCCTCGGTGACCATCCCCGACTCAACATAAACATTCTTGAGTACCATCGGCTCCCCAAAGCGAACCATCCCGCCTGCCTCGATAATGATGGGCTGATTTTCTGGTAACAGGATCCTGTTTTCGGGGATGCCCATCTCCATCGCGAGCTTCCCAAACTGGATATTGTGGCGGTGGGTGCCACCTGTAGGCATCACGTACTTGGGTTTGGTCATAGCCATGAGCATCATGATTTCTTTGGCGCTCGCGTGACCAGAGACGTGGAGGTCGGAGGCGATGTCTGAATAGGAGACGTTGATCCCGTGGCGAGAGAGGAGATCGATGAGTCGGTAAACGTTGCTTTCATTACCAGGAATGGGATCGGCCGAGAAGATGACTTTATCACCAGGATCGAGTTTGACCGCTTGATGATCTCCGGTCGCTATGCGCTCGAGTGAAGAACCCATCTGTCCCTGGGATCCAGCGATGATTAGACATTGTTCGTCTTTGGGGAGGGAGCTGATTTTGCGTTTTTCCATCACGAGGCGGGGAGGAATACTGAGGAATCCCAGCTCCGTGGCCACCTTCACGTTGCGCTCCACCGAAAATCCGACGAAGGCCACCTTGCGATTATTGCGCTTGGCTACCCAGAGAGCTTGCTGAATACGGGAGATGTTGCTGGACATAGTTGTGACCACGAGACGATTCTTCTCTCCCCTGAATTCGCGTTCAAAAGAATCCTCGACGATCGCTTCGGAGAGTGAGTAACCATTCTTCTCTGAGCGTAGACAATCAGAGAGGAGGAGGACGACTCCTTCTGCCCCGGCTCGGCTCATGGACTGGATATCAGGGAGCTCCTGTCCCACGGGAGTCCAGTCAAACTTGAAGTCAGAGCCATGGTAGATATTGCCCATGGGAGTTTTGATAATTAGATGCTTAGTGTCTGGAACTGAGTGAGTCACGGGGATCATTTTGATTTCAAAATCGCCCAAACTGATAGGCTGGCGATCTTTGACCACATTTAAGATTTTGGGATCGATGCGGAATTCTTTGAACTTTTCTTTGATAAAGCCCGCGGTCAATTTGCTCGCATAGATGGGGATCCCCTCCCTAAGCTGAGGGATGATGTAGGGGAAGCCGCCGATATGGTCTTCGTGGCCGTGGGTGACGACGAAACCACGAATCTTGGCTTGTTTGTCTTTCAGATACGTGATGTCGGGGATAGTGAGATCGACGCCCGAGACCCCCTCGTCGGGGAAACCCATGCCACAGTCGACGATGAAGATATCGTTGTCCGACTCATAGACGTACATGTTGTCGTGGACATTGGGAGTGCCACCAAGCGGAATGATTTTGACTTGTTTAGTAGGATTCATAATTTTTTTCCTTGTATAAATTGTGACTTTTCCTCCATCGTATCAGATGGTGTGCATTCTGCTATGTAGCCGTTTCACACATCTGAGTACTCCGGCGGACATCGCATATTAGTAAACTAATATGCTCGCATATAATCTTTGTAATTGGTCATGTCAATTTTGACAGACTGGGATTTGCCCTCGACGATCTCTCGTGCCACGCGGCGCGTGAGCCCCATGATCGTGCGCTCGAGCGTGCGAATACCGGCATCATACCCTAGAGGGCGAGCGACCACGGGCCAAACGGCAGGGTCGATCGAGAGTTGGCTAGCCAAGAGACCAGAAGTTTTGAGCGCTTTGGGGAGCAAGAATTCTTGCGAAATATGGATCTTTTCTTCGTCGGTATAGCTAGGCATCTGGATCAACTCGAGACGATCGAGGACGGCGGTGGCTACATTGGTCGTATTATTGGCGGTCGCGACAAATAAAACCTGGGAGAGATCGAGGGGATAGTCTAGGTAGTGATCGAGGAAACGATTGTTCTGGGTGGGGTCGAGGAGCTCGACGAGCACGCCCATGATGTCGGCGCGTTCATTTGCTCCGACCCGGTCGATTTCATCTAAAAGAATGATCGGGTTCATACTTCCAGCTGATTGTAGGGCTTTGACGATCACACCAGGCTCGGCTTCATCAAATAAGCGAGAGCGACCACGCAGATCACGAGCACTCCCTAGTCCACCAAAGGGAATACGAGCGAATTGGCGACCCATGGTGGCGGCGAGGCTATAGGCAAAAGTCGTTTTACCTGTTCCCACGAGGCCAACGAGGAATACGGCGGGAGCGTGTACCGCCTTCTCCCCTCCCTGCTCCATGCGGAGTTTGATGGTGGCTAAGTATTCGAGCATGCGATCCTTGGGCTCGGACATGCCGTAGTGGCTTGAATTCATGGCGGTCTGGGCGGCCACAATGTCGAGTTTGTCCTGGGTATATGTGCCCCAAGGGAGACTGGTGATCCAGTCGATGTAATGAGAGGAGCGATCGTACTCGGTGGAATATACTCCTGTGTCGACCATGCGAGTGAGGCGGGCGAGCATCTCCTCGGCTTTCACGCGTAGGTCATCTGGGAGCTTGACCGCATCGATTTTGGTCTTAAGTTTTTGGAGTTCTGAGGTTAAATCGGGCATGGATCTATGGTAGCACACCTAGAGTAAGTTATTGGGCACACTCAAAAATATTCTTGGGAAATTTCCATTCGGCCATCAGTGCGCATTCTGGTGGTTCTTGACCTGCCCATATTTGGGTCCATTTTCCGTCGTGATATGCGGCAAACCATACTGAACCAGATCCTTCGATAGACTCATCAAAACTGGTGGTGCCGGTAGCAAAGTCGCCGTCAATCTTATTAATTTTGACGTTAATTTGATCTTTGCTCGAAATTCCGTGTGATTTGCCATATGCATATGTAATATCTTTAATGACGTTTTCTAGGTCTGCGTTGTTATTAATGGATGAAGTAAATTTAAAGGTTGAGAGGATTTGGTCAAAAGTTGACTTTAGGCTCGAATTTTCTGGGTTGAAATATGCCCAAAAAACGTATTCTCCTGACCTAAAAACGTAGAAATTGCCTGTTCCTGAGTAATTCAGTATCAAACCTTCTTTTCCAGCAATTAATGTGTTGGTGGTAGATATTGGATCTCCACTCATGTCTGACGCATATTTGTCATTATTCTTTAACCATTCAGTTAGGTTTTCGTTTTTAGTAATTTTTTTTAAGTATCCCCCGAAAGTAATTCCAATTTTGTCAGAATCTAGTTCCATCTTTGCTTTTTCTTGAGTAGAAACTTGCGATTCTGAGTAGTTTTGGAGACTTAAAATAATCTCTTCTTGCTGGCTTTTTTCAAAATACCAATTTTCAGGATATTTAATTGAGAAACTGAATTCTGAATCAGTATATGT
>CAYFZD010000026.1:4829-7631 GCA_964347565.1 uncultured Pseudomonadales bacterium | reverse complement strand
AGCAATGTGTTTAGCTAACCTGTCCGCCAACATCATAATCTATGGTGTCTGGCGGCCCAAGATTTGCAAAGGATTAAATTCTTCCGAAAGGAGGGACTATAGTCCCGAGCGTAGTCGAGGGACGCATGATCGAACGAGTAGTTTGATACTGTAATCTTACTCTTCACTTTTTAGAGTTCAAAAACTTTAAAAATTTAATATTGGCGACAGAATTGTTCCGGTGATTGGAGCGAAGTGGTACCACCTCTTCCCATTCCGAACAGAGTCGTGAAACGCTTTAGCGCTGACGATAGTATATGGGCAACTGTATGCGAAAATAAGTCATTGCCGGGGCAATTGTGTCGCCAATATAGTTACCACTTGCATAATGCTGTACAATATACACTAACTCAGTTTTCCTGCCCAACTAGGAAAACACTTTATGTTTCGCTCACTAAAGTTACGTAAAAAAATCGTTGCGTCGTTCTCCCTTTTCTCCTTTTGTTTGAACATTTTCCAACCATTTTTCCTGGCGCTCACTTTAGTTGCGCCCGTTTCTGCTCAAGAGGTTCCCTCACCCACTCCCACTGATTCACCAGTGCCCAGTCCTTCCGACTCTCCCGCTCCCACGGTAACTCCCTCTGACTCGCCCACTCCCTCCGCTTCACCCATAGAAAGTCTGGCTCCCTCTCCCGATCCTACGCTCGAACCATCTACTGCTCCATCTCCGAGTCCCGAGATTGTCAGTCCAGAATCCTCTCCCTCGCTCGTTCCTTCTCCCACCCCCTCCATTGAACCCACCACTCCTCCCGTCGACATCCCCACCAATCCCACTCCTCCTGCCGATTCTTCCCCCGCTCCACCTTCGGACGCCGTAGCTTCAGCGGAGGCATCCCCCTCCGTTTCTCCTAGTTCAGCTCCCGATCTCAACGAACAACTCGCTATTACTATTATCGACAATACTTCTGCCAACTCCATCCAAGATTTTGACTTAACCGTTACCGAGTCGGGCTCCGCCGCTCTCTCTACTGACAAGGCTGATTACGCTCCTACCGACACCGCGCTCATCACAGGCGCCGGCTTCCTCGCTAGTACTTCTTACTCTCTCATCATTAGCTCAACTGATGAGCCCGCAACCTCCACCACTGCCTCCGTCACTACCGACGCCGATGGGACTCTTTTCTACGCCTACCAGCTCGATGGCGTCTATCGCCCCAACTACAAGGTCGAAGCCTTCCTGGGTTCCACTCTGGTTGCATCAATCACCTTCACCGACAGTCGAACTACCAATACTGCCACATTAAACGGCGCTAGTTCAGTCACTGTCGCTCCCGGGGAGAGTATCACTGTCGTACTCAACGCCACTTTAAGTAGTGGGGACGATTGGGAGGGAACCCAATGGAGGATAGACACAACTACCCCCGGTTCGATGTCATGTGTGAACACCCCTGATCATAACTCCAATGGAACTTATAACGAAACCTTTACCATCACCGCCCCCTCAAGCGCTGGTATCTATAATGCTTACTTTCGAATTTCAGGCAGTGATTCCTGCTCTAGCGCGACAGGGGATAACTACATCACGCTTGCCAACGCTGTCACTGTGATCTCTCCGTCTTGGCCCACGACTTGGACAACCCCCAATAGTTGTGTCTACGACCCAGCTGGTGATGAGAATCCCAACGAAATTGACTTGTTAGGTAGCACCGGCACTCCTGCCGTCGGGTTTTCTTCCGATTCCAACTATCAATATTTCCGTGAAAGAGTCAATGGCGATCCAGGCTCTGCGGCCAGCCCCCATCAATACGCCTGGGTGGTACTTTTTCAGACAACCTCACCCCAGTATCAATATCTAGGATCTTTGAATGGGAAAGATGATGTAGTACAGTTGTGGCAAAACACCTCTCCCTCTGGATCGGTGGACTTTAGTCCTCTCCTTAACGATCCTGCAGACACCAAGCTCTGGGAAGTTGGATCAGGTAACCTGGCGCGGGTCACTAACGCTGGGGGTGGAATCTACTATGTCGACTGGGCGCTTCCACTTTCTCAACTAACATCTCGCGGGCTCACCGATAGTACAACCAAGTTTTTCGCAACATCCGCAGATGGCAATAACTTTAACAAAGATCACCTCAAATGCTACGAACAATTTGCCGATCTCTCGATCGTCAAAGCTGATAGCCCTGATCCAGTAGTAAGTGGTAATACATTAACCTACACACTTTCCATAAATAACGCTGGGCCAGATACTGCCAGTTCCGTTACAGTTACCGATTCCTTACCTACTGGATATTCCATAACTTCGGTGACCCCATCCGTCGGATCTTGCTCTGACGTTCTCGCACCAGACGTCCAATGTGAACTAGGCGATATGGTGAGCGGAGCCAACGCAACTATCACGATCGTTGGTACCATTACTACGGCTCTGACAACCATTACTAATACCGCATCGGTTTCCCTGGATGCTACTAAGAGCATTGATCTCAACCTCGCCAACAACACAGATACCGAAGATACCACTATCAATCCTGCGACTGGCACGCTGCGAGTCATAAAAGTCGTCACCAATGACAATGGTGGTACTAAAGGCTTTACCGATTTTAGTTTCCAGGTGAACTCTGGGACTGCCGTTCCTTTTGAAGGTGACGGTCAGAATGATTTGACTGTCAGCCCAGGAGCCTACACAGTTACTGAGCCAGCCGTGAGTGGCTACTCTCCCTCATATTCCAACTGTACTTCAGTTAGCGTCACGGCCGGCAACACGACCACTTGTACCATCACCAACGATGACGTCGCTCCTCTCCTTACCGTCACCAAGGTTGT
>CAYFZD010000026.1:0-4729 GCA_964347565.1 uncultured Pseudomonadales bacterium | reverse complement strand
CTCGATCACCCTCAATGAAGGTGACGTCAAAGCTTGTACCATCACCAACGATGACGTCGCTCCTCTCCTTACCGTCACCAAGGTTGTGGTTACCGACAATGGTGGCGACGCCGTCATCACTGATTTCCCCCTCTTTGTGGGTGCTACTGGCGTGACCAGTGGTGTTCAAAACTCCTTTGCCGTTGGCTCCTATACTATTTCTGAAACCGGTTTAACCGGCTACACTGGCACCATCTCCGGTGACTGTGCCAGCGACGGCTCGATCACCCTCAATGAAGGTGACGTCAAAGCTTGTACCATCACCAACGATGACCAGCCCGGCACACTTACAGTCACCAAAGTTACCATTCCCGAAAACACCGAGGAACTCTTCTCCATTACGGCTACAGGTAATGGCGTCATCCAGGGCTTAGCTACTCGTAACATCCAGGACGGCACTCCCGTTTCATACAGCGTCGATGCCGGTACCTACAGCGTCACAGAAGGTGCAGAATCTGTCTGGGACGTAACTGGTAACACCTGTGTAGACGTGGTTGTGACCAATGGCGACGAAAGCAACTGTACTATCACCAATACTCACCGAGGGCACGTCACCGTCATCAAATACAACGACCATAATGGAAATGGAGCAAAAGACGAAGGCGACGAGGTTCTTGGAGATACCGGGGTTGGTGAAGCAATTGAGGCCACCCGGTGGGAAATCCATCTCGTTGGGACCGATGTTGATGCCTACCAATGGACTGGCGCCCAAGTGGCAGGGCAAGTCACCTTTAGCGATATTCTCCCGACCACCTACACCATCAGTGAGCAGCTCAAAGCAGGTTGGGTACAAACCAACATCAGCTGTGAAAGCGATGAAGAGCCAGGAATCGATAAAGACAATTCTCACTCCGTGAGCGTCGATCCTGGGGAGACCACCACTTGTTACATCGGAAACCAGGGACTAGGGACCATCATCGTCGAAAAAGAGGTAGAAGGGACTGAGACAGAGGAAGAATTCAACTTTGAAATAAGCGACGGCGATGAACTCATCGAAACAATTGGGTTCGTGCTCGGTGATGGGGATTCAACCGATCCTGATTACTCAGATCTACCTGCCAATACGTACTCAGTAAGCGAAGAAGCCAATGAACTATACACCACCACTGCGGAGTGTGTGAGCGACCAGGATGACGAAGAGTCAGTCGATGCGCTAGATCTTAATCCAGGCGAGACAATTACGTGTACTTTCACTAACACCAGGAACACAGGGACGATTATCGCTCACAAAATAATTGACGCGGACGGTGATCTACAAACCACTGAAGACCAATATGATGGAGAAGGATGGGAAATGGACGCGGACGGGTTTGGGGCCGCCTCAGACTTCGCCCCGCAAAATACTGGTTCTGACGGTACAACAACTTTTAGTCTAGCCAAAACAGGCTCTTACAATGTCAGAGAATTACAGCAAGAGGGGTACGAATTACTAGATGCTTCCTGCGACAATGGAGTAGCGGATGATGGCATTGTATTTATGAGTGTCGCCAAGGGCGAAACAGTCAATTGTACCTTTATCAATAGTCCAAACGGCACTATCCACGGCTACAAATGGAGTGATGACAACGGGGACAGTGAGGTAAGTGAGGGAGAGGACAAACTCTCAGGATGGACCATCAATCTCTACAGATGGAACGAAGTCGAAGAGCTCTATAGTGATTCCGCTGGCTCGTTCGTTACCGATGCTGGTACAGAACATTTTGGCTGGTACTGGTTCGAGCATCTTTTGCCCGGCAAATATCAAGTTTGTGAGACTCCTCAAGCTGGTTGGGAACAGACTTATCCACTCGATCCCACCTGTCACTTTATGACTCTTCCCGACGATAATTCGTCAGTATTTAACCTCAGCCAAAATGCTGTCTTTGGCCCAGATTATAACTTCGGTAACCAAGCCGAGCCAAGCTTAACTCTCGAGAAGAAAAATGATGCCTCTGGCACCAAGAGTCCTGGTGATACTGTACTCTATACTCTCACGATCGCCTTGACTGGCAGCGCCCTCACAGGTGTCCAAGTTACCGATGTCACCCCCGAAGGCTTTGAATATGTTCTTGGCTCTTGGACTAGCTCCAAACCTGGGGTGCTAGAGCCCACCTATGGTTCACCCGGAGTCTGGAATTTAGGTAATATGAACCCCGGCGATGTCGTTACCTTAACATACCTAGCCAAAATCAAATCCGATATAGATGGTGGCAATTACCTAGATACCGCCTGGGCACAAGGTGAGAGCAAAGGCTGGGGCACGCTCCTCGCCCAGGGTCAAAATTCCGAATACGTCGATGGCTACTTCGTGGGTACTGACGTCGCAATCGGTCAGAACACCAAAGCCACCGGCAGCGTAGATATCGAGGGTGAGGTACTAGGCGCCTCCACCGAACTACCTGCCACCGGCGCTGACTCAGGTTGGCTCTTACTAGCCCTCGGTTTACTGCTCTCTGGACTACTCATGATCTTCGGAGGTAAAGGTATGAAAAAAATAACCCAAATTGCGCTGATATTGGTCATTGGTCATTGGTCATTGGTCATTCCCCCAGCCATGGCGTCCGATTCCTCCAACAACCTCTCTACTCGCCTGGAATCACCTCTCTCTCCCACGAGGGACAACGACTGGCTACTATCATTCTCTATCCTCGATCGCGCCTCTCGTATTCCCTCAGTCACCTGTTATGTCAAAAAACCCGGCGAGGGCTCCTTCAACCAGTTTGACTCTACCAAAGTTTCTAGCAAAGTCATGGGTGACAATATGTCTTGCCACGTCGACGCGAGTCTCATGTCGGCCCAGGGCAACTACGAGTTCTATGTGGTCACAACCGCAGGCTCAGATAGCGAGGAAAGTGCTCACGTCACCGTCACCTACGATACCGAAGGACCTGACCGCCCCGCGAGCTACACTAAAGAGCATCCCTGGGCTTGCCGCTACACCATCAAATTCAAGACAGCTAATGACGGGGGTAAAACAACCTCAGTCGAGGTGTTTGGCTCCAAGTCTACCTCCTTTAACACCGACAATAGTACGAGGATCGGCGGGGTGAGTATCGGCTCCAACCAAGAGGGGAGTCTCAATCACGATCTCGTAGGGGAGGACTGTAATCAGACCTGGTACTACGTGATCCGCGCCTTTGATAGCGTTGGCAACCAATCCGCCCATTTAGGTGATGAGGTAGTTACTATTTCTACTTCCTCCAGTCCAGCTCCTGTCTCTCCCGCCCTCGTCGTCGCCAATACTAGTGGTGGCAGTGTTCTAGGTGAAGAGGCTGTAGAGCCTAGCCTGTCCCCCACCCCGTCCGTCTCTCCCTCCACCTCTATCGAAGGTCAGGGACTGGTCGCTGGCGCCTCCGAGGCTATCCAGAAGACAGTCAAAAACAAATCCTTCTGGTGGATCGTCTTGATCGTAATTGCTCTACGTCTTGTCTATGGCTTCATCCGTCACAAATAAATACACTATCGGTTTGGGTATAGGCCTCATCATTTTTGCCTCCTATATTTTGCTTCGACTTTTCCGCGACCCAGTCAAACAAGAACTCCGCTACGCCGCGAGCACTTTCAGTGAAGAGGCCAAGCTGTCCCCGCCCAATACCGACTTTGCTCTGACGATCGACAAAATCGGTGCGAGTTCCGCTATTGTGGGAGGCGTAGATCCCTTTAATAGTTTGGTCTATCAAAAAGCCCTCTCTCTGGGCGTCGCCCACGCTCTAGGTACCAAAAGGCCAGGGGAGGGGGGCAACATTTTCCTCTTTGCCCACAGCTCCGCTGATCTACTCACGTCTGAGCGCTACAACTCGGTTTTTTATCTCATGCATCACTTAGAACCTGGGGACATCATCAGAGTATGGTATCAAGGTACACAGTACGACTATGCCGTCACAGACAAAAAACTAGTCTCCGCGGGGGATATCCAATATCTGAATAAAAAAACTAACCAGGAGCAACTCACTCTCATGACCTGCTGGCCTCCCGGTACCACGTTAAAACGTTTGATCATTGTTGCCAAACCTCTCCCTTTATGACCATAATGGAGGCATGTCACTAGGGCACAAACTTCGTCATTGGTTCACCCCTCATCATACGAACAATTTCCGCGCTCGTCTCTTGCACAACTCTGGCATCTTCGCGGTTATTGCGATCATCCTCACAGGCAACGTATTTCTGCGCCTTCTCGACAATCCCTCCCTCCACATCCTCGGTTTTACCTCCTCTATTACGATCGACGAGGTAGTAAGGGGCACCAATGAGCAGCGTACTAGTGCCGGTCTCAAAACTCTCTCTTACAACGAAAAACTGGCCGATGCAGCCAGGCGCAAAGCCGCCAATATGTTTGAAGAAAATTACTGGGCCCACAACTCTCCCAGCGGCAAGTCTCCCTGGGTCTGGTTTAAAGCCGCTGGCTACAACTATATTTTTGCCGGAGAGAATCTCGCCAAGGATTTTGGGAGTACCGATCGCCTCATGTCGGCCTGGATGGCCTCGCCCACCCACAAAGAAAACATCGTGAACGCCAAATATAGCGAAATCGGGATTGCCGTCGTCCCTGGCACGATCCAGGGTCAGGAGACCGTCTTGGTAGTCCAGCTCTTTGGCACTACCCAGGGTGGGGCGGTCCCCCAAGTCGCCTCTGCCGCCACCGTGGCCAAGCCCGCACCCGTCACGATCGCTCAAGTTAAAGAGGTTGTTGAAGAGCCTGCTCCCACTCTTC
>CAYFZD010000025.1:0-7679 GCA_964347565.1 uncultured Pseudomonadales bacterium | reverse complement strand
GAGTGATTTGATCAATAGGGTCAGACATAAGTGCCTACAACTTTATAGCGCAAATAATACCGCGCCTACTATGATAATGACGACTCCTAGTGCTCCAGTCAATAGCGTATTTTCGATCACGCCTGTAACAGGGACACCTGACTCAGTCGCGGGTATTACTGATCTACTGCTTGGCGAGGGTACCGGGGTCGCACTAGCTTTTGTACTTCCAGAAGGAGAGGAAACAAAAGCCGGGTCCAGACCCGTGGTGCTCGCCGCCACCGTAAATTCGCGTTCTATCTTCTGTGTCGTTCCGGCTGAACCAAGATAAGAGACAGTGACAGTTTGCTTCCCAGTTTTCAAATCGATGACCGGTGCCCAACTCCAAGTTCCATCACTCCCAATTGTCGCTGTGTCACTAATCGCCTTTTGACCTTTGAGTGCGATCGAGAGGGTGAGTCCCACAGGGCCAGTTCCACGAAATTCTGGGCGCAGGGTGTAGAGTGTTTCACCTATTTCTTTAGGGTTGAGGAGAGTCACGGTAGCAGTAGTGACAGCGTTAATTTGAGATCCCGACAACGGCTCGACGTTATAAATAGCTGGCTTCTCTGGAATAATCTCCGCAACTGTAGGAGTTTCTCCAGGAGTCAAAAAATCTATGTTCTGTCCCAGGGTAATGGTGGGGACTGGAGTTGAATTGGCGAGGGTTATCGAGGAAGAGGCTTGTGTCTTACCCGCTTCCACGACTACTCCTACAATCGTCGCCGAGGGATCGTAGTTGACGTACGCTCGCCCGTCACTACTACGGATAGTCGAGAGGGTGATCGCATAATTACCTGACTCGTGGACGAGGGTTGAAGCCACGCCTCCCCCAGGGATCGTCAGATAGACTATCGCCCCAGTCGCGTTTTGTTTGGTGGGCAAGATCACGTTTCCGTATAAATTGTGAGAAGGGGGAGTTTTACCTATGACAGGACCTGTTGTAGCAATATAGGGCGATCCGTTGTTGTCAAAGCGACTCGCATTTTCTCCCGAGAGTATACGGAAAGCGTACTGGGTGCTTGGTTGAAGCTCGTCAATAGTTACATGATGCGTTAGATATTTACCTGCTCCCCCTCCATCTCTATCATCTCTAGCTTTCTGACTCAGTTTCTCTCCCACAGGTGCATATTCTATTGCTCCCTCTATCTCACTATTTGTGACCCAGGACACGCTAAATTTATTGTCGCCAAGATTCGTTATTCGCACCTTGGTAGGAATGTTTTCTCCTGAAACTTGTGTATTCTTTTTCTGAAAGTAATAAAACAACCCCACCACAATAGCCACGACTAACGCCATCCCCACAATGGTTGGAATTCTCCTCGATAACAAGTTCATCTTACTCCACGACTTCTTCCTCTATAGTATCACTATTTGAGATATTTTCGTTGCTAACTTTCAATCTATTCTGTAGCCGATTAACTACATCCATATCAATCGCCGCCGACATCGGTTCAATGAGACTCTTATCCACATTTTCTACTTTGGTATTACCAAGTGCCCGGTATGCCCCAAATCCTACCCATACGACTGTCAGAAACAAAGTTATTACCCCTATTTGATACAAAGTCCGGCTCACCATGAGACTATTTCGACGTGACATTTATTTTTTTCCTTTCGATTCTGGCATCGATTTTTTTAACTGAGCCTCATCTGCCAAATAATATGCACTACCACTGACATTCAGCGAGACCATCGCGCTCGCATTCTTTGGGCCTGCCTCACGCGTAATTGCAACCGATTCAATCAGCACTACTCTCTCCATCGCGAGTAAGTTTGACAAAAATATGGATATATTAGGGTATCTACCGGTCACGCGCACAGAGAAGGGTAGTGCTACCACACTTTGACTTTTACTAGCCTCAAATGGAGCGAGTATCCGCGAGAACAGCAAGGTAGCTCCCATACTTTCATTTTCCAATGTCACGCCAGCTTGACTCGCCAGATTTTCGAGACTCGTATAAAACGGACTATATCCTGCGCTGGTATTGGGGATACTGATATTTAGAGCAGGCAGTGCCTCAGTTATTGTTTCTAACTGCTGACTCGCTTTTTGGAGATCGATGATCTTTTTTTCTAGTTGAGTCAGGGTTTTTTTTGAGTCACTGATCGTTTTTCGCAGCGTTACTATAGAGTTGATAGTAGGACTGATCGCGAACAAAATAAATATTGCTGTGACAAACAGGGATAAGACGATCGTGAGCGAAACTTGGACCGCTGGCATCCGATAATATCGTCTAAGATCATTTTGATAGTGGGCAGCTGGCAGTTGCATTATTTGGCTCCTTTCTTGCTGATTTCCCCAATGGTCATCGAAAGTTCGAACTGCATCTGTGCTCCCCGTGCCACACCACTCTCTATTTTTGCGATTCGAACTGAGCTAAAGCTGGGGTTAGCTTGGACTGCCGTCAAAAATTGTCCAAAACCAGCAAGCGAAGCAGCGTAGGCTGTAATCGAGAGGGTAGTTGGGGTGAGACTAATCCGCTCAAACCATACTTCGCTAGGGGTTATAGTTTCTAGATTTCGCAAGGTTGTCATCAAGACTTCTTGGTTCGCCAGAGCGAGTTTTGCCTGTCCGACTTGTTTTTGTGCGAGCACAAAATTGCGCTCGACTTGTTCATAGGACTTGACGATAGTTACATTTTTAGCGATTGATTTTCGCAAATCAGTCAAATTACGATCCAATGAAAATCGGTAGAGGAAGGTTCCCATCACGACTAGTTGAGTCAGAATCACTGTCCATTTTCCAAAGACTAGTGCCCACTCCAGGATTACTCCCAGCGTGCTATTTTCGAATGAATCGTGTGGGAGTAAATTAATCGACTTCTTGTGACCAAAAAACGCGGGCAGCTTCATCCCTTTAGTATAGCGTGCCTCTGCGAAAAAATCTCGGGTTATTTTTTTGGAGACTCTTTTTTGATGGTCTTGGAGATTCGCGATTTTAGTCTAGCGGCGTGACCTTTGGTAATTAAGTGGTGTTTGACTCCCAGATCCATGGCTGAGAAGAGCGCCTTGAGAGTTTTCTCACTAGGATTGGTACGCACTTCCTTGACGACGGTTTTGAGTCGGCCTTTAGCGACCATGTTTTGGGAGGTGCGACGCTTGTCTACGCGTTGCTTTTTTATAGCTGATTTGGTAATAGGCATAAATGAGAGTTTACTATAAACTAGGCATATGTTCAAGAGATTATTAGAAAAAGAGAGCTCTTCGATCCTCTCTGCCGCCGCCATTATTATGGGGGCGACCCTATTTTCTGCCCTGTTGGGTTTGTTACGCACCAGATTACTGATCCAATATTTTTATGCCGACAAAGCCGTCGTCGACGTCTTTTGGGCCGCCTTCCGCTTACCCGATATGGTCTTCCAAATTATCGTCGTGGGCGCCCTCTCCTCTGCCTTCATCCCGGTGTTTAGTCGTTACTTAGGTAAAAAAGAAGAGAGCAACATGATTGCTTCCTCGATGATCAATACTGTCATGGTGATCATGATTATCTTGTCTTTTGGGATCCTCCTCTTTGCCTATCCACTCAGCAAACTCATCGCCGGAGGGTTTAGTGGAGTACAACTACAGCTCATGGCGAACTTGACTCGCATTATGGCCGCCGCCCAAATATTTTTTGGTTTTTCGTCTTTTCTGACTGGTGTGATCCAATCCCATAAGCGTTTTTTGATTCCCGCCCTCTCGCCAGTTTTATATAACCTCGGGATTATTCTAGGGATCTTGTTGTTTGGCAAAACTCTGGGTATCTACGGCGCGGCGCTCGGAGTTGTGCTTGGTGCCTCTCTCCACCTCCTCGCCCAGTTGCCCCTCGCGCACAGACTCGGTTTCCGCTACCATCTTGGCTGGTATCCTCACCACCCTGCTGTCAAAGAAATGGTGCGCCTAATGTTGCCTCGCGTCCTCACCCTCTCGCTCGTCCAGATCGAGGCGACCGCGATCGTGACTTTTTCTAGCTGGCTCTCTGTGGGTACGGTCACCATCATCTCGATTGCCCAGCAACTGGCCAATCTCCCTGTCCGACTCATAGGTATACCTATTGGTCAGGCCTCGCTCCCATTTTTTACCAAAATTACTTCCAAAAACGATCTCCTCACCCTAGCTAGCATGGTCAACAAGACTATCCTCGAGATGCTCTATCTCGCCTTCCCCGCCAGCGTGATCGTGTTGGTGCTACGTATTCCCCTCGTTCGCCTGGCCTACGGCGCCGATTCTTTCCCCTGGGCCGAGACTGTCTTGACTGGCAAGCTCGTGGCAATCCTCGCCATCTCGATCGCCGCCCGCTCTCTCACCCACGTGCTCGTGCGGGTATTTTATTCCCTCCACAATACGACTACTCCCTTCTTGATCAATCTCCTCTCCACCCTCACCAATATTTCGCTCAGTTATTATTTCTTGTTTATTCTCAAATCAGGCGTGATTGGGATGGCCGTGGCGATTACAGTCGCCTCTCTGATCGAAACTGTGATTTTGACGAGTCTTCTCTATAGTCTAGCCGGATTTGGGAAAACCCATCTCATCATCCCCGTGCTCAAAATGCTCGCCATTACTGCCATCACGGGTGTGTGCCTCTGGATACCCCTGCGGGTCTTGGACGCCCTTATCTTCGATACCACGAGGACTCTACCCCTCATCTTCCTCACCCTCAGCGTGGGGGCGATCGGACTCCTAGTTTATATTTTCCTCTCTTATCTACTCAAGCTCCCCGAACTCGAAATCTTCGCTCGACTGATCAAAAAAATCGGCATTTGGCGTACAACCCTCTCAGACTCGAGTGAAACGCTCGATTCCTCCGAAAGCTCTGTATAACCTCTGGTATAATGGCCAGATGAATATCCGCAACTTTAGCATCATCGCTCACATTGACCACGGCAAAACCACTCTTACTGATCGTCTCTTGGAGTCTACTCTAACTGTCGCCAAAGGCGGCACGGTGAGACTCATGGACTCTAACCCGATCGAGGTAGAGCGGGGGATCACCATCAAGCTCGCGCCCGTGCGCATGCTCTACCAAGATCATATCCTCAACTTGATCGACACTCCCGGTCATGTCGACTTTAGCTACGAAGTCTCTCGGGCTCTTCACGCCTGTGAAGGCGCCGTCCTCGTCGTAGATGCCACCAAAGGGATCCAAGCCCAGACAATCGCGAACTATGATAAAGCCAAAGAAGCGGGACTCACGATCATCCCCTTTATCAACAAGATTGATATGGCGAGCGCCGAGCCCGAGCGGGTGGCTACCGAGCTCATCGAGACTCTTGGTTTTGCAAAAGATGAGATTATCTTCGGCTCCGCTAAGTCGGGTATCGGTGTCGTCGAACTGCTCGAGGCCATTGTAGCTAGAGTTCCCGCCCCTAAAGTTACGGATTCACGGATTGACGGCTCTACGGCTTTACGCGCCTTAGTCTTTAACTCTACCTTCGACACTCACAAGGGAGTGATCGCCTTCGTCAAGGTGGTCTCAGGGGAGATCAATAAAGGGAATCGCGACAATCTCATGCTTTTTGCCACCCGCGAAAAACTCTCGCCTCTGGAGATCGGTTTTTTCTCTCCCGACATGCGCGCTAGTGACCATATCTCAGTAGGGGAGGTGGGCTATATCGCCACCGGTCACAAAGATATCCGTGCCGTCACGATCGGCGACACTCTCACGAACGTCGGTTCCGAGATTACTCCTATTGAGGGCTATCAGCGTCCCCAAGCGATGGTCTTCATGGACATCTACCCAATCGACGCGGACGACTACCGCAACTTCGTCGAGGCGCTTGGCAAACTGGCCCTCAACGACGCCTCACTCCTCTATCACCCCTCATCCTCCCCGGCCTTGGGGCATGGATTTCGCGTCGGGTTCCTGGGTATCTTGCACGCTGAGATCGTGACGGAGCGATTGTCCAGGGAATTTGAGGTCAACGTCGTCAATACCGCCCCCTCCGTCCCCTACAAGATGACTCTGCGCGACGGGGAGAACCTCGAGATCTCTAGTCCCGCCGACTGGCCAAGTCCCGAGTCGATCTTAAGTATCGAGGAGCCCATGGTCACCCTCACGATCTATACGCCAGAGCAGTATGTGGGTGGGATCATGGAGCTCACCCAGGGCAAGCGGGCGGAGTTTGTAGACATGCAATATGTCGCGGGTAAAGTCAGGCTCAACTACCTCATGCCCCTTTCTGAGCTCATCACCAATTTCTATGATCGTCTCAAATCGGTCTCCTCTGGTTATGCCAGTGTGCAATACGATCACTCAGGCTATAGTCTGGTTGACGCCGCCAAAGTCGATATCTTACTCAACACTGAGCCTGCGGAAGCCCTCTCTTTTGTCTCCCCCCGCTACTCTGCCGAGGCTCGAGCCCGCGTGCTCGTGGATAAACTGGCTGAGGTTATTCCTCGCTCTCTCATCGAAGTGGCCATCCAGGCTGCAATCGGTGGCAAGATCATCGCCCGCTCGACTGTCAAAGCCTTCCGCAAAGACGTCACCGCCAAACTCCATGGTGGCGACATGACTCGCAACCGCAAACTGCTCGACAAACAGAAGAAGGGGAAGAAGAAAATGAAACAATTAGGTAGTGTCGCCGTCCCCCAGGAGGCCTTCACCGAAATATTAAAGATATAAATATGGAAAGACTCAAAACGACATCAGAGGGAGGACGTCAAAGGATCAGTTTATTTGAAAATGAACGAGAAAAGGGATATTTAATTATTGAACCTAAAAGAAATGAACCAAAGGTGGGATATATTGTCTCGATAAAAGTCCCTATTGAAGAAGAGCGATTCTTGGGTATCGGAAATAAATTAGTATCTCATGCTTTAAGCGCTGCTAGAAACGGTGAATACGAAGCGCTAACCCTAGAAGTAGAAGAAGACAATACGGTCGCATACGAGTGGTACGAAAGGCTAGGGTTCAAAATTACAGAAAGAAATCTTGGTCTCAACAATAGTGTTTATTTAACTATGGTACTGCAATTATAAATTTAGTGTGTGACACTTTCTTGTATTCTCAACCACTTGACTTTGTCATTACATTGTAGTTACATATAGACATGGACAACGCAGTACTCCAGATTCGCATCAGCAAAAAACTCAAAAAACAATCTATGATTGTGGCGGAAAACCTTGGCTTTACCACCAGTACCCTCATCAAGCTCTTCCTCGCTCACGTCGTGCAGTACCGCAAAATCCCGTTCGAAATCGAAGAGATCCCCAATGCCAAAACCGCCAAAATTCTTCTCCAGGCAGAAAAAGAAATTCTTGCAGGTGATACGCGAAATACCTATAGTTTTGATAATATGGATAAAGCTATTGATTTTATGAAACAGTATGTCAAATCTCATAAGAAAAATGAAAATAGAGTTAAGAAAACCATTCATCCAAAAACTAGAGCTAGTCTCACCAAACATCCAAAAACAAGTATACAAACGAATATCACTGTTTAAGTTGGACCCTTTTGATACTCAGTGACTCAACCATGCACTTATGGGTAAGTATTTAGGTTTCCGTAGCATAGATATTACTTACGACTACAGAGCTTTGTTTAGGGAGTTTGATAACAGTGTGCATTTCACCTATCTCGGTACTCACAAAGAACTCTACAGCAAAGATAAATTGGGGGTAGTGAATAAGTCACGATACATTCCGGACTCCGAAGGAGTCAGGAATGAAGGAAGATT
>CAYFZD010000024.1:0-7865 GCA_964347565.1 uncultured Pseudomonadales bacterium | reverse complement strand
CTAGAGAGAAGGGGGGGAAGGGGGTGATGGCCAAGGAGGAGGGGGGAAATAGGAAATAGGATAGAGCAACTAGGAAAAATACAAAAAAACGCAAGAACTTTTTCATAGCTTAGTTAAAGCCAAATCTGAACTCGGTAACGTTGACGCCAGTGATGTTTTTGACCAAGAGAAGAATGAGCCAGGAGATGATGGCGAGGGCAATGCCGAAAACCGCGAGGGTGATGGTTTGCTTGCCTCCAGCCATGCCCTTGGCATCTCCCGCAGAGGTCAAAATTTTGAAACCACCGGCGAGGATCATAATAAAAGAAACGATGCCTATCAGGGGAATAATCGCCATGAGGATGTTGCCGAAGTAAGTGGAGAGATCAGAGAGCTGGGCGGGGTCGTCGTTCATGGTTTGATTATAGCAAACAAAGTGAGGAGACTCTTCGCACATTTTATCGTGACAGGCACGATCTCAAACGCAAAAGCGATAATAATTTTCTGGTGAAAATTTTATCTCGATTCTCGACTACCCGTCTGCGAAGCGTTTTGCCACTTGAGACATGCCAGTCACGCTAATTAAATCCGGCGAAGATTAATAATCGTTTAGTAGGCCTTGGGAGGAGTGATGTTGCCACCCAAGATATCGATACCGAAGAAGTATTGGATGATCAACATGATGGCCCAAGCAGAGGCTACGACTGCGAGTCCAACTAGAGCGGCAGTGATGCGATCGCGTGCCTCTTGGGTTTTACCCTTGTCTCCACCGGAGGTGATCCACTGGATACCACCCCAGATGAGGAACATAAAGACGAGGAGTGCGGCCACGAGCATGGCGCCCTGGACTGCGCCCTTGATGAGGGTGCCGATATTGGTGATGGCCACATTCTCGGGTTTGCCGATTGAGAGATCGGGGGCACCTGGCATAGCAGCGAGAGCTCTTGTAACGAATGTCATATATTTTTCTCCTTTTCTAAATATTAGAGCTTATTATATCAATTAGCAATACCTATGCCGAAGAAATAATCAACCAGGAGGTAAATAGCCCACGCGGAAGCGACGATGGCGAGGCCGATGATGCCACCCGTAATTTTACTGCGCGCTTCTTCTAGCTTGCCTTTGTCCCCCCCCGCCATGATCCAACTGATGCCACCATACATGAGATACAGGAAAGTGGCGAGGCCGGCGACGAGAATGATGGCCGAGACGGACTTGCTCACAAAAGAGCCTAGATCAGTGTTGATGGCGACTCGAGACTGGGTTTCGTCTCCGATGTTGACATTAAAAGAACCTGTGGCTGCCATAGATTTATCCTGCAGTAGGCCAACTAATGTTTAAAAGATTCATACCAATCGCCGTCTCGATGAATTTGATAATAACGTAAGAAGCAGCGAGGACGGCGAGGCCGATCAAGCCCTGGGTGATTTGAGCCCTAGCCTCTTCGATCTTGCCTTTGTCTCCACCCGCCAAGATCCAGTTGAGACCACCGCGCAGGAAGTAGAGGAGAAATGCGAGCCCACCAACCAGGATGATGGTCTGCCAGAGAGTAGCGACGGTGACGGCGAATTGCTTGGGGGAGTCAGTGGGGGAGGAGCCACCGGGGACGGCAGTGTTGGTGATGGCGGCGAGGCGGGCGTAAGTCATGGTTATTTAAACTGAATAGTATTGATAATTTTGCCAGGCTCGAGAACGTCTATCCCCAAGGCTTTACCTACTATCCAGACGATTGCGTAGGAGACCGCCACCACAATAATTCCGATGGCGCCGTTGGTCATCATCCCCTTGGCTTTGTCGATCTTGCCTTTGTCTCCCCCAGCGGTGATCCAGTTCAGGCCGCCCAGGAGGAAGTAGAGGGTGAAAGCAATGGCGGAGACGACAGTGAGCACCACGAGGACGTTGGAGATGAGCTTTTCCAGCGCTCCAGTAGAGCTAGCGATGTCTGACCCTGGTTGGTAGCCACCTGGCGTTGTAATTTGACCAAATTTGATGTCTGCCATATTATTTAAAACTCCCTGGGCCAGTAATGCTGGGGGCAAGGATCGCGGTGGCGGAGCCAAAGAGGAGGTAAGAGACGATGCCAGTGATCGCGCCAGCCCCCACCATCACCACGAGGCCTATTAGAGACATGTTGATGGAATAGGTAGCGGCTTCGATTTTTTTGGTATCGCCAGCGGAAGTAATGTAATAGAACCCAGCTAGAAGGAGGTTGAAAAGGGCGAAAAGTCCGGCGACGGCAAAGACGAGCTTGATCACATTGGTAATGAAGAGGGGGAGACCAGTATCGACGTTGCCGTAGGAGGTGGAGGGGAGGGGATTTTTGATAGTGCCAAAGGTACTAGCCATAAGTTGATTATAGACTACTATTTAAGATCTGGACTCCCGTCACCACCTGGATAAGTTGGATGATCCAGTAGGAGGCGAAGAGCACAAGCAAACCCATTATAGCAGAGGTGATGGTTTTACTCCCCTCGGCGGTTTTATCTTTGTTCCCCGCATTGGCGATGATCGTGAATCCACCAAAGACGATCATCATAAAGATGATAAGTCCACCTGCGATATAGATGTTGGGGAGAATGTTGTTGATGAGGGTACTGGCGCTTGTGTACTCTTTATTAGCGCCTGAGCCCTGGAAGAGAAGTTTGCTACCGATGTCAAAACTTGGGACTGCCATAGTGAGAGTATATACCACTCTAGTATAATGGCAAAAGTATGGAGGAAATAGTGGAGGAAATAGTCAAAGGCAAGAAGGGGGCGGCGACGCGGTTTTACAGGGTTTATTCACCCAAGCTCAGGAGATATTTACAAACAAAATTACCAGAGATCGAGATAGAAGAGATCCTCCAGGACACCTTCCTCTCAGCGTTTGATAGTCTCTCACTCTATAGGGGCGAGTCGAGCGTCTATACATGGCTAGTCTCGATTGCGCGGCACGAAGTGGCGGACTTTTACCGCAAACGTTTTGTACGGACAGCAGTAGAGAAGACTACCCCACTCTTTGACAATATGGTCTCGGAAATCTTGTCTCCAGAGTTTGTGATGAAAAAAAGGGGAATCGAGCAGAAATTTTTCTCGACCTATCACAAACTTGCTAGGCAATATCAAGACGTGTTGTCATATCGGTACGAGCTCTCGATGAGCGTAAAAGAAATCTCACAGAGAATGGAGCTGAGTTTTAAAGCGACAGAATCACTCCTATATAGAGCCCGACTCGCATTTAGAGAAGAGTATGAAAGCAGAATCTAAATTTATTGCTGAGCTCGAGCAGAAGGCGAGAGAGCAGGGAAAGCTTGTGGAGACACAACTGATACCTGACTGGGCGAAGGGGCTAGGAAACTGGTTGGCCACAAATCCCTGGAGAGTGATTATCCCGTTAGCAGGTATGGGGTATGGTGTATGTCGCATAGCGTATGGGGTGCAATTTCGTGAATTAATACTGGGAATATTTGGAGGATTTAAGTGAAATCTTTTCTGGTTTGGACGAGTTATGTGTGGAGCGTGACGCTCGCGGGGCTCGCCATCCACCCGTATCAGTCGGTGCGGAGGATGGTGCTGGACAAACCAATCCTCCTACCAGTTCTGTCTTCGCCACTACTAGGGCTACTGGCATTATTTGTGACAGGGCGAGTGGGGAGCTACGTTTTTACCCTAGGAACACTAGGCCGAGAGATTATGGCTTTGGGGCTAGGAAGTACGTTGATTGGGCTATTACTCTGGCAGGGACTGTTGCTGGCGTTGGTCGTGAGATTTTGGCGAGCCCGACTCCGCTAAAGCTACGACGGGTAAAACTCGCTAAATGATTTTGGGGTAGGGGGCGACTAAAGGGGTGTGGGATTATCAATTAACTTAGTAAGGCTTGTGAGATTTGCGGTTGCGCCGCATGTGAATCGGGGAACAGAAAAGGAGCCATCGTTTTTCCCAAGACCACCAGAGCGAGACGAGACGTGGTTTGTGGGAGAATCTAAATCAGTAGAAGTGGTTGAGTTGGAAAAGGCTTTGCAGTCGGCCTTGCCAGCGATACTGGAGGAGATAGCAACACCAAGCGAATGATTTGGAGAAGATATGCGACTAATATTTTTATGCAAAGAGTGGTGGTGCTGGTAGATGAGCAAGATAAGGAATTAGGAACGGCAGATATCTATGAGGCACATCAAGGACAGGGGCTCAAACATCGTGCGCTGTCGGTAATTTTATATCGCCGTCAAGATGGAAATCTAGAACTTTTACACCAGAAGCGGGCAGCGGCGAAGCCAGTTTTCAAAAATCTCTGGAGCAACACGTGTTGCACAAATATGAGGCCTGGGGACGAATATCTACCTAGGGCGGTCAGCCGGCTACAAGAGGAGATGGGTATCAAGATCGATCAAAAAGATCTGCGGATTTTGTACCAGTTTAGCTACGAAGCCCCCGATCCTGCGCTTCCTGGCTGGTGCGAGAACGAACTAGATACAGTAATTGTGGGAGAGTGGGATGGGGAGGTGACTCCAAACCCAGACGAGGCGAGTGATTATAAATGGATTGAGTGGGAGGAGCTGAAGAGAGATATCGAGGAGAACCCCGAGATTTATTCGCCATGGCACAAAATGATTATTAATGATCCGAGGTTTGTGGAGGAGACTTTATGACTAGATGGTTAGGAGATTTTGAACTCCTGCAAGATAGACATCGTGAGGCCATTGCTAAGAATGCTGCAGAGTGGCCATTTAACTTAATGGTCGATGGCATTTTTGTAACTAGGGCGAGAGCTGGGGGGGATTATATTGCATATGTATGCGGTCAAGAATGTTTAGCGATTGCAGACGGGAGTACGGGACTCGATGATTACGGATTTTTTCATTTTTCATTAGAAGACAATCCGTTGGGTTGATATGACACCAAGAGCCGAGGGTGTAGTGGCTGTGCCAATAACAATGGATGGAAAGGTGCTTGCGATTTGGGATGGAGAAAATGCTAATAAGCGGGAAAAGCTAGGTTGGAATATTGGCGGAGCAAGAACGCCAATTGAAGGGCTAAGACAGTTTGTGGGGGGATTGTGTGAGACTACGGATCAGCTGGACGAACTGGTGAGGGAGGCAAAGGAAGAGACAAAAATCGATTTTGAAGCAGCAAATTTTGTTCCAGCAGGAGTCGGAACTTTAATTGATCATCAAAGAGCTAATGGAGAGACAATGTTGGTGGCTGTGTCTGTATATTGGTTAGTGTTAAATAGAGAAATGGAACTTCAATTAAGGGAGGGCAGGGCAATAGATATGGATGTAGGGATTGAATTAAGAGAGCGAGATAGAATAATTTATTATTTGATGCAAAATATAGAAAGGCCGAGTGAAATATGAAACCTAATCTAGTGCTTTTAAAAATTGGTGGAGGGGTGATCACGGATAAGACAGTACAGTATGGATTACGAGAAGAAGTTTTATCTAGGCTAGCGAGAGAGATTGGGGAAGCGTGGAATAAGCTCGGCGAGACCAAGTTGATAGTAGGGAATGGAGCGGGGAGTTTTGCCCATTACTCTGCTCACAAATATAGGACGATGGAGGGATTTGTTGATGAACAAAGTCGGATAGGGATGGGGTGGGTGAGATGGGACGCAGTCAAATTGAATCAAATAGTATTCGAACAACTCTTAACCTCGAATATACCAGTTTTTTCGTTTGCACCATCATCTTTGATGAGTGTAAAAAATGGCATAACCAAAAAGACTTTTTTAGACCCGATCAACGATTTGTTGGCTAACCAAATGGTGCCGCTGGTGTACGGCGACGTGATGGTTGATGAAGCGAAAGGTTGCATCGTTTACTCGACAGAGAGAGTGTTTGACGAGCTAGCCAAGAACTTTGCCAATAATTATGACGTGAGAGTCATCCATGTGAGCGCGGAAGAGGGGGTATATAAAAAAGGTAAGGCAAGTATTTACGAGAAAATTTCACGAGAGAACTTTGAGGACGTGAAGGCCCACTTGGGCGGCAGCAACGGGGTGGATGTGTCGGGGGGGATGTTGCACAAAGTGGAAGAATGTTTAGCTTTAAGTAAGGTGGGTATTTGTAGCCAGATAGTAAGTGGCATGATCCCAGGGAGAGTAAGAGATGCCTTGATGGGCAAAAAGGTGAAAGGGACAACGATATGTTAGACAAAAGTAATATCCCCCAGCATGTGGCGATCATGATGGACGGGAACAGGCGGTGGGCCAAGAAGCAGGGATTGACGAATATTGCGGGGCACGCGTATGCGGTAGACAAAGTGGTAGAGAACCTTATTGAGCGCGCGGGGGAGTTGGGAGTGAAATTTTTGACTCTGTGGGCATTTAGTACGGAGAATTGGGGGAGAGAGAAAGATGAGGTAAGCGGATTAATGAATCTGTTTCGTAAAGCCTTGGTGACGAAAGTTGAAAGGTTCATCCAGAAAGGAGCGAAGTTACAGATGATAGGGGATATAAGTCGATTCGCGCCAGATATCCAGGAGGGGATGAAAAAGGCGATGGAGACGAGCGCGGGGAATACCAAAATAACCGTGACGTTTGCCCTCAATTACGGGGGGAGAGATGAAATTAAGAGAGCAATAGAGAAGGGGGGAGTAGAATTTGAAAAATATTTAGATACCGCAGGGATGCCGGATCCTGACCTCATTATTCGGACAGGGGGAGAGCAGAGAACATCTGGATTCCTGATGTGGAGTGGGGCGTATAGTGAACTATATTTTACGGAGACCCTCTTCCCGGACTTTGATGAATCAGAGTTAGATAAGGCGATAGAGGAGTATCAGAAGAGGCAGAGGAGATTTGGGAAATAACAGGTTGCTCGTTTTTTTGGTTCGGAGTACCATCTCAAGTGAAAAACCGCAATAATTTTCTGGTGAAAATTTTGCTTTAACTCCTTCGCCTTCGCTCAGTCCGTATATTTTTCTTTGAGAGATACTCCTGCACCAAATACTCGCAGATACCTTAACTCAATATATTTATTTTGAAGATGACTTGCAGGATTTGGGCGATCCAGTAGGCGAGGAAGATGATCAGAAATCCAGCGAGGGCGCTCGTGATTTGTTTTTTCCCACTCTCCTGAGCTTCTTTGTCGGCGGCACCTGCGAGCATGGTAAAGCCACCGGCGATGAGCATACCAAAGAGAATGAGACCAGCGAGAGTCAAGAGATAGGGGAGCAAACCGCCGATAATATCACCAAGAGTATCGGCCTTGATCTTGCCACCCCCGATCCCAATCGCTTTGTTTAGACCAGTGTAGTCGACGAATTCAGCCATATTAGAATCCCGGTAGCTTAATGATATCACCCGCGATAATTTTTAGTAGCGTGACAGAGAAAATAATGAATAACAGGCCAGTTATGGCGCCAGTGAACAATTCTTTGCCTTTTTTGACTTGCTCGGCGTTGTCACCCCCGGTCATGATCTGAATAGTGGCAATGAGCATGATGACGAGAGAGATCGCTCCCGCAATACCTGCCAGGAATTTGAAGAGTTCGGTAGAGAAGCCGCTTGTGGAAGTGGAAATACACCCCAAGCCAGTGGAAATCTGAGGGTTAGTATCAGAACTACCTGGGCAGCCGGCGGTGGGGTCGAGGGCAGTAGCGGAAATAGGAGAGAAAAGAAGGAGGAGCACACCCGCCATCGCTAAAGCTAGGGCGGGCAAGTATGTTAGGATAGAAGCATGCTTTCTCTCTGGAAAAAACTTTTTCATACGGGGTTAATTATCCTTGTGATAGCGATTCTAATTGTAACACAGCCTAGAGCCCGAGCTGAAAGCCTGGAGGAAATAGAGCGACAACTCGTTGACTTGCAGAATCAAATGCAACTTTCACTCAAAGCAACTACTCCACTAGAGTCGGAAGTGGCCAAACTCAACAAGCAGATAGGGGGCATCCAAGCACAAATTAAAGAG
>CAYFZD010000023.1:0-9589 GCA_964347565.1 uncultured Pseudomonadales bacterium | reverse complement strand
ATATTCGTTTTGGCAATCCTAGCGCCAGTGTCAAACAAACCTATGACGATGGCGGGGGTGACGGTCGGGTGATCAATCGCGAATATACGTCCGTCCAAGGGGGTCAATTTGATGAATTGTCTGCCGCTTGGTCTCCCCGCGTCACTGTGTGTTTTCACTTCGTCTCCAATGAAACGATCCTGGGTAAAGATCTTAAATACACCATGACACTCGACGACAAAGTCGAGGTCGAAGACAATATGTCCTGGATCGACCGACTCGAGGCAGGCAAAATCTATGACTGGTGTCACGACGTGACAACGGGGATTGGCAAACACTCCGCCCGCCTCTCCCTCAATCCCGCCAAATCCCTCAAAGAATCCAACTACGTCAACGATGTCGCGCGTCTCGACTGGGAAAATCTGGCCGACAACATTGCCCCCAACTTTACGCTCATAGGTCCAAATAACGAAGGGTCCAGTGGCACCTGTCTCTTGCCTCAGTACATTACGGACAACGTGACCCCCTACGCATCCCTCAAGATCGAGCAAAAAGTCGACTCAGCCGATTGGAACACCTTTACCGGGAGTCGCTACTGTTTTGTGGGCACCTCAGGTTCCTCTCACTCTTATGCCATCCGTATTCTTGATGCCCGTGGGAACAAGAATGAACAGTCCAAAACCTTTGTGCTATATTAGAGAGAGCGGAGGAAGTAATATGATGAAACACTTATTTTTAGCTCTTTTTGTTCTAAGTTTAACTGGTGGTCTAGCCCACGCCGAGTCTGACGAAAATGTCGAGCGTCGCCGGCCCGAGCGCCCTGCTATCCAGGAGATCCGCCAAGAGAACCGTGAAGCTCGCCAGGAGTTCCGTAGTAACGTCGCCGAAAATCACGCCAGCCGCCTAGAGCGTCGTTTCAAATTTTATTACGATCGGCTCTCCAAGATCATAGTTCGTTTCCAATCACGCATTGATACACTGAAAGCTGCCGACAAAGACACGACTGCCACCCAGGCAAAGCTAGATCTCGCCAAAGCCAAACTAGAGGCAGCCAAGCTCAAAGGAGAGGCCGCGGTGGCCGCTTTCCGTGCGATAGATCCAGCCAAGTTTAGCGAGCAAAAAACGGCGGCTCTTGCCGCCCGCGATCTCGCCATGGAGGCACGAGATCTGTTTAAAGACGCTCACTCTCTTCTCAAAGACGCTCTCAAAGAACTCAAGAAAATCAGCAAGCCCGCCTTACCGGCCGCATCTGCCGCTATAGAAAATAGCGATAACTAGGAGGTCCTATGTCAAAACTATTGATAATTTTTGTCTGTGCACTCTTGCTCGGTGGCTGTGTCCTCAATCAATACTTCCCAGGCAGGGGAGACGCTGCCAAAGATGAGCAGTCCGCCCCAGCAAAGTCCCCGCTGGTTAGCGACTCTCCCGCTCCCTCTCTCTCCACCTCTACCGATCCCGCTAGTCTCGAAGCTGATCTAGACAGTACCTTGATCCTCGACGAAGACTTTTCCGATTTGAAGTAAAGTGTTATAATCCCCCTGTTGTAGTAATGATTTGACAAGGTGGGGTGACCCACCTTTATTAATATATAAGGAGAATTATGTCGCAAACCAAATCAGAATTCGCTCTCGCCCTCAACCAAATCTGTGCCGAGCGCGGTATTGATCCTGCTATCGTTATCGAGTCCATCAAACAGGCCCTCCTCGCCGCCCTCAAGCGGGATCTAGGCTTAGCCGAAGACGTCCTCCTTGAGGGGTATGTCGTGAATGTTGACGAAGAAACCGGGGCGATCACCGTCCTCAAAGATGGTAAAGACGCCACCCCCGCAGGATTCGGTCGTATCGCCGCTCAGGTCGCTAAGCAAGTCATCATGCAGAGGGTGCGCGAGGCCGAGAAGGATGCCATCATCGGGGAATACGAAGCCAAAATGGGTACTATGACCACCGGCATGATCCTGAGATTCGACGGCCCCAACGTGGTTGTGGATATCGGTCGTGGCCAAGCCATGATGCCCCCCGCCGAGGCTATCCCCAACGAATTTTATCGCCTCAATCAGCGCATTGCGGTATTTATCAAGGAGATTCGCGAGACCTACAAAGGCAAGGCCATTATTGTCTCCCGCTCTGCCCCAGAGCTCGTCAAAGAGCTGTTTGCGCGCGAGGTTCCCGAGGTAGGCTCAGGTGCCGTCGAGATCGTCGCCATCGCGCGCGAGCCTGGTCATCGTACCAAACTCGCCGTCAAGAGTACCCAGGACGGGGTCGACCCGGTGGGTTCCTGTGTCGGCCAAAAAGGCATCCGCGTCCAAGCCGTCATCAACGAGCTCAACGGAGAAAAAGTCGACATCATCGAATTCGCCAAAGATCTCAAGGAGTATATCTCTGGCGCTTTGGCACCAGCCGAAGGATTGAGTGTCGAAATTGATGAGAGCAAGCGCAAAGCGACCATCACCGTGCCTGAGGACCAGCTCTCCCTAGCAATTGGCAAGGGTGGCCAAAATGCGCGTCTAGCCGCCAAGCTCACTGGCTATAAGATCGATATCAAAGGGTCAGAAGCCACGAAGATCGCGCTATCTACCTCCGGAGAAGAGCAGTTTGAGATCGATGCCTTGGGTCTCTCTTCTAAGCTCCGCAATACCCTGATCGAAATGAAAATCACCACCGTGGCTGACCTCGAGGCCAAGCTAGGGGAAGTCAAGCCCGCGTTTGACCTCCTCGATGTCCGCGGATTTGAAGAAACCGAAAAGGCCATCCTGCGTTTCCACAAAAAGCGCAACATGGCTCTTGAGGAAGCCGAGAAAATGCTTCGCTATCAAGCCGAAAAGGCGGCTGAGGCCAAATGATTGCCCGCCCTCCCATAGTTGCCATCCTCGGCCATGTCGACCATGGCAAAACCACGTTATTAGATTACATCCGCACCACCAAAGTTGCTGCTGGGGAGTCTGGGGGGATCACCCAGTCAATCGGAGCCTACCAGGCAGTCTTCAAAGACAAAAAACTTACTTTTATCGACACGCCTGGTCATGCCGCTTTTTCCCAGATGCGCAGTCGCGGAGCCAGTGTGGCTGATGTGGTAGTACTCGTCGTGGCGGCCGACGATAGTGTCAAACCCCAGACAATTGAATCCATCAAACACATCAAGTCCGCTGGCGTCCCCTACGTAGTGGCCATCAACAAAATCGATAAACCAGATGCAAATATCGAGGTTGTCAAAGCCGAGCTGACCCAACATGAAGTTTTTGTTGAGGGGTACGGTGGCAACACTCCCTTTATCCTGATCTCAGGCAAAACCGGCGAGGGGGTCGATAAATTACTCGAGACTATATTGCTACTGGCCGAACTTGAGGAGTTGTCCGCTGACCCAAGTGGTTCTCTGGCGGCTCCCATCATCGAGGCCAAAATGGATCAAAAACGCGGGGTCTTGGTCTCTCTCATCGTCAAATCAGGGTCTCTTTCTGTGGGTGATCAAGTGAGTGCAGAGCTAGCCGGGGGCAAAGTTCGCGCGCTCTTTAGTGACACAGGAGTGAGCCTCCAATCTGCGAGTCCCGGCACTCCGGTCCAGGTACTGGGCTTTACCTCTCTTCCAAGAGTTGGCGAAGTCGTCAAACTCGGCGCTCCGGTCCCCCTCACACCCGGTGTGAAGGGCGCCCACACACCGGGTGTGTCTGAATCCCCTGCAGCTGGATCTGACCTGCTCGCTTCTCCAACTGAAACTCGCGAACTAAAAGTTATCCTCAAGGCTGATACTGCCGGCTCTCTCGAGGCTATCAAGGGCAGTTTTGCCACCGAAGTCAAAATCATCACGAGCGACACCGGTGCCATCAGCGAGTCCGATGTCCTCCACGCCCTCGCTACGGGCTCACTCATCTTAGGTTTCAATGTTAAAGCGAGCTCGAGCGTGCTTAAGCTGGCGCAAGCTGAAGGAGTCGTCCTCAAAACCTACCAGATTATCTACGAATTACTCGAGTATATCGAGAAAAAAATCCTCAAGCTGATGGAGCCCACGATTGACGAAGAAGAGTTGGGTGTAGCCAGTGTGATTAAGGTTTTTGAGATCAACGGTGATCATATTGCTGGGTGTTCTATCGTCTCAGGTCGAATAGAGGTAGGGGACACTGTCCATCTCCAAAGAGGGGATACCTCCAAAAATGCCAAGATTCGTAGTCTGCGCATAGGTAAAGATGAGGTGAAAAAAGTCGAGGCTGGCAAGGAGTGTGGCATCTTTCTCTCCCCCAACCTTGACGTCCAGCTAAAAGACGCTATAATAGCCTATAAGAAAAAGCTCGACGATTAAATAACGAGCAATTCTTATAGCTTATGAATGACGAACTCGCCAAACTCAAATCTCAAGTGAGCTCTGCTCAGTCTCTCCTACTTGTCCTCCCAGTCGACGCTTCCCAGGATGTGGTCGCCGCTTCTCTTGCGTTCTATCTCTCCCTCAAACAAAGTGGCAAAAAAATTACCCTGACCTCTTCCAGCCTCCCCATCGTCCGTGATTCACATCTGGTGGGACTCGATAAAATTACCTCTACCTTAAGCGGCAACAACCTCGTGATAACCCTTGACGTTCCCGAGAACGCCATCGACAAAGTCACCAGTAATACCGAAGGTGGTCACCTCAACTTGATCATCAATCCCGCTCCTGGTGCGACCCCTATCACAGAGAGCCAGGTCAAATTCTCTTCTTCCGGTGCCTCTGCCGACCTCGTCATTGTGATGGGCGCCGCTGATCTTGGTGATCTAGGTGAACTAGTTACCAAAGAACCCGCGCTCTTTACTCCCGATAAACTCGTCAACTTGAGCAACCAAGTCGGCACTTTTGGTGGCACGAACTTGACCGATCCTAGCTCGAGCTGTTCTGAGCTTGTGACCGCGCTCCTCAAAGAGCTCGCTCTCCCTCTCGATATTGATATTGCGAACAACCTCATGCAGGGGATCGAGTCCGCCACCAATGGACTAAGCACCCCAAACATGACTGCCGATACTTTTGAGGCTCTCGCTGTCCTCTATCGCGCCGGCGCTCGTCGCCAGACCGCGACCCTCCCCGCCCGTGAGGCCAAGATTGTCGCCGACATGCCCATCATCGATCATGGTGTTCCAGTCTCACCCGCCATAGCCCCCAAGGATGATTGGACCAAACCCAAGATCTTTACTGGCAAATCCAACTAATAAATAAAATTGCCATTGCCAGATCGTCTGAGATCAGCTACAATACATACCCAGCTATGCTAAAAACTGACAGCAAAACAACCATTATTAAAAAATTTGCAACAACGAAAGGAGACACTGGTTCTCCCGAGGTGCAGATTGCCCTCTTGACTGAGCGCATCAAGGAGCTTACAGAGCACTTGAAGCTTCACAAAAAGGACAATCATTCTCGCCGCGGACTCCTCAAAATGGTGTCCAAACGTCGTCGACTGCTTGTTTACCTCAAGGGTAGCGTCATAGAACGCTATCAGAGCGTGATCAAGAGTCTCGGCCTCAGCAAGTAACCAGTTAAACATCTCATGCGAAAAATTACTTCAGTTAGTGTCAATGTCGGTGGACGTGATCTCAAGTTAGAGTACGGTAAATTCTCAGAGCAAGCCAATGCCGCTATCCTCGTCACCTACGGCGAGACCATGGTGCACGTCACGACCGTGATGGGCAAAAGCGAAACTACGCTCTCTTATTTCCCCCTCTCCGTCGACTTCGCCGAAAAGCTCTATGCGGGTGGCAAGATCAAGGGTAGTCGCTGGGTCAAACGCGATGGCAGACCTAGTGACGAAGCCGTCTTAAAAGGCCGCATCATCGACCGCTCCATTCGTCCGCTCTTCCCCAAATCAGTCAAACGTGATGTCCAAGTGATCGCCACGGTTCTCTCCGCCGACGGAACTAACGACGCCGACATGCCAGGATTAGTAGCCACCTCTGCTTCCCTCTCTGTCTCTGACATTCCCTGGGAAGGTCCCATTGCCGGCGTGCGCGTGGGCATGATCGATGGTAAATATGTGGCCAATCCTACCTACGAAGATCGCAAACTATCCAAGTTGGATTTGGTGGTCACAGGTTCCGCTGACGCTATTGTGATGGTCGAGGCTGGTGCCAATGAGGCGACCGAAGAAGAAACTCTCGCCGCCATGAAATTTGCCCACGAAGAAATTAAAAAAATTGTCACTGTGATTTTGGATCTTCAGAAAAAGATCGGCAAAGCCAAACAAGAATTTACCATCGTTGAGACTATCCCCACAGAGTTACGCGAAGAAGTGGCCGGTAAAATCCGCAAGGACTTGGCCGCCAAATTGGGCAAGCCAGGTAGCGAAGATGGCCTGATCGAAAGTTTTCTAGCGCCTCTAAAAGTTGAATATGCAGAAAAACTTGATAGTAAACAGCTCTATGAGATCATCCATGATGTCCTAGGCGAAGAAACCAGAAAAACTACTATCGAAAAAGAACTCCGCATCGACGGTCGCAAGTTGACAGAAATCCGCGAGCTCGAGGCCGAAGTTGATCTCTTGCCTCGTACCCACGGAAGTGCCATGTTCAAGCGCGGCGAGACCCAGGTCTTATCCGTCGCTACCCTTGGCGCTCCCTCTCTTGGTCAGATCTTAGAGACCATGGAGTCTGAGACCGTCAAACACTACATCCATCACTATGCCATGCCTCCCTACGCCTCCGGTGAAACGGGTAGGTTTGGTGCCCCCGGCCGTCGCGAGATCGGCCACGGCGCCCTCGCTGAGCGGGCCATCATGCCTATGCTCCCCGCCGAGATCGATTTCCCCTACACAATAATGGTTGTCTCTGAGGTGATGAGCTCCAATGGCTCTACCTCTCAGGCTTCTGTCTGTGGCTCCTGTATGGCCCTCATGGCCGCAGGCGTGCCCCTCAAGAAACCGGTGGCCGGTATTGCCATGGGTCTCATGTTTGACGGCAAGAAATCGGTCGTCTTGACTGATATTGCTGGCATCGAAGATCACGTCGGCGACATGGATTTCAAAGTCGCCGGTACCAAAGATGGTATCACCGCCCTCCAGATGGATATCAAAGTCAAAGGCATTTCTTTCGAAGTCTTAGAAAAGGCTCTGGCGCAAGCCAAAGTAGCACGTCTAGAGATCATGGAAGTGATGCTCAAAGCTATTCCAGAACCTCGTAAAGAAATGTCCAAATATGCTCCTAAGATCGTCCAGTTTGAGATCCCAACCGACAAAATCGGTGAGGTCATCGGACCAGGAGGCAAGAACATCAAACTCATCATGAGTGAGACAGGTGCTCAAGTCGACATCGACGACTCAACAGGCGTTGGCAAAGTCACCGTCTCAGGAATTGACCCAGTCGGAATGGACAAGGCAGTCACTTGGATCAAAGGCATGACACACGTCGCCGAAGCAGGGGAAGAGTACGACGGCAAAGTAACTCGTGTCGAGGGATACGGGGCATTCGTCGAGTTTCTCCCTGGCAAGCAAGGCCTCGTGCATGTCTCGCGCATGTCCAAAGAGTACGTCCAAGATGCCGCCAGTATTGTCAAAGAAGGGGACATCGTCCACGTCTTTGTCAAAGGGACCGACGACATGGGTCGCACCGATCTCTCGATGATCCCGCTCTCTGAGCTCAAACCCGATGTTCCTCGCGAGCGCTCTGGAGGATTCGGTGGTCGCGGTGGTGACTCGCCTCGATCCGGCGGAGCGGGCCGAGGTGGCTTCCGCCCAAGACGATAGTCAAGTAGACAAAACTGCTATACTATAAGCAAATGTTGGTAATTACCAGAGGGAGGGGCTATGCAACGTAGAGGGGAAATCCCATTCGATTGGGTTGCTCAGGTTTTACTGGCAAGGTTTCCCGGAAAAGGGACTGATCGTCCTGTGTTAAATAGTCCTAAGAATATTTCGTTTGCGGAATTAGTTGCGAGCGTGATGTGGGGAGCGGGTGAGTCCAATATTGATCCACAGGCCGCAGTATTATTATTTGACACTTTACAGGAAGTTGTGCCCGAGGAGGAAGGAGTACTTGACCTTAGCCCACAACAACTAGTCGCAGTGACAGAACGTTTTGGTCGAGTGATGGGAACTAGTTCAGCCCGAAGAAAGTGGGAGGATGTTCAAAATATCATGGCAAGTGCAGTGATTGATGCTGTGTTAAGCACTTGATTATTTAGACTACAGGTCAAGAGTTGTTTACAATCGAGCTATGGATGAAGAGATGATAGGGGTTGTGGAGCAGGTAGTGGAAATGCCGAACGAGCCGTTGCCACCTGTCGAGCCGCCGAAAAAATCCAAGAAATTAATGATGTTGGCGGGGGTGGCTTCCGTCCAAGACGCTAACCTGCTAGACTGTATTTCATGGAACCAATGACTGACCCCTTACCTCCTACAGCCCCAACAGATTTTGTGCCCAAGAAACCACCCCAACTCCTCTACATCTTTGGTGCCCTCGCCATCATTCTCGTCACCCTCGCTATCGGCCTCAGTTTTTTAGGCAAAGCCAAAACCACGACTACAGACAAAACACGCTCAGATAGTGACATGGTAGTAGGGAACGTCGACTTCCCCAAATATACGAACTCCAAGTATTTTTACGAACTCGCTCTCCCAAAAAAATGGGTGGAGATCCAGCACTCGCCACTCCTCTCTAACATCGCGATTTTTGACGTCGAGGGTACGGCCACTCTCGAAATCACCGCTGGCAAAGTCGTCCCCAGTCTCGACGAATTTCTCTCATCGCAGGATTTAGCCAATCCAACTACCATCAAATCAACCAAGTCCATTCAAGTTAGAGTCGGAGACTACGACGCGCTCGAGCGCAGCGAATCATGGCCAGCCGTAGGACTCCAGGTCATCACTACCTACGTCAAAGTCCAGGACATGCTCTATACCTTCGCTCTCATCCCTGGGGGAGGCAAGAATGCCATCACCAACGAATCAGTTATCCGCGATTATCATACTGCCCTCGCCAGTTTCCGTCTCACCGACACTACCCAGCTAGGCCTCGACCTTAAAGAATATGTCAGTCAAAAAGTCGAGGGACTTACCTACCCAGCCTTCTCCCTTAAATATCCCCAATCTTGGGTCGCGACTGAAGAGTTCGTGGGCAAAGACACGCTCATAGTCTCAGTCTATCGCAACAACTACGAGATCCGCATTACCCAAGCACCCGTAGGTGGGGCAGTGTGTCTATTCAAAGATAGTCCCGACTTCCAGGGCTCATCAGGAGATTTACGCAGTAAAGAATACTCTGAGCTAACCACGACAGATGGAATTATCATGCGTCGCTACTTCAACAAAAACGAAGGAGATAAATCGACGATCTTCTTCTGCCGCAAAGAAAAAGACAGTCCCTACTTCTCCACTCCCACCGATATTGGCGGTATTGCCTACTACGTCCCTGCCAAATACGATCCTGACATCATTAAAGAAATGGACGAGATCGTCAAATCCATCCAAGCATTATGATTGAGCCAACTCTTCCAACCCAACCTACTCTTACTACTACTCCCGAAGCCGTTGTTGCTCCTCCACCGCAGAGATCCCAGTTCCCTATTTTCCTCTTCTCGTTTCTCTTTTTTACCGCTCTAGCAATAGCAGGCTTCTTGTACTGGCAGAACCTGACCCTCAAATCCCAGCTCGCCGCCACCCCCACCC
>CAYFZD010000022.1:0-9645 GCA_964347565.1 uncultured Pseudomonadales bacterium | reverse complement strand
ACCACCAACCTTTTGTTCCGAAGACAAACGCTCTATCCAGTTGAGCTACGGATGCCCTTCGACTATGCTCAGGGTAAACTTATTATAACTTAGTTCGTTTGCGCTGCAGGATTTTGCGATAGGCATTGGCGAAGCGATGTGCCTCGTCGCGCAGTTGCTCCAAGAGTTGGAGACCGGGGTTATCGGAGGCGAGTTTGAGAGAGGTAAACGAGTTGTTTTGTGGGAGAATTAATCGGTCGGGGTGTTTGGCGAGGCCGAGATAGAAAATGGGTTCTGGTAACTGGTCAAATATACGTTGGAGGCGACGCAGTTGAGGTACTCCCCCATCGATGACGATCAGATCAGGTTTTGGCCACGAAGTGTTCTTAAGTCGACGAGTGATGGCTTCGTCTAATCTGTCAAAATCAGAATTGGCGCGCGGATTTTTGATCTTGAATCGACGATACTGCCCATTGTCTAGCAGTCCGTCAGTCATCACTGTCATGGAGACTGTAGAATCTTGCATTGCCGAATTAGACGCGTCAAAGCATTCGATACGCTGCATCTTACAAGGAGAGACCTTGTAAAGTAGGAGCAACTCCTCGAGGGCGGCGACTTTGGCGGATGAGTTGTTGTAGGAGAAATGGCGATCGGTAAAGCTGTGGGTGGAGATGAAGCGAGTGAAGCGCTCGATCTTGGTGCGAAGAGACAGAGCAGTTTCGAATTCTTGGTAAGCGGAAGCGGATTTCATCTGAGCGATGAGATTTTTAATAACGGGCTCAACCTTTCCTTCCAGTATCCTAATTACTTGTCGGATTTGGGTACGATAGCGGCGTTTTTCTTCGCTGGTTTTGATTGTGCTAGGACAGGGATTGCAGAGGCCGATGCGGGAGTAGAAACAGGGATGTTGGCCGACTTTCTTGGCCATGCAAAAGGGAATGAGCCGACGGATGGCGGACAAGACTTCTTCTGCGATCTTGCTGTTTGGAAACGGGCCAAACAGTTTGCCGGGTGGTAGGTCATGCGCGCGAGCTAGGCGGGGACGGGGGAAGGGATCGGCCAGGTCGATCACGATATATAAATAACTTTTATCGTCTTTCCAGGCTCGGTTGTGAGGTGGTTTCCATTTCCTGATTAGCTCGGACTCGAGCATAAGGGCTTTATACTCACTGTCGCAGAGCGCATATTTGATGGTATCCCCTGCCACGATGGCGGCTTCTTTGGCGTCCAACTTCGCGTTTTGGGCGTGGCTACTGAGCCTGGCTTTGAGATTTATCGCTTTGCCGATGTAGAGAAGCTCGTCATTTATCCAGTACTGATATACCCCGCAGGTGCCGGGTGCGTCGTGAAAATCAGTAATAGTAGCCCAGGTGAGTTGACTCATCAAGTAGAATTATCTCATAATGGTGCCTTTATTTGAGTTTGTCGGACATCCTCCTTTCCAAGTCGAGGGTAATGTCTTTGTAGGAGGAGAAGATAATTGTTTCTGGCAAGTGGCACCCGATCAAATAGCAAAATTCGCAGCCGTGGAGTTGCCGTCTAAGCTTGAGGTAGCGCGAGGAGATGAGAGAGGTCAAATCTTGGATGCGGAGACAAGTCAAGTCATCCCGATGCTTGGTGGTTGGGCTGTGAGGTCGATAACCCCTCTCTCAGCTTGGTAAGGGTTAGAGATATTTCTTGAGATATTTGGCGGTGTAGGAATCCTTAACTTTTAGGATATCCTGGGTGGGGCCCTGGAAGACGAGTTGGCCGCCGGCGTCGCCGCCCTCGGGGCCAAGATCGACGAGGTACTGACAATTTTTGATCACGTCGAGATTGTGCTCGATCACGACCACGGTGTTGCCCTTTAGCACCAGCCGCTTGAGCGTCACCATGAGTTTATTGATATCGTCAAAATGGAGTCCGGTCGTGGGTTCATCGAGGATATAGAGTGCGTTATTGCCCTCCCTCTTCCCTAGTTCGTGCGCGAGTTTGATGCGCTGGGCCTCACCACCAGAGAGGGTGGGGGCGGGCTGACCGATCTTAAGATATCCCAGACCAACGTCCACCAGGAGCTGGAGCTTGCGATAAATACGCGGATAATTTTTGAAAAAAGAGGCGCCGTCCTCGAGCGTCATATTGAGAATATCAAAAATAGTCATGGCTTTGTATTTGATGCTAAGCGTCTCTTCGTTATAACGTTTACCCTCGCAGACATCACAAGTGACATAGACATCGGGGAGGAACTGCATCTCGATCTTGATGACTCCCCCACCCTGGCATTTCTCGCACCTCCCCCCTTTGATATTGAAACTAAATCTACCCTTGTCAAAGCCCTTAAGTCTGGCATCTTGGGTTGCGCTAAAGAGATCACGGATATCATCAAAAAAGCCCACATAAGTGGCAGGGTTAGAGCGAGGTGTGCGGCCAATGGGTGACTGGTCGACAAGATAGGTGGATTTGAGGTAATGGAAGCCGTCTAAGCGATCGTGTGCCCCCATGTGATCAGAAAAAGTCCCATCGAGATGGTATTTGAGGGCAGGATAGAGAGTCTCAGTAATGAGCGTGGATTTACCACCCCCAGAAACCCCAGCGACGCCAATCAAATTGCCTAGGGGTAGCTCGAGATTGATATTTTTGAGATTATGAGAGCGGGCGCCGTAGAGTTTGAGAATCCCTTGAGTGGTAGTGAGGGGAAGGATCTGGCCAGGAATTTTTTTGGATCCAGAGAGATAGGCACCGGTCACCGAGTTTTTGTCTTTTGAGATTTGCTCTACTGTCCCCTGCGCGGTCAGCTTGCCTCCGTGAATCCCCGCGGCGGGGCCGAGCTCCACGACGTAGTCAGCACTGCGGATGGTCTCTTCGTCGTGCTCGACGACGATGAGGGTGTTACCTAGGTCCACAAGACGTTTGAGCGAGGCGATGAGGGCATCCACATCGCGTGAGTGGAGACCAATGCTGGGCTCATCCAGTACGTAGAGCACGCCGGTCAAACCGGTACCGATTTGAGAAGCCAGCCGAATGCGTTGTTGTTCACCGCCAGAGAGAGTTTTACTCTGCCTGGCGAGGTCGAGATAGCCTAGGCCGACGTTGTGGAGGAAAGTGAGGCGTGAAGTGACTTCTTTGATAATCCCCTCCCCGACCTGCTGTTCGTAGGGATTGAGGCTTGCTTTGAGCTCATTGGCAAAATATTTTTGGAGTTGTGAAACAGATTGATGAGTCATCTCATTGATATTGAGACCATCTACGGTGATGGATAAGACTTCCTTTTTGAGTTTGGCGCCTAGACAAGTGGGACAGAGCTCTTCTTTCATATACTGACCCAAGTCGAGGCGAGACCACTCGCTCTGAGTCTCAAAATATTTCTCTTCGAGACGATTGAGGATCCCGTTCCAAACTTCGGTGATTTTGGTAGGCCTACCCTGTTTATTGGTGCCGGCAACCACATATTTTTTACCTGTACCATAGAGCAAAACTTTCATTTCGCGGGCTGAGAGATCACCTAGGGGAGTAACCAAACTCACATTTTCTTCTTCCGCCACTGTCTTGATCAGCCGCGTATACCAAGTCTCATACATAAGCAGTCTATTGAGCGGGAGGATGCCACCCTCACTATAGGAGAGGCGTGGGTTAATCACCCTGGCTGGATCAATTTTTTGAATATTACCTAAGCCCTTGCAGGTCTCACACGCTCCTAGGGGTGAATTGAAGCTGAACATGCGGGGCTCGATCTCTGGCAGGGAGTGACCACAGAGCGGGCAGGCGTAGTTCTCGGAATAGAGGATCTCCAACTCTTTGGTTTTCAGTATGACTAGTCCAACGGAGAGTTTGGTGGCTTGCTCAATAGAGTTATTTAGGCGAGTTTTGAGATTGCTCACGAACACAATGTCTTTGAGATCATTGTGAGTGACGCTAATTACATCGATGACAGCGTGGATAGTGTGTGGATTGGTTTTTAGCAGATCGAAGTCATCGCTCAAATTAAAATCTTTGTCGTCAACAATCACCTTGGTAAAACCCTTGGAGCGCAAGTTGTCGAACAGATCTCTAAACTCCCCTTTTTTGTTGCGGACGACAGGGCTCAATATCGTAAAGAGATGCGGGACTTTTTTGACGGAATTAACCTGAGTCTCTATTTCTGAGAGTGCGAGTGCAGTCATCTCGTCGAGGGAGAGTTTCTTGATCTCGGTTCCATCGTTGGGGCATTTGGGATGGCCAATGCGGGCGAAGAGGAGACGGAGATAGTCGTAGATCTCCGTGGTCGTACCCACAGTAGAGCGGGGGTTGTGCGAAACGGTCTTTTGGTCGATCGAAATACTTGGGGACAAGCCATCGATCCGGTCGACATCGGGTTTGTCCATTAACCCTAGGAATTGACGGGCGTAGCTAGAGAGGGACTCGACGTAGCGACGCTGGCCCTCGGCGTAGATAGTGTCGAATGCAAGTGAAGATTTGCCTGAACCTGAAACGCCTGTCATAACGACGAATTGATATTTGGGAATATCGAGGTCAATGTTTTTGAGATTATGTTGGCGAGCTCCGCGAACGGAAATATATTGTTGCATATGTTTAATTCTCAAATTCTCAAATTTTCTCTCCTTTTAATTCGCGAATTTTGTCTCGCACGGCAATCGCGGTCTCAAACTGCATGGACTCGGCTAGCTTTTTCATATCCTTTTCGAGCCGCTTGATCCATTTGGCCCGGTCGGTGGGAGTGAGGGAGCTCGCGTCTAACTCCATCAGGGTACTGGTAGATTTTTCCTCTATGCCCTGCCAGGCAAGATCATCTACCTCTCCTTCGACTATTTTCTCTCGTAGTGGCTTGATGATGGTCTGCGGATTGATCCCAAGCTTTTTGTTGTAGGCGAGCTGATAATTGCGACGTCGACGGATTTCTTCGATGGCGGCTCTCATTGACCCCGTAATAGATTCTGCGTACAGTATTACTTCCCCCTTGATGTTGCGCGCGGCGCGTCCCATGGTCTGGATGAGGGAGACGCGAGAGCGCAAGAAGCCTTCGCGATCAGCGTCGAGGATCGCCACGAGCGTGACCTCAGGGAGATCGAGACCCTCGCGCAAGAGATTGACGCCGATAAGAGCGTCAAACTCATTTTTGCGCAGGGCATCGAGGATATCGGTGCGCTCGAGAGTTTTGACGTCAGAATGGAGATATTTGGCCCTGATGCCTTGTTCGGTGAGATAACCAGATAAATCTTCGGCAGTTTTTTTGGTGAGGGTGGTGACAAGAACACGTTCATCCAGGAGTGCGCGCTTTTTGATCTCTTTGATCACATCCTCTATCTCATTTTTGCTAGAGCGAATCTCGATCTCGGGATCGACGATGCCGGTCGGGCGGACAAGTTGCTCAACGACGTGACCCTTCGCTTTTTCTATTTCCCATTCGTTGGGGGTAGCCGAAACATATATCGTTTTGGGTACGAGGTCATAAAATTCGTCGAATTTGAGTGGCCTATTGTCGATCGCTGCCTCCAATCGGAAGCCGTAGTTGATGAGCGTACGTTTGCGCGCCTGATCTCCGTTGAACATACCCCTAATCTGGGGGACAGTCATGTGGGACTCATCGATGATACAGAGCCACTCGTTACCATAGGCGTAAGAGAAGAAATCAGGGAGACAGAACGGGCGCTCCCCAGGAAGTCGGCCGTCAAAGTAGCGGGAATAGTTCTCGATCCCATTTACGTTCCCCAGTTCTTTGAGGGTTTCTAAATCATAGTTCGTACGCTGCAAGAGCCGCTGAGCTTCGACGAGCTTATTTTGATCTTTGAATGCTTGATATTCGTTAGCGAGATCGGCTCGGATCGCGCCTTCGGCATTTTGGAAACGCTCCCCGTTGACGAGATATAACTTGGCGGGGTAGATGACAATCCCTGTTTTGCCGATAGTCTCAGGTACGGATTTGCCAGAGACTGGGTCAAAGGCAGTAATAGAGGTGACAGCGTTCATCCCAAACTCTATGCGATAAGCGACATCCTGGTAGGCGGGGTAGATATCCATGGTAGTACCACGGACTCGGAAGGAACCACGAGAGAACTCGTAGTCGGAGCGATCGTATTGCATACTGATCAATTTCTCCCCCAGCGTTTTCCAGTCAGTCTTTAACCCCAGATAAATGGGAAGCTCATATTTGCCGTATTCCCGGGGATCACCGATGTTGTAGATGCAGGAGACGGAGGCGACTACGATCACATCGTTTCTAGTCATGATGTTGGTGGTACTCTGGAGGCGGAGCTTGTCGATGCGCTCGTTGATGGTGGCTTCTTTTTCGATATAGGTATCGCTACTTGGTACGTAAGCCTCTGGTTGGTAGTAGTCGTAGTAGGAGACGAAATAGGAAACGGCGTTATCGGGGAAGAATTCTCGCATCTCTTGGTAGAGCTGGCCAGCGAGCGTTTTGTTGTGGGAGATCACGAGAGTGGGCAGGTTGAGATCCTTGATGACATTGGCCATAGTGAAGGTCTTACCACTGCCTGTCACGCCTAGGAGAACCTGGTCACGTGCCCCAGACGTGACCCCGTCCTCGAGGGCCTTGATGGCCTCAGGTTGGTCACCGGCGGGCAAAAATTCTGACTTAAGGGTAAATTTCATGCATATTAGTATAGCATGGTTTCGGGTTTTGTTTCTAGGAGCGGAGGTTAGTACCGATAGTGGTCGGGTTTGAAGGGACCAGAGGAGGAGACGCCGAGATATTTTGCTTGGTCTTTACTCAGTTTGGTCAGCTTACCGCCCAGTTGATCCAGGTGGAGAGCGGCGACTTTCTCATCTAGATGCTTGGGGAGGCGATAGACACCCACCTCGTATTTTTTGGTCCATAGCTCGAGTTGGGCGAGAACTTGGTTAGTGAAAGAGTTGGACATGACGAAACTGGGATGGCCGGTGCCACACCCTAGATTCACGAGGCGACCCTCAGCCAACAAGATGATGCGGTGGCCGTCGGGGAATGTATAGAGGTCAACTTGTGGCTTGATTTCGTGTTTTTTGATGCCTTTGAATTTATTGAGCGCGTCGACCTGGATCTCGACGTCGAAGTGCCCGATATTGCAGACTATGGCTGTGTCTTTCATTTTTTTCATGTGTTCGATAGTGATGATATCTTTGTTGCCTGTGGCGGTCACAAAAATATCGGCTTCTTTGACGGCCTCTTCCATAGTGACAACCTCGTACCCTTCCATGAGTGCCTGGAGCGCGCATATTGGGTCGACTTCAGTGATGAGTACGCGAGTACCAAAACCTCGGAGTGACTCGGCGCTACCCTTGCCTACGTCACCAAACCCGGCCACAACTGCCACCTTGCCAGCGAGCATGACATCGGTAGCGCGCTTGATGGCATCCGTCAAGGATTCGCGGCAGCCGTATTTATTGTCGAACTTGGATTTGGTCACACTATCATTGACATTGATCGCCGGGATTTTTAGCTCACCTTTTTCCAGCATCTTGTAGAGGTGGTGGACGCCAGTTGTGGTCTCCTCAGACACTCCCTTTAACTCTTTGAGGAGTTTAGGGAACTTTGTATGAATCCGAGCCGTGAGATCCCCTCCATCATCGACGATCAAGTTGGGCCCAAGTCCACCCTTGAATTTCAGAGTTTGGTCGGTGCACCACCAGTATTCTGCTTCAGTTTCCCCTTTCCAGGCGAAGACTGGGATCCCAGCTTTGGCGATAGCGGCGGCGGCGTGGTCCTGGGTACTAAAGATGTTACAAGATGCCCAGCGTACTTGCGCACCTAAATATTTGAGAGTTTCGATGAGGACCGCAGTCTGGATGGTCATGTGGAGAGAGCCACTGATGCGAGCACCTTGGAGAGGTTTTTTCTTGCCAAATTCTCTACGAAGAGACATGAGTCCGGGCATTTCTGCTTCCGCTAGAGTAATCTCATCACGACCCCATCCTGCTAGCTTTAGATCTTTGATTTTATAGTCATTCATAATTTTCTCCCGTATGCACTATAGTATTTTTCTTTCACTTCTGCAAGGGAAAAAGTGTGAGTTTGGGTACCACGGAGCGAGATGGTGTAACTGGCGACCACGGAACCAAGGCGCGCACAGGTATCAGGATCATACTTCCGCAAATAGCCGTATAGGAAGCCGGCTCGGTAGGCGTCGCCGGCACCGGTAGGGTCTACGACCTCAATATTTTTGAGTGCGGGAATGATCTCACCAGCAATCTCTGTCCCCTCTTTGCCCAGTGTGGTGACGACTAGTGGAATCATCGCTTCTAGCTCCGCTTTTGAGTAACCTGTGCGAGCGCAAATCACTCCAAGCTCGTAGTCATTCACAAACAGTATCTTGGCGTGGGACAACCCTAGCTTCATCTGTTTGATCGTAATGTTGGTAACCTGTTGGCCCAGGTCGTAGACATAATCGAGTTTGTGAGCGATACATTCCTTGACTAAGTGATCCATACCGAGAGGGTCGTTGGCAGAGATCACCACGAGAGGATTTTGGTCGTACCAAGGTTTGAGAGAAAGATGCGAAATGTCCGACATGGCTCCTGGGTAGAAACCTCCTACTTGGTTGTTGTCGCTATCGGTCAGTACGGTGAAGGTGGGAGTCGGCAGATCGCTAAAGAAGACGTGCGAGGTGTCGACTCCCAGAGTGGATAGATCGTCTACATATGCTTTAGCATCGTGGCCCACAGAGCCAAGGAGGATTGGTTGGTCACCAAGGAGAGCGGATGAGTAGGCAATATTGGCACCAGTGCCACCTCGGGAATGAGTCAAGCTATCGATCAGGATAGAGAGGGAGAGGACATGGAGCTTGTCAGCCTGGATCATATCTTGGTAGCGACCACGAAAATTCATGATGCGATCGATGCTAATGGAGCCTGTGAGAATTAGATCGCTATATTTCTTTTGCACAGAGAGATTGTAGCAAATGTGCCCGATTATTCTTGTGGATCGGGGGTGGGGGTAGGAGTAGGTCGGACTGGTGCGGGGGTAGTTTCTGGTTGAGTGATACTAATGGGGGCTACCTCGATGATTTTGTTGATACTTTCACGGTAGAGGATCGCCTTACTGGCTTTGGTATAGATGACGACCTTGTCGCCATTTTCGGATTTGGCGAAGAAAGCCTGGTCCATAAGTTTTTCTTTGTCGAGAACGGTCGCGACCGAGGGCTCTTCGTCAGATGGTAGCTCGATTAGTTGGCCAAGCTTGTCGGTAATGGCTTTGACTTCGTTTAGGGCGATGACTTCGGGGTTGTCGAGGGCAAACTTGGCATCCTGATATTTGGTGAAGAAATAATAGGTGCCACCAGCCCCGGCGGCGATCAGTATAATGATCAAGAACGCAAAAATTGTTTTCTTCATAGCGAAAGTATAGCACTGTCACTAGCCGTTGGGGAGGGGGTCAAACTAGGACTAACTATTGGTAACTGTGATGGGCTCGCAACTGGTGAAGCGGACGAAGAGGCGGATGGAGTTGGACTAGGTAGGTTGTCGAGGAGATTTTGCAGGTCAGTCTTGGTGATACAGACCTCGCCAGTTTCGTCGTCAATACACAATTGTTTGGTCGTGAATTTGGTTGCCCAGGCGTCAAGTTTTGACACAAGGGTATCGACCAGAGTGATAAGACTGCTCCAGTCACTTTGGCTAATATTCGCGCTGGCACTGCTCAACTTGATCTCGTCGATCTGCAGTTGCTGTTCTTGGATGGCTTTGGTTAAGACTGGG
>CAYFZD010000021.1:0-11911 GCA_964347565.1 uncultured Pseudomonadales bacterium | reverse complement strand
CCCCCCCTTCTCTCTAGAGGGCAACCCTCCCGAAGCATATTATTTTGACAATATCTTCCCGCTTTTCAGGTACATCAAAGCCCCCGAGCTTAAAGTTTACGAAAATCGAGATCGCTCCCGTAATTATCAAAACCTCAAGATTTGTTCAGGACCAGAAGCTGATAGACGCGACTATTACTGCAACAATGCGGGCGATAGTTGTGACGGGGGTGAAGTAGACATCTGTCACAAGGGTGGAGACGACGATGGTCAAGTTGCCTACACTGCCGTCTCCAACAATGGGTCTTGCAAGCTAGAGCGACCTGCTAGTGATGCGGCTGAGGGAGAGGTCATCGATGGTAAATGTGAGTATCTCCAACACCCTCAAATCAAGAGCGACATCAAAGCTACTGACTTCTCCGCCGAGAATCGCCCGACTTCCTCTAGTCCCCCCGCTAGTCAAGGCGCTCCCTCTTTTTCTGGTCTCACCTACCCCAAAATCCAAAACGAGGCGCTTTTATACGGCAACTTCGGCACCGACAACGCCATCACTTGGGGGTCGCATTTCCTCGGTCTCAGCTTATGTGACATCTCTACCAAACAGCTCATGGTGCTCACGCGTGCCAAACAAAGCAAGTCCACGCTCGCCGCCACTGGAGAGTGGCCTCTAGGCTGGGTGGATTGGGGATATAAAACCAAGAACGGGAAAACACTCATCGCCATCTCTGGTGAAATCCCTGGTGATCTCCTCCAATCAGCTCAAGTCATCGTGGATTCTACCGACGAATTTTTTTTCAATAATGGCGTATTAGAAAATCTCTCCACGGCCTCTAGCGAGCGAAAGTTGATTTGCGATTCTATCAAGACCGCAAGTACTGGCAAGTCATCCCCTAGTTGGTTAACCGATCTCTCCCAGGTCCCCCTATATAGCCCTTCTTTCCGCCAGGGTTATGTGCGTGGCTCTATTTGTGTCTGGGATCTCTGTTGTCCCGGTCTTCGCTGCCCCCTCGCTCGCGAACTCCAAGAGCTCTTGGGTAACGCCAACGCCCTCTATGGCGACATCTCGATCTCTCAAGCATATGGTGCGGCACTTGACGATCTTTATTTGAGCAACCAACTAGACTACGCGATCCAAGTTTTCCAGGATATCTCGGAGAATAACCAGCTAGTTCGTTTCGCCGGTTCTGCCTCGGTTGAGGCTACTCCTACCAAAATCGTCGCCAGACTCGATAAAGAAATTAAAGATCCTTGTCTCAAACATATGCCCAAATATCCCGACTTAACCATTGGCGCTCTCGGCTATATATACGATTATCTCGACACCCCCTCGTACTTGGGCGGTGATAAAAACTGTCCGGGCTACATACTCCAGCCAGATTTGTCCAAAGAAAAGGGTGGATCATTCCCTGTCGGGGTCTTACAAGCGATTGTTAACTTGATTTGGGGTAAAAAAGTCGATGAAGTAGAGCCCATCAAATACCACTTAATCACCATCCCTGACGCAATGGGTCAGAGCATTTCCGAAATCAAACAACCCGTCTACGATGCCCGCGATACATCCGCTGAGCTAGAATCAGCCAAAGAGCACAACGAGGGTATCAGCAACGTTATCGACGACAGTGCCACTCTCCTTTTCGGAGGCAAAAGTTTGGGTCCCGGCGACGCTCAACGTCACTTGGGTTACTACTCCTGTGCTGATAATATGTTTTCCGCCCAGCTAGAGACGAGTATCGAGGCCTATGCCCTAGGCACTCGCATCGGTTGTGATCAGGCATCTACCACCGTTCCCGAAGGCACTTGTGACGGCGCACTCTTTGCCAAACTCATCGAGGGGAGTCCTTACCAATCTTCTGGGGCCAAGGGCACCGCCTATTTCACCTCTAGTATCCAGCCCAACTTGACTCCCGAGCTTATGAACACCTATGCCGCTGCCGAAAAAACAACCGGTGTGCCCTGTGAGATCCTGGCGGGTATCCATTTTGTCGAGGCCGACAATAACCCCACAGGGTCTCTCGTCTCTGGTCGAGAACTAGGTACTTCCGAGCCCGATGCTGGTGGCGCCGTCTTTAATACCCTGCTTGACTCTGCCATCCACGCAGGAGAAGAGCTTAAGGGGAAGGTCGGGGGCACGCTTGGGGATGCCCAGACGGCCATCACCGCCCTCTCTCGCTATAACGGCGGGGGTAACAGCAACTGCCAACTGGGTTACCCCTACCCCATCCCCTATGGCGGCTGTCCCAGATTGTTTGAGGGTGAAGACGATATTTACCCCGTGAGCTTCCTCGATCCTAAGCATGACACCATGTACCTCCTCTACTGTGCCGACCACACCGCCTGTGAGCCCCAAGTTTTTGAACGCCCCGGCGCCTTCACTGTCGCGCTCAATGTCTACAACTCTATGACCAAGGGTGGTTACACTAATAGTGAGCTCCCCCAAACTAGAGCCACCCCTCCCAACTCTCAGGGTATCCCGCGTACTGGCTCGCCCTCCCAAACTGGCTTCTTCCCCAAGAGTTGTGCCCCTGAGTCACTCTCCACTGCCCTAGGATGTATTCCCTACACCCGCGAAGCATTTGTGGCTGGGCTTCTCTCCTTCCTCGTAGGGATCGCAGGAGGCGTGGCCCTCGTCATCCTCCTGATCGCCACTTTCCAGATCATGACCGCGGGTGGTAACCCGGAAGCAATCAAGAAGGGTCGCGAGCTCTTCACAAGCGCTATTGTTGGCCTCCTCTTCCTCATCTTCTCGGTCTCCATCCTACGCATCATCGCCGGAGATATTATCAAACTACCAGGGTTCTGATATGAACAAAAAATTCTTCATCATAGCTGGCGGGATCACCCTCCTCATCCTAATCTTAGTGATAATTTTGTCACCCAAAAAGAATCTCAACCCGGCTGGTCCCGCTCAGCGGGATGATAGCCGGGCCCCCACAACTCGTAGCGAACTCGTCGACCTCTCTCAGGAGAAGCGGAACCAGGCCATGATCTACGTCGCCTCTATCGAAAAAAAGCTCCCTCTCTACCTCGCTAGCTTCAAAACTTCCGTGGGCATCACCACTTCCATCAACCTCTATCGCTTAAACAGCGATCCCGCTGAGATCGTGCGGCTCGAAATCTACGGCCTCTCCTACTTGAACAAAAACGAGCTGGATGAAAAGAAAAACCCCAACGTCACTGCGTTTAAAGAAAGCTATCTCCAGGCCATCGAGATACTCGAGAGTCAAAACATCGACCCTAAAAAACTCATCTTCATCTACGGCGACAAATCCTACGTCAAAGACACCTCTCAATATTGGCTCGAACAGCTCAATCTCCATCAGTAATCAGTCCCTTCCCTCTCCCAGTAGGGAACTCGCTCCTTTTGTCCCGCCATGGCGGGATCGTCAGGTGCGCTCGTATCCGCACTAGAAATAAATTCCTCCACCTATGTTAAAATTCCATTGTCTATGAAAAAATTTGCTGCCCTCCTACTATTCCTCCTTCCCCTCGCCTCCTTTTTCTCTCCTGATCACGCCCACGCCGCCGAATCTGCCGGCGAGCCTGGCTACATCGAATACCTGAGTGGCGCCATTGCCATCCAACTCACGGGCGCCAAAATGGATGAGAACACGGGCAAAGATTTTGCCGAGATCGCCTCCGACTCTCCCATGAGTCTCGCCCCCTATCTCGCCGGAAGACTCAATAAAAACGGGGAAAAGCAAGGTCTCCTCCCCATGGGTGGCCAGCTCATGGCTAAACTGTATCAGCAGCAGCCCTCCAGTCGGGAATATGCTATGGATATTTTAGATAATATTGGTATTCCCTCCGTCTCGCGTGCCTACGCCCAGGGTACTGGCTACTCTGCCATGACTTCCTTCCTCCCATTTTGGAAAGTTTTTCGCAATCTCGCCTACTCCCTCTACATCATCATGTTTGTCGTGGTGGGAGTCATGATCATGCTGCGGACCAAGGTCAACGCACAGACGATCATCACCATTCAGTCTGCTCTCCCCAATCTCTTGATCACCCTCCTCCTCATCACCTTCTCCTACGCCATCGTCGGTTTTATGATCGATCTCATGTATTTCCTCATTTACTTTGTTGTCTACCTCCTCTCTTCTCCCGGCATCAACATTATCAGTACCCCCACTGTCGCCATCTCCCGCCTCCTCAACTACTCGGCCTGGAGCGTGCTCTTTGAGGGTCGCAATAGTATCGTCTCCGCCATTTCCCTCGCTCTCGGCGATATCCTCTCCGGGCTTGGCACAGGCGGACTCGAGGCCTTAGGTACAGTCATTTCCTGGGTCACTCCGATGTATCTTGTGGTAGCGGTCTACCTCGCGATCAACATGATCAAGCTCATGTTTGCGCTCGTAAAGTCTTATATTATGCTAATTGTCCAAACTGTGACCGCTCCCGTCCAGATCCTCATGAACGCCATGCCAGGGAGCAAGGCCTTCTCTGACTGGCTCAAAAAAACCGCCTCCTACCTCATCCCCTTCCCCGTCGCCGCCGCTATGTTTATTTTTGCCGCCGTCCTCATTGGTGATCCGACCAAATCTACCATTTTTGGCGATATCTTCAAAACCGGGAGTGCCAACCCTTTTGGGATCAACTCTGGTCACGAATTCTATAGCAGTTATGACGGACTCTGGAAAAATGGCACGGGCGCCGACTCATTTTGGCTCCCCCCCTTCACCCTCACAGGGGATACTGATGTCAATCAGCAAGACATCATGACCCTCCTCGGCTTTGTCATCTTCTGTATGACCCCTTCGGTCGTCAAAATGGCACAAGAATGGCTCCAGATCAAAGAATCTCCTTACGCCTCGGAGGCCCTACAAGGCTTTGTCAGTCTTGGTCAAACGGCCGTCGGCTACCCAATGGGTCTTATCAAACAAGGTCGCTCGCTGGCAGAACAAAAACGTATTCAAGAATATGGGGCCAGAAAATACGCCGAGGAAGCAGCCAAATTCCAAAAAACATCCCAACCTCCTCTGTCCTCTGCTTGATAAAAATAGAGGCTCTCTCGCCGACTATATCCCCATTATCTTCTTCAGCTTCTCCCACGCCTCTTCATTGTTTTTTCGCAATGCAATCTTAAAGTCCTCCCAATCAAGGCCTAGTCTATCTACCCACCAACCACGAAAGAGTAGTGCGGGGGTTAAAAAGGGAATCATTCCAGCCCTAAACTTTCGTCCTTTAATTTCTATTTCGCTCCCAAAATATATGTCCTTCTGCCACTCTCTCATCATTTTGGCGCCAGTTGCTGGATCTACGGTCCCCCAGGCAATCAGATTTTGAATTTCTATTTTCTTCATAATGAGAGGGTCATGTGTTCCTTCTTTGGCTTCTTGTCTAGTAAGCTGGGGACCCCTACCCAAATACCAGTTATCCCATGCCCCCCCAGTCTCCATCTTTAACTCTAATCTATTGCCGCCATCGGTCTTCACAAAATTCCCTTCCTTGTCCTCCATTGGTAGATCTGGCCCCAAATAGTGGAGTGGATTCCACCAATTTCCATTTTTTTTCAATGTGAGCTTAATTTCCCTATTATCATCCAAAAATTTATCTACCGCCTCCGCAAAGTCCTCCACCGCTCCATTGTTGTATTTTTCTATGATTTCTACCATTTTCATTCTTCCGGCCAAACTTGGTGAATTTAAAAATGACTGCAGTTCTTTGGTTAACTCCGCAAAATAAGGTGAATATTTATTAATAAAGTCACCCTCTCTCTTCGAAGGCATATTGTCTGTCATCATCATTTCTTGGCCAAAGTTGTCGATCATCCATTTAAATTTGTCCTCCTTAGATCTTCCTGGAATCTCATACCCCAAAAACGCCTCCATATTGCTAAAATTCATCTCATCCACAAACCCCTTGTGTTTGCCCGCCGCCATCAGCTCTGCACCTTTTTTCCTCATAGCAAAATACGCGCGCATTCCTTTCATTTTTTTACTCTTACCCGTAGTCTCATCAAGCATCATTTCTTCAAAAAATTTGTTATACAAATCTACCTTACTCTTTTCACCCTCTGGAGCCTTTGGCACTTTACCCTCAAAAAAGAATTCGTTGGCGCCACTCCCTACATTGATATCGATTGTCTCCCCACCTACTCTGGCTTTTATCCACGCCTCGCCACTTTGGTTCCCCAGAAAGTGTCCCCACGTCTCTGCTCTCGCATATGATAAAAGGCTATGTATGGGCAAGAATAATTTTCCTAGCGCCTCATACCCATATTTTGTTACATGGTATTTGGAGTAATACAAGACGGCGTGAAGACCAGTCTTCTGTGCATATTGACCACCAGGTCCACTCGAATAATCAAAATACTGCGCGTCAGGGGTCGTAGAATCCATAAGCCATAACGACTCCCCAACCCTGCCAGTCGCCGTCATCATGTATTGCATATAGTTGCGCATCCACCCCAACTGTTCCCCGTTCATCTCAAATCTATCGCTTGCCAACATGCTTTTATACCGACTATATTGTTCCGCGCCTAGTGGTGGTTTTCTTAATTTTGCCTTCTCTAGTACCTGCCTTGCTAGTTCTTTCCCAAATTCCTTTAGTCTTTTCTCTGCCAGTCCCATGTTATTGGGGGAAAGATATGCGTTCCACGACTGTCCATTGGGTGCTTCTAGCTCCGCCATGGTCATGATGTCATCGATATTGAATCCCACTCCAAGTAACTCCATGTCCTCACCGTTAAATTTGCCTCTGATTCTCTCCCGCACCCCCCTCATTGTCTTAAAAAAGTTAGTCTCTGGTCCCTCTCGCAACAGGATGCCCGCTGCCCTCTGCCACGCCTCCTGGTTGCCTCCAGCTTTCCACAAAGATTTAAGGGCAAATTCCATATACAGTGTTTTTGTGACCGCATCCTTAGCAATTTTTAAATCCGGTCTTCCCTCGGTGTCCACACTCATCAGCTCCATATATAGTCGTGCTTGTTTCACAAAAACGAGCTGGCTCAACTGCTCTTCTGGTACTGAGCTTCTGATTTTATATACCTCTCTCCTACACAGCTCAAAATACTCCTCCGCCGAGCCGCTAAAAGACACCTGTTCGCCCTTAAACTTGAACTTTTTTTCTAGGTCAGGTTGTTCTACAAATAGTTGTTTTATTAAATGCCCGCCAGCCCGACCTTCCAAGCCACCATTCTGCTCGTAATATCTGAGCAAGTCCTCTGATTTTAGGTGTCTTTCCATAAAATCAAGATTGTCTTCGAATTTTTTTCTTACTTCAGGCGGTAAATCCTCCCAAGTCCTCTCTCCTGGTATCACCATGCGTTGGCCAATGGTTGCCTCTCTAGATTTAGTTTGTAGGTTTCCAATATGCTCATTGAGTTCAAAGTCTAGGTCGTCCAAATAGTCTCTGAGGGGTTCGTTAGCTTTGTCTCCCAATTCGGTGCGGTATGCACCTCTAATGGTATTAACCTTGCCCCACACCAGAATTGCCTCGCGAACAGTTAGTCTCTCTACGTCAATTTTTATACCATCCCCACCCCCATCACTCGCCAAACCAAGGCCACCAACTTTAAGCAATCGATCCAAATATTGCCCATTGTCGTTTACGGAATCTGGTTTTTTCTTGACGATGTCTTCTTTTAATTTTTTTATCTTGTCTACCTCGTCCTTTTTTCTCTCCACCTTTCCTTTCGGTTCTTTGGTTTTTTTGGTGGGAGTTTTCTCTGCTAGAATTCTTGACCTAATCACGCTCTGTTCGATCTCGCTACTCTCTTTCTGAATTTGTACTACCTCAGTCCCCATTTTGGTAGACAACTCATCCCCTTTTATCTCTAAGCTGCGAGAAAGTGACTCAAGAGTCCTGGCGTTCGCCCTACCATTAATTTCTTTTTGTAGGGATACTGCTGCATCTAAAGTTTTAGACGCTAAATCATCCTTTGTTTTGAATTTTTCTTCTGTGCCTAACTTCCGCAAATAATCTATCGCTTTGTTTATCTGTCCCTTTTTTAAATAATCAGCCACTACGCTCTCAACTAATTGTGTGTCTTTGCTCTGTGTCACCTCCCCCAGCTTCAACATTATCGCCGCCCTCAATCCATCCACCTCTCCTGGGTCCTTGTCTGCCGATATGGCCCTCTTAGTTTCGTTTAGTTGTTCCGCTAGTTCGCCCACGCTCCTTGCTGTTGTAATTCTTCGCGCAACCAGCATAAGCCCCATCTCAACCGCTCCCTTAGCTTTTTCTTTTGGGGTAACTGCTGTTTTAGGTTTTGCTCCACCCTTTTCAACAGCTCCAGACTCGCTAACCTTCTTAGCTAGCTCTTCTACTCCGCTCTCAATATCTAGCTCTATTCGTTCTACCATGCCCCCAATTATATCATTTTCTCTCTCTTTCACCTGCTAGAATAAACTCATGGCCTTTACCGATCCACGCCTTAATCAATACGAATATTTCCGCTCGGGTGGGCGTTTTGACCAATCTCTCATCGAGAATACTCTCTTGCCCGGTCTCTCCACTCAAAGTAGCTTTGCTCGCGCCTCGCTCGGGATTGAGCTCCCCCATGGGGAGGGTCAAACCGCCGAGTTTATCCCTCCTGATATCGCCGCCGACCTCGTCCTCAACTGGTTCATCTACGAGCGCGAGCTCGAGAGCGATGATGCGGTAACCATTAAAAAACTCTTTGCGAGTAAAAAATACCGCGAGGCCGCCGATACCATCCAAGTCCTATTTCGTCAGCGGGTAGATGACCCCCAAAAACTCCTCAAGGATCGACTCGTACAAAACGTTGCTGAGCTTGAAAGGGTCAAAGCCTTGGCCGAGCAAGAGTCCCACTCGACCTCCACTTTCCGTCCTGCCACCGCTATTATTGATTACAATCGTCTCGCTCGCGAGGTCCAGCGCCTTGCAGGTCAGGGTGTCCCCCTCCAATTTATCGAGCGCCTCCTCCCTCCCGGGCTCTCCGACTCCGTCAATAATCTCCAAGTCAGGCAAATGATTATCAATCTGGCTTCTCAGCCAGAGATGCTCGCGCTCGCCGCCACTCCCAGTCATGACGCAGAGCTTCGGGGACAAGCACTTGTTAATCAATTCGAACGCCAACTCGATCAATATCCCGAGTATGACGGAATCCGCAACTTCACGGGTACCGACTCTTGGCGTGAGGGACTCGTGGGTCTTGCCGACCACATCAACGACCGCCTTACTCAAGAGGGGGTCTCGCTCGATGAGTACGCGGGGCTAAAGCGTGGCGCTGGCGCTGCCCTCCCCCACCTCCTCCCCGACCAAGCCGCTCTCCTCGCCAAACTAGAGTCCTCCCTCCCTTTTACTACCCAGGCGGACAAAACCAAGTTCGCGCGCTCCCTCATGGCTGTCATGGTCTCAAGTTCTGGGAGCTCTCTTACTACTGGAGACCTTGTCGCTCTCGCCGCTCGCGAGACGGGGGCAACCGCCACCCAGATCACTGCAATTAACTCCCTCCTTCACAGCACTGAGTTAGGATCAGCGCTCGAATATCATCAAAACGAACTCCACTTAGATATGGCGGCTGGTCGTCTCACCGCCTCCCAAAAAAGTCTCCGCGCAAAGGGGATTAACCCATTTCACGCTTATGGCACAACAGAAGATCTCCTCAAAGAGGCTCACCTTCTTCTGGGTCTCCCTGCCAGTTCGCTCTCGAGCCAAGACGCCCAAGTCAAGATTCGCGAGCTCTACGAGCGGCAGAGTAACTCCGCTAGTCCCAATCGGGTAGAGCTCTCACGTCTACGCGGCTGGCTCGATCGTCAACACACTCTCTCCTATCTCGACCTACCAGAAAACGATTCGCTTGCTCGTCTGGCCAGTCGCTCACGTTTCGAGCGTCGTCTCTCTGACACCTCCTCTCGCTTTAGTCGATTCCAAACCAGTCTCTATGACAAGTGGGGTAAATTTGAGGAAAATCTCCCCTGGAACAAGGCGATGCGCAAGGGTTTTGAGTGGTATGACAAGTTGGCGGATAAAACAATTCTCACGGTAGGTAAAACCAAAATTCCCCTCCTCCGCCTTATTCCCTGGGCACTCGATCAGTGGGACCTGTTCAAAAAAGTCACCACTAGCAAGCTCGCCGCTTCGCTCCGGGGAAAAAATTGGGGATTTTTTGATCCCCTGCGCCGCCGCCTCAATTTTGTTATCCGAGAATATCGTCTTGGTGATCACACAACTAGCGGCGCCCTCTTCCACTACGGTCACAAGGTTTGGGGGCAGGCTCTCTCCTGGGCCGCTGCCAAGACTGGGATGTCGAGCGTTTTCAAATACGCGGGCAAAACTAGTGCCGGCTTAGCCGTCCGCTACACTGCCAACGCCGCCGCTCGCATTGCCGTAAGATTCCTCCTCAAAATTGGTGGCAAGGCTCTGGCCAAGATTGGCATTAAGGCGATCACTGCCCTCCTGGCCGCTGGCACCATTATTGGAGGAATCTTTTCTGCCGTGGCCATTATTAGTCTCGTTTTCGACCTCCTCAAACTCGGGTATGACTTTGTCAAGCGCTTTATTCAAGACGTCAATTTCCGCAAAATGGTGCTCAAGATTGGGGCCACTGTCGGTGCCGTTGTCCTTGCCATCCAATCACTTCCCTGGGCCGTTCTCGTCGCCGCCCTCCTCGCCCCCATTTTACTCGCCTGTGCAGTCTCTCTCATTCTAGTGGCTTCCTTTACCCTTCTCTTTAATACCTCCAAAATGACCATGCAGCTTGATTCCGGCGTCACTCAGTTCATCACTAGTATTCTATGTCAAAATTCTGAGGAAGGTCCTGCTAGTACTGCATCAGCTCCAACCGCCCCACCCCTAGCCTCAAGCTCTATTATTAGCTGTGCCAGTTGTCTCGTGGACTATTTGACTGCCTGCTATGGCCAAGAGGTGACGGGTAGCGACATGCAGACCACAGGAATAGGTTGTCTCCTAGCCAAGGCTGTTGCTCCTGATGTTGCTGCAGAAATAGAGGCCTCCGCTATCGGATACGACTATCTCCAATGTGTGGGGTTTGTCCAAGCCGCAGTTACTTGTAGTGGGGGCTCTCTCGAGGGCCGCGCCGTGGCCGCCGACTATATCACGAATCCCTCCGCTGGCTACAGCTATGTTTCTGGCGCTGGTAGTTGTCAGCCTGGCGACATCGGCTTGATCGACGGAGATATTGGCCATATTTTTATCGTCGGCTCTAACAACAACGCCACCATTAACGCGCTCGACGCTAATTACGTCTGTAGCGGCTGTGTGAGTAGTAATACTCCCCTGCCCGCCTCTAGTGTGGCCGGTTGTATGAAAAAGCTCTAAACTAAGACTATGTGGCAACAAATTATTACATCCAAAAAATTTCTCTTCTCCCTCGCGTTGATCTCCCTTATTGCGCTCGTGCTCTCTTTGATAAAGCCCAAAGATTCTCCTCCCGAGCTTTTGCGTTCTGTTCCTACCAACAATCAAAACGATGTCAGTGTTTTGCGACCTATCGAGCTCCAGTTTAGGGGTCCTGTCGACCCTGCCGATCTCTCTGTCTCATCTTCTCCAGCCTCAACCTGGGACGTTGTCACTCGTGGCGATACTTTTATAGTCCTCACCCACTCCTCTCCTCTAAAACCCAAAACCAAATATGTTCTCTCTCTCAGCTGGAAAAATCAACCCCTCTTAACTCTCAACTTTGAAACCGAGGCCTCTCAGACCGATTATGAGCTGATTAAAGATACCAAGGCCATCATCGCCAAAGACTACCCCCTCGCGTCTCTCATTCCCTACGACACCCCCCTCTACCACGTCGTCTATTCAGCTCCCCTCACCCTTGAGATCACCCTCAAAAATCCCTCAACCAGCAAAGACCAGGCGATCGAGGATCTTAAAACCTGGGTGAGCTCCAACAAACTCGACTCCGCTAGCCACCAATACGTTTTTGCGAAGCTCTAGTATACTAGAGTCATGCAGCAGCACCCTGTCCCTCCAGTGCCCTAAAGGCTAGCTGCACTTCGTCACC
>CAYFZD010000020.1:0-13139 GCA_964347565.1 uncultured Pseudomonadales bacterium | reverse complement strand
GCCCTAGTCCAACCCCCGGCCCGCTCACCCTCCCCAATCTTTCCGCAGCGCTCTCCGCTGCATACCCGCTCGAGTGTCAAGCATCAGCCGATTCTCAACTCAAAGGCGATCGTGTTTACGTAGATCCCACTACCAGGTCTTTCCGCATCGATTCAACTGATTCCAGTCTCAAACAACATTTAATCTTTCGCGACTCGACATTCTGGTCCTGGTTTGAGGGCGCGACTGACGGAGATACCCTCAATATCTTTGCTCTTCAACCCAACCCGCTCGAGATCGCCAACAACCTTGTCTGCCAACCCTGGACCCTCGACTCCTCCTACTTTACTCTCCCCAGTCAGATTAACTTTACGGTTACCCAAGCTCGCATTGACAAAGCCTGGGAAGCCAAACGCCAGTTAGATGCTAGAATTAAAGAGATTAATGACAGTCTAAATCAATAACTATGACCAAACTCAATGTCGCTGTCATCTATGGCGGTAAAAGCCCTGAGCATGAGGTGAGTATCATCACTGCCGTCCAGGCTATGACGTCGATGCCGCCAGATTACGAAACTATTCCTATATATGTCTCTAAAACTGGCCAGCTCTTCACTGGTGACCATCTCAAATCCATCGCTTCATATCAAAATCTGCCACTCCTAGAAAAGGTGGCCGAGAACGTCGCCCTCCCTAGCTCGCCAGACAATCTCTCGCTCACTCCAGTAAAAAACTCAATATTCAAAAAATCCGCCAAACCATTCGACGTGATTTTCCCCTGCTTCCACGGCGGGGTAGGGGAGGGGGGTTGGATCCAGGGACTCGCCGAGTTCTACGGCGTCCCGCTCGTGGGGACCGGTCTCACCGGGGCTGCGCTCGGCATGGACAAAGTCGCAATGAAAGCGGCGTTTGACGGGGCCGACATCAAACAAGCTCCCTATATCTGGTTCTATCGCTCAGATTGGTACGCCAAAGAAGCTACTTTTGTCAAAGAAATCGAAACTCACCTAAGGTATCCAATTTTCGTCAAACCCAGCCGTGGCGGCTCCTCCATCGGCACCACCTGTGCCAAGACGAGAGTCGAGCTGATCCGCGCCATCGATCTCGCTGGAGCTATGGATACCCGAATCGTCGTCGAAGAGGGGATTACAGGAGCGCGCGAAATCAATATCTCTATCATGGGCAACGCTGGACACGCTTTAGAGTGCTCAGTTTGCGAGGAGGTCTTTCATGAAGGATCCGAGTTCTTAGATTTTAAAGTCAAATATATACCTCGCAACAAAGTGGGTTTAACCGGTAGCAAGAGCGAAGGCATGGCCAGTACCGACAAAGTCATCCCCGCCAAAATAGACAAAGCGCTCGAAACTAAGATTCAAGAAATTGGCAAGCTCATCTTTAACTTGCTCGACTGTTCGGGACTGACACGGCTCGATTTCCTGGTCAAAGGCAAGGACATCTACTGCATCGAGATCAACACCATTCCCGGGTTGCTTAGTTTTTACCTCTGGGGCAAATCTGGTTATACCTATCCCAAACTCCTCGATCATCTCATCAAACTGGCGCTCGCCAAACACGAGGACGTTAAAAAGAACGTGACCGATTTTGCCTCACCCATTCTCGAAAACTTACCTGCAGGTGGCAAATTGGGCTCAAAACTGAAAAGCTAATGATTCTCCAGCACGTCATTCTCCAGTAGCACCAATGGTTCTTTCTTGAGTTTTAAATCTCTCACTGCTTGCATGAACTCCAGCGTTTTCTCGATATATTTAACTTTTATTTTTCCATCTATCCCTTGCTCGAGACTCTTGGTCCGCTCATTGTGTCCTACCAGGATCACGAGGTCGACTTTGCCCACAAGTTTTCCACCAAGTTCCTCATGGATGTGACTACTCTCACTCCCCAACTCCAGAAGGCCTGGAGTTACCAAAATGCGTGTGTACTTTTTCTGCTTACCTAGATACTCGACCGCTTCAGCAAAACTCTTTTCGTTGCTATTGTAGCTATCATCGATCACCGCCATCCCATACCTCTGAGTCGTCATCTCAAATCGACTCGGCACACTCCGGAAGTTCTCACTCGCTCGCTCTATCTCCTGTTCACTCATCCCACACGCCTGGGCGATCAATCTAGCGCCATTTTGGTTGATTTCCTCCCGTCCCTCACCATGATAAAATCTCGCGCCCTTTACCACCGCAGCTATCGTTTCATCACTCCCGTTCGCAATCAATATTCCTCCCTTCATTTGGATATATCTCGTGATCTCAGTTTTAGCCTGGATAATCCGCTCCCAACTCCCGAATCTCTCTAGATGTTGTCTGGCGATCCCCGTGATCACCCCGATATCAGGTTGGAGGACCCGGCAAAAAGAAGTAATCTCTCCCACCCGATACGCCCCTACCTCTATGATCAACCACTTAATATTTGGCGTTAGCTCCCACCGCAGGGTCTTGGCGATCCCCACCGCCGTATTATAGTTACGACTACCCGCCAAACAGGGGTATTTTTGTCGCAGTAAATCGTAGCTCAACTCCCGCACCGAGGTCTTGCCATACGAGCCAGTGATCACGATTACATTTCCCCCGCGAGCCTTAAACTCGCTGATCTTGTGTCCAACCCACTTGAGTACGATCCAGTCACGTCCTCGCCTTAAGTCCATACTTCCTCCAGTAATCTCATTAGTTCTCGCGGATGTGTCAGATGGGGATCGTGCCCAGCCTCCCAGATCACTCGGATAGTAGGGTAGGGGAGTAATTTTTTGTAAAGGTCAGTCAAAGCGAGTGGCAGGAGCGGGTCACGCTCTCCCCAGATCACCCAGGTCAGACACTGTATTTTTGGTAAATATTCACGCAAATCTTTCCCTACAACCGCTCGGTACAAATCGCGCAGAGCCGGGGAATGGCGATAATCCTCGTCCATCACGGACTCACCTAGTCTCCTGCGCACATGACTAGGTACCCACGCCACCATTTTAGCAACACCTCTGAGCAAAATACGCTTCATCGACTTGGGTTTGACTCCAGCAGGATCGATCAAGATTAGTTTTTCTACGAGTGATAGGTATTGACTCGCCAGCACAATCCCCACGCGACCTCCCAGGGAGTGACCAACCAAGATCACCTTGGATATTTTCATGTACTTGCAAAACTGACCGACCAGCTCACTGTATTCAAAAATACTCTTTACCTTGGGTAAACTAGATCCCCCAAACCCAGGCAGATCGAGTAAATACACTTTTCGTCTGAGCTCTTTCGCCATTTGTATCCATTCATTCCCAGATCGTCCCCAGCCATGCAAAATCAATATCGGCGTTCCTTCACCGCTCCCAACTTCCTGGTAATTCCAGATTTGACTGCCAACAGCCACTTGTGTCATACCACGATTATACGTTAGTCTATCTATGAATTATTTAGAGTATCTTGCAATATCTTACAATATATTATAAATTAGAGTTATGAAGCTAAATCAGACATACACCCCAAACAGTCAGATAAATAATCTACTCATCACTCTAGAAGCGAACAAAAAAGCTTTGTCACTTTTTAATCTGTCCGATGAACTTAAATTTAATCTTCGCAGACGCTCACTCCTGCATAGCGCTGTTTACTCTGCCAGGATAGAGAATAACCCGCTCACTCCAGAGTCATTTATCCCCACGAGCAAATCTATCGAAACATTAGAAATCCAGAATATACTTGACACACTCAATTGGCTCTACTCCACAGATCCGACCCCAACTCTCGGGACCAAGCTCATCAAAGATATCCACGCTCGTATCATGCACAACCTCCACACTGAAGCTGGACATTTTCGGACCGAGCAATCCGCTGTATTCAACTCGGCAGGAATAGCAATTTATCTTGCTCCCCCAGCTAGCGAAGTTAAGGGCTTAATGGAGAGTTGGATCAATCAAATCGAGGAGTCTAGCTTGAGCGCACCAATCCAGATCGCCATCGCTCACTATCAGTTCGAAAAAATCCATCCCTTTATCGACGGCAACGGTCGAGTAGGTCGTCTACTTACTACATTCCTCCTCAAGCAACATGGTCTCGACCTCCATGGAATCGCTAGCCTGGAAAAATACATCGAAAATCATCTGGACGGTTACTACGACTATCTGGGAGATGATAAACGCGATGTCACCTATTTTGTCGAGTACTTTCTCACTGCCGTTTGCACCATGCAAGACGAAGCGCTCAGCAAGTTACAGTCAGGGAACTTGGAACAGATCAAGTTATTCCCCAGGCATCAAGAAATAGTCGAGGTAATTCGGGATCACCCGTACTGCACATTCGATTTTCTCCATCGTCGCTTCTTCGCCATTCCTGTCTCCACCTTGCACTACGATCTTCAACAACTCCAAAAGCAAAAAATAGTCGAGCGTGTCCGAGCCACTCGTGGCGCCACCTATATCGCCCCTCGCTAACTTTCTCCCACCGAGTGATATTTCTCGTGTACAGACTTGAGTTGTGGATTAGTGACATGGGTATAGATCTGAGTGGTGGCGATGTTCTTGTGTCCCAGCATCTCCTGCACCTCGCGTAGTCCCGCCCCGTGGCTGATGAGGTCGGTGGCAAAGGAGTGGCGCATCACGTGGGGCGTGATCGTATAGGGTAGGTGGGCGAGACGCCCATATTTGCCGATGATCCTCTGCACAGTTCTCACATTCAGGCGCAATTTCTCTCCTGCCTTGGGATCATCGATCGCTGGTTTCGCCCCGGAGTGACGGATGAAGACCGGATGATAATGATCATCTCTCTCTCGCAAATATTTATCGATCCACCCAGCCGCACGATCTGAGAGGAAGACTACCCTGATTTTCTTGCCTTTTCCCACCACCCCAAATTCACGTGACTCCAAGTTGATCGTGGTTTTATTAAGCGATACCAATTCACTGACACGCAGTCCCGTGGAGAAGAGTGTCTCCATCAGTACCCGGTCCCGTAAACCCTGGATTGTCGAGACATCCGCCTTCTCGATCATGGCTTCGACATGTTTGTAGTCGAGGAATTTGAGAGAGTGCTCCTTGCCCTTGGGTAGCTCCAGCCTCTCGGGAGAGACGACTTCGTAATCTTGTCGTACAAGGTAGCGCAACATAGACCGTAGGGCGATCACGTAATATCCCTGAGTTACAGGCGATAGGTACTCACCTTTTTCGTTTTTGTGTTGTGCTAAATAGGCCCGGTAAGTCTTGAGCATTTTAGAGGATACATCGGTTAAATGTTTGTCTGGATAAAACTTCTCTAGCCAGGCCGAGAACTTCAAAAGATAAAATTTGTAGTTGCGGATCGTGAAGGGTGAGACTTGTCGCTCGATCATCAGATACTCGAGGTACTCTTCGATGCAGGCCTGTAATCCAGGAGTGGTACCCTTAGCACTCATATATGCGAGACTGCCAGGTAACTCGAATTAAAATTGGGAAGGATATATCCAGCTATTTTGCACATACACACCTACCGCATATGTAGACCATGCGCCTACCCACCCCATAGTGGTTATTTGGACAATCCTATAGTTTTATAGAGTTTTGACTCCGTAGGGCAGGGGAGTCAAACACATGTCCTCCCTACATTGTGCGACATTAAAGATGGAGTGTCAAGTCACCAGATACACTACTCGTCAAACGGATTCACAAACAAACGCTCAAATGGCATTATGTTTATATGTCGCTGAGCGAGATCTAGCACAGTGTCTAGCTGAGTATCTCGAAATTCAACTTTGTCAAAATGAAGAGACTGTCCAGAACCTTCACCCTCCAGCCGCTCTAGTTCGGCTCCCAGTACTGACACGTGAACTAAAATTGTCTTGTCCTTAAACGCTTCTTCGATCAATACGCCTCTCCACATACTTTGGCCTCCGCAATCATTCTAACAGGGAATATTGGATACTTCCAACCAGATACAGAGCCCACAGAATCGATTCTACGGCGATTTCCAGGTTCAGCTGACCCAATGGGCAGCCAAAAAACCCATTTTTTTACGGGTTAGCTTCGGAAAGGCCAATTTTGGGGCAGACACGGCAATAGGGGAAGAATGGAAACGAATAAACGAACCAATGTATCAAAGAACCAATTAATCAGCATAAATCAACTAAAAGTATGTAAATCCTATTCCCCTCCCGAATCCTGATACTATGTCATAAAAGATATATTGTGCGACACACCAGATCCACTCTACTACGCTGATACATATGTCTCAAAAGGGGTGGAGCTACTACCTGCCGTCTATCGCACCAACTGTGCGCGATACGAGCTCCCCTCACTCTACGTGTCTCATCCGGTAAAAATATTTTCTACCTCACCCACGTACTTTCCTCTCAAAGCACTCTCCAGATCTACATCTGGACCTGCCTCGCCGGCAAGGCGGGCTAGCACTCTCCCACCCAGAGGCACAAGCCTGGAAGCTAATCAAACTGGATCAAAGTTGTTCACATTTATTCCACAAGGATCGGATACTTTTTTGTCGTTGTCGTGAAAAGTTATAGGACTATTCGTGAAAAGCCTAAATTATTATAGGATAATCTAAAAAACAGCTGGCTCCCCTACCCTAGCGAGCCCAGTGGTAAATTACGGAGAGAGTCACGACCGCAAATACAATGCCTGCAAATCCCAAATATTCTTGGATCGTGCGCGTAAATAATCTACCTTCCAAGTCATGCTGAAACAGTCCGAGCGTCACATACATACCCATCGCTAGTACTACACTAGAGAGTGGAACATCGATCAGCCAAAACGATAGTGCCACCGCTATCTCTGCGAGTATTACTGCCCCCACAAGCGCATAATAAAATTCACTCTTATAGGTAGTCGAAACTACATGCGACCAAACGCCTTGCCACAGTAGAGGTAGTGTCACTAAGAAAGTGAGCAGTCCCACAATCCCCGCCCCTACTCGAAGAGAAAAAACAACGTGAAACAAAAAGGCGCTCGTCAAGATAGTGAGCAAGAACCCGACCGCCCTCGCCGCCCGCAACAGTTGGATGGTTCGTATTGAGGCCACGGCAAAGATATTAGCCGTCAGTAGCAATCCATACATCGAGATCGCAAAGACCATCACTACAATGCTTCTAGTGATTGGTGCCTGGGGCAACAAGAAGTAAAAGAGGGCCACAGCCACCGGATAAAGAGTTGGCAGTATTAAGTTGACTATCCACCCTGCACCGCGCAAATCAGACAGGAGTGACCAGGCTGTTAGTAAGTATGAGGCGAGTGCAAAAAAACCGATCGCACCGTAGCGGGACTCCACTGGTAATCTCTGTACAACAAGGAGTCCCAGAGATAATAGTCCTGAAACCAACAAAAACTTTCTCCGCTTTGTTGTCTTCCTCCTATCCCAAATTGACATATACCTCCTGTACGTCATCATTCTCTTTCAATAATTCGATAAACTCTCTGATTTTTTCTGGCTCTTCCACACTCGCTGGATATTTGGGTTGATAACCGCTATTAGTTTTCTCAAACATATACGCGACACTTCCGATACTCCCCATCACTCCCCCATGCTTTTCCATGAGGATCCGCATCTCTGCAATTGTTCGGTTGCGATTATCCGTCACAGCCTCAATTAATACCGCCACTCTCTCTGGTGCAAATCCCTCAATCAAAAGCTCGACAATCTCTTCTCCTCCCACTCCTATTCCTTTCTCTATCGCCCGGTCGATATTCTCCTTGGGCATATTCACAGCTCGCGCCTTGTCGATCGCGAGCCTCAAAGAGAAGTTCATGGCTGGATCGCTGACTCCCCCACCTTTTTTGACCGCGATGGTGATCGCCTTGGCCATCTTGGTGAAAACGCTTCCCTTTACCTTGTCGTTGGCCGCTTTTTTATGTTTGATCGTACTCCATTTACTATGTCCAGACATACCTTCATTCTACACCTTGAGAGTGGCTTGACAAACACTCTAACTATCTCGATAATGAGCCGATCCATGCACGACCAACACGACCAGGCCATTCGCGCCGCCCTCAAGGGGGATTGGGAGAATGCCGTCGAACTCAACCTAGAAATTCTCCTCGACACTCCCCTCAACATCGCCGCCCTCAATCGTCTCGGTCGTGCCTATACTGAATTAGGACAAAAAGAAGCCGCCAAAAACTCCTATGAGCAAGTCCTAAAGATCGACAAATATAACAGCATCGCCTCCAAGAACCTCAAACTTCTCCCCCATCAAAAGCTGAACTTAAATAATATTGACTTAGCTGAAGAAGATTTCATTGAGCTCCCTGGACTCACCAAAAGCTCACTTCTGATCAAAGTGGCCAGTCGAGACGTACTTTTATCTCTCGTCTGTAAACAGAAGCTCTATCTCATTCCTCGCACTCGCCTCATCTCAGTAGCGACGGAAGACAAGGTTGCCATCGGTTGGTTACCTGATGATCTCTCACACAGACTGATCGGCCTTCTCAAAAACGGCTACCTCTACTCTGCGTGTCTCAAAAATGCGAGCGACAATACTGTCACCATCTTCATTCGAGAAGTCAAACGCCCTAAACGTCCCTCCGCTGGCCCCACTTTTTCTCGCGCTACCGTCCTCAAAAAAAGACTAAAATAATTCTTTGGCGTCCTTTCCTACTCGCATAAGTACATTCGCCCGGTACTCGCTTCCCACCGCCTCCAGCTTGAATCGTTCAAAGTCAAATAAGTTTTGGAAAATGTAGCCTAGTTCTTTGGCACTCACCTCATCTGCTGTCGTCACCTCCGTCAATTCTAGTAGTTCATCTGGGCTGGCTGATCTCACCATCACCACGTCCATCCCCAAGTTCGTCAAAAAATCCGCCATATCGCTCCCTAGCCCATCCTCACCACTGGCGTTGATTATGGCGATCGTCTGTGCGCTCTCCCCGATCCCCCAGTCAAACAACCTCGTCCCGACATATTCCTGGAGTCTTTCTGGATGATAAATGTTTTTATCAATCACTCCTGCACGCGTCAGCTCATCTTCTCCCACGCTCCGATGTTTATATTTACTTAGTCGCCACAAGAGCAACACACTATCCAACCTCGACAGACTAGTTTCTTGGGTTCCCAAGATTGACTTAAATAGCCCGCTCCCAAAACTCCCCTTCGTGACCAGGTAGCCAGGTACAGGCACCCGCATAAAGCCTTGGATTTTTTGCCTCGCAAACGCCCCCCCATTCCCACTATATGTTCCCAATTTATACAGCGAAGAGATCGAGTATTCACCACTTTTTCGCGAATTTATCGCCAAGTTGGTGGGGAAAGGAATTTCTAGGATCGCCTGTTCGGTCGGATCAAATGAGACGAATCTCACCCCTTGGTCTGGCACGATCAGAGCTAAGTTAAACCGATACTGGGTATGCCCTACCACTTGACTACCCTGCCACTCTCGCACAAAGAGTCCAGACAATATTAAAATTACGACTCCCCATATGGTGATCTTGGCTAGCATCCTTTCATGCTAACATATACCTCATGCAACTGGCAGATTTTGACTACCATCTCCCCACCGATCTGATCGCTCAAGAGCCAGTGCACCCTCGCGACTCTGCTCGTCTCATGCTCATCAACCGCCAGACTGGTACCATATCCCACCATCATATCTATGACCTACCCGCCTTGCTACGCAAAGCGTTGCAGGCAGGCCTACCACCATTTCACGTCGTGGCCAATAACACCAAGGTGTTCCCCACCCGACTTCTGGGTCATAAATCCACTGGGGGCAAAGTCGAGATTCTCCTGACCTCCCCCCTGGGTCACTCGACTTATCGCTGCATCTCAAAACCAGGATTAAAAACTGGTGATATCGTCTTGTTCCCGCTCCCTACAGGGTCCGACCTTGTAGGTCATCCTACGAGGTCGGACCCTCAAGGATATGAGATCACGCTTCAATTCGACCAAGAGGAGTCCACCCTCCGCACCACCCTCTCCCAGATTGGCACCATGCCCACCCCTCCATATATCAAGAAACTTTTGGGTAACTCAAGTGACTATCAAACTATTTATGCTAAATATGGCTTCTCCGCCGCCGCCCCCACGGCCGGTCTCCACTTTACCCCCGATCTACTTAAACAGATTAAGATTGATCACCCTTGGCATGAGCTCACCCTCAACGTCGGACTGGGTACCTTCCTACCAGTCAAGGAGAATAATCTCGCGGACCACCACATGCACGCTGAGTCATATACGATCTCCCCCTCCCTCGCCAAAGATATCTCCCATCCATTGCTGGCCATCGGTACCACCACCATGCGGGCCCTCGAGTCCAATCCGACCCTCACTCCAGGCCACCATTCCACCTCTATTTTCATCTACCCTCCCTACAAGTTCCAGCAAGTTGACGCCCTCCTGACCAACTTTCACTTACCCGGCAGCACCCTCCTCATACTCGTTTCATCCTTCTGTTCTGCTCCCAACTCACCAGAAAAATTTACTACTTTTAAAGACTCACTCCTTGGCCGTGCCTACGCCTCTGCGATCCAAAATAATTACCGCTTCTTCTCTTTCGGCGACGCGATGCTGATTATTTGAAATACCCTAATACCTGCTTCAGTTCCTCATTTTTTGACTCAAAAATAATTCTCTTCCCGTTGCGCGGATGTGCAAACTCTATCTCCTGTGCCTGGAGCATTACCCGCCCAGCCCATTTCCGATCTTCTCTACTGCGCTTACGCCCCGCATAATCCATGTCCCCCACCAGTGGGTGCCCCATCTGCTTAGCGTGCACGCGGATCTGGTGAGTCCGGCCAGTCTTGGGTTTAAACGAGACAAGCGAAAACCCCACATATCCCCTATCATCCACTTTTAACTCTTTGGGGAATTCCCAGGTTTTATACTCATTTATGACCTGGTACTCCGTCACGCTCTCTCTCCCATCCTCCCTCACGCCCATTTTCTTCCGGTCATCTCTGCGCCTCGCGATGGGCAGGTCGATCTTGCCCTCAGTAGCACTCCATACTCCGTGCGTGAGTGCCAAATATTCCTTTTGCACCTCACGATCCCTAAACTCTCTCAGTAGCTCCACGAACGACTCCACTGTCTTGGCCATCACCATCACCCCGCTTGTCTCCTTATCGAGGCGATGTACGAGCCCTGATCTCTGTATGAAATATTCTTCATTGCTTAGAATTTGATCATTGGAATTTATTTGTAAATTGGAATTTGGAATTTGATATTTCTCAGCAAACCAGTCTTGTAAAGTTTGCTGAGTGACCGTCTCTGCCCGATTACAGATCACCCCTGATGGTTTATCTATCACCACAATCTCATTATCTTCGAACAAAATAGGTATATCCATATATTACTATCCCAAAGAATATCATATAATCCGCTCCATTATTATATAGCAAACCCAGCAGTGACCATGGATCCCTGACTCCTCCATAGACGAATCTACTATAAAGATTCATCCCACCTCCCAAAGCAATCAGCCCAAGTCCAATGCGACCCCATAATTCCCGCACTTTTACCGCGTATATCACTACCCCTACCCACACAGCACACAAAATCAAAATCGAAATATCTGGGAACAACCCGAGCGTTATCCCTTTATTGATCATCCCTTTTTCGCGAATTTCTTGGCACAATCCATACAATACTCTGCGGTCGGATCGACACTCAGCCGATCGGTATCGATCATATTGCCACAATTGATGCACTTACCATAGCTCCCGTCATCCACCCTCTTCATGGCTTGTCGTACTCTCCCCAGCGCTTCGCTAGTCTCAGCGCCCAGCGCCGCAGACTGCGCGTGCCCAAACTGCTCGGCCGCCTCCGTGTCATCACTCGCGTTGTCATTGAGCCGGCTTGCGTCAGCAAATGGATCCTCTTTCGCTAGCGAACGTTTGCGATGTAGCAGGTCTCCCTCCAATTTCTTGAGGTAGTCCCAGATCGGCTGTAAAAGATTGCGTGGATACTGCATAAATTATGATCTCCTAGTCCTGAGCCATTGTATCAGATTCCACTTCTTTCCTATTCTACTCTGGATTATAGCCATTGCTAGCACTATGAACATAAATCCGAGTCCAGCTAACCAGTATTTAGTCATGAGTCCCAACCCTAGATAATAAACGCCTACCAGTCCCCCAAAAATCAGACTTGCGAGTCCATCAGGTGCTACACTCGCCTCTCCTTTGTACCAAGCATAAAACCGAAAGTTCTTACGCACTCTCGCCACCACCCCATAAGTGATGGTCGCCCAGACCAAATTCCAAACATTGACGTACCAGATAGAACTAGTCCCATTAAACACACTTCCTAGTCCCCCAAAAATGAGTGCCATCCCTAGAGAGACCACAAACATATCCGCTACTCTCCAGCCATCCCAGTCCCTCGCACGACTAAAGAGATAGAGGAAGAGCGAGCTCACCAATATCCCGACTGCACCATAAAAACCAGGATAAGCCAAGATAGCCAGGGAGCGATATAGGGTACCCAGTTCGCTCCAGTGCCACAATACGTAGCTAGCTCGAGCAGAAATCAAATAGATTACTAACGCCAAGAAATATCCATCAAACAGCGAGATCTCATCTAGATGTTCGTCCCTCCCCATCTTCCACCAGGCGTAAAGGGATAAGAAGATCCCCACAGCCAGACATGCACCATATGTATAAATCTTGATCGCTCCCCAGCTGATGAGTGTCGTCAACATAGCTTTTTATTGTATACTAATTTTCATGCTTTCTATCTCCCATGCAGTCACCGGCGCCTTTATCGCCACCAAAGTAAGTGATCCTCTGCTAGCCGTCCCCCTCATTCTCCTCTCTCATTACCTAGAGGATGCTGTCCCCCACTGGGACGTAGGTACGGGCCTGGGTAAAGGACTCAAATCTCCCGAGGCTGCTTTCCATCATGAGATTTATGACCTCGCCCTTTCTGGCATTCTCGTGATCCTGATGTTTAATGGGCATGGGATTGTCCCCTACTGGGGAGCGTTTGTGGGACTCTTACCTGATTTCCTCGAGGCTCCGCGCAATTTTTTGAAATGGGAGCCCGCCATCCTCGCCCCTCTCAACCGCTTCCACCACTCATTTCATCACTCCATCCCCAATGTCTTCGCCGGTCTCGCCCCCCAAATTATCTTGCTTACCATTCTCTGGATTTTCAGGTAAAATAACCCCGAGCCTAGGTGGCGGAATGGTATACGCGCGAGTCTCAAAAACTCGTGGTTGTAATGACCTTGAGAGTTCGAGTCTCTCCCTAGGCACAA
>CAYFZD010000019.1:0-13545 GCA_964347565.1 uncultured Pseudomonadales bacterium | reverse complement strand
ACCATGTCCACCTACCCTCCCATCCCCCGTTCACCCCCTTGGGTGAGCGAAGAAGAGTTGCGCCGACCACGTGACTCTTTAGAAGACTATTTCCACTGACCCCGGGGCCGCCAAAAATTCGCAAGCATCCGCTTGCAGTTTTGGCCCCGGGTTACGTGAAACTTAATAATTATTTAATACAAAGGCAACATGACAAGCAACATAGCAGAATCATATTGTTTATACCCTCCTGGGCCACAACAGTGCCCACTCATTCGTAGTGGCCATGGGTGTGCAGGCGAGGAGTGTGGTCAATTTGTCCCAGCCGACGAACTCACCCTCTACCAAGCCGCCCTCACTCCCCAGACTGCTGATTATCCAACGGCACTCGAAGCTCTCGTCGAGCTCGCCCCCGAGATCGCCGCGGCCAACAACTACCAGCCTACCCGAGAGTCTGCGGTCACTCCAACTGATACAACATATTCAGATGAAGATTGGTACGCCGATCAAGTCATAGCTGCCCAAACGCCCATCCTCGTGCGGACTCTTACAAAGCTCATATTTAGCATTATCCCATCATTAAGACGAGATTAGATTTATGACCAACATATTTTCAAAAGAAACACTCCTAAACCTCGGCATCAGATCTGCCAGTGAACTAGTGGGCAATCACCCCCCTACTCCATCCGGACTGCCTGCCCTAGATGCAGTTCTTGGGGGGGGTTGGGAGCCGGGAGTAAACGTAATCAGTGGACTTGCCGGTACAGGCAAATCTTTGCTCTGCGCTGTCACTACGGCCAGCCTACTCGCACAGGGTAAGCCAGTTCTGATCGTCGACACCGAGGGATCGTTTGACGTCTGGCAAAATCACTTTGATCTTTCTCAAGCCTGGAATATAGCTCCCTCCAATAATCCCTTCCTCACGGTCGGTCACGATATTGAGAACGTCAAGCATCATGTTCTCGCTCTTATTGACCATGCTTCGCAGATTGGCGCCCCTCTCGGGGCGATCGTCATAGATTCCCTCGACGCTCTCTGCTTCCGTTCTGACCAGTCCCAGGTCGTTACTAGTGAATACTACGCAGATGACGCCAACGAACAAGCCGGTATTCTCGGTCGTTTATTATCCACTCTCCACCAAACTGGTTTAGCTCACCATATTCCCATCCTAGTTACTCACCATAATTACGAAAGTCCAACCGGTTATTACGACGGCTCCAGATTAGCAGACTTTGCTCACAGCACTCAACTAGAAGATGTTAATATACAGTCTGTAGCCGACCAAAACCTCGCGCAGTTCCTAGCCGAATACAGCAGTATTCGCCTTGATCTTTCTACTCTTTATCAATACCCCGGTAACGCGCACTACGACAACACGCCATTTATCGCTCCCGGTCGTCTCAAAACCGGCAAGTTCGCCATGATCGATTTTGACGAACCCGACCACCTCCTCCTGGCTATCCGTACCATCAAAACCAAGCGTCGTCCCACCTCTCCACTTACCACCATACCTGTTCCTTTTAATCTACTAACTAACTTTGAATATGTAGCCCCCACCGATCCCAACTACGAACTCCACCGCAGTCTCTCGACCAGTAAGGGAGAATCCGATGTCGAGCCAGACGAGACCGCCCTCTCTAATCCTGACACCTACATGTACTCACCTCATCCATGGGACGAGGGAGAAGAAGACATAAAGATCCCCTCTAGCAGTTTCGGTCAAATTCATCCTTGGCAATAATTACCCCTACCTACCCATCAGCTCTTGCATTCCGTGGCTCCATGGACTTCACAGACGCGGTCATTATTGCCCCCCCCTGCGAACCTCTTCCGATTTTGGTAGTTGTCTCTCTCACATACTCTCCCGTTGTCGGCATCGCTAATTTAGTCACACTCCATGGTTCATCTTGAACTGGATCAAACCCGCGCATACTCGACTCAACCACTCCCACTTTTTGCATCGCCACAAATGCTAACCAGCCATGAGGATATGTCTCCATTCCCCCTGCCATTACCGCCGTCAACACCACTCTAGCTAACAAATTCTCTGGATCAATCGCGTTCTCAAATACGAGTAAGCGTTGAACTGGCACATTAACTCTCCCCCAATCCTGACGACCCTGTATATGCTGCCACGTATTCCAATCGCCTACGACTTGTGCACATACTAAGCCCTTATTTTCCAGTCCCCACTGGGTAACCAACACTTCCCTCGAATAGCCTGGTGGGCGCGGAGGATGCCCCTGCCATTGCCATGCCTGGCTTTGCATCAAACCCCAAAACTCCTGATCTACCGAATGTGCATTCATATTGACCTATAGGTATATAATATACCACATGTCGTCAAGTATACCCCTAAGGAAATTATTAGGATAATATGATCACACTACGTTCACTTGAACATGATCCAGTCCCACTAGCATCCACTCCAGAAAATATGTGGTTTGGCTTGGCCGAAGGGGTTGACTATCGCCATGCATCCACTGCTAGTGATTTTCTATATGGTCAAGTATTTACAGAGGAAATAGAGCCAGATTTGTGGAGTGACTACCAAAACTTGGGTGCCAACTCGCTTCCTGCCGAACTCGCAACTCTTCTTGGCAACACAACGACTGGATGCATAACTTTATATGCACCTGATACTGTAAGAGATAGCCAAGCGTGCCTCAATATTGTCGACAGTCTTCTCCGTACCACCCAATATGGTCTAGAGCCAACTTCGCAAGGAGCAATTCAGCTAGCAGAGTGGATTAGTGCTCAAAATTGGGACGATGAAACCCCTCTCGACTGCAAATATCAGGTCATCCTATCTCAACCCCTAAAATCCGAAGCGCTTGATCCTACTCTGGATCCCGAGATACACCTTCTCTTGGCAATACTATGGGAATATCAATACATGGCAGACCCATCCCGTGACAACCCCTGGAGATTTAAATCACTTTTGCTCTTTCAACTCGATAACGTAGACAAAGATAACTTCGACACTCTAGGAAACTTGGCAGTCCAAGAGCAAGCGTGGCTTGAAACGCTCCCCAAGTCCGTTACGTATTAAAACTAATAACCTATAGGTATATAATATATCTATGCATTTTCTGTACGAAAAAACACCTTCCTCCCCTGCCCTCCCGCGTTTTAGCTATCTGCTCGACCCACCAATTCCAACAGACCCTCCAGCATTTCCCGACATCGAACTGTCTCCCCAAAGTCAATTTGAACTCCAGCAATTTAACGCCTCACTCAAAACCCACTACGGCCGCGCTGGATTACTACCTCACAACCTAACTTGGACACAGTGGGAGACTCCTAGTTATGGCACCCCCCATCTCCAGGACCTTGCGTTCCTGGCTCCATGCGAGGGAGTTACAACCGAACTTGCTCTGCACCCTTCGCAACTTAGTCTTCCCAACCAATCGACTCGCGCCTTAATCACCGACCTCGCAATCACTACTTCTGTATCAACTTTTGACAGAACTAATTCGCTCCTACACTTTCCCTCATATCTTTTCCTGCCGGAACTAGCGGGTAGTGAAGAGTATGTTAGTCTGTCACAAAATCTCCTTTGTCAATTTGCCCGAGTTGTTTCTGGTTGCCCAGCTCCCGAGGTTGACCTTGTCCGCCAACTTCCATGGCAAAGAGACGACTATCATAGCTGGGCAACTCAAGTCGGGCCAGACTCAACGCCCCCCAACTATCATTCGTTGTATTTTATCCTCTCTGCATTCCAAGCTGCCGTATCAGACCATCCGAGCAATGGTCAATACACGATGAGTGACCTAATGACCTACGACTTTTCTCAGTCTTCTGCCCTAGATACGCTCTCCCAACTCATGGCTGCCCCCAACGACCAAGATCCAAGTAATAGACATCGCTCACGAACAACTATGGTACAGGTAGACGACATACTGCTTTTTGATAGAGATTCGGGCATTAATTTGACACTTTCTCAATCCCTCAACAGAGTCGTCAACCTAGTCAAACGCCATCATGCTAAAGAAATAGGCGTGCTCAACCAAGACATCACGAGCCTCCTCAATTTCCTTTACCCATTCTTAGATGACACTAATCACGCGCTCGTACGCAACATTTTTGCTAGTTGGTTAGAATACTGCTTTGATAGAACCTCTCCAGACCAGATAATGACATTAGAGTCTTAATGATTGAGCACACTACACTCCTGTATAATCCCCTCATGACCACCCTCATTTTCTTTGGTTCCGATCAGTACGCCTCAACTGTCCTGACTAGCCTCTTGGTCTCCAAACAACTCGAAAATATCTCCATCGTCACCGATCAGAAAAATCCCCCCAACCCAGTCGAAAAACTAGCCAATACGCATACTCTAAAAGTAGCCTACTATCCATCTTTCGATCATTCTTTGATCACCAAAGATACTCTAGGTCTCTGTGCCAGTTTTGACCATCTTATTCCCCCAGATTTGATCAAATTATTTGGCGGTCAGCTATACAACCTCCACCCCTCTCTCCTGCCACAATATAGGAATGTCTCCCCCGTCCCCTACGCGATCGCGATGGGTGATAAAGTGACGGGTATCACCCTCCACCTTATCAGCGAGGGCATCGATAGCGGCGAGATCGTCGCCCAGGTCGAAGAACCCATTCGTCCGGACGATACCTCTCCTCTCCTCCTCCATCGCCTCTTCACCCTTGGCGGCGAATTGTTCAGTAAACATGTTACAGAATCTAATCAAAACGGATTCACGGCTACACGGATTGACGACTCTGCGACTCCACTCATCTTCACCCGCCGCCTCACCTCGACCCACGGCTACGTGGAATGGCCCGTTTTGCAAAAGCTCCTCGCTGGCAAACCAGTCTTACCCGACGAAACCGAGAATCCTCTCCTCCGCCTCCGCCTCACCCGCCTCCCAGAGGGTAACATTCTCCACGACCTGGTCCGTGCCCTCTCTGGCTGGGAGCGTGTCTGGACCCTCGCTCCACACAAGAAAGCCGCAGGTCCTGAGCCTGTCGAAGGAGTAGAGCTGCGCCTGACGATCGAGTCGGTCCTACCAAAGCTCACCATCAAGCTCGCGAGTAAACCCAAAGCCATCTCCTGGTCTGACTTTGAAAAGTATTATTTGAGAATTTGAGAATTTGTGATTTACGATTAATCTATCTCCCCCACCTCTCCCTGCTCACTCTAATCACTTTATCCCTATTTTCATTTTTGGAGGCAGGTAGTGGCAAAGTCCGCGCTACAAACGCGCGCCCAGACATGGAGTCCACCATCAGTCGCACCGCGATCTGGTAGTTCTCCAGATTCACCAGATCTTTGTCCGTGAATACTTCCCCAAACTCCTTCATGATGATCCGAGCATCATCCGCGCCAATGGTGAATGAGGTGATCGATCCTGCATTCCCCAGAATTGCCTTCTGCACCTCGAGTGGAATTTGGGCAATATACTGGTTCGCCATCGTCAGGTTGAGTTTGTACTTACGCGCTTCGGAGAGAATTTTGATAAATGAGGAGGTAGCAAAATTCTGGAACTCATCAACGTAGAGATAAAAATCCCGTCTCTGCTCTTCGGGAATATCTACCCTATTCATGGCCGCGAGCTGAAATTTGGTAATGAGCATGGCTCCAATGAGCGCGGCGTTGTCCTCTCCCATTTTGCCCTGGGCGAGATTAGCAATCAGGATCTTGCCATTATTCATGATCTCTTCCATATCGATACTGCTTTGGGGTCGCTCAATGATCGCGCGGATGAGGGGCGAGCTGACAAACTGCCCCACCTTGTTGAGAATCGGCGAGATCGATTCTTGCAACATCTTCTCTGGCATCTTGTCAAACTCGTTTTCAAAATAGCGCTTGATCACCGGGTCTTTGACCATCGCCATCGCCTGGTGACGGAAATCGCGATCAGTGAGCAATCTAGGCACATCCACCAGGGTCATGTCGGGTATCTCTGAGAGCGCGAGCAAGGTATTACGCAAAATATACTCGAGCCTGGGACCCCAGGAGTGACCATATAACTTGTTAAATATTGCCACGATCCCAGAGACAATGAGCTCACGTTGAGCCGGATCTTTTACTTCTAGTATATTCAGTCTGACCGGTCGATCGCGATCGATCGGATTAAAGTACACGACGTCATTGATGCGACTGGCAGGCACGTAGTCGAGAATAATATCTGAGAGGTCGCCGTGGGGATCGATGATCGCTACCCCTCTCCCCTTTTTCATATCATCAATTGCCATGTTGGCAATCAGGGTGGACTTACCCGTTCCGGTCTTGCCGATCGCCCACAGGTGGCGCCGACGATCGATATCCTTGATCCCAAAGATGAGATCGCGGTTTTTGAAGATAGCGCGGCCAAAGAAATTGATTTTAGCCTTCTCCTCCTCACTCGCCCCTTCTGCAATGGGTAGGTTCTCTGGGGGCTCTGAGAACACGTTTTGGCCCCAGAGGATCATTGGGATTTTGACCTTGTCAGAAGGCAAGTGCCAGAGGGTTGCGAGTTCAGTGATCGAGACCACCCGTTTCTGAGTGGCTCGGCGCTCCCCCATCGCCCGGCGCGCTCGCTCGAGGAGAAGAGGTCGGTAGATCTTCCAGCTATTGCCATCCGGTCTCCCAAACACGCCAAATACACTCCCTAACTCCCCCAGACGACTAGGTAGAGAGACGGCCACTCGCGCGCTGACCGCAAAGCCCGCCTGTCCTATCTTCTCTTCGATCCCTCGGGCGTTGGGGAGAGTCCCCCGCTTCTCGACGTAGCCATTTTGTGTCTTGGTGCTCCCTGTGCTGCGTCCGGAGTCTAGCGCGGCTCTACCCTGGCTCTGCCAGCCAGATGGCGCGCTCGAGAGGGAGAGCGAGAGCCACATCACCTCACCCACCCCTGCCTTAGACATGACCGAGAGATAGGAGTTGAGCGGGTCAGTCTCGCGGAAGTCGGCCCAGGTTTTGAGAGGATAAAAGCTCGCTAGCTGCAACTTGAGCTCGCCGACACTCAGATTTGGCAATAGTTTGACGAGGGGGTCATCGATCGGCACTATCACGGCGAGAGGATAGGTCGACTGGATCTGGGAAATGATAAATTGGTTGAGGTGTGAAGAACAGGTCACCAGGAAGCGGATTTTTTGCTCCCACACCGCCACTTCCAGGGACAGAGTGGGTTTAGGTTCCCCCTTGATCCAGACATCAAACAGTGACTTGTGGAGCATCTGGGGGAGAGTCGAGAGGAAGGTTGCCGCCGACTCCGGGGTGATCTCTGTCTCTCTGGGTATCGTGATGAGGAGTGTCGTGAGCTTGGGCATGGATACAAGTATAGCGGAAAATTTACATTACTAACGTACCCATGGCGCAAGCAAAGAGCCGGCGATACACAACCCGGTCAACCCAGCCACCAACCAAACCGCTCGTTTGGCTTGTGGCGTCATCGGCCCATTGTCAGGCAAATCCGGAATAAATCCTTTAGCCTCGATCCCTGGGGGTCTTGTAGTATTAGGAAAAACATCTTGTTTCATACCCTATATTATACCAATCCTGTCAAATTTTGCCGATTTTAGTCTGATTACGCTGATACCGATGGCTTCACTGATTCCGCCGCGCCCCGCTTGACGCTGCGCAGACACTTGGTACACAGTCGGAGCTTGAGCTTGCCCTCTGGAGTCACCAGGCGATGAGTGTGGAGATTGGGCATGCGGATGCGCTGGGTGCGGTTCTTGGCGTGTGACACATTGTGTCCCACGTCTCTCTTTTTACCACAAATATTACACGCGTTTGCCATAGAGTGGAATTGTAGCAAACAAAGCCTTACTTTACAATCGAAAATGGTGGTCTATCTCGGAATTTTCCAGTTCGCGCGGCAATTTGACCCGCCACACACGTTTCACACTTCTCCATAGCGTCAAGACTAGCTGCAATGCACCAGTAGCGCGTCATTGCGTTTCGAGTGCGTAGGTTAGTATCCTCTGTTTCCGTTTTGCATTCTGGTGGATCAACGTCCTTACCCTCAAACGGAATCGCATTACAACCCCCACTCGTCCCTATCTGCTCAGCATAATACCTACACATGATAAATCCTATCTTTTCTTATGCGCTCACACTACCGCGGTTGCGGAAGAGGAGTGAGGCGCCGATCGCGAGCCCGACTATAACTAAGATAACTACGACGAGTGAAGAGACGATCTTGCCCACGACGCTCCCGGCCGTGGCGGTAGTCACGGTCGCTGGCTTGGTCGCTGTGGTGGTGGTGGTAGTCGAGGTCACAGGCGCGGAGGTGACTTGGCTTTTATCAAAGTTAAAAGGCGTCACTTTACCCGCGAGTACCTGCTTCTCCCCTGGCTTGCGGATCAAGCTATCTTTCTCGGCGGTAACGTACATGCCATCAAAGGCACTCGCAATATTCCCAGAGAAATAGCCCCGGTCAATCTCGGCAATCCGGGTCATCTGACCCCCCACCGAAGTCTTGCCCCAGAGGACGTACTTGTTGTAGAGAGTTTCGTAGGGATAAACTAAGCCGTCACAACGGCCGCTCACGCGGTAGCTACCATCTTGGTAGATCGAGACACCTTTACAGGAGACAGAACCACTGGTCAAATCGACTGAGCCCTCGTGGGCACTGACCATCTGGACAGAAGCAAAGAGACTCACCAACACGATCAAAAGTTTCTTCATATGTCCCATAGTCTAACATATTTTTATCCAAAGTCAACCTGCCTCGCCGCAGGCGGGTGGTATACTGACCTCATGCTCCAAACGCTTTTTTCCAGCCCCCTCCTTTTCTTCCTCTGGGCCTTTGGTCTCGTTCTCGCCATCTCCCTCCATGAGTATAGCCATGCCGTCGCCGCCGACCGCCTGGGCGACCCTACCCCCCGCTCCCAGGGACGCTTGACCCTGGACCCCCGCTCTCACCTGGATCCCCTAGGCACACTCGCCCTCCTGTTCCTGGGCTTTGGCTGGGGACGCCCAGTCATGTTTGACCCCTACAATCTGCGCAACCCCCGTCGTGACTCCGCGCTCATCGCCCTCGCCGGCCCGGTCTCTAACCTGCTCTTTGCTCTTGTCCTTTCTCTCCTCATGAGACTCGTCCCTAGTTCCAATTTCCTAATTCCTGTCTTCTCCGTCTTGATCCTCATGAATATCACGCTCGCTATCTTTAATCTAGTCCCTGTCTTCCCCCTCGACGGGGAGAAGATCCTGGGCGGTTTCCTCTCTCCTGCCCTCTACCAGGAATATAGCGCGATCATGCGTCAGTACGGCACGATCATCCTGATCCTCATGCTCCTACCCATTGCTGGTGGCACCTCCCCCATCTCCGCCCTCATCAGCCCCGCTATCTCCTGGTTCACCCAGCTGTTGCTGTGAATCAGTAGGCCACATAATGCGGTTATTCTTGTGGTTGACATACGCCAAAAATAACACTGCCAGCAAGACTACTCCCACCGACTCAGCAATATTTGCCCGTACCTCGGAGTTTAATCTAGAGAAGGCACGAATCACATATACTGCCGGCCCACCCATTAGCATTCCCCCAACCACTAATCCCTGCCACTCATCTTTGTTCGTCATGCCCGATATTCTACCAAAGCCATGTATAATAACTCTAGTCCTTAGGGGTGTCGTTTAGTGGTAGGACGGAGCTCTCCAAAAGCTCTAACGAAGGTTCGAGCCCTTCCACCCCTGCAAACAACTATACTATTCTCTTTTCCAGATACACACTGGCTAATACTATCCCATAACTTGCACAGAAGTGTATAATTCGCAATGGGTAAATTGACCAAGTATTCAGAAACATAACTATGCTTACTCTTACAGAGGCTCAAAATCGCAATCTCGAGCTACAAGACGAAGAACTACTCCCCGCGTCACCACCGCATGGTTTCGTTCTCTTTCTCACTAGATTGGGTCTCGAAAATGCGCTCGAAAAACCTCACCCTGCTCCCAAATCCATTACGCTTGAAGAACTCGAGGCCGCCGACAAGCATGGCGAACGTGCAGTACAAGCAATCAAGAATGATCATCTTCAAACTCTGATTAAATTTCGTTCCTCTCCACCACACAGGTTGGGTGTTCCGATGAAGTTGAGAGCCCAGGCGATTATTCAAAAACCACGCGGTTTCAGAAAGGAAATATATGGTGATTCATCCACATGGGTTATCAACCCTCTTGATCGGCAATCTTGTCGTGCAATTACGGCTTACCAGCTAAAAAAAGGTCGTACCAAATTGTGGATGAGTTTTGCTATGACAGGTGACATCACTGATCCTTTAAGTCGCCACAAAGATCAACGTGCTCCCCTACTCGGTCACGAAGTAGATCCCATCTCTGGCCGATCCAATCCCATCACAACTCTCTCCGATCTAGAGGTATATCTAGATAGCGCAGAAGAGCTCATTTGGCAAGAACGCATTTATAAGCTTTCTCGCAAACTAGCCAAAGTCGAAAACCCAGACTACTCAAACCTCAGCCGCGCAGATAAGCAACGCCTTCATGAGCAAGCTAAACCAATCGCAACTCAAATCATGGATCTTATTCGCAGCGGCGAAGTAATGTGGTCAGATCTTACTGTCTTTCTTGCCAATCGCGGTCAACGACCACTCGATGAGCATGATCACGCTCTCATTAAGTTGTTTCCTCAAGATAACCCCTATTGGAAGATAGGCGATATCATGCTAGCAGATGGAGCGCTAGTTCTAGAATTCTCTGCCGATCAATTCACTCCTAGAGAAAAAAATGATAGTTTTGGCACCAAACCTACAATAAGGATTATCATTACTCAAACCCCAGATGGTCAACCCGTCATCGTCTTGCCCTACAAAGATCAATTACCCTACCTATTTCCATTCCTCAATTCCAAGAAGTTTTGGCGCGCCTTCGACCATCACATACTTCCTCAGCTAGGTACCTCCCCTTATCACAATATTCAATTCATGTATCATCTGGGGATTCCAAATGCAGATATCACTCTCGATAACTTAGCTTCTGCCATGGGTTCGGGACATGTATCCTTCATCGTAGATATGATTGCAGGTCTAGTAGAAAAGAATAATGGTCAAAGTCACCCTCTCGAACGCAATGGGTCACACAACCAAGTCTACCCCTTTATCACAAATCTGGATATCGATAACCTCGATAGGGTCATTATTCGCCACCCCCAAGCGCACGACATGGTCGTTAATAATAACTACCTTTCGGAGTTATACTCGCTCATGACTCGTTGTGCTCATATCTACAGACCTTTTCTCCGTTCCGAAGATCTGATCACTCACCATTTGACCGAAGCCGACATCAGTATTGCGCAGACATTATTGTTACAACGCTCAGTCTGGGAGAAAAAAGTCAAACTCCCCCCAAGTACATTCGCAGTCCTTGAAGAGATCGTTCAGTATGGCCAACCGCGGCATTCTGTTCATAGAACTCTAACTCTGCTCGAAAATCAAGTTGGCATCTCTGAACTCCCAGACCCAAAAACTCCTCAACTCGAATTAGATCCCAAAATCTGGGAAGAAGTCGCTCGCTACGCATTACCGAAAAACCGCCACAAACTCTCACGCTAGCCATTTTGCCAACTCTCACGCTATACTAGTCTCATGCCCATCACCCACGGTCCTGTTCCTGAAGATCTCTCTTTCTCCCGCACCGCCCACGAAGAGCGCCATTTACTCGAGACTGTCGAGGTCCCGATCGTCACGGTGAGTGCCACTTTTAAAGAAGAGCTCATCAAAGAATTTGGCGAAAAACCAGGGGAGGTTACCCCCGACGTCACTTTCTCCCGCGCCCACTACTCTATGGCCAACGCGCTCGTCGTGGCCGCGACCAAACGGAAAAAGACTTTTTGGATGATCGACCCGACCAATTATGTCAGCGCCAAAGACTGGCCCAAGATCATGTTTACACAGCGCATGGGCAGGCTGATCGCCAGGAATCCACTACTTAAAGAACTCAAAGACCTCATGGATACGCGCCTGCGCAACCAGCTCCCCCTCACCGCCGCTATCCGCGAGCCCCTCACCTACGTCACTGGGCGCGTCAATCGCCCCATCATTTCCCTCCACTACGAGGCCGGCAATATCCTCCTCGAAAACGGCAAAACCGTGCTCCAAGTCGTGACCGACCCCCACGTCCGCCCCCAATATCTGACCCACGCGAGTAATCCCAAGCTCTCTTGGGCAGTATTCGACGACATGACCAAAGCCAGACTGATCGAGCTCGCCTACATTCTCGGCCACAAAGTAGATGAGCGTCGCGTCAGCGTGACTGGCTGTCCCGTGGATCCCCGCATCATTGTCAAAGACAAAAATACCGCTACCACGGGCTACAAGCACCGTCCCTTGCGCCTCGCTATCACGACCGGAGGATTGGGAACCAACAAAGACGAGATCACTGCCCTTCTCACTCATCTCGCCCCGGCCATCAAAAAAGGCGAGGTCCATATTGCCGCTTATTCAGGGGTACACGAAGATTTTCAATCTATGTTCACGACTTTTGCCAAAGTCCACCATATCAAAATCGGTGATATTAAAGATATCCAATCCCCCCTACGCGTCTTCCATGGCCACGATATCGTCGACGCCAATGAGCTCCTCCTTGACTACATCTTCCCCTGGGCCGACGGCTTTATCAGTAAGCCCTCCGGTGACATGGCCTACGAGGCGATCGCCGCCGGCTGTTTCCTCCTCACCCTTCATCCCTGGGGAGTGTGGGAAGAGAATATCCGCGCGATTACTGAGTCAGCCGGCATCTCGCTCCGTGCCGATATACCCAACATCATCGCCCAGCTCGCCGCTATCACTACCATGCCAGTATCCAAAAATAAACCTTGGGTCGAGCTCGCGCTCGAGCGCTCGCGAGCCCACGCCAAATCCGTCTCTCAAGGAGCCTTCAATATCTTAAAACTTCACAGGAAATTACTTTAGTTTCTTACTCTCTTTGTGGATCTGGTGTTTCTTGCAGGTTGGGCAATATTTAGACAGCTCGAGCTTCTCCACTGTATTCATTTTGTTGCGACTCGTGATGTAGTTAAAATTTTTGCACACGCTACACTTGAGTCCAAATGCTTGTCGTGGTCCTTTTTTTGCGCTTGCCATATCCAGATTATACCCCAAAGATTGGTCAGACTGCAATGATGAGTTAGTAAACAACTAGCCGTCAGAAGGTCTGATCTTGTAGGTCATCCTACGAGGTCAGACCTTATGGGTACCCCAAAGCTGTTGACACACTAACTGATTAACGTGTACAGTGTAGGTAATGCCCGACTCATTAAACAAGCAAGCGCTGGTTAACCTGCTCATTGACTCGCCTCTACGCGAGCCGATCAAAATCAACCTCATCGACATCGTCAACAATACTTCTGAACCTGATCTCCCCAAAGTCTTCCCTACGATCACCAAAGAACTCGAGATCTTCCAAAAAGCCACCGAACGTCGGATGAAGCTCGCCGACGAGACTATCTCCAAGCTTGGCGGTACTGCCTCACTCTCAAGCGAAGCGCAAACCCCGCCGCTCGCGAGCGGTGCGGGCCCCATGCCAACTCCTCCTCTACCCACTACCCCGCCTCTGGCCCCATCCCTGCCACCAACCGAGGGTCTCTCGGTCCCCCCTCTAGAC
>CAYFZD010000018.1:0-15561 GCA_964347565.1 uncultured Pseudomonadales bacterium | reverse complement strand
GCCCCGAACGGAGGATGCGAAAATCTTTTATTGCATCCGCAGTGAGAGCGCAGCGTGGTCGAGCACCGCAACGAAGTGAGGAGCGGAGAAGTAATATTAGAGCAATACCCTATTCTGCCAGACCAGCTGGCCGACTTGCTTCGAGGTAGATTACCTTTTTTTCTGCAACCAAGTCTGGGAACGAGGTAAAGGGAGCTTGCATAGCCAGGATATTTCCAATGCCGGACAATATTCGCACGCCTTCGATTCTAAACGTAGGGTCGGAAACGCGGGCAAGCATGGCGACAAGGAACTCTCCGGCATTGAAATCGGGGTCGTCCTTTCGTTGTGCAAACTCGTGTGCGATATAGGGGTCAACCTTACTGGATGCAAGCGCGGATTCAATCGCGGCCAGCTGGTCTTTTAGATCACCGTCACCTTCTTCGATACCCATATAACCTCCTTGGGCAGGAATATAAATAGTATTGCTCTAATATTATTGCGCCTAACGTTGTCTGTATATCTGATGTTGGGTACGGGGATAATTTTAGCACGAACGTGCTAGTCCCCGTACCCAATATGGGTCGAGACCCTGCAAGGGTCGAGCCAGATATACAGTAGTTAGACGCCCCGAACGCCAACTGCTAAAATCCATCCTTCAGAGCAGATGGCGTGAGAGCGCAGCGTGGCAAGTGACGCCAAGTACGGAAGTACCTGGCAGAACGCAGAGTTCAAAAAATATTTTTTCAACCCTCAAAGATCTCTCGGAGAAAAAAACTTGTTTATCCTATTGGGCGAAGGCAGAGGGGAACTAAAGGGGTGAATGCCTGAAGCCCAATATGACACTAAATGATATATTTTAGTTTGTTGATTAGCCAAGATTCAAATGACAGTTTTGACATGGAAAACTACGTCCATTGGCAAACTCTGGCTTAACTCTACATTCAAATGCTGTTGCTTGTTCTGATAAAATTACATATTGCCAAGCTACGTATCCTGTTCCAGCAATCGCAGCTTCACAATTATTACACCCCATAATAGCTGAAAAACCATCACGCAACTCTCTATCAGATAGTTGTTCTTTAGTTTGTAGCACACCAGAGAATGTCTCTCTCCAATGTTGCCATCTTTCTAGTAAACCATAAGCCATAATACTGATTATTATAACCTATAGATGTGAAAAGTCAATTTTCGACTCGATTAGAAAAAGAACACTTTATTCCCCTCTAAAAATAAACAAGTTTTCTCCGAGAACCTACAACCCTCAAAGGGTTGAAAAATATTTTTTGAATTGCGTCTAACTAGTGATTATGTGAAATATATTTCGCATAATCACATAAATAACATAGTAATGATATAATTTTAGCATGATGATAGAGGATCTGCAAAGGTATATGAGAGTGGTGGGATACAGTCCGCGGACGATTGAGGCGTATACGAGGTGCGTGAGAGAGATTGGAGACGATGATTTGTTGCATTTTTTGGATCAGTTGGCGAAAGAGGGGAAAAATTCTTTTACACTCAATCAATATCATAGTGCTTACAAGTTATATGTGACCAAAATCCAAAAAAAGCCGTGGAATACTCCTTTCCCCTATGCCAAAAGACACAAGAAGCTGCCAGTGGTGCTCTCTAGAGAGGAAATTGCCAAAATTATTGAGGTTACAAAGAACAATAAACACCGCCTGATGATTACCCTCGCCTACGGGGCAGGACTGAGAGTGAGTGAAGTGGTCGAACTAAGAGTTGGAGACCTGGATCTAGGACAGTTAAGCATGGTGATAAGGGAAGCAAAGGGAGGCAAAGACCGGATCAGCCTTATTCCTGAAAAATTGGTAAATGAGTTACAAAATGTGATAACGGGGAAGAGAGGCGAGGAATATCTCCTGGAGAGTGAGCGAGGTGGTAAGCTGACGACTCGGACTGCCCAGACAGTATTCGCGAGATCATTGAAACTGTCAGGGATCAAAAAAGCGGCGACCTTCCATAGCCTGCGACATAGTTTCGCGACTCATCTGCTAGAAAATGGGGTGGATGTCCGTCACATCCAAGTCCTTCTGGGTCATGCGAGCATTAGCACTACTCAGCTGTATACTAAAGTAATGAATCCACAGATAAAGAATATCAGGAGTCCGCTATGAGAATCGATATCATCACCCTCTTCCCGGAATTTTTTGACGGATTTATGCAACACAGTATCGTGGGACGGGCGATCAAGAGTGGGAAAATCGAGGTTGTGACACATAACTTGCGGGACTACAGTGATGATAAATACAAATCGGTGGATGACCACCCTTATGGGGGAGGCCCGGGGATGGTGTTACGTTTTGACGTCCTAATGAGAGCGCTCAATGACGTCAAAAAAATCATAAATCATAAATTCTCGAATTCGCAAATTAAGACAATCTTGCTTACGCCGCAGGGGCAAGTTTATAAACAAAAAGAGGCACTAGAACTATCGAAAGAAACTAATCTGATCTTGATTTGTGGGCACTACGAGGGGTTTGACGAGCGCATCCGTGAGTACGTCGATCTCGAGATCTCGATCGGTGACTATGTGCTGACTGGGGGAGAGATCCCTGCCATGGTACTCATCGACTCGGTCACGAGACTACTGCCTGGAGTGCTCGGGGATGATAGCTCGAGCCAGGACGAATCATTCAGTCCTTCGACAAGCTCAGGATCTACGAGACTACTGGAATATCCCCAATACACGCGACCCCTGGAATACGATGGTAAGAAAGTTCCCGAGATCCTAACGGGTGGAAATCACGCTGAGATAGATAAATGGCGGAGGGGACAAGCGAATAGTAAGACTGAGACGAAAAGGCCAGATCTAATAAAAAAACTTAAGATAAACTAACCCGAGAATAATTAGAATGAGGACGAGATATAACTGTTTCTTCATTGGCTTTGTTTGACGATCTCAGCCAGCCCTTCCTCGAGCGTAGCAAAATGTAGTCCCAGGACTTGGTTTGCTTTGGTATTACTCACTGCGACCGTCCTGGCATAAGGACGGGCGCTGGTTTTGAGATACTCTGTGAGACTCCCCTCTTTGACGAGCGCAGGGTCAAATCCATAGGTAGATGCAACTTTTTGCGCAAGCTCAAAGGGAGAGAGCGAGGTCGAGCCCACGGTGTGGAGAATACCTTGTGGCTTTAACTCGATCACTTTATCGAAAGCGCGAGCGATGTCATCAATGAAGGTGGGGGTAATAATGGTATCGGTAAACTGGGGATAGAGCTTGCCAGACTCGAGCCCAGCGCGAATTTTTTTGATCAGGTCGGGCTTCAAGTCATAAGTCGCGCGGTAGGGATAGGCCAGGCGAGTGATGGTATAGCTAGCGCCTGACTCAGTGACTACCTGCTCCGCCAACGCCTTGGTCTCACCATACCATTCAATCGGCGAGGTGGGGTCGTCCTCGGTGTAGGGAGAGGTTTTTTGACCGTCAAACACAAAGTCAGTAGAGACGTGAATGAGATGGATACCACGCGCTTTACAGATATCAGCAATATTCTTTGTTCCCTCGACGTTCACCCGGTAGCAAATACCTGTTTTGTCACCGGTTTGTGCGAAAGCTTGTCCAGGATCGGTAAAGGCGGCGAGGTGGATGAGAGATTTAGCCTCTGGATGATCTCCAATAAATTTTTCTAGCGTAGATCGGTCTGTGATATCGACGCCTGTGGAGAGATCCATATTAAAGACTTCGTATTTGTCGCTAAACATATCTACAAATCTAGACCCTACAAGACCGGTGGCGCCGGTGGCTAAGACTGATTGCATAGTTTTTTGAACTCCTCGTAATCTTCGCAGTAATCACTGCGGTTGGGATTGTAATTGGTGGAGGTAATGGCCAGTAAGACCGCGTCATCAGAGAGATCCTTGAAATGGTGCCAGACCATCTTGGGAACGTAGAGAGCCGTTTTGGGAGACTCCATCTTGACTTCTTCTAGCCCGTGGCCATCGTCTAGTACGGCAGTGCAGCGGCCAGCCATCATGACGAAGAGCTCGTTTTCTTCGACCCTATGGCAGTGAGCACCGGTAATTTTTGGCCCTTGGGGGTCGCGGATGAAATAGACACGCTTGACCTCAAAATCGATGTAATCTTTCAGCTCGAGCGGAGTCATCAAAAAATTTGGCGCCTGAATATTTTTTAAAGTAAATACCTTGTATCTTCTATCCATTATTCTCCTCTATAAGCTTAGATATAGTATCTCTAAAATTCTTTTTCTGGTCTTCTGAGAGAAAGGGATTATCTAAGAGACCAACGCCACCACTAAGTAATGCTCCTGCATGCGTGCCTCTTGCCTGCACTACTGTACTCAGATATTTTTCTATTTGCAACGCGAGCCATGAGTCACTATTTGCTGCAAAATCGGATAAATCTTCTGGCATATTTACCATATATTATTTTTTGATATGTTGATTAATCTCGGACATACGAGCTCGGATCTTGTCGACCCAGGCGGTATTGTCTAGATACCACTGAACTGTCTCGCGTAGATCCCTCTCAAATTGGTCGTGCGTGTACTCAGGTTTCCAACCTAGAGCGAGAATTTTGGTAGAGTCAATTGCGTAGCGGCGATCGTCTACCATTACGATTCCTCCTGGTTATTTTGCGTAAGAGCTGCTAAGGCAAATCCAACACCCCAGGCAAGTTTCATATGAGAATTACGAATTGCTGGCACATTTACTGCTTTCTCTACCATTTGCTGCGTTTGTTGTGATCGAAGAGCATCCTGCAACAACTTCAATGACTCAACCTTTATACCACCCTCTTGAATTCCTGCAAGAAGATGAATTTCTGGTGATTCTTCTAAAACACGCGCGCCCATGTCGAGATAATGAACAATAGCACTACATAACTCGTTTACATCGACAACGATTTTTCTATTTCTATAGGCAGCAAAGAATTCTCTTGATGAATGGGTATCTAAAAATTTATTTATTGTTTCTGACATGTCTATGCCTAGCTTTTAATGTGTTGATTAATCTCAGACATGCGAGCGCGAATTTTGTCCACCCAGGCGGTGTTATCCAGATACCACTGGACAGTTTCTTTCATGCCTGTCTCAAACATATCCCTAGTATATTTTGGGGTCCATCCCAAGGCGAGAATCTTGGTAGAGTCGATGGCATAGCGGCGGTCATGGCCAGGACGATCCTGCACATAGGTCATGAGACTCTCGGGCTTACCGAGGATACTCAAGACCATCTTGGTAATCTCGAGGTTGTTGCGCTCGTTATCGACGCCGATGTTGTAGACCTCTCCCACGTTGCCTTTGTGCAGGAGCAAGTCGAGAGCCGAGGCATGGTCGAGGGCGTGGATCCAGTCGCGGACATTGAGTCCGTCACCATAGACGGGTACCGACTCGTCTTTCATGGCTTTGAAAATGAAAAAAGGAATTAATTTTTCAGGATACTGGTAGGGACCATAATTGTTACTACAGTGCGTGACGATCACGGGAGTTTTGTGGGTCACCCAGTAGGCGTGACACATGAGGTCACCTCCGGCTTTGGCGGCGGCGTAGGGCATATTGGGCATAATGGGGGTGTCTTCGGTGAATTTGCGATCTTCATCCAGACCGAGCGCACCGTAAACCTCGTCTGTACTCACGTTAACCATGCGCTCAATGTTGTTGGCGCGGACGCCGTCGAGCAACATTTGGACTCCAAGGGAGTTCGTGAGGACAAAATCCTTGATACCGCCATGAATACTGCGGTCGACGTGGGTCTCGGCGGCAAAATTGATCAGGTGAGTAATTTGATATTTTTGCATCACCTCATTGAGGCGGGAGAGGTCGGTGATATCGCCCTGCTCAAAATGGTAGTGGGGATTGCTCTCGATGTCTTTTAAATTATCCAGATTGCCTGCGTAGGTGAGCAAATCATAGTTGATAATCTCGTAGTCAGGATGAGTAGCGAGCATGTAGTGAATAAAGTTGGAGCCGATAAAGCCAGCTCCTCCTGAGACCATAAGTTTCATAGATATCTCCCCCTTTGGCTTATTATACGTCTTTTGGTCATTTTTTCGACTAGACGTCGTAAAAAATAGGATCCACTAATAATAGCAAGATTTAGCAGGACCGTCACCCCCAAGATGAGGTTAACGGGCGACATAATCGCAATAATTGATCGACTATGATCAACGATCAATGAAGGGTAGTACTTGAAAACGAGAATGCCAATGAGGGCGAAAAAAACTACTATAAACGGCCAAGTCCGACGATCCTCCCTAGAGATCATCATGCTATTGCCAATGACTGCCACACCATAAATCACAAGGGATAATTGCCACCAGAGTAAGTCCCACGTGAATAGCTGTCCCAAAACTAGGAGGATCCCCAGCCCGCTGAGAAACGGAGCTAGACCAATCAGGAAGCCGCGGAGCGGGTCGCTCTTGGCGGTGGCTACCGATCCTAAGCGCTGCGAGTTTGTCTCACCTTCCAAATCGGGGAAAATGGTGATCTCTCCGGTTCTGACCTGGAGCAGTTCGGCGACAAGCCAGTGGGAGAGCTCGTGAATGATCGTACCTGGTAAAAAAATGAAACTATAAAAGATGACTCCGTGACGAGCCGAACCAAAGATCAGCAGGGAGATGGCTGAGAGCTCGTAGACCAGGCGAGTTCGCGAGAGAGCCAAGAGAATAATCAGGACTATAAAAATAGTCAGAGACACACCAAATGACATGGTTTGATTATAAACCGAAGTTTTTCACCTTGGCGTTCTTTTTGACGTCGGCAAACCAGGCTAGGAAAGCATCGCGCAGCTTGGCCTGTTTGAGCTCGTCAGTGATACTAGCCTTGACGTCTTCGAATTTTTTGTCTTTGTAGAGTGTAGCGCTACCGGCTGCAAACTGAGCGTTAACCTCATCATCGGTTGGCATGATCTGATCTGAGAGTAACTCCTCGACTGCTAGCTGTGTATGGATTTGTTTGAGGAGTTCTTTGCGACTTAACCCTCGTTGTTTGAGCGCTTCGTCAAGACCTCCAGTGGACTCAAATTGAGTCTCGAGGGTTTTGACCTGTGCGTCGATTTTTGCTGAATCGACTTTGATGTTGGCATCTTCGATGGCTTCGTCCAGGATGCGCTCGTTGACCATATCATCAAGTGTCTGAGCACCATAGCTTTTCTCTAGCTTGGACCACAGTTCAAATCTAGTGATGGGGCGCTTGCCGACCATGGCAGGGGCAAACCAAGGACCCATCTTGTAGACCAGGAGTCCTACGAGCACGACGATGAGGGCAAGGCGGAGCATGGAGGGGTTCATGGTTGGTGAGGGAGCAGGCGTTGTCATCATCATAGGCATAGGAGTCATCTCTATCTTGGCAGTTTTTTTGACTTTGACAATTTTCTTGGTAGCTTTTGGCATAAAAAATCTCCTAAATATTAATACTGCGTAGAGTATAGCATACAAAGAGTATCTAGATTATAGTGGGTCTATGATGGACTTGCGACTCTCTTCAATTCAAGCATTTTATCAGGCCATGGCTCGGGGGGAGGTAGCGAGGATGACGGTGCCGGCTTTTAATTTGCGTGGTATGACAGAAGAGTTAGCAGAGGGGATATTCGAAGCTGCGCAAGAAACTCAAACCGGAGTCTTTATCCTGGAGATTGCCAGAAGTGAAATGGAATACACGGGGCAGCCAGCGAGTGAGTTTGTATCTCGAGTCCTCGTGGGGGCAAATCGAGTAGGTTGGAAAAATCATATTTTCATTCAGGGAGACCACTCACAGGCCAAAGTCGAGAGTCCTGGTAAAATCGCCGATGGCGAAATCGAAATGATCAAAAAGCTCATCGACGCAGAAATCGCGAGCGGATTTTATAATATTGATATTGATGCCTCGACTCTCGTAGACACCTCTCTCTCAAGGATCGAGGAACAGCAACGACCAAATGCGAGCGTGACGAGTGAGCTCGCGCAGTATATCAGGAGCAGGCAACCAAAAGAGATCGTAATCTCGATTGGAGGAGAAATCGGGCATATTGGCGACAAAAATAGTACCGAGGATGACCTGCGAGTGTTTATGCAGATATTCTCGCAAACTTATCCCCCGACATTGGCAGGGCTCAGCAAAATCAGTGTTCAAACTGGGACTTCGCATGGCGGACACTTGCAAAGCGATATTACAATCGAGAATGTCCAAGTGGATTTTGATTTGATTGAAAGATTGACCAAGCTCGCTCGTGAGCACGGCATGGCCGGAGTGGTCCAGCATGGAGCCTCGACCCTGCCTGATCATCTCTTTAGCGAGTTCCCTAGAAAGGGCGCCGTAGAGATCCACCTCTCGACGGGCTGGCAAAATATGATCTTTGATCACCCTCAATTCCCCGTGCAACTCAAAGCAGATATCGATAAATGGCTCTCTGTAAAAAAGAGAGCTCTTCGTCAAGCAGAAGAAAATGATGAGCAATTCTTTTATAGAACTCGCAAATATGCGTGGGGGGCATTCCGGGGAGAATTTGATAAATTGAGTCCTGAGTTTAAACTAGAGATCAAGAACGAAATGAAGAAAAGATGCCTAAAGATATTTGGCGATTTGGGAGTGATGAACACCCAGGCGGTCATCGAAAAATATATTCCACTTTCTAGAAGAGATAGTATTAAGCGGATACACAGCGTCGAAGAAGCGAACGTAGAGGGCAAGCGAGTGATCGTGCGAGTCGACTGGAATGTCACGCTAGGCAAGGCTCTACAGATTGTAGACGACACAAGAATAGTCAGGACAATCCCCACGATCAAATGGCTCCTCGAACACGGAGCGAAACAGATCATACTGATGTCGCATCTGGGAAAAGCTGAGGAGAAGAGGAGCTTGGAGCCGGTTGTGAGATATGCAGAAAAACTCCTTGGTGAAGAGATCGGTTTCAACGAGGATGCGCGGGTGATGATGCGAGAAAACCTCCGACTAAATGTAGGGGAGGAGCAAAATGACCCTGACTATGCGCGAGAACTCGCAAGCATGGGAGATATCTATGTCAACGAAGCATTTGGGGAGTGTCATAGAGAAGTGGCGAGTATCGTGGGGATACCAAAACTGCTCCCTGCCTACGCTGGGTTGTGGCTAGAGGATGAAGTCGAGGCAATTACGCGCGTGCGGGAGAGTGCTAGCCACCCATTGGTCGTCGTGATGGGCGGGGCAAAAGTCGAGGACAAATTGAAATTATTAGAGCTCCTGAGCCACAGAGCCGACGTATTGCTGTTGGGTGGCAAGCTGGCCAACGAGTTCGTCGAGAGGGGCGTGAAGCTAGGCGGTCCAGCCAAAGTGGTGACGCCAGTTGAGGGTGACCAATTACTCGATATCGGTGAGACGACACAAAAGGAATATGCGAAAGTGATCGCCCTCGCCAAAACGGTCATTTGGAATGGACCGATGGGCAAAGTAGAGGATCCTAGCTATCGTAGCGGAACCGAAGCGATTTACCAGGCGATTAGTGCAAATATTGAGGCCTACACGGTCGTGGGTGGAGGGGATACGCTCGCTGCCATCAGTGAGGAAGAGCATATTTCACAAATTGATCATGTTTCAACTGGTGGAGGAGCAATGCTAAAGCTGCTCGAGTCTGGCAGCCTCGTGGGGATAGAGGCACTAGTTGTCTAGATAGTGCCAGAGACAGATAGAACCGTACGACTGATAGGGAGACCAGTTACCCACAATGTTTTTGATTTGTTTCTCTGTTGGGTCATTTAACCCGTATAGTTTGATGAGGCCATTTCTCAGTCCCAAGTCGCCGTGGGAAAAAATGTTTTCCCTCTGAAGTGTAAAAAGTAGGAACATCTCGGCCGTCCAGCGACCGACGCCTTTGACTTTGGTTAGCTCAGTAATTACGCTTTCGTCATCTAAAGTGTGGATATTGTCGAGGATCACTTCATGACTAACTACTTTGGCCGCGAGATCTTTAACGTACTTGGCTTTGGCCCACGACAATCCTACGTCGCGGAACGCCTGATCTTCGAATTCGACTATTCGCTCGGGCTTGACCTTGCCACCCACGAGTTTCTCGAAGCGAGTGAAGATGGTGCTGGCCGCGGCACCCGCCAGCTGTTGAAAAATAATATTACGGGTGAGATTGTAGAAGTGATCGTCGCTACTACTTTCTTCAAACCAGTCGTCAAGCTTGATGGTTTCGAGGACGTCATGAATTTTGGGATCGGCTTTAGCGAAATATTTTTTTACTTTTTTAAGGTCAGTGAGTGTCATAAATGAGAGGTGTCATTGTGTAAATCTAGTTTATATTTGCTCCCCTGTCTAGTGAGAATGGTCACGGATGTGTTTTTATAAGAGATATAGTCGTGGGAGATGTTTTTGAAACCACAAATTTCCATAATGCGATTGATCGTGCCACCATGGCTGACGATGATGATCGTGCCTTTGGGGTGTTTTTTTTCAATTTCTCGGATTAATTTTTGAACCCGCAGAGTATGCTCGTGGAGAGATTCTCCTGCATGCTCTTTCCAGTGAATGTTGTGATTCTCCCTAGCTTTGATTCGTTCGTCCCAAAGTCTTTGTTTGTCTAGGTCTACCTCCGTCTCCCATTGCCAACCCTCGAGAACCCCCATCATGTCCTCCCGCAGGGCTTTCCTTTTTTTCGGCGTCAGGTTGTGTTTTGCGGCGATATGCTGGGATGTTGAGTGGGCGCGCTTGTGGTCTGAGCTGTAGATAGCCTCAATTTTCTCATCTGCTAAACGCTCAGCAACTTTCTTGGCCTGATGATGGCCATTTTCGTTGAGTGGGACATCAGTCCAACCTTGGAGTCTCCGATCAACATTATATTGAGTCTCGCCGTGGCGAACGATAATGATTTTTTGTGGCATATAGTGTTTAAGTAATAGATAAGTGGACTATCCAAAGAAAAACTCCGCCTATCAACGAGTGCGATAGCCAAACAGCAAATAAGTTGCGATGTTGTAAAAAGTTATTTGCCCAGATCATTCCAAGTACATATGCCCCGATGGTAAGTCCAATGTTGTTGAGTGGGAGGTGAATACTACCGAAAATGAGTGCCGACGTAAAGATGAGGAATCGACGATTTGTGGAAACAAATTCAAGGCGGGAAAGTAAAAAGGAGCGGAAGATAAATTCCTGTATGGGAGCGGAGAGCAAAAAATATCCCCCAATAACATAAATAAGTGAGTAGCTGCCGACAATGATGTGTTCTGTCTGACTGATGATTGACACGGGGTAGAGGTAGGCTAGAGAAAGTAATGTAAGGATCGTTAGGAAGGTTGGTACGATCAGATCTTTGGCTGCATCCCAGAAATTGTGCAGTATTAAACCCAGTTTACCCAGCGAAATGTTGAGTACATTTGTTACGAACCAGATGTATGCGATCCCACCCCACATCACTTTGAGACGATAGTCGATGGTTGGTGGATTAAGATAGATCAGAACAAGCGGAATTCCGATCAGAATAAATAGTTCAATAACAAGGAAAAATTTATTTTGATATAGCATTAGTAATAGATTTTTCATATGTGAATGCTTCATTTGGATTGGATCGTGGTTCCGAGAATATCATGGCCAAAGACTACCTGGTCCTTGAAAGATATTTTTTCGTGACCGGAGAAAGAAACAACATCACCTTTTTGGGAGTAGCTATACTTCCACTGATCTTGGACAAAGTTGTCAGGGCCACGGAATGACCAACTGGGTTTGGCTAGCATAGCTTGTTTGAGAAAGTCGAAAGTATCGCTAGATAATTTTTCGAACCCAGTGACCATGCCACCACAATAGCTAGATACCCAAACAACTTTTCCTTTGTAACGTACCACCTCGGAGCCACTTGAACGATAAAAACCAGTATAACTGTCGCGGTAATTCCAATCCCCATCCTGGAAAACTAGCTCGAGAAATCCTGGGCGTTCTGGGATCTTCTCGTACGCCCCACCTCCGGCATAGGTTGACGCGCCCGCGCGAGTGATGAAATTGTAGAGTTGATCTATGGTGAATTTCATAGTTTGTATCGATGATTCGAATCATCGAATCGCTTAGTTGGTTAATTCTATAATATGACCATCGGGGTCGTGGAGATAGGCGACGATTTGGCCCCAGGTAGTAGTCTTGGGACCTTCGAAAATTTTGATCCCCTTCCCTTCTAACGACTGGCATGTTTTGGCCACATCGTCTACCTGGAGAGCGATGACGGCACCCCCGGATGGCTTCATGTGTGACGATGCAAACATGGCAGTGGCGTGTTTTTTCTCAAATAGCGCAAGTGGTGACTCGCCGAGTTTGTAGTCCACAAAGCCCACATCTTCTGAGTTCACGACCAAGCCGAGTTTTTGTTCGTAAAATTCTCTCGATGTGCTCAAGTCTTCTACGAGCAAGCAGACGGCAAAAAGTTTGGTGATCATATCTTTTCCTCCATGTATTTTTTACCTTTTAGCTTGTCCGGCAGATAGGAGTCAGTGTCACGCATATTATAACCTTTGCCGTAGTTAAGATTCTTCATCAGTTTGGTGGGGGCGTTGCGGATCTTAAGAGGAATGGGGAGGTTGCCGTGAGTTTTGACGTCCTCGAGGGCGGCAAAAAAGGCGTCATTGGCGCCGCGCGACTTGGCACACCCACAGAGGTAGGCGACGCCGTGGGCGAGGTTCAGCTGGCACTCTGGGTAGCCGATCGTCTCGCAAGCTCGAAAAACGGCGTTAGCGACTACGAGCGCCGTGGGGACGGCCACACCAATATCCTCTGAGGCAAAGATCACCATCCGACGGGCGATGAAGAGCGGATCCTCCCCCGCCGCCACCATGCGCGCGAGGTAATACATGGCGGCATCCACTTGGGAGGCACGCATAGATTTGATGAATGCCGAGATCGTGTCATAGTGTTCTTCTCCTCCCTGGTCGTAGCGCAAATATGGTGATTGGAGAGTGGTCTGGAGACTAGTTAAGGCGATCTTCTTATAGAGGCTAGCGGCTGTTTCTAAAATGTTGAGAGCCTTGCGGCCGTCGCCGTTACTGTATGTAGAGAGAAAATCTGAGGCATCTGGATCAATTTTGACTTTGAGCGTCTTGGCTCCGAGGGCAATAATCTGCTTCAGATCATCTTCCGTGAGGCTCTTGAGGACATATATCTGACAACGAGATTGGAGGGGGCCGATGACCTCGAAGCTGGGGTTCTCGGTAGTGGCGCCAATGAGAGTAAGGACACCTGACTCGACGTACGGCAAGAGAAAATCCTGCTGGGCTTTGTTGAACCGGTGGATCTCGTCGAGAAAGAGAATTTTTTTGCCTAGGGGACGGACCCCTAGGTCACTTTCGACGATCGTACGGATGTCCTCTTTTTTGGCGGAGACCGCGGAGAGATAGTGGAAATCAGCACCCACCGAGCTCGCGATGATCTTGGCTAGGGTGGTCTTCCCACACCCGGGAGGGCCCCAGAAGATCATGGAGTGGATAGTTCCCTGCTCTATCGCTCGACGCAGGGGGGCACCTGGACCCACTAGGTGAGCCTGGCCGATGTAGTGGTCTAATGAAGCGGGGCGGAGCAGGTCAGCGAGTGGTTGCATAGCACCATCTTCGCTCTTTTTTCGGTAAAAATCAAGCTACCTAACACTAGATTGGCAGGTCGGTTAGTTGGACCTGACAGCTGGACCCATGTACGGATTGGGTTTGGTGACAAGTTTAACACCCTCAAGGTTGAGTGTGACAGGGAGAGTTGTCTTGGCCAAACAGAAGTCTATTTGAGCGATTCTGGCAGGCAACTTCCTGCTGTGAGTCTTGGGGGGGATGAACTCCAGTTCAGTTGTGTCTGAGGGGTCCACATTATTGGCCCAAACATCAGTAGTAGCTTTAGTGGTGGCGACGGCTTTTAAGCTAGCATCTTTAAAGGTGGCGGTCCACTGGAGACTGCCCTCTTTGGTAGGAGATTCTTCTGGAGAAGTGACGCCCTTGCTGTCTGCCAAACCTCCCTCTAGTTTTAAGGAATAGTACTTGTTTTTGTCGTATGTAAAGTCATTGACTTTGCGGGTAAAGCACAAGGGAGAGTTCTTGGGAATTTTGACCAGGAGCCTGTCCTCGTCTACTTTTGGCTTGCTGGATGCGTCTAACCCTGAGAGGGCGTAGTTGCCCACACTATTGGTAGTTGTAGATGCCGAATCTTGATAGATAGTGGATTCTTCTGAGGGTGCTTCAAAAATTTCAGCTACTTGAGTGGTCTGGACGGTGTTACGATACAAGAAGTATCCAGCTAGGAGCAGGGCAACAACTAGGCCGATTGACCATACAGGAAGAGTAGGTTGAGTTTGTTTTTTCATAACAGGATGCTCCTAATCAAATACTAGTCTAAGTATCTACTCTTAGAAATATTTGTCAATAGGGGCAAGTGCATTATTTGTTTTCAGGGATGGCGTTGCCGGCGACGATGGACTTGTACTGTGTGCCTAGCCGTTTTTGAGCCCAGTAACGGGACGAGCGGAAGAGCGAGTGAAAAGTCCCCGCATCAGACCAGAATCCCTTGAGTTCCTCCCAGTACATTTTTCCGGCGTGGATATAGGCATTGTTCACATCGGTGATTTCGAGCTCGCCACGACCAGAGGGTTTGAGTGAGCGGATAATGTCATAGACTTTGGCGTCGTAAAAATAGAGACCGGTGACGGCATAAGGAGAAGTTGGGCTTTTGGGTTTTTCGATGATATTAGTGATCTTGGATGGATCTGTTGTGTCAAACACTGGGTTACCAAAACGCTCGGGATCGATGACTTTTTTGAGGAAGATCATGGCTCCCCCGCCATTACCATCAAATTTCTTGGCAGCACCTGAGATATCGGCGTCGGTAGTATTATCTCCCAGGATCACCGCAATTGATTCTCCGTCGGCAAAATCCTCGGCGTACTTGAGAGCGTCGGCAATACCCGCCGATCCCCCCTCTTGGTAGGCGTATTCGACATGGGTGAGGCCGAGCTCTTTGCCATTTTTGATGACGTTGATAAAGTGTCCCGCGTGGATGTCGCCAGTGACGATTAAGATCTCAGTAATACCCGCATTGACGAGTGTCTGGATAGGATAATAAATCATGGGCTGATCGTAGATGGGGAGGAGATGCTTGTTCGTCGCATACGTCAGGGGATAGAGCCTTGTACCTTTGCCACCAGCCAAGATAACGCCCTTCATACTTGCCTCCTCAAATCAATAATGTACTAACTATGACTACCCCAAGTAGGGCAACAAGGAAATATTCTAGCACAACGCGGGCGTGAAAACGGCTCGTGCGCACGTGGTGCCAGACTCCCCAGGCGAAATAGGCTAAAGCAAAGGAAATCGTACCTAGAAAGAGATAATAAGGGGTTGCCTGATAAGTGTAAATGAAAACAATATAAGCCGCGGCAAGAAGCGCTAACAGACTATACTCGCCCTTGTGTTTCATCATAGTATTTTGCCCGCATTGACGATGGTGGTCGCCAGTAAGATAAAATTAATAAAGATAATGTGAGCCCAGTTGTTGCCGACTCTCCTGGTCAAAACTTTGGACTCGGCAATAAGAAGATCTAAGATAAGAGCCAGAATAAAGAGACCAGTTGTGGCAAGGTTGAGTGCACGGGTCAAGTTGAATTGGTTAAAGCGAGCTGGAACAGGGACTGAGG
>CAYFZD010000017.1:0-16244 GCA_964347565.1 uncultured Pseudomonadales bacterium | reverse complement strand
GGGGAAGATGGGGCTAGTGGGGGGAGATTTTTCTCAGGAAGTTGATGTGAACGAGCTAGCTAGGTACTTGAGAGAAGAAGAGGTCCCAGATTGTAGACCAAAAACAACAATGGGAAAGATCCCTCAGTACCTCCTCTCCAGGGGGCAGGAGCGGCTAATCCTCTCTGGAGAACTCGGATCACAGCGTATAATTTGTGGGGTCATCTACACTCAAAATCAAAATGTAGAGAGGGGGACATATACTGTTGTGAAAGGACTCTATTACTTGAAGAACTATTATGGTGATCTAAGGCGCATGGTCCAGACTGATGAGAGTAAGTGTGGGTTGATGATGCCCTCTAAGTACGAAGGATATGTGGAGGGGTATTTGAATGCTACCAGAGGCAGAGTCAATGAAGTGGTATATGAGGTGTATAAACAGGTGGAGGATATGCGAGCGGGGGTGGACGAGCTTTGTATTGATTGATATGATGTTTCTAGTTAGTTAAGACTTGAGAGTGCAAGGAAGAGGGTGTAAATCCCTCTCTGTGCCGCAACTGTTAAAGACAGGAACTTCCTCTTGAGTCGCCTTTTAGAGACCCCCGAGCGAGGGAGTAAAGGAGTGTTGTGTTGTTTCCAGAAACAGAAGTACCAGTAGTTGATTCGGATAATTTTTTTCGATCGATATCAGTTGCTCCAGAAGTTAATGCTGATGGGACAGCAATTGCCAATCCTGCGAATTTGGGGTGGTGGTATCAGGAAATGTTGTTGAGAGACGAAAAAGAGATATCAAGGTTTGAAGTTCATCATAATTCCAGCGAGCAAATGTTTTCTTTGTGGTTTTATCATTGGATGATTAATAATGAGAACTTGGCACAAGCAGAAATTGATAGTCGCTTGCGCGTTGATGGACTTACATATTTGGCTGAGCGTGTCTTCGAGTTGCCATATCACGAGCTACGATTGCATTATTCTGAAAAAGATATTTTTGGAGTTGATTTTGGGGACAAGGGATTATTAAATATTTGCCGAGACGCAGTTGATTTGCGAGTCAATGCACAAGAACCACTAGACCGAGTTCTGCATGACGGACTTGGGATGTGGAATCTACTACATTTACTACCGACAATGAAGATTGGCGAGGTAGCGATGATAATAAGCCCTCCTGATCCAGATGATCCCAATATGGGGAGTTATAACCAGGTATATTTGTACGAGAAGACAGGCGAGAGCACCATTAGACTAGGAATCATCACAGATCATAACTTTTCTCTGAGCGATTGGCAGAAAAAAGCAGGAGATTGTGCAAAATATGACATTTCGTTTGCTGGATACGATCATCTTGGATTTGTGGCTCACCCGTTTGTCATAGATCAATCACTCCCAGAAATTAAGAAGCAAATTTTGCTCGATCATGAAGATAAGCAGATACCGCAGTGGGCACTGGATCAGCTCGAGCTAATCGTACCTGAGGTGAGAAAGGCTTTGTTTGAAGGTAATGTGAAGCGGGCAGAGGAGTTATTCAATGCTTTTAAGATTGCCACTACAAGTAAGCTCATGGATACTACAAAAAATATTAATATGGTGCAATTGGTTGATAATTCTTGGTATTTCGCTGACGTCTCGGCTTGGTATTTGAGAAACGGTGGAGAGAAGTATCTAAATAAGGCAACTGGGTGTAGCCTAGATAGGATTGATCTGGATAAAAATGATTTATTTAGTGATCAGTGGGATAGTTTTACTAGATTTGAAATGGATCCACTCAAATCTATTTTGGGAGATAGTGATAGCGGGAGCTCAAGTGAGCTGTCAGACGGTGAGACGGCTTGTTATCCCTGTCCTATGTGCGGAGGTGAAGTGAAAAGGCGGGGAAGTGAGCTGGTGTGTCAGAAGAATCCATCGGAACATCACATAAAATATGAGTCCCAGGCAGACTAAAAAAATTGGTCTCATTTGATACATTCATTGCTAGTTGACGAGCACTGTGGGTAGGGCGTACGTTGAATAGGCCCTACTATATGTAGGGCTTTTATTCGAATACATCCGCCGGAGGCGAGACAAGTATGCAATGCCCATATTGTCACCACGAAGATACCTCCGTACTAGAGTCGCGCATCACAGCCGAGGGTGGGGCCATGAGGCGCAGGAGAGAGTGTACCAAGTGTGGGAAGCGGTTTACTACCTACGAGCGGGCCGAGGGAGTGGATATCAAGGTGGTAAAGAAATCAGGCAAGATCGAGGACTTTGATAGGGAGAAGCTCAGGCGTGGCATCATGAAGGCGACCTGGAAGAGGCCTGTGACGATGGAGCAAATCGAGGAAATGGTGGATGAAGTGGAGCGGATCCTAAGACGCAAAACGACGACAGAAGTACGTAGTTGGGAAGTAGGAAATCTTGTGATCAATCGGCTGAAAAAGATTGACCCTCTCGCATATTTGCTTTTTGCTTCTGTCTATCGTGAGTTCGAGTCGCTCTCAGACTTTAGCGAAGAAATTACTAAGTTGAAGGAAGAGAGTAAATGAAAGCGAAACTGAATCCTAACGCCGCGGCGATCATGGTAAACCGCTATAGCTTACGGGACGAGGAGGGACACCCCGTAGAGTCCCCGGCAGAGATTATGATGCGCACCTCTAGAGTGGTGGCGGAGGCGGAGAATAACTATCGCAGTAGTGGAGAAACCTCAATCGAAGTGAGAGAGAGGTTTTTTGACATGTTGTACGAACTACGCTTTGTCCCCAATGGTCGCACTATGGCTAATGCGGGAACTAAGTACGGACAGCTCGCCAACTGTTTTGTCCTTCCGGTGGAAGATGATCTGGGGAAGGGGACGGACTCAATTTTTTCGGTACTACGCAAAGCGATTTTGACTCTCCAGACTGGAGGAGGGGTGGGATTTTCATTTGGACGGATCCGCCCGAAAGATGCCTCAATCTCCACGACTAAGGGTAAGGCCACGGGGGCAGTTTCTTTTATCAAGGTCTATGACACAGCTTTTTGGGTGATCGGGCAAGGAGGGGGGAGGCGTAGCGCGGCCATGGCCGTGTTGCCCGTGTGGCATCCAGACATCCTCGAGTTTGTTAAATGTAAATCTACCGAGGGACAGATCACGAACTTTAATATCTCCGTGGGGATCACGGACGAGTTTATGGAAGCAGTCAAAAAAGATGACGACTTCACCCTACGCCACCCTGAAAACGGCGAGATGTATCGCATGATCCCGGCCAGAGAACTGTTTAATGAGATCGTCGCCAGCGCTTATAAAAATGGTGAACCAGGCGTGTTATTCCTTGATGCGGCCAATCGGAGCAATCCAGTACCACATTTATACAAATTGGAAGCGACTAATCCCTGTGTAACAGGAGATACATTAGTTGCGACTCCCCGAGGGTGGAGAGAAGTAAAAGATATTAAAGAGCAAGATGAGATTAATACAGTGCTTGGGGTGGGCAAGGTAAAGACGGTTGAAACACATGAAGATACTGAGGTGTTCCTGGTTAAGCTATCAGACGGGGGAGAGATTCGGGTTACAGCAGCTCATCAATTTCATGCTAGAGATACAAGAGGTAAATTTTTCACACCAACTAGATTAGATAAAACTAAAATTGGAGACATGATCAGGGTATTTAAGAGCCAGTTACCAAATAACAACCCCCCATCTAGCAGTGTCAAAATAAACGACAGAGACTATGGTTTTTTGGTGGGACTACTCTTGGGTGATGGGTGTTATACAGATAGGGCTTTGTCTAAAAACGTCGTGAGAGTTAGCACTCATGACGATGAGCATGAGTGGAACGATTTAATAGAGAAGAAGTTTGAGCTGGTGGGTGCGACGGATATGTATAAGTATGTGAATAAAGATAGTCATTCGATGATGATGGATCCAAAACCTGGGAGGGTTGTAGCAGAGTGGGTGAAGTCGCTAAAACTTATTCCTGCTATGAGTTTGGATAAAGATATCCCTATGGAATATGTAAATAGCAATGCTGATTTTTTGAAAGGTCTGGTCGATGGATTGTTTAGTACTGATGGTAGTGTGGACTTATCTACTAATCATCCAATCGTTAGATTTCACACAGGCAGTCCCAAACTGGCTGAGAAGGTAAGGCTAGTACTTTTGATGTTTGGGATTCACGGTCGAATAGTGAAGTCAAAGAGAAGGTTACACAAAAATTCTGAAGGTCGAATAATCAGTAACAAGAATCCTAAATATGATGTGGTGATAGTGGGAGAGAGTTTTGGGAGATTTTTTGAACAGATTAAACTGAGTCACCCAGAAAAACAGACCAGAATGAAGGAAGCTGCACTAAAAACCAATTTTACAGGTGGTAACTGGGCAGCAAAGGTTAAGTCGATTGAGAAAGTAGGAAAAGAAAAAGTTTATGATTTATTCGAATCTGAGAGTGATACTTGGATTACAAATGGATATGTGTCTAGGGGTTGCGGGGAGCAATTCCTCGGACCGTATGAGAATTGTTGTTTAGGATCTCTAAACCTAAGGGAGCATGTCAAGAAAATCAAAGGTGACGGGTACCAGGTGGATTGGGATAAACTCGCCGAAACAGTCGAGCTGTCGGTCAGATTCCTCGACAACGTGGTGGACGCCAATAAATATGTCTCGGCCGTACCTGAAATCGAGGAGGCGGCTCACAAAGTGAGGCGTATTGGACTCTCGGTGATGGGTTTGGCTGATCTGATGTATCTCGTGGGTGTGCGCTACGGCTCGCTCAAAGGCCAAGAGCTTGCGAGTCAGATCATGGAGTTCATCCGTTATCAGGCCATGAATGCCTCTATTGAGCTGGCCCGTGTCCGGGGACCATTCCCCGGGATTAACGGAAGTATTTATGATCCCCAAAATGTAGCGTGGAGTGCTCCCAAGCCACAAGTACCACATAAAACTAATTTTGGGAGACCAGAGATAGAGTGGAAAAAAGTGATGATAGGACTCAAAAAATATGGGATCCGCAACGGCGCCCAAACTACGGTTGCGCCCACTGGGAGCATTGCCACGATCTCGGGACTCGAGGGATATGGCTGTGAGCCAGTATTTGCGCTCTCCTACACTCGCCACACACGTGAGGGAGCGGAGAAAGAAGGTAAAGAATGGCGAGAGATGGCCTATGAGAGTTCGCTTTTTGAGGCGGCCATGAAAAAGTCAGGACTATCCAAACCAGAGCGAAACAAATTGTTTGCCCAAGTGAGAGAAAATGGTGGGAGCCTAAAGGGAATAAAAGGGGTGCCGAAAGAAATAGCTGAGGCATACGTAGTGTCTTCTGACCTCTCAGTGGAGGAGCATGTGCGGATGCAGGCGGTGATGCAGAGATGGATCGATAACTCGATTAGTAAAACAGTCAACTTTCCTCCAGCTGCTAAACCAGAAGACGTAGCCAAAGCGTATCAGCTGGGTTGGGAGCTCGGACTCAAGGGGATGACAGTCTACGTAGAGGGGTCGAGGGAACAAGTAGTGCTAGAGAAAAAATCGGCGCCATATGAGACTAAGGAAGATAAACAAGTGACTAGCGAAGAGCTCTGCCCTGAGTGTGGGACACCTTTACGGGTAGCGGAAGGTTGCTATACTTGTCCATCGTGCGCTTATTCGAGGTGTGATACATGAGCAAACCGAAAATCATTGAACCAAAGCTGACGAAGAATGCACTGGAAGTGGCGAAGAAACGCTATTTGCGCACGGATATGGACGGAAAAGTTGTAGAGACCCCGGGGGAGATGCTGTGGAGAGTGGCGTACCATATGGCCAAACCGGAAGTGACGTGGGGGACGAATGGAATCGTGATGGAGATGGCCACCCATTTCTACGAACGGATGAGTAGTCTCAAATTGGTGTGTGCGGGCAAGGCTATGTTTGAGGCAGGCAATCCTGGAGGTACAGGACAGCTCTCGTCATGTTTTGTATTACCGATTGAGGACTCGATTGGGAAAATATTTAAGACCCTAGGTGACGCGGCGGTCGTGCATAAAAACAATGGGGGGACAGGATTCAATTTTTCCAAAATCCGCCCTCACGGAGATAAAGTCAAGAATGTACCGGGGGCGGCGAGTGGGCCAGTGGATTTCCTCAAGGCCTATTCTGCCGCGCTGTCGCAAATTCTCCAGGGGGCAAAGAGACAGGGAGCTAATATAGGGATCTTAAATGTGGATCACCCAGACATAGAAGAGTTTATTGACCTGAAAGATCAAGATGGAACGATCAAGAACTTTAATGTGTCGGTCGGGGTGAGCGATGCGTTCATGCAAGCGGTAGTGGAGGATAAATACTGGAATTTGGTGAATCCAAGAAATGGGGAGGTGGTGAAGAGGATCAAAGCCAAGACACTTTTTAATAAAATTGCCCAGCAAGCGTGGAAAACGGGAGATCCGGGACTGATGTTCCTGGACAACACAGAAAGAGGAAACACAGTACCTAATTTTGGGAAGCTCGATGCGACTAACCCATGCGGGGAGATTGCGCTATTTCCTTATGAATCGTGCAACTTGACGAGTATTGATTTAGCGAGGCACATGAAAGGGAAAAATATCGATTGGAAAGAGCTAAAAGAAACCGTGCGACTCGGGGTCAGATTCCTGGACAACATGATCGAGGTGAACACCTATCCTGTCAAAGAGATCGAGGCAACTGTCAAGAATGGTAACAGGAGGATCGGCCTGGGAGTGATGGGTTTCGCTCATGTCCTCTACCGGATGGGGATCTCGTATAACTCAAGCGAAGCCGTGAAACTAGCCAAAGAACTCTCAAAGTTCATTTATGAAAATGCCGCAGAGATGTCTAGTGAACTAGCGGAAGTTCGCGGCAATTTCCCCAACTGGGATCTCTCGATCTACCCGGCCAAGGGACAGCCGATGAGGAACTGTGCGGTGACGATGATTGCACCCACTGGAACGATCTCAATTTTGGCAGATACGAGTAGCGGGATTGAGCCAGTGTTCTCACTCGTGACGAAGCGGCGGACTTTTTATGAGGATGATAAGAGTAATCATTCTACCAAAGAGTTGCTCATGGTAGATCCAGTGTTTGAAGAATATATTGGCAAGCGAAAAGGGGTGCTAGAGCAAGTATCAAACGGTGATTACTCAGGACTCACCGCGGAAGAGAAGAAGTTGTTTGTAACAACTCATCAAATCGAGCCCGAGTGGCACGTCAAAATCCAGGCAGCCTGGCAGAAATATTTTGATAATAGTATTTCAAAGACCGTGAATTTTGGGCATGAGGCTACGATCGAAGACGTCAAGGAAACGTATATGATGGCGTGGAAGATGGGGTGCAAAGGGGTGACGATATATAGGGATGGGAGTAAAGGGGATCAAGTATTGTCTGCGTCTACGTCGAAGGATGAATTCGCCAATGCTGTGGCGGATTCATGCCCAGAATGCGGGGGGAAACTCCACAAACAAGACGGATGCTCTAAATGTGTTGATTGTGGGTACAGTGTATGCGGATAAACAAAATCATCAAGCGCGATGGGAGAGAGGTCCCGTTTGAGATTGCTAAGCTTGCGGGGGCGACCCTAAAGGCGGGTACACAGACGGGGGAATTTGATGAAAAAGAAGCGAAGAGGCTAGCAGAGATCACAGTGGCACTCGTCGAGAAATCGTTGAAAGACAAAGAGCTAGCACAGGTAGAGAAAGTTCAAGATATTGTCGAGCAAGTGCTCATGGCGGCTGGCCACTATCAAACGGCTAAGGCATATATTTTGTACCGCCAGGCGAGGAGTGTGGAGCGGAGGGTAGAGAGGATCATAGGGGTGAAAGACGACCTTGATTTCACTCCAAATCAATTAAAGGTGATGCGAAATAGATACTTACTGAAAGATAGTGAGGGAAAAGTGATTGAAACTCCGAGCGAGCTTTTTCATAGAGTAGCGAGAGTGCTCTCAAAAGGGGAAAAGAAACAAATAGAGAATGATTTTTATGAGGTTATGTCGAAACTTGAGTTTCTCCCAGCGGGACGTACGCTCAACAACGCTGGCACTCCCCAATCACAACTAGCCAACTGTTTTGTGCTCCCAGTAGAAGACTCGATGGAGGGGATTTTTGACAGCGTCAAATGGATGGCGATGGTACACCAGAGTGGAGGAGGGACTGGATTTAATTTCTCCAAATTACGACCACGAGGTGACGTGGTAACAAAATCTACGGGTGGATTTGCGACGGGTCCCGTATCTTTTATGAAAGTGTTTGATATTGCGACCCGCCAAGTGATGCAGGGAGGGAAGAAGCGGGGAGCTAATATGGGCATTCTGAACGTAGATCACCCAGACATATTGGACTTTATCTCGGCCAAATCGGAGAGGGGAGAAATAGAGAACTTTAATATTTCGGTAGGAGTGACAGATGATTTTATGCAAGCAGTGGAGGCTGACAAGGAATGGCACCTACGCAACCAGCGGACCGGTGAAGTAGTCCAGACACTACAAGCGAGAACACTCATGGGACAACTGGTGTCGATGGCGTGGAGGACGGGGGACCCAGGACTAATATTTCTCGATCCGATCAACCGCAACAATCCGCTCCTAAAAAAATATGGTCGTATTGATGCCACCAATCCCTGTGGGGAACAACCCCTCCATCCATTTGACGCATGTAACCTGGGGTCGATAAACCTGGCAAAATTTGTAGTGGGTGCCAAAGTAGATTATGAGCGTCTCCGTTTTGTGGTAAGGACAGGAGTGCGCATGCTCGATAATGTAATTGACGCGTGCAAATACCCACTGCCCCAAATTACAGAGACAGTGAGAGCGAATCGACGCATAGGTCTGGGAGTGATGGGGTGGGCAGACATGCTTTACCAGCTACGTGTCCCTTACGATAGTGAGGAAGGGGTGAAACTAGCCAAGAAAATCGCTAAGTTTATCCAGGATGAGTCATGGAAAATGAGCGAAGAACTAGCGACAGAAAAAGGAGCATTCCCTAGGTACAAAGATAGTAGCTTTAAGAAAAAAGTCAGAAATGTAGCGATCACCACAATAGCTCCCACTGGGAGTATCTCGATGCTCGCGGATGCCAGTAGTGGAATCGAGCCAGTATTTGCGCTCGCCTATACCAAAAATGTGGTGGAGGATGCTGGGCTCTCGTATATAAACAAATATTTTGACAAAGAACTGGCAGAGTCGAGCTGGGCCGACGGAGACCATGAGCATAAGGTGAGAGATCGTATTGTGCGCGAAGTGGCGAACTTAGGGAGCGTGGCGCAAGTGTCTGGAGTGCCAGAGGAAGTAAAGGGAGTGTATAGGACAGCCCATGATATTGTCCCAGAGTGGCACGTACAGATGCAGGCGGCGTGGCAGAAATACACAGATAATGCAGTATCTAAAACAATTAATTTTCCCCACTCTGCCACGATTGACGATGTTGAGTCTGCTTATATGATGGCATGGAAGATGGGATGTAAGGGGATCACGATCTATAGGGATGGTTCCAAAGATATCCAAATTCTTTCAGTTGGGAGTGAGAAGAAAACTGAGTCACTGGGGAGTCAAATTATTCAAAGCAAGATCAAGACGGAGACGCTCAAGGAACGAAGTGAAAAGTCTAAGCACCTAGAAATGTGCCCGGAATGCGGATCGAAACTAGCAATCGAGGAGGGATGTGCCAAGTGTTATTCGTGTGGATTTAGTGTATGTCAGGGATAATTCTGGCGAGTGGGTCACCCAGGAGAAAAGAGATATTGGAATTACTGGGATTAGATTTTGACGTAATAGATTCGGGGTATGATGAAGATTTGATTCAGACTGATGATCCGGTTGAGCTGGTGGAGGAGCTGGCGCTACAAAAGGCGCTGACAGTTGCAAAAAACTACCCCGATACCATAGTGATTGGTGGGGACACGACCGTGACACTAGGCACAGGGTGGATCGGTAAAGCAGAGTGCAGGGAACAAGCGAGAGAGATGTTTGGCGGTTTGCTAGGGAAAACTCATCAGGTAGTCACGGGGTTGGCGATAGTAAATTCACTCACTGGAGAGCAATTTGTGAGTCATGAGATAGGGTCGGTCACACTGCGAGAGGGGACACAGAGTGAGTTGGATCAGTATGTCGAAATAGAGAAAAACTGGCGCGGGTTTGCGGGGGCGTATGCCCTACAGGGAGGGGCGGCGCCATTTGCACTAAACCAAACCGGCAAACTCTCTGCCATCATCGGGATGCCGATAGAGCTGACGTGCGAACTACTGGAGCAAGCAGGGGTGGTGGTAGAGGTAGATCCAGTAGAAATAGAACAGAGTTTACACGGAATGAAGGTGGGAATTGAGCAATGAAAAATACTGGTTTGGTGTATGTCTTTACGGGGGAAGGGAAAGGGAAGACCTCGGCGGCGCTAGGGGTGGCGACCAGATCACTCTTACTAGATAAAAAAGTAGTCTGGGTGGCTTTTTATAAACAAGAGTCGTGGGGACTAGCGGAAGCCAAACTCAAGGATAAATTTGTCAATCTGGGAATGTATTTTTCAGGCAAAGGATTTAAAATTGGCAAGAAAACGGCGCCGGTGGGGACACAGGGGCATGTGGTCGTCGATACAGCCAGCGAAGAGGAACATAAGCTGGCGGCGGAAAATGGGCTGGAAGTGGTGAGGGGAAAATTGGTCGATAAGCCGTTTCTACTCGTGATGGACGAGGTGTTAAACGCGGTGAGTGAGGGGCTGCTGGAGGGCAAAAGGGTAATTGAGCTACTCAGTAATAGGGGAGAGACGCATGTAATTTTGACCGGGAGAGGAGTCACAGAGGAGATCGTGAAGATGGCCGATTTGGTCACGGAGTGCAAGAAAATCAAGCATCCGTATGATCAGGATAAATTGGCGGTGGCGGGACTAGATTTTTAATGTGATTTTTGCCGTATAATGGGCGCATGGATACAAAAAAAGAGCTAGAGCCTCGAGGTGAACGCGTTGAGCAGATAGTAGTTCCGCCCGTAGAGGTGACCAAGAGTGAGGAGCAAAACCTCGAAACGCTGAGTTGGATGGAGAAGATCGAGAAACGCTTTGGGCGTGTACCCAACCAAACGAGTGATGTGACGGATGATACTGTGGTAGTCCAACAACCCCAAGCGCAGCAACCTCCAGTCACCTTGCCCATCAATCAACAACAGATGCAAGCCGGCCAAAAAGCCAAAACGGAGACGGGACTCGCGTGGCTGGTGATATGGGTCATGCGGCAAATCAAGTTGATCACCAGAGCGGGGGGTAAAGTTAGATTCCAGGACATTCCGGAAGTAAAGGAATAAATATGCAAGGACTCGACCAATTATCCAACTTCATGACGAACCTGGCGTACGCGCTAGTGTTTTTGTCAATTGGACTCACAGGACTTTTTGCCCTAGGCTACGCATTCCTCTTATGGTTTCGTAACCGCAACCGGGAAGAATACAGTCTGTCGTTTGTAACACTCGAGGTGGTGCTCCCCAGAGACAACGAGATCAAGATTGACGCGGCCGAGCAACTCTTTGCCAGTCTCTATTCCGTCAAGAACGAAGAGTGGTACTCTTTCCTCCAATCTGAGCATGCTGTCTCATTTGAGATCGTGGGGCGGAAAGAAGATATCCGGTTTTACGTCTCCATGCCACACGAGCTGATGGAGCTGGTGGAGAAGCAGATCCACGGGGCTTATCCAGGCGCCGAGATCAAAGCGGTCGAGGAGAAGAGTATTTTCGATGAGAAGGGGAAGGTGGCCTTTGAGTCACTGGTCAAGAGTCAGGCAGGCTACTATCCGATCCAGTCATTTCGCGATCTAGCTACAGATCCACTCTCTTCCATCACGTCTTTTTTTGCCAAGATGCGGGAGGGGGAGGGGGCCATGCTCCAAGTGATTGTCTCCCCGGCTTCTCATGCGTGGAGTAAGCGGGGTCATGGATATATCAGCAAAGCCAAGAAAGATGAGTCTAATCCGGATAAAGCCAGCTATAGCGTCGATCCCAAGTCGCTAGAGGCCATCGAGAGATCCTCGGGTAAGCCCGGGTTTGAGGTGTCGATCCGATTGGTCGTGAATGCACCTACCAAGAACGAGGCGCATATGCTCCTCAAACAATTTGCCGGGACATTTGCCCAGTTTAGTGGTCCCTACAACAAGTTCACCAAGCAGAGGATCTGGCTCAAGCGACTATTTATGGTGGACTTTATCTATCGCTACCAAGCGATGTTTAGAGGCAAATCGATCCTCAACTCAGAGGAGTTGGCCACAGTCTTCCACTTCCCCAACAAACAAGTAGAGACCCCCCATATCCACTGGTTGACCGCCAAGACCGCCCCCGCGCCGGCCCAGATCCCCAATGAGGGGCTTTATCTAGGAAAGAGTGTATATAGAGGGATGTCGCGCAAGATCTATATCGGAGAGAAGGACCGGGCGCGCCATATGTATATTATCGGGAAGACGGGTACGGGTAAATCTGAGCTCCTGATGGACATGCTTCTACAAGATATTCGCGCGGGCAAAGGCGTGTGTTTCATTGATCCACATGACTCAGTCGAGAAACTCTTAGAATACATCCCACCCGAGCGGGCAGAGGATGTGATCTACTTTAACCCAGCCGATACCGACCGACCCATGGGACTCAATATGCTCGAGGCTCGCACAGAAGAAGAAAAGCAGTTTGTGGCCTCCTCCATCATCAATCTCATGTACAAGCTCTATGACCCCCACAAGACAGGTATTATTGGTCCCCGGTTTGAGCACGCGATCCGCAACGCCATGATGACGGTGATGGTGGAGCCAGGAGCCACCTTTATCGAGATTGTGCGCGTGATGACGGATCCCAAGTTCCTGCAGGAGCTATTACCCAAGGTGGAGGATCCGATGGTGAGACGATACTGGACCGATCAGATCGCCCAGACCTCGGACTTCCACAAGTCGGAAGTGCTGGACTATATCGTCTCTAAATTTGGGCGTTTTATCACCGACAAAATGATGCGCAATATCATCGGCCAGTCGTATAGTGCTTTTGATTTCCGTAAAGTAATGGATGAGGGCAAAATCCTCCTGATCAACCTGGCAAAGGGGAGGATCGGGGAGGAAAACTCGGCGTTTCTGGGACTGATCCTCGTGCCCAAAATCTTGGTGGCGGCGATGAGCCGGCAAGATATCCCAGAAAGCGAGCGACGGGACTTTAACCTCTATGTCGACGAGTTCCAGAACTTTGCGACCCCCGACTTTGCCACCATCCTCTCGGAAGCGCGTAAGTACCATCTCAATCTGATCGTGGCCAATCAATTTATTGGGCAAATTGAAGAAGAAGTGAAGAACGCCGTGTTTGGGAACGTCGGGACGATCATGTCGTTTCGCGTCGGGGTGCAGGATGCTAACTTCCTCCAGCACGAGTTTGCCCCGACCTTCTCTGAGTCCGACCTCACCAATGTCGAGCGCTACCATACCTTCGTCAAGACGATCGTAGACAACGAGCCCATGCCGCCTTTCTCGATGGACTTAACCCGCGACGTGGAGGCTGAGCGCAAGCTAGCTAATCCCAAGCTCGCGGAGATGATCAAGAAACTCTCGAGACTCAAGTACGGGAAAGATAAAAATATTTTGGAAGTTGACATCGCTAAACGAGCCCGCTTATAGCGGGCGAGTAAGGGTAATAGGGTAATTGAGTAAGGGGGTAATAGCGAATGGAGACAAGGGAATTTGGATATCGAAAGTTGATTGCATGGCAGAGAGCGAGAGAGTTGGTGGTTCTGCTGTATCAGATAACGAGTACATTTCCCAAAACGGAGGTATATGGATTAGCGTCTCAAATTAGGAGAGCAGCAGTTTCGGTAGTTGCGAATATTGCGGAAGGTTGGTTGCGAAGAACTATCGCTGACAAGAAGAGATATTTTGAAATAGCTCAAGGATCTCTACTGGAGTTAGATGCAGAAATGGATATTGCAAAAGAGGTAGGCTATGTAGGTGAGAGTGATTATGCAAAATTTGTATCCGTACTTCACGCAGCAAACTATCTCTTGGATAAATACGCAAAAAGTATGTGATTTTTTGAAGTTCTCGATTGCTCAGTTACTCTGTTACTCAGTTACTCTACTCTAGAGGTGGTAAAATAGCTTTACTCGGGCCAGTAGCTCAATGGTAGAGCATTCGGCTTATATCCGAACGGTTGTAGGATCGTTCCCTACCTGGCCCACCCACGTAAAATGACTTTGTCATCACGTGGTAAACTAAGGAGACTATGGCAAATCAACCGACAGATCCAGGACTGATGAAGATGGCAGATCAAGCCTTTTGGGAAGAGGTGAATCAGCGGGACAATCCAGGAGATAGGTATATCGTGATCGACAGTAAGAATAACACGGTCGTAGCGCAGAACGTCAAATTGGTGAGAGAGATGAAGCGGGTGCGGGTTTAAAGTTCAGCGATTAGGGATAGTGATTGCCAGATATATCTGGGAGTATGGATAAGTCATCGTCAGCAGAGAATTGTGAATTTGCGATTTGTTTTCGATGTAATATCTCTCTTTCAATTGCACCTAGCTCCCAGCAGTGTTCCCTTGGGGTTAGAGCGCATGTACCAGATGCTGTCAATTGTGTGCAGATTAAACGGAAGATCTGTTGTTCATCAGCTATTTGATCACTCTGATCAACCGTCTCTACTTCAAGAGTTGGGTTAGCTGGGGTGAATTGACCAATCAATGCTAGAAACCTGTTTTTAAATGGGTGATGTCCATAGCACGATGAGGGGATGACTGGGGGTTCGATTATTTCTGGCGCGGCAATTTCGATGGTATTTGTCATATCAAGTGAGTTGTGGTTACAACTCAGCAATTTTGAGTCCTTCGGCAGGCTCAGGATTTCGATAGCTGTCTATAGTTCTGCTATCTTCAATTTCTTGGGTTCGGATTTGGTGCCATTGAGGAAAGCGAGATATTTCTCGGTCGTAGAGAGACGCTTGTGGCCGACCATATGGGAGAGCTCGACGATGGGTACGCCGGCCTTGAGCTGTTCGACCACAAAGGTATGGCGCAGATCGTTCACTTTGGCACCAACAATACCCGCAATGCGGAAGTAGCGATTGACAGCCGTGCGGATGTTGCGGATCAAGAAGGGATTGCCGGTCTTGGTGATGAAGAGGGTGGTATTTTTGGTTTTGGGGCGCTCTTTGACGTATCTCTCGATGGCGAGCTTGGCGGTGTCGTTGAGGGGGACGCGGCGGGCGTCGTGAGACTCATAAGCACGGATTTTGAGGTGAGATTTCTCAAGAGAAATGTCCTGGAGCTGGAGTCCAGCGAGTTCGCCGATGCGCAGACCAGTCTGGAGCAAGAGCTCGACGATCCCATACATCCGCACGTCATCTTTTACACAGTCGCGTAGGGCGCGATATTCTAGAGGAGAGAGGATGCGAGCGGGTGCGATCTCGTATTTGGGGTGAGTGACGGAGGTTGCTGGAGAGAGCGTCATGACCCCCTCGCTAATCAAGAATTTGAAGAAAGATTTGATGGAGTTGAGCTTGCGGGAGACGCTCTTGAGCGTGTATTTATTGTCTTTGAGGGACTGCTTAAACTGCTCGAGGTGGTCAGATGTCACGTCTTTGGCCTGAGAGACACCAAGATTGAGGAGGAAAACTAAAAGCTGGTCGAGGTCTTTGGCATAGGCTAGAATGGTAGCAGAAGCGCGCCCGTTTTTCTGGAGATATTTGATAAATTGTTCTTTTTGCGCTTGCATACGGCTAATAATACTATATTATGGGTTATAAAGCAATACCTGGGTAGTAGAGGGGAAATATGCGCAAATATGTGATGTACGGAGTGATTTTTTTCCAAGTACTTTTGATCACTTCACTCGTGCGGGGGATCCAGCTCTCCAAGCGCGCAAGCGGGAGAATAGAGGGACTAGAGGCGACTAAGGCCAAGCTCGTGAGCGAACAAGAAAAACTAAAAAAAGAAGAGGAGTACGTAGGGAGTCCGTATTACTTAGAAAAAGTGGCCAGAGAGGAGCTACATCTGGCCAAGGAAGGGGAGACAGTGGTAATCGTGCCAGAGGGGAGGAAAGAGGAATTAGGAGTTAGGAAACAGGAATTAGGGGAGAGCAGAGAAAAGCCAAATTGGCAGAAGTGGTGGGAGGTGTTGTCTGGGCGTCAGTGAACTTGGCATATTCTCAAGTTGAAAACCGATAATATTTTGCTGTTGCAAAATTTATCTCGATTCTCGGCTACCCGCCTGCGAAGCGTTTTCTTTGAGAACATCGCCAAATTCACCTTTCCCAGATTGTGGAGTGATAGAATACGTGTGTTGGAGAGTGGGCAGGACGGTAATGCGTTAGTCTTGAAAACTAATGAGCGTAAG
>CAYFZD010000016.1:0-18603 GCA_964347565.1 uncultured Pseudomonadales bacterium | reverse complement strand
TTTGTTTTTTCATATCCGGACATTTTACTGTTCGGATTCGTTTTAGAACTCACGACTTGTCTCGCCAAAGGTGGATACCCTCCCCCGGAGTATCTTGCTCAAACGGAGAAGGGACTTATGTCAAATATTGGTCACTCTTGATCATCGCCAGGCTGTGTATAACCACACCATTGATCATGACCCGCAGCTGCCCACCCCGCCGACGGTAACTCTCTACACATGATTGGACACTCAGAACACAACATTTGACCTAACACTCTCAGGGTCAAAGAGGAATCAATTGCAGAACTTTCTTGATAAATCTTTGGATTACATTCAGTTCTATGCCAGCACGAACTATTACAGTATTGAGCTGCTAATCGTGCCGAGACAAAGACGTCAATCCTATTCATAAAAAAACCCGCCTCTCTGGGTGCGGGTTAGTGTACTTGCTGATAATTACAGCTTGCTTACACAACTCCCGCCAACCCCCAAATAAGGAGGTGACGACAGACATTAATGTAAATAAACTGTTGCGACATGATCTACCAATTCTATCGTCCCCGCAGATCAGGTCAATATATTAAAATAGATCAACTTTCTCTTGTTGCCACCCATGCCAACAACTCTTCCAGCACCCCACCCTTCAGGGCCTGGCCCTGCAGGGTCTTCTTCCCTTCTTCCCAATGCCTCTTAATCTCGACTTCCAACCGCTCCTTCCCATACATCGTCGCCATCGTCTTTTTCCCCTCTCGACTATCATTCCCCACCGGCTTGCCCGTTTTGGCGCTCTCCCCAAATTCTCCCAGCCAGTCATCCCTCAGCTGGAACACCCACCCGAGCTCCATCCCGTATTTGACTAACCCTACCTTCAATTCTTCGCTTGCTCCGCCCAAGGTCGCCCCAAACAGTAGTGGTAGCACACAGGTATACTCCCCACTCTTTAAGTTCAAAATCGACAGCAGCGTCTCCTCATCCGCGATCTTCGACACATCCAACATTTGCCCATACCCTACCCGTGCAAAATACTTCCCCCATACCTCCATAGCCTCCACAATTTGAGAATTTTTGATTTGAGATTTGAGATTTGCCAAAATCTCCATCCCCCACCCAAAGGTCAGGTCTCCCGCACAAATGGCGATCGATTCGCCTAAATGTAGGTCTGTATATCTCGCGTGGATCGTTTGAACAGTCCTACGTAAAGAATCCCGATCCATCACATCATCCTGGATTAGTAATCCTAGATGAAATAGTTCCATTATCACCCCGGCCTTTACAACCTCGGCGCTTGCCTTTGCCCCCGCCAACTCGTATCCCAAGATCGTTAGTAGCCCCCGCAACCGTTTCCCCCCAACCGACAGCTCTTGCATCGCGGTTACCACTTTCCCAATTTCCGGCGAAATCTCTCCTACTTCGACCAATCTCTTCGCCAACTCCCTCTCTATCTCCTGATCTATTTGCGGCTTGTACTTCCCAATCAACACCTGCAAAACTTTCTGCATTCTTAATATTCTACACGATGACAGACCTCAGAGTCCTCCGAATCCTCGTAGCCGGGAGCGTCAAAAAATTACTCTGACGAATACTATACTTGTGCCGAAAAATATCTGGACGAACATGTGCAGGCCAGAAATGCTTAAGGCAATCCATGAGACAGAGAATTTTAGCGACCCTACGAGACTCTCTTCTTTTGGTTCTTTTCTTGAGTGAGCAAGACAAAGAACCCGCCCTGTGCTGGCGGAACAGCACTAGACCAGCAACTTTCCTTCTTTCAACACCACCTTCCCATCGATCGTCAGCACCGAGGCAGGCAGTCGCATATCCTTCACGATATCCCAGTGGATGGCCGACTCATTTTCCCCACCTCCGCGTTTCTCTCTGTACGACCTCCCCAGCGCCATATGGATTGTCCCGCCAATTTTCTCGTCAAACAGAGTGTTCAGCATCGCCCTTTTGATATTAAAATTAGCCCCGATCGCAAACTCACCGAGGTATTTTGCTCCTGGATCAGTCTCGAGCATTTTTAGCAGTGCTACCTCTCCTCGCTCGGCTGCGGCCTTGACCACTTGGCCGTCCTTAAATTCGAGGTGGATCCCCGACACTTCTGTCCCGTAGGCCAAGGTAGGGAGATCAAAATAAACCTCCCCATTCACCCCGTCAGTGACAGGCGCCAGGAAACATTCTCCGTCAGGGATATTGCGCTCCCCGTAGCAGGCCTGCGCCAAGCGTCCTTTGATGTTCACGTAGAGATCCGTCATCTTCCCCCGCACGTGGATTTCGCTCCCTTCGTCCATGATTTTCTCGAGCCCCTTAAGTTCTTTCTCCATTTTGCCGTAGTCCACCAAACACGCATCGTAGTAAAAGTTACGCATCCACTCGTATGAGACCCCTGCTTCCTGTGCCATCGCCGGCGTGGGGTACCAGGTCAGGATCCAGCGATCGCCATCGATCATGGGGTCCATGAGCGGTCGCATCAGTTTGGCTCGCGCCATCATTTTGGTGGGGTCGACTTGTGCAAGCTCGCGCAAATTCTCATCTGCCACGATTCGCACATACGCGTCCGCCCACCCAATCTTGGCTTTCACTACCTCGGTGGCAATTTGTTTTACCTGCCAGTCATTGGCCAGGGTATAAAACGGATACTCCAGTCCCGAGACCGAGACATCCATCAGTGGTACTGCCCCCAGTTTCAATGTCTCTTGATACACCGCCTTTCCCAGTGGTAATCCCAGGTCCGACACGCTAATTAACACCTTCTCTCGGGGCTTAATGTGCAAAGAATGCGTCAGCATCACTCGCGCCAGTTCAAAGTCCTTTTCGTTCGGAAACATTACGCCAGTATACACTACGCCAAGCTACTCCCATTCACTCACAGCACGAACAACCTCCAACATTTGCTCCACTGTCCTATGCTCCCCAACCTCCGACCTACCAGAAAGTGATGCAACATCACCCGAACCCAAGACGGACAATATTCGCTGCACTTCACCTAACTTATACTTATCTTGCTTCGTCAATTCCACCCCACCTGACCGGCACAATTCTTCCACCCAAGTAGTGTAATTCTCAATTAATGCATGACCCAACACTCCCGATGCTATATGGAATGGTTGTCTTAGTCTCTCTTCAACCACGAGTTTACCGCTCTCAATAGACTTGACAATAGTATCTAACTTGTACGGAGCAGGTGTCGGGCTGTCTACTACAGCAACTGCCAACTCAAGTTCATTCATATTTTCTAACATACGCGGATCCTATAACATCCACTCCAAATTTCCTGACATTTTCTGACATCCACTTATCCGATTTGAGAATTGGAGAATTTGTGATTGGAGAATTATTTCTTAGTTATCGTCACCAGTACCGCATCACTCGCCGCAAGCGAAATATCCCGTCGCAAACTCCCTCCTACCGCGACCGCTTCTGTATTGACAACATTCCCCGACAAATACTGCTCTTGGATAGTATATGTCCCGTCCGTCAGTCCAACCATGGTGAGGGGGAAAGTCTCAGCATGGCTCCCGTTCACGTCATAGTTCACGCTCATTACCCGTACAATTCCCGCCTGATCCTTGGCGGCGAGCGCATAGATATACGAGCCCTCCCCCACTTTGGCTAGTTGTGAGCCCCTCATCTTCGTGATCATCTCCCAAGCTTTAAACCGTGGTTTTTTCGCGACCGCCCCGTACTTGGGATTGGTCAGCATCCCCCACCCACCGTGGAACTGTTTATCCGCTGGTGCCCCATCCATCACCTCAAATGTGAGGGCGAGATCGACGTTGGTCTCTGAAAGCGCACACAGCACCGCCAGAAAATGCGCCCCAGCCCACCTTGAGTCATACTGGCTCCCTCGCTCGGGATTCACTCCCCACTCACTGATATAGAGATCTTGTGATCGTGAGATCCGTGTCTCCATAAGTGCTTTGGCCGTCCTGGCGTCTTTGACAAAATCCGCCACATTGGCGCTATAGCGATGCCAGGAGAAAAAGTCGATGCGGACGGTCGAGTCAAGCCTATCGTAGAATCCATTTACCCAGGCAGTATAGAAGCCCGTGGTGGCTGGGCCACCGATCTTAAACGGCTTCGCTCCCCGCACTCCCGCGGCCGCATTGGACGCCACGCTATAGAGTCGGGTATAGCTCTTGCCCCTATTCATCTTCCACCCGCCAAAGAGATCCGGCTCGTTCCACACCTCATAGATCACGTTATTGATTCCGCCGCGGTAGTCGCGAGAATAGTGACCTACGAGCGCAGAGACCACTTGACCCCACTCACCCCAATCATTGGGCTCATCGAGGATATCACTCTTGCTGATCGCCGGTGGCATATACGAGATAACTATATAAGGGGTAGCCCCTGCGGCGAGAATATCTCCCACCATCGCGTCCAGCCTGCTCCAGTCGTACGCCAGTCCCCCCCCATTTCGCGAGACTACGTTATATCCGTTAAACACATGGTCGATCCGCACATATTTAGCACCCACACTCTTGAGCAATCCCGACACAGCTTCAAGACGGAAATCTTGATCGGGTGGTTTTTCAAAGCCTTGTGAGACTCCGTCCCACATGGGACGTAGTGGTTTGGTCACCTGTGCCGTATCGATGATGATGGCCGCCGGCTGGTATCCACCCCCAATCAGATTGATCCCAATCCCCTGAGCCATGTACTTCCACGCTAGCCAGCCACCCAACCCGAGTATCACCAACACTCCAAAAATTATCAACTTCCAGTTCCGTCCCCAAAAACTTTGCATTAATTAACAGTATCACACCCCAACTTGACTCACAAGTGTATAATATAGGATATGAAATCATTCTTTTATGGAATCTTTGCCGCTGCCCTCTTCGTGCTCGTGGGTTTTTACCTCTATCGCAACACTAATCTCTCCACTAAATTACTCCCCACGCCAACTCCCCTTGCCTCCCCCATTCCAACAGTTTCTCCCTCTCCCACACCAACTGTCTCTCCATCAGCCAAACCAGCACCAACCTATACACCGGTCAAATCAGGTGCAGTCAAAGGTACTTCAACCTCCAACACTACGACCACTACTACTACGACCACCACCCACCTCCTCCTCACCCTCATCAAAACAAATGAATGTAAGTCTTACATGACCGAAGTTAGAGATATCACGAGTCCTCTCACCCTTAGATACACTCTAAAAGATGGCTACAAAGCCACTGTCACTGCCTGGAAACAAAATGGTGAAGAGGTCATCTCTCAACGCGAGATCGTTGGCTCAGGTGAACTCAAGAAAATTGAGGGACTCACTTATCTCAAACTCCAAACCCAACCGGCGATCTGCAACACAACTTCTGATACTTGGCTCACTCTCACAGCACAGCGATAAGATTGTTCGTATAGCCGTTTTTCCCGTAAATCCGTATAGCCAGATTTTTGATACCATTAGTGTATGGTCAACTTTGCAATTAAGTTTGAAGAACTATTGGTTTGGCAAAAATCACGCTTACTCAGCAAAGACATATATTTGATCACCAAAGACTGGAGAGATTTCGAACTGAAAGATCAAATACGACGAGCAGTCGTTTCGATTTCGTCTAATATTGCCGAGGGATTTGAGCGAGGAAGCAAAGACGACTTTGCTAGATTTCTATACATCGCCAAAGGATCAGGAGCCGAAGTGCGTAGCCAACTTTATTTGGCACTAGATCTAGGATATGTATCTCAACATAATTTTAATGAACTAAACGATCAGGCTGACCATATCGTCAAATTACTCACCAAATTTATCCAGTCACTGAAGAAAAAATAAAATGGGAAAACGGATTCACGGCTATACGGATTTACGATATGTTATGCTCGGCTCACGTACTCGCCCGTTTCCGTGTCCACGATAATCGTCTCACCCTCTTTCACAAATAGCGGCACGAGCACTTCTACCCCTGTCTCGATCGTCACTGGCTTCTTGGGTGCGTTCACCGTGTTGCCTGCGCTAGCCTCCTCTGCCTGTGTCACTTTGACGGTGACTTTGAGGGGGAATCTGACGCCGATCGCCTCTCCCTCGTAGAAGTTAAAAAACATCTTCATCTCAGCCAGGAGGTATTTTTCTTTACCCTCGAAAATACTCTGTTTGATCTCAAATTGGTCAAACGTGCGTGGATTCATAAAGTAAAAAACTTCTCCATCGCGATATAGATACTGTAGTTCCGTGGTGTCTACATCCACTGTCTCGACCTGATCATTAGATTTGAAGGTGTATTCGTAGACGTTGCCTGTTTTGACATTCTTGATTTTGGTGCGCGCAAAAGCCGAGCCCTTGCCTGGGAAGTAAAACTCGCACTTCACTACCACGCACGGCTGATCCTTGTAGAGGATGAACATCCCGGCCTTCAGCTGGTTGGCTTTGATTGAACTCATGGGGGAGATTATAACTCGCGAGGAAACATTTCGCCAACCGGGAAAAAGAGCGTGTCGGCAATATCGGGGGCGTCTGCAAACAGTGCCACGAGTCTGTCGACTCCCACCGCGATTCCCCCCGTCTCTGGCATTCCCAACTTGAGCGCCTCGATAAAATCAGTGTCCATAGGGAACTCGGTCTTGCCCAGCTTCTTTCGCTCGATCAAGTCGGCCTTACATCTCGCCTCTTGCTCTCTCCCATCGGTGAGCTCTGAGAAACAGTTACCTAGCTCGAGCCCTGCCAGGTATACTTCCCACCGCTCGGCAAATCTTGGGTCCTTCGCCTTCTTCGCCAACGCCGCCTGCGCAATGGGGTAGTCGTAGAGTATCGTCGGCCCCATTATCCCTAGCTTGGGCTCAATCTCGTTGGCCATGATCTGGTTCCAGATTTCCTCCCACGTCGTCTTCTCGCTCACCTGATACCCTTTTGTCTTCCCCACTTTTTTCAACTTCTCCTCGTCCAGCATGGTCTCGGTATCAATGCCCGCATATTTGATAAACGCTTCCGCCACCGAGATTCGTTCCCATGGCGCGTTCAAATCATAATTTTTTCCTTGATACCCCAAAGTTCTTTCCTCGTGATTTATCTTCAAGAGGAGTCTTTCAAAATCCTTTGCGACGTCCATGTAATTCCCAGGCGTTCTATACCATTCGAGTATCGTAAACTCCGGATTGTGTCGACTACTCCTCCCCTCCCCATTACGAAATGATTTGGTGATCGTGAAGATTGATCCAGATCCCGCCGACAACAGCTTCTTCAGCGCAAACTCGGGTGAGCTCGGCAAAAATCCGTCCCAACGATTTCCCTGATCATCCTTGAGTTCAGTTTTAAATACCTCGAGAAACGGCTCGGTACTAGGAGTAGGGAGTAGTAGTGGAACCTCCACCTCGTGGAAACCTTGGCTCTTAAAATAAGCCCTGATCGCGTCCACAACCTGTTCCCGAACCCAGTGTGCCCTCCACAAATCTGGATCATGTTTAAGTTTTTGAAATGTTTTTTGCATCAGATCATTATACCTGATCTAGTTTGACATAGTAGTGTATAATATAGGCCTATATGAAAATCACTTGGAGCTGGTCACTAGAGTCCGAGGCCAACCGCCTCCTCCACGAGGCTCACTACGTGAACTCGGGATTTTTCCGCCTCCACCACTTTTACCCCCTCCCCTGGACTCCCAAGACCAAGTATCTCCCCCAGGGGGTTTACTTACCCATCCTCCCCTATTCCTCAATTCCCGACTTCTGGTACCAAGTCAAATACTACAATCACGACCAGATGGCGATTGATTCCAAAACCGCTCCCCTCCATACCCAGCTCGTCAAACTTTTAACGCCTCTAGGCCTTACCCCTCCCGACCACGCTCAACTCGAGTCCGACTGGGTCAAAATCGCCCCTCGCTTTGAAAAACTACTTAAAGAGCTCGCTCCCTTTGCTCCCCAGATTCGCCGTCTTACCGTCCACCTCTCCTACTTTGGGACTGGTGGCTCCTTCAGTCTGGCAGGATCAGCCCCAGCAGACTTAATCGTTGATCTGCGTGTTGACCAGACGCTGACCGACCTCGCTGAATGTATCCTCACTGCCGTAACTCGTCCATATTTAACCAAGGCTATGCATTCCAGCTGGGAAGAATCTGAGTCTTTGGTTGACTACCTTCTCGCTCACTCCCCCATGTCAGCCCTATTTACCCACCCGCACTTAGGCACCATTAAAAGTCTGCGCGAGCATGTTTCTGACGCGATCATCACTGAATCTCAATCTTTCCTGCGCGCACTCGGCGCCCCACTCCCCACTACCCAAACTTTTGAGATTAAACATAATACCGTGTATTTTGGCGGGTGTCCTCTTTCTGATCTCTCTGCCCGCGAACATGTTGCCATGACCAAGCTGATCGAGAAGGAGCCCTCTCCTGTGACAACCGACGAGCTCGCCGACCTCCTCTTCCCTGATCCCGCCAAATTTAGTCTGGCCGCCCTGACCAAATTCGTCGAACGTCTCCGCACCAAACTAGAAAGTATGGGCATCTCCCGCCACTATCTCGCTACCACCAGCGGCGTGGGGTATTATCTTAAAAATTAAGCTTGGCAATACTTACTTGAACCCATGCCTACACTTCTCAACCTCATCATAATCTTGAGATTGTTTTCCAACTGGTTCTGTGCTCTCCAAAACATCTCTCATCTTGTCATCCGATATATTTCCACTCCTCAAGGCATTTATCATGGCTAACACACAAAATGGGGCCGAACTTGCACCGTCAACTGCAGTAACCTTCATTTTGCCCCTACACCCCCCGCATCTTCGACCATAGTTCACATCATATTCAATGGTTAAATCATGAAGCAGAGTAGGCATCATCTTATCAAGTCCGCTCTCTTCTCCTGGGAAAAGCAAACCAAGATCCGTCTGCAAAGCGCGAGCTAGGCTTTGCATATCATAATCTCGACGTGTATTACACAAGCGAGAAAATTCTCCAGAACCAAGTCTCCAGCCATAAACTTTATACCACTCTGTATCCATGTATTTGCCAATCATTCTCTCTTGCAATGCATTCAAACCCATATTTACTCCTTTTCCAACATCCTATAACAAAATCTCCCAATTTCCTGACATTTTCTGACACGAGTTTATTTGAGAATTGGAGAATTTATGATTTGGGATTAATAGCGTAGTCGGGCCCCGACCTTTACCTTCCTGAGCAATTTCTCATCCGTGAGCAGTTTGCCACACCCCCTCACCACTGCCGACATGGGCTCGTCACACACCCACACGGGCATATGCGTCGCCTCAGAGATCATCTTGTCTAGTCCGCGGATAAGCGATCCTCCCCCGGCCATGGTGATCCCGTGCTGGATGATATCTGAGACTAGCTCAGGCGGCGTCTCCTCGAGGATATCCATCACTCCCCGCACGATTTGTTGGAGCGTAGGGGCGAGCGCCTCGCGGATCTCGGTCTCGCTGAATTTCATCGATTTGGGCATGCCGTTCCCTAGATCACGTCCTCGCACCACTGTTTGGAGTTCTTTTTTATCATCTAACTCGACGGCGCTCCCTATCTGGATCTTGACTTCTTCGGCCGTCGCCTCACCCAGGAGGAGTCCGTACTTGACCCGCGCAAAATGGATGATCGACTCAGTCAGCTCATCTCCCGCGATGCGCAGGGATTTGTTTAGCACGATTCCCCCCAGTGAGAGCACCGCGATCTCGGTCGTACCTCCGCCAATATCGATGATCATCTGTCCGCGGGGCTCATCGATCGGCAGCCCCGCCCCGATCGCTGCAGCCATGGGCTCCTCCACGAGATATGCTTCCCTTGCTCCCGCTTGGATGGCTGCCTCCGACACTGCGCGTCTCTCTACCTCCGTCACCCCCGAGGGAATGCCGATGATCACTTTGGGACGTGGGAGTTTGGCGATCCAGGGGGAGTTCTCGTGTACCTGTCTAATATAATAGTTGAGCATCGCCTCCGCCCCGTCATAGTCCGCAATCACTCCGTCCCGCAGCGGTCGGATCGCTTCGATCGCCTCCGGTGTCTTACCCGCCATCAGCTTCGCTTCGGACCCGATCGCGATGATGGCACCTGTACGTTTGTGACGGGCCACGTAGCTAGGCTCTCGGATCAACACTCCTTTACCTTTGACGAAAACGAGCGTGTTGGCCGTCCCCAAATCGATCCCCATGTCCTGCGAAAACATCCCCAACAGTGCATTTAACATAAAAAATATGATACCACACCAGGCGACTTATAGTGCTATGACATACTCTTAATACATCTAAATATATCAATGACAAAAAATCAAGGTAAATATTTTTCAGCCCGGAGCGTCTCATCTGGTGTTAGCCAACAGCCAGATAGCTGTGAGGACTGCTAAAAATGTTTAGCTTAATTTTGATCCACTCTGTTATAATTTTCCCATGCAGAAGATCATCGTCTGGACATTATATTTTTTGACTTTTGCCCTCCCCCTCGCCTTCGTGAGCTCCTCTTTCGAACTTTTCGAATTCCCCAAATTCATCCTCCTCCTCGCCAGCACTCTCGTGATTACTGCCGCCTGGGCCATCCATTTTTATCAAGCTAAAACCTCGCCTTTGACCATCATTCAACGTCCATCGGCCATTACGATCGCTATCCTCGCCATCCTCGCCACCCAATTACTCTCGACCATTTTCTCCATCAATCCCTACACCAGTTTTTGGGGTTACTATACCCGCTTCCACGGCGGTCTCCTCACCACCATTTGCTACACTATCATCTATTTCGCGGCCCTCACCTGGATGGATACAAAATCTACCCAAAAACTCATAAAAATATCTATTAAAACGTCTATTCTCATTAGCCTAATCGGCATATTTGAGCACTATAATCTCTCTTTGACCTGCATGCTCATGACGGGTATCTCGCGTCTGCAAAATAGCTTGAGTCCCTTCATTATGAGTACCGCTTGCTGGGGGAACCTCACCAACCCGCTCTCTCGTTCTTTCGCCACCATCGGTCAGCCCAATTGGCTCGCCGCCTACTTGATCCCCAATTTTTTCCTGTTGCTCTACTCTTCCAAAACCCACAAAACCAAAAATTGGTTAATCCCCTCTACTCTATACGCCATACTCTATACTGCGATTTTGTTTACAAAATCACGCTCCGGCCTCCTCGCCTTCGGCCTCGCCTACCCCACCTACTGGCTCCTCCTCGCCCGCCAATATTCTTTCGCCAAAATCAAACAACCTTTACTCCTAATTTCTAGTTTCTTAATTCTTATTTCTCTTATCTTTGGTACTCCCTTCTTCGGCCGCCTTAGCTTTAGCGGAGGCGGCTCATCTCAACCTACACCTCCACCTGCTGGGACTCAGCTCGACAATGGTGGCACCGAGTCGGGGGATATCCGCCAAATCGTCTGGAGCGGTGCCCTCAGCCTCATCTCAAAATACCCTCTCCTTGGCACTGGCCCAGAGACCTTTGCCTATACCTATTACTGGGTACGACCGGCCGCTCACAACCTGACGAGCGAGTGGGACTATATATATAACAAAGCTCACAATGAATATCTCAACCTGGCGGCCACTACTGGAGTCATCGGCCTCCTCGTCTATTTATATTGGCACTGGAGTCTGCTCGCCACCAGTTTCACCAGAATTCCAAAATCCAAAAAAGTAAATCAGTCGACTGATGACTATTTGCGCTCTTTCTCCCCCGTCCTTGGCGCTAGTCTCATCAGTTTCGCCATCACCAATTTCTTTGGCTTCTCTGTCATCCCCGTCTATTTTATGATGATCGTTTTGTCTGTGCTATACACATCAAGCGCGAAAGCGCCTGAGAAATGGCTCCAGACACGAAGTAGTCTGGGAGGCCCGCTCCTCATCATCCTATTCCTCATCTATCCCACTCGCCTCTTCTGGGCCGACCATCTCTATGCCAAAGGTAAAGGGTATCTCGACGCTGGTCAGCCAGCGCTCGCGCTCCCCCTCCTGCAAAGGGCGCTCTCTATCCGCCCGTCTCTCGACCTTTTCCACTCCACGATGGGAGAAACATATGCGGCCCTGGGCCGGACCAATCTCGCCCTCAAAGAAGCCGACCTCACGCGCAAGGAGAACAAGTACCACCTCAATTATTTTAAATCTCGCGCCAAAATCTATCTCACGCTCGCCTCAAAAGATCCCAAATACAATGAGCTCGCGGCCACCGAATTAGAAGAGGCCCGCACCCTCGCCCCCACCGACCCCAAGCTCGCCTACAATCTAGGGCTCGTCTATACACGTCTTGAGGATGTGACTAAGGCCGAGACTCAGCTACGCGAGGCTATATTTCTGAAACCCAATTACGCCGAGCCCTACTACGCCCTCACTCTCCTCTTTGAACAAACCAAGCAACTGGATAAAATTGTCCCCTTACTTACCTCTGCCCACTCCCACCTCGCTACCTATTCCGGTGTGCTCAGGGATAAAATAGAAAAGTACACCAACTAAGATTATCCACTCCTAACTTTATCCGCGAGCTTTTTAACTGCCTGTGTATCTAGTTCTTCATCTCCTACTGCAATCCCCAAGAGAGCCTTTGCGTTGCGACGAAGTTCTGCCCAAATACCCAGTTCTTCTCTGGTTTCAACCTTTTTGTAGTCACCAGGTCCTGTGGTAACAATAACCTCTTCAGAATCAAGCCTACCACTTTCATCCATAAAACCTCCTTTGCTATAATTATCCCCATGCTACCAATATTGCTTGTACCACACAATACCCTGCGCGCCAAGTCGCTCCCCATCACCCATCTCACGCCTGAGATCCAGGCGCAGGTCGTGGATCTGATCGACGCCCTGAGAGCCGCCCGTGACCCCGAGGGGGTCGGCCTCTCCTTCCCCCAGATCGGCCTGCCTCTGCGTGGCTTCGTCACCTACCTCGAGAAGCGGATCAAAGTCTATCTAAACCCAGAGATCCTGGACCTGAGCGAAGAGACCACACTCGGTGGGACTCCCGAGCGCCCCACCCTCGAGGGCTGCCTCTCTATCCCCCACTATTACGGGCCGGTTTGGCGATCCAAGCGGATCAAAATTCGCGCCCTGGATGAAAGAGGCGTGGAGTTCACCAAGCTCCTGACCAACTTCCCCGCCCGCCTGGCTCTGCACGAATACGACCATCTCGAAGGAGTATTGTTTACCGACTACACGCTCAGAGACAATTTGCCCCTTTATTTCCTCGATTCCGCAAAAGACAAATTCGTAGAAGTGAAAGAGCCCGCCAGCGTGATCAAGTGGTAAACAATTATTACCTTGCCAACTCTGCCAACTGCAACCAAGCGGTGGAGTAGAGTAATCCCAACTCACTTTGTGGCCTTTCCAAGCGTATCACTTTTACATCTTCGCCAGGCAAAACCCCACTTACTTCACATGCCGATTCGCTTAACCACTTCACACCACCGTTCGACTGGTTAAGAGTGTTAATACCAGCCACCCACAAGCACATGATCATCGCTTCACCATCCAAACGCACACCATAGTCAAAAAATGGCGTTGCTTGTGGTTGCCACCCATTTACAGAACTGTCAAAAACTCTCTTCTCCGTAGCCCACAACATCATATCCCCCAAACTTTGCCCCTGCGTGGACAAAGTCGTCGCCACAGCCCCGGCCACAAATAGTTGTCTCGCCAACAAGCTTTGCGTGACAACGTCATACTCTGGTTGCGCCACACCCAAATACTCGTATGCCATCATTATCGTGTTCCCTCTTTTGATAATTAGCGCCTAATTATACTACTTTGCAAATACTTCCCAGTCGCCATGTCGGTAGAGCAACGCCAAGACGGCCAATTGGGGATCCAACTCTGTCGGCCAGGTCGCTATCCCCTCATTACTTTGATATACCGGCCAAGTTGAATGAATCATACTTTGTAGATGAACATAGTTGCTATACGTATCGGGGGTTATCCCTGCTTGGACAGCAAAGTGATTAAGCCACTGGTCATACAACTCTGATGGTTCACTCACCCATCGACCTTCCAAACTGTTTGTCGCAAATACCCAATATATTCCCACATCCGGATACATCAGGGAGTGTATGTTGTCTGCCAAAAATACACCCCTCGTTCCATCTTTGCCCGGATATGGCACAAACTTATCCAGGGTGTTCAAGCGTTTTAGGTTGGAGTCTGCTCGCACTAGATAGGGCCCCGGCATAACGTCCCCAGTCTGCAAAACGATTCCGTTATTGCCCAAATGCCTCGTCAATTCCCCCTGTTTGCGTTCCACTAATATACTCGACATACTCGATACTTATACCAAGCCTACGTGAAAATGAAAATCTAACAATCCAGATCAAAAGTAGCAACAGTAGACCAAATTAACTTATGTATAGACCACGCCAACTCTTACTCTCCTACCATTCACCTACATCTTCCACTGTTCCATCTACAACATCTATCCCACTCAATCCCAACTGACATGCGATAGCGTACATAAAATCTTCAATAGGCTGAGTTTCGTGAGGATGGTCCAAACAAGCGGCTCCTCGTACTTCACTCGCAGGGACACTCACAAAAGCCATGTTGACACCTTCAGTCGCCTGCTCTCCGTCAACTGTTATAACATTGCTCTGTGCCCCAGTACACAATATTCCTCTAGCCCCACACAGGATGCATGCCATACCAACCGCCAGTGCAGACTCATCTGACAAAAAGTAGATTACTGCCTCCCGCGCGTCAAAAACACTCTGTTCTCCACGAGAGTAACCCTGTTGTTCAGATTAGTTAGCCTCGCATCTAATTCGTAACCAGCAACTTGTACCATCGCCACACAGTATACACTCATAGTCAACATCCCATAACACTTGACAAAAGGCTTATAATTACCACATGAGTTTGTTACTGGAAGCAAAAAAGGTTACGCCACTACATCACGCTGGTAGCGCTGCAGGTGGCAGAGGCAGCTATCCCCATGCACTTGAAGCTCTGGTGGAATTAGCCCCCGAAATTGCCGCCGCCCGCAATAGTTCACGTTTGCTTAGTGTGATCATGGACGGTCCCAGTGGGGAGCGTATCCGCCAACAGTTAGCTGTCCCCTTCGGTGTAGCCACCGCCGATCTTCAACCCGTCTTCTTTACGACCAATCCCACACGCGATCGTTCTCGTCTGGTCGTCGCCGATCCAGGTGATGGTCGTGAACTTCTTCATACAACTGCCGCAGCTCTTGGCCAAGTGATTGATTCTTCTCTTGCCAACTTTTTAGTTCTCACAGCCCAACCCGATCACTGGGATGATTTACAACGTTACTCCGGCTGCGCAGGCATCCACGAGATCGGCGACCGAAAGGCTGATGATGAGATGGCTAACCTACTTGATTGGATAGCCCATGATGGATCTGAACAAAAAGTGCTTTTGTTCTTTGATGGTCTCGAGTTTTTACCCGAATTGCATTACGGAACTCAAAATGCTCTCCAACGCATTTTGCGTGAAGGCCCAGAGCGCAACGTTTTCCCAATAGTCAGTTATGACCGTGGGTCTCGCGCTCTCGATCTATCTTCTTATATGCAGGACACTCCCAATCTTTTTTCTACCATAATGTACCAACTCGGTGACTCTCTTCAATTCGGGATTCCTGGACCAAGCTATCATCCCGCTTACGCACTCGAATCCAATGGGCCATTTCGTCTCACTTTTGACCTTGTCGTTCCCGATCTAGCCTAACTGCGCTACCCAAGCCAACTCTTCGTGCCCCAGATCAAACACCATCTTCGGTGGCATCTCATCCATCCACTCTACCAGACTTGCTTCTACTGCTCCTGCACCATTGATCTGATTGAGATCACACCATATCCCCGCGATCCGCTGCCGAGCCGCTTCGTTCTCACCCACCCCTCCCACCAAAATGTGGTGACAGTTACGTAAGAGATCTCTCCTCTCCTCATCATCCACCCAGTCTTCGAACTGGTCGATAGTCAGGTGAGCGAGTCCGTTCGATCCCTCTCCCCAAGTCTGGGCTAGCAACTCTTGCGGCATCGGTTGCTTGCCCCCAAACACATCATGTACCAATTCTACATCGTCTGTAATCAACAGAGTCCGACACTCTGTTCCCGCCCAGATGATCATTTCTGGGTCTTGCCAGTTACTTTTCCACCCGTCCACGCTTACCGCTACCGCCCCCCACCCGGGAGGATTACCTGCCACCGCTTCCAATTCCAGCCGTGTCGGACGCCTCCACGGCTCGCGTGGCTCTCCCGCTCCATACGCTTCAGCCCTACCTTTCAAATATTCTGGTACTCGCACTCTCGAACCATGGTAATAAGAGACTACCTCCGACTCCATCTCCGCGCCAATTTGTTGCTCGATCTCGTGCAACATCACCTCTCCCTGGCTAATACGCGCCAAGAAGGAGGTCGCATTATCAGGTTTCGCTCCCGAACCCATCCACTCCGCTGCATGGCTTCCCCATGGTATCCACCCAGCAACACGGTCCCCCCGATCCTCCGCTGACGGAGCTATCACCAGCCACGACATCACTGCTCGCTGGAGCCACACCGGCATCCATTTAATCTTACTGTACATCTCACGCATGTTTCTCATATGATCTCATTCTAACTTGAGTGTCTAGCCCTGGCTCAAGATTTGTCGCACTCTCCCAGTAATATTGGTCACCCAAGGTTGCACCCATGCGCCCGGTAATAATGAAATTCCTACCAATTCGGCCGTCATCCCCGCGACGACCCCTAGCCACGACTGTTCTTCTTCCCCAGCCACCTTGACACCCCCTCGTACGATACTCCGTCCAGCTGGACTAGCCTCCCACACCAACGTTTGATCAAATCCGCTCCCATTCCACGCGCCAGCCGGGTGCTTCGCGGTTAGCTTTTGCTGTCCCGGCGACTCACTAGCTATTTTCACACTTCGTTCAAAAGTTATGGGATTAATTTCAGTAACACGCCTCGTATCATGGGATCCTGGTGCTCGGGCAATTGTCACTTGACTGGCCAGTCCCAGCTGGCTAATCACACCTAATTGACCAACTATAAACTTTACAAACACTCTATCTGTTTCTGTGAGCGTAGCCAAATTTGGCAAGTTAAACTCTGGTTCGATATCCAGTAATTGACCACGTCCCATATCCCAGCTTGCCAATTTCTTCCCCGGCTCTTCGGTCACAGTTTTCACCACTCGTTCGATCGCAACCCCTCGTTCCACCGGCCATGCCAAGTTAGTGACCATCGCACCCAACTGCTCGGGATAAGATAAAGGAAAGCTAACTTGGAGAGTCGCATTATCTCTTGTCCAGGTCCACTCGGGTCCCACTTTTTTATCCGCCTTCCACGTGCCCATCTCGCTCGGCAACCACCCAAGGTTTTGCAAATGTTGCACTGCTATAGACCTTTCACCTTCGACCGAACTAGACATAAACGACATACGGCCCCATAGTATAGCACTTTTCCCCACCGCTGTCCTCATAAGATACACATCATCTACACAGAAACTTGACCTATAAGAGTATAATACGTTCCTGATATGGGTAACACTGCCTAATCGCCCCACTTTGGCCGCACCTTGCGGCCTTTGTTGTGGTTTGGACAGTTGCGAGACCAGATTTAGCATCTGTCTCCCGCCCCGTATCGGTACCTTAACAAGTGGAAATAGTCTAACTACAGGACTATCCACTCTGGGTGCAATTATTTGCTCCTGGAGCGGATAGTCTTGTAAGCAAGAAATCCGCCGGTTTGGTCACCGGCACCCCCCCTCCCCTCGCCCCCAAAGCGAGTTCAACCCCAAATACTCTATAGGAGACAGAATGTCAACTCAACCCTTGCACACCAACCACAAAGAACCGTGGCTCATAACTTTCCTCCAAGGCTTCGCCGCGATTCTGGGACAAATGCTTGATGGATCAGGAATGATTGCCAAGATTCTCGGTTCAAGTGGCGTTGTCCTCTTCCGCGAGGTCGGCAAAATGCTCATCCGAGGCGCGGATGTCATTTTCGGCTGGATCAGCCTATCTGGCCTGGGGTCGTTGTTTCTGGTGACAGTGTCTGTGACCCAACGCAACTGGGCGTCAGCCATTATCGCGATCATCACTTTCGCAGTGATAAGCGAGTTGTGGGACACAATCCTCGATCCAGAATCACCGGTACCTTCGGGGCTAAAATGGGTTCTCGGAATTGTCGGAGTTGTCGCCAACTTCCTCGACAGCCTCATCGACTCGCTCGCTGGTTTCGTGATCACTGGCGTCCTGGCCTTACTCGTGAGTACACCCTACTCACAATGGCCAATGCTCTGGGAGGAACATGCATTCCTAATGATCGTCAGCGCGGTGTTGGGTACAACTTTCTTTATCATCTCCTTCTTCGGTGAGCTCATCACCAAGATCATGGAATATAAAGATAAGGCAGCGAAAAAGCCATCCACCACCACCACCACCACCACCGCTCCCCAGACTCAGCCAGTCCCCGCTGCTCCCCAACCCCAATTACACCCAGTGACGGGCCACAAGATCGTTTACATTGTGAACCCCCAGTTCCACAATGTTGGTCCGTTCACCGGTTGCCCGCAGGGCTACCAAGGAGTCTGGCACATAAGTGGAGAGTTCCTCGGGATCACACCCACTCGCGTCGCCCCCGCCCCGGTCAACTCGGCTCCCACCCCCGCCGTGTTCGCCCGCCCAGCGCCCAAGCCTTTCGGCTCCAGTCCCCCAGGTGACGCAGGCCACGCAGCGTAGGAGGACACCATGTCCACCTACCCTCC
>CAYFZD010000015.1:0-20744 GCA_964347565.1 uncultured Pseudomonadales bacterium | reverse complement strand
AGTTACAATCAACCTCGAGAAAGGAGAGGTGTTCGGATTCGGATTAGAATTCAGCAGTTTGTTAAACTGGAGTAGTGAGTGATTTGTATTTGCTGGGTGATCAAAAGTGTTTGGAAATGAAGCGGATCGCCGTGGTGGGGACACGCACGATGAGTGAATATGGACGAGAGATGACCGACAGATTCGTGAAGAAATTGGTGAGTGAGAGTTGGTGTATCGTGTCGGGACTGGCGCGGGGAATAGATAGAGTGGCGCATGAGACAGCGCTGCAATACAAGGGATCAACCCTCGCAGTGCTGGCGCACGGAGTGGATTTGTGTTACCCACCAGAACACATAGTGTTAAAAAAAAGAATCCTTGAGACTGGGGGACTTGTGGTTAGTCAATATGGCGAGGGGGTGAGGCCCACGCCAGACAAATTCCGTGCCCGCGATGAGCTGATGGTGACACTTGCGCAAGCGGTGCTGGTGATCGAGTGTCCGCGTAAGAGTGGAGTGAAGATCACAGTGAACGCCGCGGCGAACGCAGGGAAGAGTGTGTACGTAGTGCCAGGTCCGATCAACCAGGCGAGCTACCATGGGAACGTCGAGATCATCAGGAACGGCGGGATTCCCGTCTATAGTCCAGAGGATTTGATACAATGTCTCTCATGAAAGTCATCGTCGGATTAGGTAATCCAGGGGATAAATATAGTAGAAACCGCCATAATGTCGGATTTATGGTGCTGGATAAGTTGGCGGAGCAAATTCTCAAATCACAAATTCTCAAATTCTCAAATAATAAGAAATTTAGCGCAGAAATTTTTCAAACCAAAGAATATATTTTAGTTAAGCCACAAACATTTATGAATGAGAGCGGCGTAGCAGTAAGTAAGATTTGTCAGTTTTACAAAATTGAACTCAAGGATCTCTACATTGTGCACGATGATTTAGATATCGCCCTGGGAAACTACAAAATTCAGCATGGCAAGGGACCACAAGTACACAACGGGCTCTTGTCGGTTGAGGAAAAACTCGGGAGTGACCAGTTCTTTAATGTGCGCGTGGGGGTAGAGAATAGAGAGGTAAGAGGCAATAAGGGGGTACCGGGAGTGGTATATAGTTTGCAGGATTTTAACGTTGAAGAGGCTAGAATCATTGAGGGAGTCATCGAGAAAATCGTGGCAGAACTGAAGCGTGTGGTATCCTATTAGCTATGGATTTGGTCATTGTCGAGTCACCCACTAAGGCAAAAACTCTCTCAAAATTCTTGGGACCCTCATACAAAATCGAGGCGTCAATGGGACATGTACGAGACCTACCAGAATCGGGGGGAGGGCTCGCGATCGACGTCGAGCATGACTTTGAGCCCAATTACGTCGTGCTAGAAAAAAAGAAAGCGCGAGTGGCGGAGCTCAAAAAAATCGCCAAAGACGCTAAAGTCATTTATCTGGCGACGGACCCAGACCGAGAAGGAGAGGCGATCTCATTCCACGTCCAATATCTGCTGGGTAAGCACGAGTACAAGCGCGTCACTTTCCATGAGATTACCAAGAGCGCGATCGAAGAAGCACTGAAGCACCCGGGTGAGGTGGATATGCAGCTCGTCAACGCTCAGCAAGCGAGGAGAGTACTCGATCGTCTCGTGGGGTATTCGCTCTCGCCCGTGCTGTGGAAGAAAGTGAGACGGGGTCTCTCGGCCGGACGGGTACAGTCGGTGGCCGTGCGACTCATTGTAGATAAAGAGCGAGAGATCAGAGCGTTTGTGCCTGAGGAATATTGGGAAATCTGGGTAGATTTGCAAGCGAAAGAGGAGCTGAGAGTAGAGCTGTACAAAATCGAAGGGAAGCCAGCGAAGATTGGTAACGGGGAACTCGCGAAGCAAGTTATAGAAGATCTAGAAAATGCGAAATACTCCGTGTCGGATATCACAAAAGAAGAGCAGCACAGCTCGCCGTATCCGCCCTTTACGACCTCACTCCTGCAGCGCGCTGGATCAAACGTCTTCTCGTGGAGCGCCAAGATGACGATGCAGATCGCTCAGTCTCTCTATGAGCAAGGACTCATCACGTATCACCGCACCGATTCATTTAATCTCGCTGTAGAAGCAGTGGCGATGGCGCGAGGATATATCGAGAAAGAATTTGGACGAGAGTATCTGCCAGAAGAAGTCAGAGTCTACAAAACCAAAGCGGCGAGTGCGCAGGAAGCGCACGAGGCGATCAGGCCTACTGACGTGTCGAGAATAGGGAGCGACCTGACTTCCGCGGGTATGACCAGTCGACACCAGAAACTCTATGACTTGATCAGATCACGTTTCTTACAGTGCCAGATGGCGGATGCCAGGTTTGATAAAACAAGTATTTTAGTGACGGCCCTTCGACAAGCTCAGGGTAAACAGTATTTGCTCAAAGCTGATGGGAAGCGGATGATTTTTGATGGGTACTTGAAACTAGGCAAGTCGGCGGAAGACGTATTTTTGCCAGAACTAAAGTCTGGTGAGGTACTTTCTTTGATTAAAGTAGACCCGACACAAAAATTTACCAATCCTCCTGGTCGCTATAGTGAGGCGGGGCTGATCAAAGAATTAGAGAAGCGGGGGATCGGGAGGCCCAGTACTTATGCGGCGATTATCTCTACTATCCAAGACCGAGGATATGTGGTCAAAGAAGAGAAAGCTTTCCACCCCACAGCGATCGGGGAAGCGGTCGTCGACTTTCTCGTCACTAACTTTGGCAATGTGTTTGCGTATGAGTTTACGGCCAAGATGGAGACAGATTTGGACTTGATCGCGCAGGGCAAGAAGCAGTGGGTGCCCACAGTGCGAGAGTTTTGGTTGCCGCTAGAATCACAAATCAAGCAGGTGGATGAGACAGGGGTGAGGGTGAAGGTGTCTGTCGAGAGTACGGGAGATAAATGTCCCACGTGTGGGGTAGGGGAGGTGGTGATCCGCACAGGCAAGTTTGGCAAGTTCCTCTCGTGCTCAACGTACCCTGAGTGCAAATATACTCAGCCGTATGTCGAGTACGTGAAAGATGTCGTGTGTCCGCTCGATGGAGGACGTGTAAAGACCATGAAGAGTAGGAAAGGGCACAAGTTTTTTGGGTGTGAGAATTATCCTACGTGTAAGTGGGCGGCATGGAAACTGCCGGCGAAGACTGATGTAACTACGTGATCCGCACGATCTCAAACGCAAAAGCGATAATAATTTTCTGGTGAAAATTTTATCTCGATTCTCGACTACTCGTCTGCGAAGCGTTTTGCCACTTGAGACATGCGGATCACTGATCATCTTTAAAGTTAAATTTGTATCATTTCGTCGTATTGTCAAAAGGGTAAATTTTCAGGTAGGATGGGGTACGCATGAAAGTACTCAAACGTAATGACAGAGAGCAAGAGCTGGATTCACAGAAGATCGCTGACTCGATCTTTCTCGCAGCGCAAGACGTGGGAGGGACCGATAAAAAACTTGCGACAAAGATCGCGACAGAAGTAGTTGCTCGGACCAAGAAACAGTACGGGCGCATGAAGACAGTCTCCTCGGCAGAGATAGGCGATATGGTCGAGCGAGTCCTGCTAGAGGCGACCCACTACAAAACTGCTAAGGCCTATATCCTGAATCGGGAAAAGAAAAGACAAGTAGAGGCAAGTAAACGAGCGCTAGGGGTGCACGATGACGTGGGGCTCAGCTACAACGCACTGGTTGTAGCCAAAGAGAAATATTTACTGAGAGACTCAGAGGGAGAAGTGAAGGAAACCGTGGGGGAGATGTTTGGCAGAGCGGCCAAATTCCTCGCAAGTGCGGAGAACCCTCCTTCGCCAAAGGCTACGGAAGGGCAAAGAAAAACCTGGAGAAAAAAATGGGAGACAGCATTTCAGAAAGTGATGAGTGAGCAGAGATTCATGCCAGGAGGTCGCACGCTCGCCAACTCAGGGACTGCCAACAATCAGCTCGCCAACTGTTTCGTCATGCCCATGCCAGACAATATCGAGGGGATCTTTGAATCGTTAAAAGAGAGCTCGATCCTCAAGAAATATGGCGGGGGAGTCGGGTTCACCTTTGGCCACATTCGTCCCAAAGGGGACAAGGTCTCCACAACCTCAGGTGCGGCTGCTGGGCCCGTGGCACTCATGCAACTAGTAAATGACGCCTCCGATATCTACGTCCAGGCGGGTAAGAGACGCAGCGGGAACATGGTCACGCTCCCCATTACCCACCCTGACATCATCGAGTTTATCCACTGCAAGGAGTCAGGATACAACTTCCCCCACATCAACTTCTCGATCGCCATCACGGATAAATTTATCGATGCGGTGAAAGCGAATGCCCAGTGGGAGCTAATCAACCCGAGGACGGGGGCAGTGTCGAGTAAAATCTCCGCCCGCGGACTGATGGAAGAAGCGGCGCGTATGGCGTGGAAAAATGGCGATCCCGGGCTCATTTTTATCGACGAGATCGAGAAATATAATCCTACTCCCCACGTAGGGCCACTTGAGACCGTGAACTTGTGCGGAGAGCAGCCACTACTCTCATATGAAGCGTGCAACCTCGGATCGATCAATTTGGCTACCCACGTGAGCGGAACCAATGGGGATGCAAAAGTGGACTACAAAAAGCTCGAGGAGAGCGTGCGCATTGGCGTGCGGATGCTCGATGACGTTGTCTCGGTATGCGAATATCCACTCAAGCCAGTGGCGGCTATGGTGCATGGCAACCGCAAGATAGGGCTCGGAGTGATGGGGTGGGCCGATATGCTGGTCAAGCTACATATCGCCTATGACTCGGAGCAAGCGCTCAAGCTAGCGGGTGAGGTGATGAAATTCGTCCAAGAGACAGGGCACGACGAGTCGGCCAAGCTGGGCAAGGAGAAAGGCAATTTCCCCAATTTCCGGGGTTCGCTATGGCAGAAGAGGGGATACAAACATTTCCGCAACGCCACGGTGACCACGATCGCGCCTACGGGCACGATCTCGATGATGGCTGGGGCAAGTAGCGGGATCGAGCCCCATTTTGCACTCGCCTATTTCCGTAAATCGATGGGGCAGTATGAGCTACCGGAGGTAAACTCTGACCTAGTGAAAGCTGTCAAGCACGTGAATGGGCTCTATTCGACCGAACTGATGGATGAGATCGCCCGCACGGGGAGTATCCAGCGCCTTGAGAAGATCCCGGCAGAAATCAGAGAAGTGTTTACGACGGCAATGGATATCAAGCCTGAGACGCATGTCCAGATGCTGGCGGCCTTCCAAAAATATACTGACAATGCAGTCAGTAAAACTATCAATCTACCCGCCGAGGCTACTGTCGAGGACGTGATGAATGTCTATATGATGGCGGCTAGCTTGAAGTGTAAGGGGATCACGGTGTACAGGGATAAAAGTAGGGGGGAGCAGGTGCTAAACATCGGACAATCAGAAAACTCAGAGAAACAGAGAATCAGAAAACCAGAGAATCAGAGTGGAGAGAGTTGTCCCGAGTGCGGGTCTAAACTCGCCCTGGAAGAGGGATGTAAGAAATGCTATTCGTGTGGATATTCGGTGTGCGGGTGAGGTATCATTAGCAAATGAAAAAAGTCACCCCAATAGAGAACTGGCCCAAGCTTTATCATGATATTTTGAAAGTCAAAGATCCACTCAATCATGTGGGGATCTGTACTCTCTGGACTGAGCGGGGGATCGTGGAGCGGATCGTGGACAAGCTCCCCTACAACGTGATCGGCAATCTCTACAGTGCTCAGGGGATCAACGCCATGATCCGCAACGTGATGGCGAATCCCAATATCCGCACCATCGTGATCTGGGGCTCGGAAATGTCCTTGTCGGGCCATTCACTCCTCATGTTTATGAAGTTCGGGATCGATGAAAAGCGCAAGATCATCAAAGGTAGAGGCGAGATCGAAGCGGAGATCCCAGATGAAGTGATTAAAGAATTCCGTGAAGCGATCGAGATCGTGGATTTGCGCGGGCGGACCAAAGACCAGCTGATCGAGAAAATGGAAGAACTGTCAAAAATTAACAAAGAGCCGTTCTTTGCTAAACCCAGAGAGTTCCCCAAGAGCGAGCCTAAAGTCGAGGTGTTACCCTCGGAGCAGACAGGATTCTATGTCCATGGCAAAACGGTGGCACAAACCTGGATAAAACTCCTCAACGAAATCTACAAATATGGCCGGCCCAAACATACGCGGTACAGCAAGAATAATGAGCTGAAAGAAATCTTAAACCTGACGGCGGTAATCGAAGAAGAAGATCCTAATGGCGTCTATTTCCCTGAGTATCTGCCGTTTGAGCGAGGGGAGCTCGAGGCGTATTACGCCGAGATCATGACTGACCGCGAGGTGCCAGGAGTTGCCTACAACTACGGGAGGAGGATGCGGCAGCACTTTGGGGTGGACCAGATCCAGATGATGAAGGAGCTGCTCAAGACGAGACCGGATAGTAAAAAAATGCTCGCGATCACGACTGACCCCAAGCTAGACTGGGGCAATGCTAACAATGGGGACACGCCGTGCCTCGTGATGATCTTGGGGAGCGTGCAGGATAGCAAATTTTATCTGACCTGCCACTTCCGCTCGCAAGACATGGTGCATGGTTGGCCGAGGAACACCTTTGCTCTGCGCAAGCTGCAAAAAGATATTGCCGACTATGGTGGGTACCCCATGGGCGCGTTGACCATGATCACCCACTCGGCTCACATGTACGGGGACGATTTTAGTCTGGTAGAAAATTTGCTCATGGATCACTATGAGAAAGAGTCGGGCTACACCCCGGCCGTCCATTTTGACTTTGATCTCCGCGCCAACTTTGTGGTAGAGGTCATTGATGTGAAGGAAGCTCAGGCATGGGAGGGGTGGAAGACTCGCTACGAGAAACAGGCGGTGCCAATGGCGGTAGCGGTCGAGCTCAAGCGCATGCCGAAAGTTGCCGTGAAGCTGATCCGCTGTACTCTATATGAGCCAGGTGGGGGACCAGCCCTCAAGATGTTTGAGGGTCGCACCGCCCAGGAAGTGGCGTGGCAGATCACCGACTGGGGATATGTGAAGGACCCAGGGCATGCGATGTATGTGGGGACCGAACTCCAGAGAGCCGAAGAGGCAATTGCGAGGGAAGAAGAGTATCATCAGGATCCGGCCTAGGGGTCCGTCCCCTAGGTTTCCCAGTCTAGAGTGAGATTGCCCAGAGTTTCGACTTCTGTAGATAATTCCTTAGTTTCTTCAACGAATTTTCTATATGTGTTTCGAACGTTTCCTTTAGAGTAGCGATAAATGACATCTGATGGATCAATCCATGACTGATGAGTAGTACCAGTGAAGTTACGATAGCTAGAGTAGGGATAATCGAGTAAATTGAGGCCATGGTAACCTGGTAAGTCAACAGGATTTCGGTGAATGTATTTGGTGAGGTAAAGAAATTGCATCTCATTGTCGACTAGAACGCCTTTATAGCGTCCTTGGAACAGCGAACCTACACGGGAATAACGTTTATTAAAATACATAGAATATCTGGTTAATAAGGCGCGAAGGAAATCTGTCATATTATTTTTGTCAGTTTGTTTGAGAAGGAGATGGAAGTGATTAGGCATAAGACAATAAGCTATCAGACATATTTTTTGGTTGTGGTTGGTGAGTTGTTGCGCCGGAGATAGCCTAGGGGACGGACCTCTAGGTTTTGGTGGCATCAAATAAAATTTTAGATAAGAAAGGAAAACTCGGTAATCTTGGTCATCTAGGAAAATTGTACGCTTTTCTACACCACGATTGTATACATGGTAATAGGTATTGTCGACGTAGATTTTGATGCGATTTTTGGCGGGCATAGCCTAGGGGTCCGTCCCCTAGGTATGGTATAGTGGAAAATATGCTGGATGTCAAACAAATTAAGGCCGTAGGATTCGATGTCGACGGGACCCTGTATCACGCGCCGGACGCTATGAGTCTGGAAGTGGGGCAGACCCTGATCAGGAAAGCGGCCGAGCTACTCTCACAGGATCCAGATGAGATGGCGGAAGAATTCCTCAAGCGACGGGAAGAATATAGGAGTAGCACACTGACCTTGAATTCTTTTGGACTCGACGGAGAGAAAATTTTCCAGGAGGTATGGGACAAGATCGAAGTCGAGAAATACGTGACCCCAGACGCCAAATTGGTCTCGATGATCAAAAACCTAAAGAGTCAATACAAGATATTTATCATCACCAATGGGACGGGGAAGCAAGTAGAGCGGAAACTGACCTATCTGGGACTCGACTACCATGATTTTGATCCCCGGATCTACTGCTACGACCAGGGATGGGTGAAGCCAGAGCCCGCGCCATTCTTGGCGGCGATCGAGTCATTGAATCTAAAACCAGAGGAAATTGTCTATATCGGCGACCGCGAGGATATCGATATTGAGGGAGCGCAGGCAGTGGGGATGACGACGATCCATGTGGGAGGCAAGAGTGAGAAGGCAAATGAGAATTGTGAGACAGTTTATGATATTGTGAGCGTCTTGTAGAGAAGCGGGGAGACTTGTAGGATAGAGAGTGATGAAAGTCTATTTTGCTGCGGCTGTATCACTCGATCGGACAATGCTCCCTGTCTACAAACAGATTGTGGAAGAGATCAAAAGACTGGGACACAGCCTGGTAAACGAACACATAGTCGACCCCGATATGCCCATCGGAGACAATCTCTCGGCGAGCGCCCTTTACAAACGTGAGACTATTTTGATAAACAAAGCTGATGCCATGATCGCAGATGTCACGATGCCATCTTGGGGGACAGCTTTCCTTATGGAACATGCGATAACCGGGGGCAAGCCAGCACTGGCTCTCTACTACAAAGACGCGGACAAGCCTCTACCGATGATGATCGAGGGACACCCGGAGGTATATGTGGCGCACTACACCAAGTCCAATATTCGGACAGTGCTGAAGAAAAATTTGGACTATTTTGTAGTCATGGGCAAAAGAAAAGGCAAGCTCGTGGTAGTGGATGGGACGGACGGGTCTGGCAAGGGGACTCAAACACAATTGCTTTTGGATTATTTAGAGAAAAAAGACCATCAGCACAAATATATCGATTTTCCGAGATACTACACCTCTTTTCACGGCAAAATGGTCGGGCGCTATCTCACTGGGGAATTTGGGAGCATGGAGTCGGCGAGCCCGTACCTGTCGTCGCTATTTTATGCCATGGATAGGCTCACCGCACGTGACGAGATTGTCGATTGGCTAGAGGAAGGTAACCTGGTGGTGGCTAATCGCTATGTAACATCGTCGATGGCGTTCCAGACTGCAAGGGTAGAAAAAGATAAACAAGAGGAGTTCCTGAAGTGGATCTATGCCATGGAGTATAAGGAACATAAGTTGCCCAAGGAAGATCTAGTGATTTTCTTGTACGTGCCAGTTGAGATCTCCCAAAAACTGATTGAACGAAAAGAAAAGCGTGAATATGCCCAGGGTAAGATCAAAGATATCCACGAGGCGAATATAGAATACCAGAAGAAAGTTTCTCAGCTATATCTAGACCTAGCCAAGAAATATCCGCACTGGGAAGTGATAGAGTGTGTTGACGCCAAAGGCGAGCTTTATCCAGTCGAAACAATTCATAAAAAAATTATTAGCGTACTAAAGAAGAGGGATCTTTTATGACAAAAGGTAAATTGACAGCAGTATATGGGCCGATGTTTAGCGGTAAGACGACTTATTTGATTGAGCAGTTTGATAAAGGCTCGAGTGCGGTCGTGTTTAAACCAGACCTGGATGAGAGATATGCCAAGAATCCGGCGGTAGTATCACATAATCAGGCGATGATCCCCGCGGTCCTTGTGAATCACCTGAAACCAGAGGAAATGAAGGGATTAGTCGCTGATTTTAAGGTGGTGATGATCGATGAGGTCAACTTTTTCCATGAGAGTCTGATAGAAACGGTAAAAAAGTTTTTAGAGGAAGGCAGGGATGTCTATGTCTCTGGGCTGTTCCTCGATTCTGAGCGAAATATTTGGGGACCCATGACAACGCTGATCGAGATGGCGGATGAGAAGGTGGCGATGAGCGCGAATTGTGATGGCGATCACGGTAGATGCAAGAGTCCTGCTGTATTGTCCTACCGCAAAACACCCAAGGTGGAACAAGTGAGGGTGGCTGGGGCGGATGAATACGGGGCGGCGTGTGAGTTGCATTATGAAGTGCTCCATCACCGGCCGAAGGGGAATAAGAAGTAGGGTAGAATTGGATAATGCAGTGGCGGAACAAGGATAAGAAGCGCAAACCCAAGAATTACCAGGTGATATATAAAAGGGGACCGAGCAACTTGGCCTGGATCTTTGCAGGTATGGCGATCACTGTGTGGACAATCTTTCTGGGGCTTTCGAGCTTCCCCCTGGGTGCCTACCTCTACTACAGCGTGGTACCTGGCACATCTAAGATCTTGGCGGAGGCACTGAGCTCGACTGGGCTGGCCATGGCGAGATCTCAGGTGCCAGTGCCATCAGTCGCCCCGGCACCACCAACCATCGTGAGAGATCCCTCTCTCCCGACCGGACACATAGTCAGGATCCCCAAGATAGGGGTGGATACCCAGATCTCTGAGGCGCCGTATAGCGAATATGAGTCCATCCTCAGGAAGGGAGTGTGGAGAGTCCCTGACTTTGGGGAGCCCACGACTTTTGACAGACCCATGATCTTGTCGGCACACCGGTTTGGCTACCTAGAGTGGACCCAAGCATATCGGCGACAAAATTCCTTTTTCAATTTACCCAAATTGCAAGCGGGAGACCAGATAGAGGTGATCTGGGATCAGCACCTATATACGTACAATGTGGAGCGAGTCGAGGAGGGGAGCGAGATCAGTGACTATTCGGGAGATTTGATTCTCTATACGTGTAAATTCTTGGTTTCGCCCCTGAGATATTTCGTATACGCGCGACTTGTCCTATAACACTTGACATTCCGATCTGGTCCTGTATAATTCCGCCTATGAAAAGACTTATAGCGCTAGTGATCATGTTATTTGTTTTTGCTTCCACGGCCTCTGCCGAAACTGTCCGTACCTGTTCTTCCGTCTACGGCGGGGGAGAAGTGTGTGGAGAGACGACTACTACGACCACGACTATTGAACACAAGACCGTCAATACGGGTATCAACGACCTCGAACTTTGGCAGGTACTCGCCATCATGGCCACCCTCGCCTCGATCTCTACCTTACTCTACAAATTGACCTACAAATTCTACATTCTCGACTAAATTTCCTTTCTTTTTGGCTTTGCCCTGAGCCACCAATAATCAGACTTAGGGCAAAACCACTAAGACCAGTAGCGTGCTTAAAAATTAAATAGCTATAGGCCTCGAACCTGAGATTGGAAGTTGGATAGGGCAATTCTCCAACTTCCAATCCTGGGTTTAGACTCCAGGTTGTTACTGTGTTTTAAAACATAGTAACAAGCTCGAAGGTTTTTGGGTGAGCACAGTGCGTGCAAAGCTCGAAAATGACCTGCCCGCAATGCTTTCAGCATAGCTGATGCAGGCGGGGAGCAGTTCTTTAACAAGACATCACCAAGACACCAAAGTCGCAAGACTGGGTGTAACTTGATTTGTGAAAATATTGTCGGACGGACAAAACGGACAGAAACTTCAAATTTTGTTGGAGCACTGGCCTACTGTGGGTATAAAAGTTGTACCTAGAGCAGGTCAGTGTATCTGATAGCCGTAAGGCTCCCCCCAATTCCCAATTCTTCAAACCCCGGAGGTTAAAATGAAGAAGTTTTTTGTTTTCGTGGCCATTTTGGCCCTCGCCGTTTCCACCCTTGCCTGTGGCTTTACCGCTCAGGGTAACGGATGGCAAGTCCAGGTCGGTGATCCGACCCAGGTGCCTGTCGTCTCGACGCAAGTCGTGCCGACTGTGCAAAACGTCGAAAATCCCCCAACCGCGCAAGCGGTCGCGCCCGTCGAGCAGTTCACCCTGTACGAATCGGAGGGAGGAATCCCGTTTTCCGGTTCGGTGTGGAATGCCGACGTTGCCCCCGATGAGATCGAAGTGTTGACTGGTGGCCCCATGGCTATCGGCGGCGTTTCCCTCCCGGGTGGCGAAAATCGTGGCAGCGTGATCATTCTTTTGCCTGGAACGAAAGTTGTTCCGTACGAGGTGAAGAATCTTCTCGCTGGTGCCAACTGGCACGCTTCATACCGGCCTACCAAGGTCGATGAAGCCACGTGGCGCGCGCTGGTAAACGATCGCGTGATGGCGATGCAGCAGGCTCCCAATTGTTCTTTGGGTGTCGGTTGCAAGACCATTGACGTCTTGATCGTTGGCCCCGACGGTGTAGTCGACCGTTGGACTGTCCAGTAAGATCGGACAGTAGTATGACTCGGCCAAGGGCTGGAGTGAAATTCTGCTCCAGCCCGAAGGCTGCGATAAATTGCAGAGACCCCAAGTCTCTACGGACTCACGTCCAGCAATTTATCGACAAACAAATCAAGTTCAGTAGCCTATGCTACCTTTTTTCCGAAAGGGAAAATGCTTGGTGATGTCTGTTTGTCAGAATACATAAGAAATCTTGTGTATTGTGACAATTTACTAGAGAATAGAAGATATGAAATCACGCTGGATTGGACTGTTTTTTGTTGTAATTTTTTCCGTAGTTTTTGCGATTCGACAGTATCATCCTGGAACGATTTTGATGGGGTGGGATAGTTTGCATCCTGAATTTAACTATGGACTCGCCTTTGAGCGAGTATTTAGTGGTGCCTGGAGAGAGTCGCAGGGAGTGGGAGCGGTCGCTGTACACTCGCACATGTCGGAGCTATCGAGGATTGCGACATTGTGGGTGATTGACTTGTTTGTGCCCACAAGTGCTGTGCGATGGACATATGTTTTACTGATGCTTGTTTTGGGAGTCGTGGGTGCGTATGTACTGCTCGTGCATATTTTGTCGAGGATGAGAAGACAGCTGGGAATGGGGTGGGTGACTGTCGTCGCCGTTGCGGGATATTTGGCGTATTTATTTAACCTATCTACACTCCACCATTTTATCGTGCCATTTGAGATGTTTGTCGTACTTTTTGGAATGCTCCCGTGGTCGCTATGGAGTGCGAGTAGGTATTTTGAATTTCCAAGTAAACGCAGATTGATTACTTTGTTACTGATTCAGTTTTTGTTGTCACCGATCGCATTTGCAGCGACATTGTGGGTGGTATATTGGGGCGTGTTTATTTTAACGACGTGGTTTCTAGCTGGTAAGAAAAGACAGTGGATCAAAGTACAGATTTTGACTTTGATGGTCAATAGCTACTGGTTGTTGCCGACAATGTATGGACTAATGGCTGCGGGGGGAGTGGTCGAGAGTGCCAAGATCAATCAAGTATTTTCACCGGAGGCATGGCTGAATAATGTGGCGTATGGGAGCGTGCAACAAGTGGCACGACTAGAGAGTTTTATATTGCAGTGGATGAATTATGACTTTGGGAGTAATAAATTTGATTTGGTGGTTTCGCAGTGGGTGAATGGGGTGAATCTAAATTTTGCGTGGATGGCATTGAATGTTGTGATGGGGCTAGTGGGTGTGGGAATACTGAGGTGGATGTATTTGAGTACGATGAATAAAGATAAGGCAAATAGGAGATGGAGTGGATATATTTTGGCTGGTTTAATTTTATTTACAATTATACTGTCGCGAGTGTGGCCGATAAGTATGGGGTTGGAGTGGGCGAGGGAGAGACTACCACTAGTGGGGGAACTGCTACGTACTCCTTTTACAAAAGTTTCGATATTTTTACAGTTGATTTACTCAGTGTTAATAGGGATGGGACTTTTGTGGGTGATGGATAAAGTGAGATTTAATTTGGTGAGATGGATGGCGGTGATTGTGGTTACTGGAGTGATTATTTTCCCATTTACATCATGGATTACTAAAGGCAATGTGATGGGCAATGCGGTGGTGACTGAGGTGCCGAAGGAATATAGAAGCTTGTTTAATTTTATGAATGAACAAGGTGAGGGTAGAGTAGTGGCTTTACCTGCTGCGAATATGTGGGGTTGGGAATATCGAGATTGGGGATATGAGGGAGCGGGGTTTACGCAATTTGGGATCCTGCAACCATTGCTAGTGCGAGATTTTGATAGATGGAGCTCATATAACGAGGGGTTTTATAATGAATTTTCAACAGCTTTATATGGAGGAAAGGGTGAGGATGTAAGAAATGCTTTGCAGAAATATGACGTGAAATATGTGTTGTTGGATGAAAGTGTGATCGCGCCGGGACAGGGTAGGGAGATACTGAGGATAGAGGAGACGAAGAGGATTGCACTGGAGCTGGGGTGGAAAAGAGTATTTTCTGAAGGATTTTTGACTGTGTGGGATACGGGTAATTTAACTAACCAGTTAGTTACTACTCCAGCTAGATATAGCTTTGCCGAAGGAGATTCTCTAAAAACGCGAGAAGATGTCGTCTACCATGATCTAGGCACGTATGTGAGTGCAGGCGGTGGAGTAGATTATCCTTTTGCAAATTTGATGAGGGAGGAAGTAGAAGGAGTGGAATACGGGGAGAAGGGTGTAGCGTTAATCTCAAATCTTAAATTATCAAATTCTCAAATACAAATCCAGGGATGGAGGGTCGGAGAGATAGTGAGAATCCAATATGAGAACGGAGAGCCAGTACCAGCATATTATGTCAACGGCCAGTCTGGTCCGAGATTTTTTGGCAAGGAAAAGCCGGAGGAAGGTAAGAATATAATTTATGCCAGGATTAGCGAGGGGGATGAGTGGAGAGAGTACCTGAGGAATCAGGAATTTGAAATTAGGAATCAGGAAATAGTGATTGAGGTGCCGACGGATCCACAAATTTATGATTTTGAGAAAGAGGGAAAAGGGACACTGGGTAACTGTGACGTGCTCAAAAGGGGGGTGGCAAACAAGAGTAGCGAGATCTATACAGCTGATGGCAGGGGGGCGGTATGTGATTATCTAGTGATGGGCGAGCTCGACACGAGACTATCTTACCTATTGCGAGTACAGGGAGACAATATAGAGGGTCGAAGTCTCAAATTTTTCTTGTACAACACTGGGAGTAAGCGAAATGATATCGAGTATTTGATGGACAAGCATAACTTTGATCAGACCTTTGGTTTGCTGCCGTGGAGTTGGGATGGATATTACACTCTCAATATCGAGACACGTAGTTTCGGGCAGAGTGCAGAAAATAGAGTAAAGCCAGTGGAGGTTAGATGGTTCCCTCTAGAGCAAATAGCAGGAGCGAAGATAATCGGAGAAAAATCTGAAAACGAGAGTAATCTCAAGATTGTTGGAGTAGAGAAGACTGGGACATGGCTATATCGGGTTACAGTGGAGGGGAGTGGGCTCCTGAAACTTTCTCAAGGTTATGATAAAGGGTGGATAGGGATTGAATCCTTCGACTTCGCTCAGGACCTGCGGCACGTCAAAGTTGATGGGTGGGCAAACGGATGGGAAGTTTCGCAAAGTGGAGAGATGATCATTTTTTACTGGCCGCAACTTTTGGAGTGCCTAGGTTTTGTCTTCTTGGGAGTCACTATTTTGTGGATATGGAGAATGCACGAACATTGAGTGGATTTGAGGTACTTAGTCAGTCTTGAGACTAATAGAGCAGATCAGTATAGTGAGAGCGTGAGTACGGACTACCCATATTTAAGGAAACAGAAAATCGGCGGAGTTAGGCGGATCGAAGTGATGGCGGACTCGATGAGGGTTGGGAAGACGACGGCGGTGAAGGTGATTGCAGAGGGGATGCGAAAAATAGGATACACAGCAACAGAGAGTTTTGAGGACTGGGAACACAATCCGTATTTGAAAAATAGTTATAGTGATCCAGCTAAGAATTTCTTGGAATCGCAGAAATGGTTTATAAGGCGCAAGTATGAACAGATAAAAAAAGGCTCGAATACGCAGATCTTTATTCAGGACGTGGCACCAGAAATGGACTATTGCTACGCCGAGACGAATCGGCGACTAGGGAGAATGAGTGAAGAGAATTTTGCGAAATACGACGAGTTTTATCGTGGTCTGGATTGGGCACAAGCGCCAGCACCAGATCTGCTGGTATATCTCAAAGTGAGTGACGAGGAGCTGATCCGGCGGGCGCTCGACTCGGCCCGCGAATTTGAGAAAGTAGTGCCAGAGTATTTCCTGATGATGAAGAGGGTCAATAGAGAGTGGCTAAGTGGAATCACAAATCCTAAATTCTCAAATTCTCAAATGAATATATTGGAGATCGATACAGATAAGCTAGATTTTGCGCATGAGGAGAAAGCGAAGGAGGAGTTAGTGAGATCTGTCTCTCACTACTTGCAAATGAATGAATGAGGTCCTATAATAACAAACATGAGTCCTCTAAAACTTAGAATAGATGATGTTGAAGTGAACACAGATGTTCGTGTGAATCGTAATCATATTGTTGACGGGTTTATATTGAATGATGGAAGTGATGCAACATTGGCCATCGGTGAGCTCGATCCAGAGATGAATGTTCGTGGTGGTATGTTGGTGAGACCAGCAAGAGAGCACAATATCGTGGGCCTGCATGATGGTGGAGTAGTTGATGGAAAGAGATTGGATGTGGGGGAGGAAAAGAAATTAGAGAGAGGCGTTGTGATCCGCGGTGAACGCGCTTGGTAACTTAACAGAGAGTTTCTACAATCTTTTTCGCTATCTCGATCATGTCAGCTTCTTTCATGCCGAGGGTGGTGAGGGCGGGGGTACCGAGGCGCAGACCGGAAGGATTCCAGGGTTTGCCAGTCTCACCGGGCACGGTATTTTTGTTGGCGATGATACCGACTTTTTCGAGGGCGATGGCGGCGTCTTTACCATTTAACCCCTTACTACGCAGATCGACGAGCACGAGGTGCTTGTCCGTGCCACCGGTCACGACGTCAAAGCCCGCTTTCATCAGCTCCTCGGCCAAAACTTGCGCATTCTTGATCACCTGAGCCGAGTAGACTTTGAACTCAGGCAGACTCGCCTCGTGGAGCGCCACGCCGATCCCGGCGATCGAGTGATTCATGGGTCCGCCCTGGAGGCCGGGGAAGATATTAAAATCGAGTGCCTCGGCAAATTCTGCGCGCACAAACACCATCGCGCCGATGGGGCCCCGCAGTGTCTTGCGGGTAGTCATAGTGACCACGTGAGCATGAGGGAAAGGGGAGGAGTTGACTCCGGCGGCCACAAGTCCCGCTTCGTGGGCGATATCGGCCATGTAATAGGCGCCCACGGTGTCGGCGATCTCTCGCATCTTGGCGTGGTCGATCTCTCTGGGGTAGGCGGTGCCGCCGCTGATCAAGATTTTGGGCTTGACTTCTTTGGCTCTGACCATAATCTGATCGTAGTCAAAAACTCTCGTTTTGGGGTCGACATTGTAGAAGTGGGAGTCGTATATTTTTGAGGTAAAAGAGATCGGTTTACCCTCTGGTAATTTCCAGCCGTGGCTCAAGTGTCCGCCGTCATAGAGCGACATGCCGAGCATTTTATCCCCTGGGGAGAGGAGAGCGGCGTAAACGGCAAAGTTGGCGATAGAGCCCGTGGGGCACTGGAGATTGACGTGCCAAACTGAGGGGTCGAGGCCAAAGAGGGCGAGGGCGCGTTTCTCCACGAGACTCTCGATCTCGTCGATTATCCGATTGCCCTGGTAGTAGCGTTTGAAGGGGCGGCCCTCAGAGTATTTGTTCATGAGGACAGAGCCCACCGCTTCGCGCACGGCGTCACTCACGAAATTTTCGCTGGGGATCATCTCGAGTTCGTCGTGCTGACGCTTGTCCTCAGCGGTGATGAGATCGTAGATTTCGGGGTCAATTTGTTGCAAATTCATATCGTGATTATACCTTTTTGTCTTGCGATCCGCACGATCTCAAACGCAAAACCGATAATAATTTTCTGGAGAAAATTTTATCTCGATTCTCGACTACCCGTCTGCGAAGCGTTTTGCCACTTGAGACATGCGGATCACAATTTTTGTTACAATCACCATATGATTTTTGATGGAAGAGCATTTGCCAAGGAGATAGAGCGGATAGTAAAAGAGAGGGTGGAAGCGATGTCGAATAAGCCCAAGATCTTGAGTATTTTGGTGGGGCAGGATCCGGCGAGCGAGCTTTATACCAGACTGAAGAAACAAGCGGCAGAGAGAGTGGGGATAGAGTTTGAGGAGGTGAGACTGGAGAGTCATCGTGAAATAGAAAAAGTGATTGGATCGAGCGATGCAGATGGGATTATGATCCAGATGCCTATACCTGGTCTCAGTAGGGAAGAAATGCAAGACTTAGTCAAGCTAATCCCACTAGAGAAAGACGTCGATGGGCTGCGGTGGGAAGAGTCGGGTGTGATGCCAGCGACTGTTAGAGCAATTCTATCTATAATAGATAAAATTGCTCAATCACAAATCATAAATTCTCCAATTCTCAAATCTGTTAGGTATGTGGTGGTGGGATCACATGGGAGCGTGGGGAAGCCACTGGTGCATTTTTTAAGAAAGGGCGGAGTAGGACAGATCACCGAGGTCAATAGCGACACAGTCGAGATGAAAGAGAGAATCCTCGAGGGTGAAGTGGTGATCTCCTGTACAGGGCGAGCTGGTTTGATCACACAAGAGATGGTAAGACCTGGTGTGATCGCGATTGATGTGGGATCTCCCAGGGGAGAGCTGACCCAGGGAGTATATCAGAAGGCCTCAGTGGCTACGCCAGTACCGTGGGGAGTGGGACCAGTGACAGTATCTTGTCTGATGGAAAACGCGATTAATCTTGTGTTATAATTCCCTAGTTATAAAAATCTACATCTAGTGACGATCTCCTGATTTGAGTCGCTAGAGAAGTAAAAGGAGATCAATATATGGCCACAAAAGCCAAAGCAGTTAAAGAAGTTAAAAAACCCAAGGTTGCAAAAACCAAAGAACCAAAGAAGGTAGTCGAAGTTCCCAAGGAAATTGTCAAAGTAGTAGTAGCGGAAGTAAAGGTTGTGGCGGAATTTGAGGGATTACCAAGTCTCAAGGAAATGCTCGAGGCCGGGGTCCATTTTGGCCACTCCGTCAAGCGACGCAATCCTCGCATGGATGACTATGTCTATGCCATCAAGAACGGAGTACAAATCTTCGATCTCGTCCAGACCCGTCAAGCTCTCTCTAGTGCGTGTAATTATTTGGTAGAGACGATCGCGGCTGGCGCTGAGATATTGCTCGTAGGGACCAAGGGCCAGGCGGCCGAAACGATCAAAACCGAAGCCGAGCGCCTCGGCGTAGCATTCATCACCACCCACTGGGTGGGGGGACTATTTACCAACTGGGAGCAGATCAAGACACGCGTCGACAAGCTCATCGACATGAAGAAAAAATACGAAGCAGGAGAGTACAAAAAATATACCAAAAAAGAGCAAGTGCTCCTCAAGCGCGAGATCGATCGTCTCGAGCGGATGTATGGGGGACTCGTCACGCTAAAGGGACTCCCTAAGCTCGTCTTCATCGTCGACCCGACCCGAGAGATCACCGCTATGCGGGAGGCTACTCACCGCCATATCCCCGTCGTGGCGATCGTGGACTCTAATGGTGACCCAACCGGCATCGCGCACGTGATCCCAGCCAACGACGACGCGCTCAAATCCGTCGTCATGCTAGTAATGGCAGTCACGAAAGCGGTAGAAAAGGGACTCAAGTTAAATAAATCAAAGAATCAATAAACCTATGAATATCACTGTAGACCAAATCAAAGCACTAAGAGAAGAGACGGGAGCGGGGATCATGGACGTGCGCAAGGCACTCACCGAATCAGAGGGTGATGTCAAAAAAGCCAAAGCTTGGCTCGAGAAAAAAGGGATCAAGCGCGCAGCGGAAAAGGCTGACAGAGAGACCGGCGTGTCATATGTTTTCTCCTACGTCCACTTTAACGGTAAAGTAGGCTCCCTCATCAAGATGGCGTGCGAGACCGATTTTGTGGCTAAAACGGAGGATTTCCAGACACTAGGTAAAGAAATTGCTATGCAAGTGGCCTCGATGCGCCCTGAAACAGTCAAAGATTTGCTTGCACAGGATTATTTGCGTGATCCCAGTAAGACAATTGAGGGGATGATCAAAAACCTCGCGGGTAAAACAGGGGAAAATATCCAGGTGGTGAGTATCGCTAGTCTATGACGACAATAATCCTATTGTCGATTCTGGTACTTTTGCACGAGCTAGGACATTTCCTCATCGCCAAGCTGTTTGGCATTCACGTACTAGAGTTTGGGATCGGGATCCCGCCCAAAGCGAAGAAACTTTTTCAAATCAAAGAAACAGAATATACCCTGAATTGGCTACCGATCGGGGGATTTGTCAGACTAGCTGGGGAAGAGACCGATCCGAGTTTGTGGGACAAAATCAACCCACTCACCCACAGCCACATGTTTTTTGCCAAACCTGCCTGGCAGAGGGCGCTCGTGATCCTGGCTGGGGTGACCATGAACTTCCTGATTGGGATCCTGATGTTCAGTGTGGTCTATGCCAAGCTCGGGGTACCCCAGATGAGTGGGGAACAAGCGATGATCACGGCAGTGAGCAAAGGATCTCCGGCGGAGCTGGCAGAGATCAAGCCAGGGGAAGTGATTGTGAGAGTAGGGGATAGCGAGGTAGCCAACGCCGAGGAATTTGTGGCGAGCATCAAGGAGAAAAAAGGCCAGTTAGTGAGTCTCTATATTGCCAAAACTGACCCCAGTGGGATCAAGGAGAAGAGCTCCAGGGTAATCTCTGTCATTCCCAGAGAAAATCCTCCCGCGGGGGAGGGAGCACTAGGGGTG
>CAYFZD010000014.1:0-23435 GCA_964347565.1 uncultured Pseudomonadales bacterium | reverse complement strand
CGGCGGGGGTGATGTTGGCGAGTTTTTTGGTCGCACGCTATGTGGGGCTAGGGGTCGGGGTGGGATTAATCGTCATGCGGATTGCGAGCTCATCAACTTTTCGTAATACGAGAAGCGTGATAGTAAACAAATGGATTAGTAGTGGTAATCGAGCCACGACGTTATCGACACTCAATTTGTTAACTCAGACTCCTTATATGTTTTTGGCTCCCCTCTTTGGAGTGATGATTGACCGAACCAGTCCCAACCAATTTGCGTGGATGCTGGGGGCGGGAATATTGGGGGCGCTAGTAATCATTAACCTGGGAAACAATAGACAAAAGTCATAAGTTTAATGGAAATTCCAGGATTTGTTTAAAATTATGCTTGAGAAAGGCCATAATATAGCGTTAACTCGTGTAACAACATTGCTTCGTCTGTATGTTGTTGGTCGTGGCCAATTAATAGCTCAAAAAGTGGGGGCGAAATTGATTGGACATTCGCGGTCCAACCATGGTGTGGTGGTTGGGGTTCGTAGGTGGTAACACGCACCGGCTGAGAAACCCCATCTGGTCCAGGGATTCCTTGAAAGGGCATTTTGGCAAAGTATTCTCCCATGGGGGAATTATATCATAAACTATAGGTTATTAACCTATGCTTATTGGGTCTGGCGGAGTATTTGGAAGGATTGGTTTAGGACTCCGCACGATCCTGGTCGATCAGGGAGCGGAGGTAATCACTAGCACCCTCCCCAGATTCTATGCCTTTGGCTTTGAGAAATTGTTCTTGGGAGCTGGTTAAAAATAGGTTAAAGCGGCGGGAGAGGAGGTCTTTTTGGGCGAGCTTGAGAAATGACTCGATCTGCTCTTCGATAGTGGTGCGATTATATTTAGCGCCGTGGAAGTAGCGATTGGAGATTTTCTCGGAAAAATCTTCGTGAATGGAGAGGCAGAGGACGTGTTTTTTGCTTTGCATGGCGAGCGTAGCTTCGTGCCCGAGCTGAAAATCTTCTTGACTAATTTCAATAATGACGGCGTCAGACCACAAGATGCCGCGACGGACGGCGTCGTAATGCAGTTTGGTCGGGTGAGCCTGCAGTTTTTCCCGGACGGTGGGAGGGACGAGATCTAGGTAATTCCCTTTTTCGGTGGAGATGATTTCGAGGTCGGGCTGGGAGTCGATGGCACGACTGACGAGATCGTAGTTTTTTTGATACTGGGCTTTGCCGGTATAGCTGGCGGTCCAAAAGAGCTTCATCCTCCACTCCTCTTAAATGCTCCACTCCTGGGCCTATTCGGCCATGTTCCGCGTCGGGAGTCGTTGGCGGACAGGTACAGATATATGTATATCGAACTATTGCGTATATGTCAATCTAATTGTATATTTTGCAAAATATATGTGTATGTTGGAAAACACCTCGCTGTATGCAGAGTCAATTCTTGTAAGAGTTGATGCGAGGGGCCAACGCATGGGACATCTAATGGTGGGAGGACTACCTACCCTCAGAGAGTCGAAGCAATATTTACGACCACTGCTGTGGATACTAAATTATCCATCTGTGGGGAGTATGTATATACTGGATATACTAGTCAAGTTAAGGAGGTAAATTATGATTAAGTCGATGGGAACGGTAGTTAAAACCAAAGATTTTGCCAAGTCGAGGGAGTTTTATGTGACCTTGGGATTCAGAGTGGATTTTGAGATCGGACCAGACAAGGAGATAAAGAGCGGGAATGACCGAGTGGTGATATTTGGGTCAGAATCTGGAGGAAAATTTGAGTTAACGGACGCGCACCCGGCCATTAAACCCAGTACTTTTGCCGAGACTATCATCAGCTCGAAGATATCGATGATGTTTGAGGTAGAGTCACTCGGTGACATCATGGAGCGGGCCAAGAGCATGGGATATGAGCCGGCAGTCGGGGTGAGACATTACTACTATGGCACGCTAGAGGTAGTTTTTAAGGATCCCGATGGGATGGTGATCGTATTTATTGAGCCATATACAGAAGAAAAGGCGAGAGAATATGGTGCAGATGAAACGTGGTCGGTTGCGCCATCAAAGTAGTTTGGCAGTGCCGTGGTCGTCGAGGACCTTAAATTTTTTGGCTACAGCCCAAAGATATTCAAAGAGTTGGCGTTGCATGTCGGCCAATTCTTGAGAGTGAATTTCCACACAGAAAATTTCATTGCCGGTATAGCGATACATACAATAAATGTCGTTGTAGATAAGGATCTCAAACTGGAAGGGTTTGTCTTTGGGGTCAAGGTGGCGGATCTGCCAATATTTTTCGACAATCTCGGGAATGTCTGTCCAGGCATCCAGCCCTGTAGCATTCGTCAGCGTGCGTGAGGTAATTTTGTTGGCGACAAACTTGCGGCGGAAATCCTCGGCTTCTTTTTTGGAGAAAAATGCATTCATGGTAGAGAGCTCGTAAGTGAGCAGCTCCCCTTTTGCCTTGAGTGAATTATGGGTGACTTGTTTGAGACCATCGAGTCCATGGTAGTAGAGAACCTGGGACTTAGGGGAGTCTCCTCTAAGTGACAGCGCAGAAAGCTGGGACTGGAGAGTGGGGAGAGACGAGCGGAGCTTACTTAGTTCGTGTTCACGATCTGAAAGGAGTAACTCAAGTTGAGAAGGTGGAGTGGCAACAAAGCGCATACCCCGCTCCCCTACCCGATTCACAACTAATTGCTGCGCCAGTAAATTGTCCAATAGGCGGTACACTTTGGTCCGACCTAGGTGAAGATTGCGAGAGATCTGCAAGGCAGACAGGGCCCCATTTTCGACTAAATCCAGATATACTTTGGCCTCGTCGAGGGTAAGTCCATAAGGCTCAAGAACTTTAATATATTTGTCTGTTTGATCGGACATCAGCTTGAATTCTAGCATAATTATGGGATGATGCAAAGCGAAAGGAATATTTATGCAAAGCGAAGAAGAAATACGAGGATACTATTTCGACACAGGCACGGCGGGGGCCGTATATGCGACGATTGCCCGGTTAGCCCTAACATCGATTGATTTGCGTTTAGCTGCATCGCGTTTGCCATCAGGCGGGGGACAATTTGCTGAGCAGACAAACGAGACTTTGCAGGAGCTGGCTTTGCACACGCGAGCATTGAATGATTTTTGCGCCGCTACGGGAACTATGCCAAAATCATTGTTGGCGACATATGTTACCGAGGCGGAGGCAGAAACCTACTTACAAATGGGCGAATTCGAATTATCAAGATTTAATTCGACTGGCTAATACATGCAACATTTTCGCTGAGTAATTTGGTGTTTCCTGTGTATATTTTCCTGATTAACGTTACGAGTGTAGTGATGATCTTGGGACGCAAGAAGTGGCTCAAGTCAATTACCTAGCAGTATTAGGCTTATTTACCAGTTGGCGGATAGTTTGAGCAATGTTCTGGATTTAACATTCCAATCAACTGTTTCTGCAGATTGATCGCCATCGTAGATCAGTTCTGATGTTTTTTGAAAATAAGCAGCATATGAAGCGCGGACGAGAGGTTTAATTGAGGCTATTTCTTCTTCTGACAGTAGATGGTGATCACCATATGCTTTCATAATAGTCTTAAAGATCTCCTCCCTCTGTTCCCATGTATCTTCTGCCAAACAGAACCAGGCCAGATAAGTAGACAGGTCAATAACCTTTGGGTCGTAAGCCATGCAGCCAAAATCAAGTATGCAATACTCGCCCGCTTGATTTTTGAGCAAATGTTTTCTTTGCATGTCACCATGAATAACTGATTTGGTAAACCTAGTAAAATTAAGAGTTGGAAATTCTTTGATTACTGGTTCTAAAATATTGAGTTGCTCACTGGTTAGTTTGTGCTTAAGGAGTGCATGCTCGCGCACTAGGTTTTTGTTGCCCCATGAGTCATATGACTCATGAATTGGGAAAGAAAGGCTATTGAGCTTGGCGAGATATTTCACCCCAACAATCATATCTTGCAATGTGGGCGTGGTGTTCTGAAAATTTTGTCCATCAAAGTATTTGGTAATGATGAAGCGACTATTATCGGCAGTCCCAATAAAACCGCCTGAACGACTAACAAGCTGTGTTGTTGGTACCCCAACTAGTCTGCTTGCCTCGAGTACTTTTACGTAATCATCTATGTTGTCTTGTGTTCGCTCTGCGAGAAAAATCTTAAGTACATATGTTGTTTTGGTAGTTGTTAGAAAAATATTGGCGTCTTCATACCCTTCGTTGATTGGAGAATATTTTAAGATTTTACCAATTGAGGGAAATTGATCCTCGATTGCTGGGATAATTTTTGAAAACGACTTTGTGATTGTTGTCCGGGTGAGTAATTTGGCTAGGTCAGCATCTTGATAATCCATGTCAACATTTTAACAGTTGTTTAAGTTGGCGTGGGAGAAGGGAAGAATTAAATTGTGATGAATGCACGTAAAAATGGATAGATAGTATCTGAGTATTCTCGAGCTTGTTCCTCGCTATATCGTCCCCTTTCGGTTAGGTACAACCCTAGACCAGAATAAAGAAGTGAAAGGAGTCCAGGATTAAGTTTGTAAAGAGCATAGACACCCGTCGCATGTTGTTCGTCCAGAGCTATCGCTCCTTGCTCAATGCAGGCACGGGCGCCTTTGGCGTGCCACTCGGAAAACATTTGAGTATGAGGATCTTTATCTTTTTCCCATATCTCTATTTGGCGTTCGGTGAGACGGCTGCGATGATGGTTAATCCATTGAGCAACGCTAAACTCAAAGATTGTGCGATCTTCGTAGGTATACATGCGAGAAAGTGAGCGAACTCTCGCAAGGGAAAAATCTTCTGCCGAAATATTGGTGAGTCCCTGATCGTATGCCAGCTCGGTAAATTCTTGAACACAAAGACCGTGCACGGCTTGGTGGAGAGCCACTATGCTTCCCTTGGCTTCGTAGGGAAGAGTGCGCATGAGAAAATCTGTGTGTTCTTGGCGGAGCGGAATTTGTCGCCTGGTGGCGTAGCCAACTATCTGGTCTAGTGCAAATTGATCGAGCTGAGGTGTTTCTGGTCCTGTTCTTTTCATGCGCGGGAGAATACGCTATTTACAGGCAGGTGTATACTTGTTGTGCAATATATGCACAACATGATTAAGGAATACATCACAAAGCTTGGATTTAGTGAGGAGGCGGGACGGCTGTATGGAGCGCTGGTAGCCAAAGGACCATTGACTGCGCTAGAAGCGAGCAGAGAGGCGAGTTTGGAGCGGACGTCAGTTTACCGGATGATAGAGGATTTGACCGCCAAAGGGCTAATTGAGGAGGTCTTGGAGCACAAAAGTAGACGGGTGAGGGCCGTACCACCTGAGCGGATACAACGAATGATTGCGGAAGAGAAGCGGAGGGTGAGCGAACTGGAAAATGGCTTCGGCGAATTTGAAAGAACTGTCTCACAAGCGAGTGGGGTCGTGGGTACCCAGGTGCGTTACTACCGAGGGGTAAGCGGGATCAAACAAATTATGTGGAACGAGACTAAGGCCGAGAAAGAAATCCTCGGCTACACCTATCGCAATATGGAGGAGATCGCGGGAGTAAAGTTTTTTAAAGAATGGGTGGCGGAAATTGAGAAAAATGGGATTATTTCGCGGGACTTGCGTAGTGATGAGTTTTTGGTGAGCATGGAACGACCAGGGTATGAGCGAGTACATATTGACAAGTCTTCCTGGCGATATTTGCCGGAGAAAGTCATGAGTTTGAGCCATAATCTGGACATTTATAACGACGTAGTAGCCATCTACTATTGGGAAGAGAATGATGTGTTTGGTGTAGAGATCCAAAACCAGAAGATGGCGGACACGCAGAGAAGTATTTGGGAGACGATGTGGAAATTGGCGGAAGAATACAAGTTGCCGAAGAAGTATCAACGAATTAGGGGGCAGTCTCGCTAGTTTGCATTTTGTTCATGAGGTACACAGAGCCCACAACAATGGTGGCACCAAATAACTGGGTGGGACTAAGAATTTCATGATAGAAAAACCAGCCGATAAGAAGGGAGAAGACATTTTCTGTGAGGAAAAGCTGGGTCGCGAAGACTTCGTCTAAGTGGCGGAAGGCGAACATGGTGCCTAGAGGAGCCACAATATTCATGCCTACCCCAATAACGAGGCCAAGAATAATGGGAAGAGAAAGGAGGCTGGGGGGCGAAGGAAAACCCTCGCGACTAATTAAAGCAAGCGGGAGAATGGTAAGGACGGCAATGGCTTGGGCGAGAAAAGTAACTTCTGGGGACCGAAGTCGATTGTCTAGAAGTCGCATACCTAGATACCAAATTGCTTCAAAGAATGTCGAGAGGAGAACCCACCAATCCCCTACCCCGAAGCTAGAAAGTGAAGGGAGAAGCTGCCCACTGCTAAGAGTACCAACTCCCCAAGTAGAGAGGATAAGGAGACCGAGAATCGCGAGTCGAAACGGGCGACGGAGGAATAGCACGCCAAGAAAATAAACAAAAATGGGGACAGTCGAAAATATGACAGAGACGTTGAGGAGGCTGGTTTGGAGAGCGCCGTGGACAATCGCGTAAACCATAAACCCGTAACCGGCAGTTCCCATCAAGATTACGATGAGCCAGTCGCGCAGCGGTAGGTGTGCCAGTTTGGACCAGCGGATCGAACGGAAGTAAATGATGACTACGAGGATCATGGCGAGTAAAATTCTGAAATAAACTTGGGTGAAAGTACCAAAGACGACTGCAAGCCAACGAGAGCCGACATTAAGAAGTCCGTAACCAAGTGAGACACCCACGAGAGTGAGAATGGGGAGAGTTTTGGAGTTGATCATGAGTTTCTTTGACCAAACATAAGGTGATAACCGTTACAATCTTGAATCGTAAACTCCTCTGAGCCATAGGTAGTCGAGTGAAGTGGTTGGATAATTTTGGCTTTGCCGTCGAGTTTTGACCACTCGGACTGAATGTTTTTGACCTCGAGGTAGAGGACGATGCTTCCACCCATGGGAGTAGAGGAGAAAGTGGGGATCTCTGCGGAAAACTCGGCGCGGCGGAAAAGCATGATTTCGACTCCTCCCCGTTTGATACGAGCAAAGGAAGGCATGCCAGATTCGGGGGAAATGAAAAGAGTTTCAAATCCCAAAATATCGCGATACCAAGTGAGGGTGGATTGAATGTCTTCGACGAGCAGTTCGGGGGTGAGTGATAGCATGGTCTTGATTATACTCACTTTTTTCTAGGTGAGATTGGTTTGGCGAGCTTCCAAAGGAGTTCGAAAATAGAGTGTTCGTGACGGACAAAGTCGGGATTTTCGATTTCGACGCCGACTACTTCGTGACCCTGCCAGTAGCTGACGGCGTAGATATCGTTGTAGATCATGGTGTCGCCGGCAATATAGAGCTTGCTCTCTGGGAGAGTACGAATGTTTTGAAAAGAGAGTTGATGAAAACCAGGCTTGACGTCTTTAAAAATATAGTCGAGGGTTCGGCGAGAGGGATTGGCGATCACGCGGTCCTTGAGCTGACGACTATCAAATTCTTTGACAAAGCGTTGGTAATATTTGAGTCCGGTGACCTCAACCCTCCCAAAGACCGAGTAGCCAACAATCTCATTTTTGGCGCGCAGGCAGTTCCAAATCATTTGGCGCATACCCCCCTCGCCCTGGTAGTAACGTACCTCAGTACTTTTGAGCTCCCCTACCCGCGCCGTGAGGGCGGTAGTTAAGTTTTTGAGGGCCTCGGTCATGCCGGCAATTTTGTCGGCCTCTGATTGAATGAGCGAGTCAAATTGAGTCACGGGACTGGCTTGGTAGAGGGTGCTTTTGGCGCGAAGACTGCGAGCAACCAAACCTTTCTCGGCGAGTTTGGTGAGCGTGTCGTAGACCGAGGTGCGCGGAGTCGCGAGAGCGCGAGACAGGTTGAGTGCGGTTGCGGGGCCATGTTCGACCAAGTAAAGGTAGAGGTCGGCCTCGAGAGCGGTGAGGCCGAGCGTAGTGAGAGCAGATATTTTTCCGGTGATGTCGGACATAGGCGACGACAAGTATACAGCCGGTGTTGCCACGTGTAAACTGCGCGGGATTGAGAGGAGACATTATTATGTACGCAGCAAACCCAGAACAAAAACACTTAATGGCGGCTGAAACTATCGGGGCGGTGTTAGGGAGAGAGTCCCTTAAGCCACGAGTTGAAGTCGTGAGTGGAGGAGAGCGGGCAGTTACCTGGATGAGAGAGAACCCCCGAGAGTTGGCTCAAATGTTGGCGGAAGTAGACCAGTTAATCAGTGGGTGGAACAGGGTGAGCAAGTTCGCGCCCAGTTTTTATAGTTGCTCGGCAAGATTGCGCGAAGCGCTCAATGGTGAACCTTTGCCGCCACTAATTGAGAGGGGCGGTGGGTTGGCATCGTTGCGCGCACTATATAACACCATTAAGTCATTAAGTTATGGCATGGAACTAGGGCAGGGTCGAGGAGGGGCGGGAGCATACAAGTTTCACTTACAAGAGCCGCCTTTAAACGACGACGCATTGGTGCTGGGAGCAATATTTCATGCGTATGAAATCCAAGTGGGCGTACAAAACCCCAGGTTGGTGGCAAGAGTCAAAAGATATACTGGACTCGAAAAAAACTACATTCTAGACCCCCTAGTTGAGGAGGTGGTGACGCTGGGTCCAACAAATCCGATCTTAGAAAATGTAGTCGGTAATAGGAGGCATGGACGATTAGATTGGGTGTATGGATATGACCCTTTCAGTAATGGTTTGCAGAGTTTATTTTTGCAAAAAGAGATGTGGAGTAGATAAGGATGCTGTGGGGTAGGTTATACTCAACAAGTGAAAAGTAAACAGGGTTTTTGGCTGAGTTTGGAGAAATACAGTTGGAGTGTGGTTAGGCGGAGTCCCCTGCCCTACACATGGATCGGTGTGGGGATAGTCATGGTGATGTTGTTGGCGTCGGCGCTAAACGTGAAAAATAGTGTGGTGGGAGCTACAAGTCTTGGAGGAGTAACAAAACGGGCGGCGGAGCGAGGAGATTATGAGTTGGCGAGATGGTTGTATGAGGCGGGAGGAGATAAGGTGCTTGGGGCGGGGAGTGAGCTGGAAGACAAAGTTTACCCAGAGAGAGTGATCGAGCGGAGAATCGCTGAACTAGAGGAAAAACTAGAAGAGTATCCGGGGAATCGGGAAATCTATCTTTTACTGACCGACTTGTATGGACAAGTGGGTAATCAAGAATTAGAGAGTGAATACCGGGAAAAAGCGCGGGTATTAGATCCGAACAACTAGGATTTCTTTTCTTCTTTTTTCTCGGGTGCGGGTCCCGCCTTGGCGGGATCTTCGCTATCGCTCGACTTCTCTCCCTCTGCGGGAGCGACAGCCTCTTCCCCTTCGGCAGGAGCGGCAGGTGCCTCAACAACCTCTTCTTTGGCGGGCTCTTGAATGGTGGCGATCACTTCATCGTCTCCCACGGAGAGTGTAACTTTGCTACGATCTACCTTGAGGTCTTTGGCATGGATGGTGGCGCCAACTTCGGACAAGACCGAGATGTCTACCTCGATTAGATCAGGGAGCTCGGTGGGGAGCGCCTCTACCTCTAGCTCGTTCTTCTGCATGACCAGAACCATGCCAGACTTCACCGCTTCGGACTCACCTACGGCTTTGAGAGGCACGGTGGCGGTGGTTTTTTGCGTCAAATCGACTTCGTGAAAATCGACGTGGAGCATAGTTCCAGAGACGGGGTCTTGGGCGTAACCAGAGACCAAGACTGGGTGAGTTTTGGTGTCACCTTTAATTTTGAGCTGGATGAGTCCTGTCTCACCAGCCTGGCGCATGGTGTCGAGGAGAGTGCGACTAGCTAATTGGATGGCGAGTGATTTGATCTTGGCACCAAAAATGTTGGCGGGAACGATCCCCTGTGTGCGAAGCTGTTTGGTCTTGCGGCCAAGGAGAGTGCGGGGGTCAGCCTGAAGTTCGAAAGTGGTCATGGGGGGATTATATCACGGAAAATGACATCCGCCCAAGGCGGATCAGCTAACGCTGAAATTTAACAGAGAGGCGATGATCTGTATCGTTGGTGAAGCTAAATTTGAGTTGTTGGGGGGTAAGCTGAGCTTGCGGAGAGATGATCTGGGGTTTGAGATAAAGGGGATAGTTGAGGTAAACGGTTAGGGGGTCGGCCGAGGAGGTACCCGGCTGTTTTTGCCAGTACCAACTGTAGGTAAAATCGTCTGATTGGGAGAGTTGGGGAGTTGAATACTCGACCTCGACGACGAGACTCTCGCCTACCCCCACGCTGACTAGATAACCTAAGACTGTCTTGTTGTGCTCGAGTGTGAGGGTATATTCTTTGGGGCTGAGGGGGCGATCGCCTAGCTTGACGCTATTTAAATTCGCCCCAAGAGGCAAATAGAGGCGCTGGTAATTTTTGTAGACACCGGCTGGCCAAGCAGTAGAGGTCGCGGTGTTTTGATAGCTCAGGCGAAGACGGTGGGAGAGAGTGAGATTTTTATCCAGAGTCAAAACTTCCTCGAGACGGCGGCGAATAAAATAATTGGCTTTGTTGACGCCAAAATTACTATCTACCACCATCGCATAATCCTGATAACAATGGGTGGGAGTGGGACAGGGTGGGTCCAGGATCTGACCACTCCATAAAAGCGTCTCAAAGACGTGGGTGGAGGTGGGGTTGAGCAAAGAGACTAAAACACTTTTTTCGTCGAGTGCAGAGTTGAGGGCTGATACCAATCGGAGTCCTTCCCCTGCCCCCACCTGAGGGAGTCGGGTGAAGAGCGCACTAGCGACGGAGCTCAAAAATTCCTTCTTCTGGGTACTACCGGGGAAGAAATTAACCTCGGCGTGGAACTGGGCCCGCTCATAGAGATTGCCTTCACTGATGGTCTCGTTGTAGTCGGCGATCTCGATGGGTCCTAAGGCACTCAAAATGCTTTTGAGACTGTCCACGTCAACAGCAATGGTCCCGTCTAAATCTTGTGCCAAGGATTTTTTAATAAACCACTCGGCACGCCTCGCGCTCGTCACGAAGTCAGGATCAAAATTGGAATCGCGAAGATACCAATTGGCTTCACCCAAAATATCTTTGATCGGGAGAGGCGGCTCGACATGACCTTTGAGCTGCCCATCGGCGTCATAGACGTCATAAATGGGCATGTCATAGAGCTTGCCATTTTCAAAACTCATGATGGCAAAGGAACCAATAAACCCCCCAGTGGCGCGCAGTTCCATGTTGTTTTGGAAGAGAACCCCATACTTGCGTCGACCGCCAAGCCCAATGACGTCTGGAGCACTCGCCAGGAGCGCCTTGGTGGTGAGGAGAGAGCGTTTGAACTGGGTGAGGAGAGTTTTCCCGGTTGTATAAGAGCTGTGATAGCGATCTGGTAGGACAGGAGGCGGAGTCGAGGGAAGCTCACCATCCAGGAGAGAGAGTTGTTGATAAATCCCCTCACTTTGGAGTCGACTAAGGCTGATGAGTTGAGCAATATCCCCTTCCCCACTACCAAAGACATAGTGAAGAATGTCTTGGCCAGTGTCGCTGAGTGATTTGGCGGAGTTGATAATTACCAATGATTGATTGTAGGCGTCGAGCAAGAGATTGATTTGTAGGTAGGTGGAGTTACTGGCTACTCCAGGTAGTAGTGAGAGAGCTATCCAGTTGGCTTGAAGATAAGTGGTAGAGAAACGAGTGAGAGAACTGACGCGGGGAACTTCGTTTTGGCGAAGTGAGGTTGAGAGGGTTCTTAAGGAGAGGAGAGTAATGGTCAAGCTAAATACTAGTGAGGTTAGGTAAAGTGCGAGGGCAATGAGGAGCCCGCGCATGGCAATCGAGCGAAAGAGCGGCAGAATAGGAGGGAGTCGAAGAGGACGGCGAACTTTGGGCGTGGTGAGGGGGATAAAAATGGGCGTAGCAAGCTTGAGAGGGGTGAGTTTGGGGGGTAATGTCTGAGCTGGTGGGGGTGATACCGGGATTTTTTGAGGAGGCTCCCCTTTGACATGTTCTTTTAAATAACTTTTGAGTAGTGATTGAGGGTCGTTCTCAAGACGATACTGTAGTCGATCAAGTGTGCCCGAGTAGTCAAAATCATCATTCGTGTCTGACGTGCTCAGTGTGGAGGAGGAGAAAGTAAGGGCGATTTTGAATGGTAAATGCGTTCGCACTAAGTAAGCGAGGTTGAGGAGTGAAATACGATCTGGATTGCCCACACAAACAACTTTATTATGATCGCGTGTTGGTAAGAGAATTTCTAGAACCAATAGTTGAGATAAATCAGCCACACTCAAAAGGCTGAGTGGGGCGAGGCCATCACCCTCAACTTCTAGGGAGCGCTGGGTTTTGATAGAGGATAACCATGACGATAAAAGAGGTGAGACCAGCTCATCATGACTAAGGTAATCACAATGAATGATGGTTTTGGTAAGGGGTGAGAGGGGCAAAGAGGCCCTGTCCCCCTCCCCTGCGATAAGGAATAGGCGAGATTCGCCAGTTCGAAGGGGAGGCTCCAGTGCAGCAACAAATTCAGGAGAGAGATCAGCCGAGAATACCACCAAATAATCTAGGTCATAGGAAACACGAAGTTCGACAAGGGAGTCCACTGAGGAGGGAATGATCGCGTGAATTCCGCGAGACTTGAAAGCGTGAATGAGGCCTAGTCCCAGAGACGCGGGGGCACCAATAATGGCGGCAGACTGACCCCTGGTTTCTACAGTATAAGATTTTTGTCCCATGTCTAATCCTAACATGAGTGTTCCCTACCTGTTTTAAAAATTTTTTTTGAACTTATATAAACCCAAAATACGCCTGACTGTTTGTACTTACTTTATTTTTTCGTTTTTTGTCTTGGGTAATGTTTTCTTTTTCTACCCTTCTTTTGTACTTACTTTTTTTCCACGTTTTTCATTATCTGAAAATAAGCACCCCTTAAACTAAAGTTTAGATCGGTTATATATACCCTATAGTGGGGAGTTAGAGCTGAGCATCTAAGGCTGCATTGACTAGTTCATCGGCCAAGCTATTTTGGGCCCGGGGGACATAGGAAATGGTGTAGCTGGGTAGCTGGGACAAGAGCGACATCACCTCCCGATGTCGCGGGATTATATCTGGGTGTTTGACTTTAAACTCCCCTTTTACCTGATTGACGATGAGGAGTGAATCCATTTTTATCTCGAGCATTGCCTCTGGATAATGTACCAATACCCACTTGATCCCATCGATCAGGCCGGAGTATTCGGCCTGATTGTTGGTGGTGACGCCCAGGTAATTACCGCATTTTTCCAGTATCTTTACCGCATCCGCCTGGGGGCGAGACAGGCCCAGATCTGAAATGTCTTGGATAACAAATCCGGAGGCGGCGGGGCCAGGATTGCCGCGAGAACCACCATCACAATTCAGTAATAATTTCATAATTTTCAAATTTAAATTTACAATTTACAAACTACGGGAGAAGTATAACAAAGAAATTAAAATAATGAGCTCGGTCAGGCCAGTGTTGTAGGCAGCGGCGAGGGCACCATAGCGAGGGATGAAGGCAAGGTTGAGACATAAGTTGAGAAAGGCGGCGGCAGCATAAATACTCAAGACTAACTTGTCTTGGTGTTTGGCGATCAACCCCCACATAAGTGGGGCCGTGAGGTAGAAGAGGGGGAGGGAGAAGGCTAAAATACGCAAGATGGGGACAGAGAGGATGAGGCTCGATTTGACGAGTAGAACGGCGGGGGCGACAAACCAGAGGGTAGTGGCGGCAATTAAACCAAGGATAAGCATCGTGAGGCTGGTGAGATAGATGAGGGCGCGAGTCTGGCCGCGCGCGATACTACCCAAGAGCAGGGGGTAGACCGAATTCATCACAAATACGGGTATAACGAGAATCACGTCAAAAATCCGATAAGCAAAACCATACTGGCCCACTTCACCAGAAGGCCGGAAAATACCGAGCATAACAGTGTCTATCTTGGAGGCAAAAACGCTCGCCAGTAAGATAAAGCCTAAAGTCGAGGCCCGAGCGAGGAAGGGAAAAATGCTTGAGACTTTTGCTGTAGTAGAAATGTAGAGCCGCGGAAGCAGGAGGAGAGAACAAAGCGCCATCACGAGATAGCCCAAAGTATTGGCGAGGACAAGGTGAAATAAGGTGGGGGAGTGGGAGAGATAGTAAAAAGTGAGGAGCGTACCAAAGAGTGAGCCCACGACGACAGCCAAAGTACTGCGCCAATAGGAAAGGGTGTACTGAAACCATGCATTGGCGGAGGTGTAAATCCCTTGAAAAATGATGGCTAGGGAGCCGACCCAAAACAGGGATTTCAGGGCAGGGGAATAGCCTCCTCCCAATAAGTAGATAAAAATATTCAGACCCAGGATGGCGAGACAGGAGAGAAACAGTCTAGCAATGAGGATGGTCTGGGTATTGCGGCGCATTTGGGCTGGTGAGCTGGCGGAGCGTAGGCCCTGGGCGTTGAGCCCAAAATCGATGGCGGTAAAACCAATGGCCACCAACACGAGGATCTTGGTGAGATCCCCGTAGAGGTCGAGACCTGCCAGGCGAATGGTGTAATAAGTAGTGAGGAGAGTGAGACCAGCCCCAAAAAACTTGGCAACTAGTTGGGCAAAAGTATTGCTGGCAATGGTTTTAAGCATGAGAGTAGTTTAGCTTAAGGTAGAGCAAAAGAATAAATAATCCCTGGGGAGAGGTGAGGAAGTAGTGATCGAGTAGGAGAAGGGGGAGGAGAGGGAGAACGAATCTCAAATCCCAAATTCTCAAATTCTCAAATTGAGAGCGCAGGGAATATAGAATAGCGAGGACGCCAAAGAGGCCAAACCAGGAGAGAAAAAGGGTAAGAGAGTTGTGGTCGGGCTGGAGGAGGCGGGAGTTTGGGTTCACTACGGGGTATGTAGAAATACTAGATTGAGCGCCGGCACCAAAGATGGGGAGGGAGCGGATAATTGACAGGGATGATCCCTGTAATGCAAGACGCTGCGAGAGCGAAAGGTCGGACCTGGCCGGAATGACCAATGACCAATGACCAATGACCAATGAAATCAGAATCGCAAAATACAATATGCGCAGTTTGAGAGTTTTGATGAGATAAAAGGGAATGATGAGACCAAAGAGGGAGAGGGCGGCGGCGCGGGACTCAGTGAGGAGAACTATAGAAATCACAGTTAGTACCCATAGGGTCTGACCCGGTCTCCAGATTGCATTTTGAAGTCGACTAAACATCTTGGCTGGTAGCCAGGATTTCCTTAGCGGGTCAGACCCTCTGACGACCCGTTGTTTGCTTGCTTTGGGAGTTGCAGTCTGACTTATTTGAATCAGAATAAGTAAACTTACCACCGACCACCCAGCGAGCACGTTAGGGTGGCCAAAGGTACCATAGGCGCGTAGTACTACTTGGTTCATAAACTCGCCAAGGGCGACCGCAGGTTGCCCCACAGACACGCTCCGCTCACCTAGGTAGTACATGAGTCCTCCAACGGAGTGACCGAGGGAAACTTGAGAGAGGGAGAGGGTAAGCTGAAAGAGGAGGGCGAGGGTCAAAATTAATTTGAAATCATAAATTCTCAAATTCTCAAATTTGCTTTTGATAGGGAGAATTGTTGAAAAAAATAGTAAGTAGAGAAGTAAGTGGAGTGACCAGGAGAGGGTGGAGAGAGGATTACTTGAGAAAAGGAGGCTGGTGAGGAGGAGGGGAACAAGAATGACAAGGATTCCTTGAGGGTCCGACCTGGTCTCACTGTTTATTTTTGAAGTTCGACTAAACATCTTGGCCGTTGGCCAGGATTTCCTTAGCAGGTCGGACCCTAAGAACAGGACAATTAAGATATCTAGAAAGTAGAGGGTCGGAGCGAGATAGTCGACGCGCACACCATAGACTAGGCTCGAGAGGGGCCAGAAATGCAAACCAAGTTGGGTGGCGGAGAGAAAAATGATCAGGCCGGCAAGGAGACTAGGTAGTTTTGAGAGAAATAAAGAGCCGCCTGTCTTGACCTTGACCTTCTGAATAGCTCGTGAATTCTGCATCGTCTTGGAGCATGAGGTGGACTTGGCGCCGCTCGGTAGCAGAGAGGGGTGGGAGCACACAGGCACCACCAACCTCTTTGGCTTGGTTTTTGGCGTTTTCTACCATGGTCTCTAGGGTGGTGAGGCGGCGCGCGCGATAACCGGCGACGTCTAAGAGCACGTGTTTGTGAGTCTCTTGCCCATTGTTGATCATGAGGGAAATGAGGAGCTGGAGAGAGTCGAGGGTTTGGGCAAAGCGACCAATTAGGCGCCCGGCCTCGAGCTCGTCAAGTTGGATGGTAATGGAGAGAAGCTCGGGGGTCTCTTCGTAGGTGATTTGGTCGGGAGTAATGGTGAAGTTGCTCAGTAGGGTGGCGACTTTGTCCTGATAGTTGTCGGTCATAATTTATTTGCCTTTCTTGAGAATCTTAAATTTATAAGCATAGGTAAGAAGCGAACCTGGCCCTGAGACCATGAGCTGTTGGACGAGGGAAAAAGCGGTGGTGATGACCCAGTAGAGGGCGAGCCCGGAGGGGAATTGGAGCGAGAAAATCACGGTCATGATAGGCATCATAAAAACCATTTGCTGTTGCATGGTGGTCGCCATCTCGGCCACATCTTGCTTTTGTTCTGGGGTGCCTGGGCGTTTTTCGGGTTGGTTTTCGACGGCGGGAAGGATAGTGAGGGACATAAGGAACTGCAGAAGGCCGGCGAGGACTGGGAGGATATAGGTGGTGTCTTTGGATTTTAGATCCCAAAGTAAGAAGTTTGAGCTGATTTCTCCCATACCATTGCCCCCCAGGGTGCTCATAAAGACTTGATAGAGGGCGATGAGGACAACAAATTGGGCAATAAAGGGGAGACAGCCGGCGGCGGGGTTGACGCCGTGAGTTTTGTAAAACTCCATTTGTTTTTGCTGGAAGAGCTTGGCGTCGTGGCCGTGTTTTTTCTTGAGCGCGTCAAGCTCGGGCTTGAGGGAGGCCATTTTTTTGGCAGACCTGAGTTGAGGGAGGGTAAAAGGGATGAGAATAAAGCGCACGGCCAGCGTTAAGAGGATGATGGCGAAGCCGAGATTGTGTCCGGTAGTTTGGTACAGCCAAAGCAAGGAACTGAGAATGGGCTGATAGATAAATTGGTTGTACATGGTTAATGGTCGATGATTAATGGTTAATGGTCGATGGGGGGACGGGGTCGTAACCACCCGCAGACCATGGGTGACATTTTAACAGTCTTTTGCCAGATAACCAAGCGCCCTTGAGTAAACCATGCTTGGCGAATGCCTGCTGGGCGTAGAGAGAACAGGTGGGAGAGTAGCGACATCTACCCTGGGACAGCCCCAGATTTTTGGCGATGGCTTTAGTGAATGTTAGGAAGTTGTGATAGTTCATAAATAATTAGATCTTGGGAGATTTTCCCTTTTAATAAAGCGAGGGGTTTAAAGATAATAATACAGTCAAGGTTTTTGTCCTGAAGGATCTTCCAGGACGCGTCATAGACGAGGCGTTTAAAACTGTTGCGGGTGGTGGCGCGCTTATTAACTTTGATGGGAATAATAACTGAGAGGCGCGACGGAGTGTGGGGGGAGGTCATAATTCGTAGGTGGGGAGTGGTCGTCTGTTTGGCGGTGGGGCGGAAGGATATGAACTGCTGCCTGGTGGGAAACTTGCTGTGGGTGGAGATCATTAAAACATTATACAGTGAGCTTGGCGCGGCCACGGGCACGGCGGCGCTTAATCACGAGGCGGCCTTTGTGGTCAGACATGCGGATGCGGAAGCCGTGAGTGTTGCGGCGTTTGATTTTTTTGGGTTGGTAAGTGCGCTTGGACATGCGGGGATTTTAGCACAGGGAGAGGCCATTTGTCACTGTGGGAGATAGTTGTGATATATTGTGAGTTGTGGAAAAGTTGTGGATAATAACGGAATGGACATCCTAGCGACATGGAAGGCGGTTTTGACAGAATTAGAAATGTCTATCTCTCCCGTTTATTTTCCCACTTGGATCAAGCCCTTGGCTCTCTCCTCATTAGAAAAAACCGGTAACGATCTCCACCTGGCGACGATTTTATGTCCTTCTAGCTATCATCAGTCGATGGTGGGGCAGAGATATGCTGGCCAAATTCAGAGGAGCCTGGAGCGAGTGTGTGGAACGAAGATAGAGTTGACCTATATTATTGGGAGGGATGCTTCGACAAGCTCAGCACAAGCCCCCTCGCCACTATTTGATGAGCCCCAACAGATTTCAAGGGGTGAAGGCTCAAATAATTTGAATCCCAGGCTAACTTTTGAATCTTATGTGGTTGGAGGATCTAATAATTTTGCCTACGCGGCAGCACAGGGAGCCGCCAAGAGCCCTGGCACTCGCTATAACCCGCTTTTTATCTACGGGGGAGTGGGGCTGGGGAAAACTCACCTCATGCAAGCGGTGGGACACGCTATCTACCACGACCATCCAGACTGGAATATTATGTATATCTCGGCCGAGACTTTTGGGAGCGACCTGATCGCGAGCCTCCAAAACAAGAAAACTCCGGCGTTTAAGAAAAAATATCGGGCCCCCAACGTTTTACTCGTCGATGACATTCAATTTATTGCCGGGAAGGAATATATCCAAGAGGAGTTTTTTCATACTTTTAACGCGCTCTATATGTCACAGCGACAGGTCATCCTCACCTCTGACCGCCCACCTCAAGAAATCGTCAAACTAGAAGAGCGGCTTTCCTCTCGCTTTATGGGGGGACTGATGGTGGATGTCCAGTCACCCGACTTTGAAACCCGTGTGGCGATCTTGACTCAAAAATGTGAAGCCCTCAAAATCGCCATTCCGAGTGAAGCAATCTCGCTGATCGCCGAGCGCACCACCACCAACATCCGCGAGCTAGAAGGCGCGCTCCAAGGGATCTATACCAAGTCACTCCCGGGGGGAGGGGAAATCACTAGCGAAATCGTCAGAGAATATTTTGGGGCGGAAAAAGAGCGTCGCACACAGCGAATCAAGCCTAGTGGGGTAATAAATAAAACAGCCCAGTACTTCGCTTTCAAGCCCAGCGAGCTGACTGGCGAGAGCCGCAAGGCACCGCTCATCGCGGCTAGACATACGGCCATGTATATCATGTATAAAGACTTGGGAATCCCCTATGAACAGGTGGGGAGGCTCTTTGGGGGACGCGACCACACCACTGTCATCCACGCGGTAGAAAAAATTACAGAAGAACTCAAACTAGATCCTGGGATGGCCAAAATAATTGCCGACATTAAACACGGTTTATAACTATGTGGACAAGTATGGGAAAGAATCTGTCGAATGTGGGGAAAAGGGGAACATTTGGGGTTTTCCACTTTAAACGCGAGTTATCCACAAAGTTCTCCACCGGATTGTCCACGCGCCTTGCAGAGAATTATCAGAGAATCCACCGCCCCTACTACTATTACAATCTTTATTAAGATATATTAGTGATTGTCTTTATATGAAAATAGAAGTTTTACAAGAACAGTTCATAGAGGGATTACAAATCGTCTCGCGAGCCGTCGCGAGCCGAGCACAGTTACCAGCCTTGTCACACGTGTTGATAGAGGCGACCAAGGAGGGAATAACTCTCTCGGCAACAGATCTCGAGATAGGCATCAAGACCAAAGTGGCCGCAAAAGTGATTGTGGAAGGCGAGGTTTGTGTGCCGGCAAAGATGTTTGGAGAGTTTTTGGGTTCTCTCAACCCTGGCAAGGTAGAGCTCTCAAGTGAAGGGACAAAAGTGACCCTCACGGCCCCTGGTTATAACGGGAAGTTCCAGGCGATTGAGACCCAAGAGTTCCCCCACATACCGGCGATTGTGACTGGTGGCGAGATTTGTGAACTACCCGTCTCTTCACTAACGGGCTCTATAGAAAGGGTAATTTTTGCTTGTGCCAAGGATAGTTTACGCCCAGTCTTAACCGGCATACTCCTGGAATTTGAGCAGAAAAAGATCCGTTTTGTGACAACTGATGGCTTTCGCTTGGCGATCGAAGAGCTTGCGATGGTGGCAAAGAAGGAACAACCCCCACTTCTAGTTCCTGCAAGGGCGGTAATGGAGGCGGTTAGACTCACGGGGAGCGAGAAGGTGATCCTGGGGTATATTGAGAGCACCAATCAAATATATTTTAAAGTGGGGGAGACCCTAGTTGTTTCACAGTTGTTGGCAGGGAACTTCCCCGACTATAGCAAGATTTTACCCAAAGAATTCGACACAGAGCTAACCGCCAGCAAGGATGAACTTTTACAGGCCATTAAAGCGTGTTATATTTTTGCCAGAGACAACTCCAATATGGTGAAGTGGGGGGCGAGCCAGGGAAAACTGGTGCTTAAATCAAGCTCGCCCGAGCGAGGAGAGTGTAGGGTAGAAGTGCCAATTACTCTGGAGGGAGAACCGCTGGAGATTACGTACAATGCCAAATACATTCTGGAATATCTAATGATTGTGGGAGGAGAGAGGGTGTGGATGGGGATGGGGGATAAGCTGGCGCCGGGGATGATGAGGGAGGAGCGGGGCAAGGGTGGACAGTATGTAGTGATGCCGATTAATGCTTAGGCCGGCCAAACCAATCACTATTCCAAGTCGAAAAACGGCAATGTATTTTTCTGGTGAAAAATCAGCCTGTTGCTCGGCTAACCCGCCTGCGCAATCTTTTCTTTTGGAACAGATGATTGGTTTTCTGAAAGCTTATCTGTGAGGGCGTTCTGGCGGTCGATGGCCTCCTGGGGATTAGTGGTAATGATCACGTGTTCTTCGGGGGAGGCGACCACCTTCATGGCCACGTGATTTTGACCGGCGAAGAAGAGAGCTTCGCCCACCTCAGCACTCAACAAGAGATGGCGCTCTCCTTGGGAGAGAAAGAAAGTGGAGGCCAGCTTCTCGATGGCGGAGCTCGACTGTTTCATAAGAACCTGGAGAGAGGAGTTGCTGACAATGGCCTTGCCGTGGTCGCTCTTGAGGAAATCCTCGACGTCCTGGGTAATCGTGGTCAAACCCAGGAAGTACTTACGCGCTCGCTTGGCGATACTATAGAGGAAGGTGGCCGAGTCCTCTGATTTCATTAGATACCAAGCTTCATCGACGACCAAGAGCCGTTTTTTGAGATCGCGTTTGACCTTGGTCCAGATGTAGTCGAGAATAATAAAAATGGCGGTGGGGCGGAGTTCGTCTTGGAGATTTTTGATGCCAAAAACGGTAAGCTGGGTACCAAAATTAACATTGGATTTTTGGGAGAAAATTCCCTGGAAGGAGCCCTTAACATATTTTTCTAGACGATCAGCCAGTCCCCTGGCGACCGCCTCCTCCATACCAGTGAGAACCTTATAGAGATCTTCCATGAGAGGCGGCTCGAGGGCGTGGGTCGCGGGGTCGCGGTTGATCCCCTTCATCTGGTAACAAGAGACGAGGGCGCGGTCGAGGAGGGCCTCTTCTTGTGGGGTCATATCACCCATCATAATTTTGAGGAGAGAGTGGAGGGAGATAATTTTCATGGCGAGCTCGTTTTCGTCGGGCTCTTTCATTTGGGGGAGCTCAAAAGGGTTGATGCGGCTGGGAGAACTGAAGGAAAAGTCGATATAGGTCCCCTTGATGGCGTCGGAGAGCTTGCGGTACTCATCCTCGGGGTCGATGACGATCACCTCGGTGTCAAAGAGGAGAGAGCGGAGGATCTCTAGCTTGACCATATACGACTTACCAGAGCCCGACTTGGCGAAGACCACCATATTGGCGTTCTCGAGGGTGAAGCGGTCAAAGACTACGAGAGAATCATTGTGTTCATTAATCCCATACATAATGCCCTCGTTTTGAGTGAGCTCGCTTGAGGTAAAGGGGAAGGTGGTGGCGAGGCTAGTTGTGTCCATATTGCGATTGATTTTGAGTTTGTCGAGGCCGGTGGGGAGGGTGGTTTTAAAACCGTCCTCAATCTGGAGAGAGGCGGTTTTGGCGACGATTAGGAGGGCGCCAAGGGCGCTTTTGATGTGATTGGTGACGCGGTCGAGGACATCTTTTTTATCATCGCGAATAGTAATGTAGAGCCCAAATTGGAAAAAGCGCTCGGCCCCTTTGGCGAGCTGTTCCTGGAGAGAGCGGGCATCTTCGAGCTTGACCTGGGTATCAATGTTGATAATGCGGCCACGTTGGATGTCGCCTTGGAGTTCGGCCTCCATCTCGGCAATTTTGCGACGGAGATCTTCGATGACGCCCTTACCATCGACGGGGTAGATAAACATAGAGATCGAGAGGGAGTGGGGGAAGTTGATGAGAGGAGAGAGCCAGTTGGCATTCACGAACCGGGGGTAGCCGGCGACAAAAAGGGTGCGGTAGTAGGTGTCATTGATTTTGAGATCAGAGAAATCCACCTCGATGGCTTCGGGGGCGATGACATCCTTGACGTTGGTAGTGCCCTGAGACAAGACCGTGACGGCGGGGGAGACCTGGGGTCCGGCGGGAATGGGTTCGGGTTTTTTGCCACCAAAAAATGACGGCAGGTTCAGTTTTGGCATAATACGATGAGTATAGCGTAAATTCCAATTTACAGTTCTCAATTTACAAATAAACCTCAAACACCATACTTGTAAATTGTAAATTAGAAATTGAAAATTATGTTGCTATGTTGGGTGCGACGAGGGCCTGCTCGTAATCAGGGGCGGTTGTAAACTTTTGACCCTTGACGGTTGAGTTGTAGAAACTGTGGAAAAGCTTCATGAGGCTCTGAGAGTTGAGCTGAGTCGCGGTGAGCCCTATGCGCGCGAGCTGTTTGATGACGTGGTCACGCCTGGGCTCTAAGTCCGCTTTCGCTTTAAACAAGAGTTCTTCAGAGATCTCCACTTTCCCAGAGAGCGTAACAAGCTGATAGGAAATAATGAAATAAAACTTTTTGTCGAGCACGTTTTGCTCGGTAATAGTAGTTTCGATAAATTCTCGATAAGCCCTCATGCGATCTTTAAGAACCTCATCTTTAAGTTTCTTTTCCTGGGTACTGAGAAGCTCTAAATAAGCGCTAATATCTTTTTTCTCAGACTTGATCACAATCTGGACAGGGAAAGAGAGTGAGTTGAGGAGCCCGGCGTAGGCATAAATAGTGGCATCCTGCTCTTCCTCAGACAAAAGCCCAAAATTGATGGCAGAGACTTGAATAAGGAGACTACAGGTACCGCTTTTGAGGATCACGAGATCGTCCTGAATCGTCTCAATATCGAGATGGTCCTGAGTGGTGGCAACGATGATACTATCTGACATAGCTACATGGTAGCACGAAGTTCGATGGGAGCAAAAACCGCGTTGTTAATATTGATTTGTTGGGGAGCAAAGGCAAGTCCAGCCTTGTCTACCTCAACAACATAATTACCTGGGCTCAGTGGGGTGGAGGTATAGAACTGTCCAAGAGAATTGGTTTTCATGGCTCTTTGGGGAATCCCGTCTCCACTCACTATTTGGACAATGGCGTTGTCGATGAGCTTGTCATTGTGGTCGACCACAACCCCCGTGACT
>CAYFZD010000013.1:0-26121 GCA_964347565.1 uncultured Pseudomonadales bacterium | reverse complement strand
AGTTACAATCAACCTCGAGAAAGGAGAGGTGTTCGGATTCGGATTAGAATTCAGCCTTGATGTATAATTTTCACTAGAGCCGAGATGGCGGAATGGCATACGCTCAAGTCTTAAAAACTTGTGAGAGTAATCTCATGTGGGTTCGACCCCCACTCTCGGCACCCTTCTACTTCGCTCAGGGTATAATGGTGAAGTATTCACACCTCGGGGTGTGGCTTAGATGGTAGAGCGCCGCGTTTGGGACGCGGAGGTCCCCAGTTCGAGTCTGGGCACCCCGACAATTGGCGAAATACGTGATAAAATTGCGAAACGTAATAAATCTGTGATTTAAACGTTTCAGCAGCGTTAAATTACGGAGTAATTTTTACGCTGCGGGTATAGTTCAGTGGTAGAACGGCTGCTTGCCAAGTAGCAGATACGGGTCCGATTCCCGTTACCCGCTCAACTGGCCTATAATATTTAGCCAGTTGAGCGAGGCTCGCCAAAGGCGGCCCGCTCAGGAATTATGTCTTTTGTATATGTTCTTAGAAGCTTAGTAGATTACCGTACCTATGTAGGTTATACAGATAATTTTGAGAGAAGATTCGCTGAACATAACTCTGGTAGATCTAAATCGACGAAAAATAGAAGACCATTTATTTTGTTGTTTAAAGAGCAATTTAATTCTTCAGCGGAAGCGAAGAAACGTGAATTGTATTGGAAAAGTGGTGCTGGGAGGAGAAAACTGGCGGAGTATTTTCCAAGTTCTTAGAACAACGGCTTTCGCGAGATAGTGTAAGGGGTGGATTTGAAGAGGAATACGGCCGGACAATCCTCGAGTAGGAATCTTTGGAAATCTTGATAGATATCTTTGCGCAACTTAAGATCACTAGTTCTGCGACCGTCCTCGAGCAATTTGTCGATCTTGAGATTGCTGAAGTGGGTAAAGTTGGTGGCCTGGGTGGAATGCCAGATAGCGTACTGATCGGGGTCGAGGGGTGGGGAGAAATCGCTCAGTAGAACCTGGTAATCACTGGTCACACTCGAAATGACTTTGACATCGACCTGGATGCCTAGTGAATCACGCCAAGAACTCGCGATCGATTCTGCAACATCCAAATATTGGAGTGTAGTTTTGAGTTCAATTTTGAGAGAGGCAGTATCTTTGATATCTTGTGAGAGTAAACTCTGGGCGTGCTCTTTGTCGTAGTCGTAGGTTTTGACTAGATTGTTGTATGCCCAAGATGACTTGTCGATTGGAGAAGTGACGCGTATTTTGCCAAAACTTTTATCCTGGATCGCGTAGGCGAGGGCTTGTCGAGTAGATTTGCTCCTCAAGAGTGTGTCATTATTGTTGAAGAATAGTACCGCAAGTTGGCTCTCTGTTTGATTGTGTTCATCGATAAGACTAGTTGAGTCCTTTTTCAAATCATCCGGAAGAAAAAATAGTTTTTCAATTGTGTCAATCTCGCCTAATTTGTAGGCAGTAAGCACGCTAGATTCGGTAGGATAAAATTTGTAGATAAGTCTCTCTGACTCGCTCTCGAGTGTAAGGGATTGGAGGACACCTCCATAGAGCTGAGTATTGGTGAGGCGAAAGCTCCCGGTACCAAACGTATTTTTTTTGAGGATGGGACGTGAGAGGGCGGAAAGAAACGGGGCAAATGGCTCTTGGAGGTGGTAGGTGATCGTACCCTCCCCCCTCTCCACCTCGACGTTTTGAAAGTTATAAGGGATATCCTCTGCGAGAATTGATGTGCCGTCGTGCCACCTGAGACTGGGATCCAGAGTAAAGACATAGGTTTTACCGTCATCTTGGATTTCCCACGTTTTGGCTATCCCTGAGTTGACCACACCACTCTGGGTCACATTGACCAATCCTTGGCTGATTTGAGCGTGGATATCTTGGGGAAAATTTTCTAGATTATATTTACCTACTCGACCAAAACGCTCAGTATGTTTGGGGGTGGGGATGTAGCGAGCGAAGAGAAAAAATAGCAGGACAAAACCTAAAACAATGAACACTGTTCTATAGATAATCTGACTGTGACGAGAAAGGAAGCCTTGGGATACCCAGTAGTATCGTCTAAATGCTTTGAACATAGTTAGTTAAATCGCGTTGAGTATCGCTAGGATAACGAACAGGATCCCCACCACAATCGTGGCGTAAAAAAGCGATTTTTCGGCTCCCCTCTTCGCGTGATAGCTAGTGGAACCTCCCAATACTCCAGAGAGACCAGTTCCCTTGGCTTGGAGAATCACAAACACGATCAGGATGATGGAGACAATAATTTGTGCTACAAGCGTGTACATATCAATTTTCTGCCTGGAAAAGGGTAATAATTAGTGAGTAAGTCAAACTCATCAAAAGTGAGGCTAGGACGAGTACCCAAAATAGGCCAAGCTGACCTGCTGGGAGCGCCACCAGGGATGAGCTGTATCCTGGGAAGTTGAAGGCGGAGATACTAATACCACTATAGAAGAGGTCAAAAATGTAGAGCGTGAGTACACCAGTAAGCCAGCGAAAGAGCCCGAGGGTGAGGAGGTTGATGGGCAAGAGGAGGAGCTTGATAATGGGGGTTAGGATAAAATTGAAAACGACAAAGACTAATGAAGCTACGAGATAGGCGGACCAAATATTCTCTATCTTTACTCCGGCGAGGAAGTACTGGGCGACGTAGAAGCTGGCCGCGGTCGCAAGAATTTTGAGAATAATTTTACGCATAACTCTTTAATCTTATCATAAAAAGAGAGTGGCTTGGGATTCTGGAGTTCGACGTGACCATAGGGCGGGATGTAGCCTACCGTTTCGTCAATGAGTGCGACGTTACCAGTATTGTATAGAACGTGATCTTTGATGTGAGAACTAGAAGCTTCTGCGGGGATATCGGTCGCGAGTTCGACGGAGACATATCTATCTTGAGCACGGCTCTTATAAGCACCGGCGGGGAGAGGATAGTTGTCTTCTAGACCGTGACGCACGAATGTGAGGTGGTTGAAATCAAGCTTGTGAAAATAATCTACCCCACCAGTAGTGTTGCCCCAGGTGGGATCGACAGAGATCCATATATTTTTAACGGGATCCAAATACTCTGGCCAAGCGTGGAGAATATCACCCACTTCTCCTTGAGGTCGGAGATTGGGGTTCTTGGTGAAACCGTATCCGTTTATCTCTCTTGTTGGTATAGATGCAGTACGACCCAAAGCTACGAAAGAATCGGTAAACTCGGTACAGAGTACCTCATGAGGAGATGTGAGAGCCTCTAGAGCTCCTTGCCGATTGGTAGTGAGATTGCCTGAATATTTATAGGTGAAGGTATCCACTAAGTATTCATAGATATTCTCTGGGGTTTGCAGTCGACCAGCCAGATCCTTGACGAGCTGGGCATTATCCTGCCAATACTGAGAATGGGCGGTCTTGATGAATTTTTTTTGACTGGGATCGTAAAGAGTCGGGAGTGGATACACCCTCACATATAGCGTGGCGCGTATGAGTAATTTGTCTTGGGGGGGGAGTGAGTAGCGTGCGAGCCAATTGCCATCTGGATCGATGCGAATATCAAGTGGGGGAGGATCGATGGATTGTAGCTGGACGTGTTGATATGGAGTATCTGGAGGGAGAGCTAGCTCAGAATCAATCCGACTCAATTCGCTGTTTTTCAGTTCATAGGTGAGCTCTACCTTGTAAGTGAGTGATTCGCCAAAGAGTAATGAGAGTGACTCGTTTTGATGGCCTAAAAATGTGAAGACCGTAAATTCTCCCTCGGTATGTGTTTTGCTGGCAGGGGGGTAGATAAGTGCGGGCAAGTCCTTGAAACCAGCTATTTTGACAATGCGTTCATAATTTTGGGCTTCATTGGCCTTAGAAAGTCGAGGGATATTGACCCCGATAGTATCTCCGAGCACTTCCGCGACGTCGTCAGTCTCGTAATCGACCATCAGGGTCTTGACCTTATCCTTACCGATGGCTGGACGATCTATTTGGAGATGAATAGAGGTGTTGTCAGAAGATTGACTCGCCGTGGAGCTTAGGGGCCCAGTCTCATCCCGAGTCACTATATTCGTGAGTTGGCTACCAGTCGTGGAAAGAGTGTAGTTGGTAGCATAAATGTGAGATAAGTTGTTCTTGAGTTCAATTGTATGGGTGACATGGGTCGGACCCTCAGGCTGGATGGTGTAGGTGGAGATATAAGAGGTGGTAAATTCTGAGGCAGCGTGGGCTGGAGCTATGAACAATGAACAATGAACAATGAACAATAAAAATATTGAGAAAATCTTTTTCATACAGATTAGGATAACACAGGGCTTGACATTCGGCTATGGTTCGGGTAAGTTTATCTTATGCCTATTACACTGTATAAACGTCAAAAACAAATTCTGGACTTTATTGCCCAGTATATTCAGAAGTTTAGTACTTCCCCTACCCTACAGGAGATTGCCGATTCACTCGGTGTATCATCGCTGGCCACTGTCCACGAACACTTGCAAACTTTAGCTAAAAAAGGAGTCATCCGGCGCTTTGAAGGAGCGGTGCGTGGGATCGAGCTCTTGGACCGTAAAATAGGGAGCGCGCTCGAGAGTGTAGAGCTACCCATCCTCGGCTATATCGCGGCTGGTTCACCGATACAACCCATGACAGACCCCAATGCGACGATGAAAGTCGCCTCTTCAATGCTCTCGGGCAAAAAGCGTTCTTTCGTACTGCAAGTGCGAGGTGACTCGATGATCGAAGAGGGAATATTGGATGGTGATTTCGTTGTGATCGAGGAGAAAAAAGAAGCTCGCGACGGAGAGATTGTAGTGGCCCTCCTAGACAATGGATTAGCCACGCTCAAAAAATTCTTCAAAGAAGCGACCCGTATCCGTTTAGAGCCCGCCAACTCGACGATGAAACCCATTTTTGCCAGAAGTGTGACTATCCAAGGATCTGTTGTTGGACTTGTAAGACGTTTTGGGCAATAAAGCTAATTTACTTTATGTGTAGAGCTTTGAGTAACTTGGTGACGATGTTTTCATCCTGACGTTTTTTATAGAAAAAGACAGCGAGTGCAAAGAGTAATGCAAAAATAATGAGATAGCCGATCTTTTCGACACTACCCAGTCCTTCGTTTAAATTTTCTAAGGCTCCGATACTGGTGGCCCCAAGGTAAAGATAGAAATAGTTGCGGATTGCATATCCCACGCCGGTGGTCCAGAAAAAGGTAAACAAGTTGATTTTGAGTAATCCGGAGATAACCGAGACCGGGGCAGTTGGAATAATCGGGATAGCACGCAAGGCCAACATCACTAGATCGTCTTTCCACCCACCCGAGAGTTGACTACCGAGCCTCTCGACGTCCTGATGACTAACACCGAGAAATTTGCCAAACTTCCCCAGGACCAAATCTTCGGCTTTATCTGAGATGACGTAGACGATGTATGAAGCCATGGTTTTGGCGACTGAACCAATGAGAGCGAGATAGGCGAGGGTGAGCCAATGTGAGCCACTGGCAGCAGCGAGAGAGCCTGCTAGAGTCATGACTAGAGGCGAGGGAATAGGCGCAATGATTTCTTCGATCGCGGCACCGACAGAAACAAAAATAGGGAGAGGGACAGTTTGGGAAATGGTATGGAGATACTCTATAATAGGTGCAAATAAAGACGACATGAGGGCTAGTATACATGAATGGAAGACTCTACGTAATTGGCACCCCGATTGGGAATTTGGGTGATATCACGTTGCGGGCGATAGAGACACTTGAGAAGATCGATATTCTTTTCTGTGAGGATAGTAGAGTCACATCGAGACTAGTTAATCATTTGTTAGCGAAAAACTTGATAACGAAAAAGCCACGATATGTGCCGTACAATGAGTTTAACGAAGATAGGATATTCTCACAGATAGTCCAAATGGTCACGGACGGGCAATGTGTGGGACTTGTGTCGGACGCAGGGATGCCAGCGATCTCGGACCCCGGATATCGCGCGATAAGGGGCTGTTTGGACGCTGGACTACCGATTGAAGTGATCCCAGGACCTACAGCGCTCACCACTGCCCTTCCCTACTCAGGCCTTGGGGGAGAGATCGCTCTCTACCTGGGATTCTTGCCTAAAACTAGTGGCAAAGCCATCAAGATCCTGAAGGCGGGTAAGGAGATGATGGAAAAATTGTCTTCAACGAGAGTTGTCCTTTACGTTTCACCTCACCGACTTTTAAAAGACTTGGTTCATATCCAGGGAATTATGGGGGAGGTCCACTGCGTGCTCATGAGGGAGCTAACGAAGCAATTTGAGGAGCGAGTAGAGGGGAGCGTGAGTGAACTAATTGAGAAATACACTAAAAATAAAGTCAAAGGTGAGTTGGTGCTAGTCCTCTCACAAAAGTGAGCGGCCAGACATAGAGCTGGGTTTGTTGACTCCGAGAATTTTGAGGATGGTGGGGGCGACGTCGGCCAAGATACCACGAGGGAGAGATTTGGCGTGGTTAAGATATTCGTGTCCGATAATAAGAAGAGGCACAGGGAAGCCAGAGTGCTCGGTGTCTACCCCACCAGACTCCAGATTGATCAGCTCCTCGACGTTGCCATGGTCAGCGGTGATGAGCATGGTCACGCTAGGATTTTTCATGACTCTTTCATACACTTTTTGGAGACAAGTATCGATGAACGTACAGGTTTTGATCGAGGCCTCCAGATTGCCGGTATGGGCAACCATATCGGGATTGGGATAGTTGATGACGATGAGGTCATAGAGCTCACTGTCGATGGCGGTGATCAATTTGGTTGTTTGTTCTACTCCTGACATTTCGGGCTGCAAATCGTAGGTGGCGACTTTAGGGGAGGGAGTAATTTTGACATCTTCCCCTGGGAAGGGGAGCTCGCGCTGGCCGTTAAAGTAATAAGTGACGAAGCGCTCTTTCTCACTCTCCGCGAGCTTGAGTTGGCGACGCCCAGCAAGGGCTATCACCCGAGAGAGAGGCATCTCGACGAACTCTGGGGGGAAGGCGATCTCGACTGGGAGATTTTTCTCATATTCGGTCATGGAGACAAAGCAGAGATTGGAGGGTCGATTGGGGCGAGGGAAAATATTGTCTTTGGAGCTTGGAGCTAGATGTGATTTGTGATATTTGACGCCGTAGGGGTCGAAAGATTCGTTGTGATGAATAAATTGTTCATCCGTCATAGTAACAGCGCGGGTGAGCTCCCGAGGACGATCGATGCGATAATTGAAGAATATTACGGCGTCATCCGAAGCAAACCGCGGACTATTCTGCAAAATAAGTGGTTTGATAAACTCGTCATTTTCTCCTTGAGAGTGACGGGTAGTAAGGGAGCTAAAAAAGTCGGTCGTGGACTCCCCTACACCGTTAATGAGCGCATCATAGGCCACTTGGATTCGTTCCCAACGATGATCACGGTCCATGGCATAGTAGCGACCAATTAATGTAGAGATCTCGCCGATGCCGATCTCCTTGATTTCTTGCTGAACTTGGTTGAGATAAGTAGGGGAGGAGGTGGGCGGCGAGTCGCGCCCGTCGGTGATGAGGTGGAGATAAGCTTGAGGAATATTTTGCTGTTTAGCTAGACGCAGGAGAGCATAGAGATGGTCGTTACTTGAGTGGACTCCTCCCTGGCCGATGAGACCCAAGAGATGAAGATGAGAATGGTTTTTTTTCACATGCTCGATAGCTTGGAGAAAGGCCTTGTTTTGAAGAAACGAACCGGAAGCGATCGACATGTTAATGCGAGGTAAGTCTTGGTAGACGATGCGCCCGGCGCCAATATTGAGATGTCCAGTTTCAGTATTGCCATCTTCCCCTTTGGGCAGTCCCACGGCCTCGCCAGAGGCCACGAGCTCGGTGTGGGGAAAAGTGTGGCTAAACATATCCATGATGGGAGTTTTGGCGAGGCTAATTGCGTTGCCTGGATAATCAGGTCCGAGACCCCACCCATCGAGAATGACTAAGACTACGCGAGATTTTTGCATGGCTTTATCTTACAGGATTTAGATACCCTTCGATTTCTAGGAGTCGGTTGTATTTGGCGACACGCTCTCCTCTGTCGGGCGCGCCAAATTTGGCGTAGTGCGCCCCCATCCCGACTGCAAAGTCGGCAATGAAAGTATCATTGGTTTCCCCCGAGCGATGTGAGGCGATTGTCGTGATATTGTTAGTCGCGGCGAGACGCATGAGTTCGATAGTCTCGCTGACAGTGCCGATTTGATTCGGCTTCACGATGACGGCGTTACAGGACTTGGAATCGATCGCTTTCTGGAGACGCTTGGCATTGGTTGTAATGAGGTCATCGCCGATAATCATCACGCCAGTGGGAAGCGATTGCGTCAGTTTGGTCCAGCCAGACCAATCTTCTTGCTCGAGTGGATCTTCGAGTGCCAAGAGTCCATAGTCCTTCATTAAAGTTTGATAGAGCGAGATCATGCCAGACTGATCCATGGGGCGAGGTGAATCTTTGATATTATAGCGACCATCGCTGTAGAAAGAGTCCGCGGCTACGTCCAGCCCTAGGTAGAGATCTTGTCCTAAGCGATAAGGTGAGTTTTTGATCACAAGCGCCATGAGCTCGAGTGCATCGGCATTAGTGAAGAGATTGGGAGCAAACCCACCTTCGTCTCCGACACTATGGATGGCGTTGCGGTGAATGAGTTCTGTTTTGAGGTTTTCCCAGGTCTCGGCGCCAGCTCGTAGAGCTTCGCTAAAGCGCATTTTGGTACTGGGGATCACGTGAAACTCCTGAAAGTCGAGGTTGCCGGCACCGTGCTTACCTCCGTTGATCAGGTTAAAGAGAGGACCGGGGATGTTGAGACTAGCGCCTGGGCGATAGCGATCGGCAATGTATTTAAAGAGAGGAGAGCCAGAGGCGCTGGCAGAGGCCTTGAGCGCGGCTATGGAGACGGCTAGTATGGCATTGGCTCCCAGACGGCTCTCGTTACTCGTCCCGTCCAGCTCGATCATAAGAGAGTCGATTTTGTCTTGCTCAGTCACTTCGGCGCCAAGTAGCTTGGGGGCGAGAATGTTTTGCACATTACTTACAGCCTTGAGGACTCCCCTGCCGTGATAGCGAGAGGGATCACCATCGCGTAGCTCGACGTCTTCGTTTTTGCCGGTACTGGCACCAGAGGGTACAGAGGAGGTGCCATAGGCACCGGTGTCGGTCAAGACCGAGACCTCGATCGTGGGGACGGCGCGCGAGTCAAGAATTTCTCTGGCGACTATCCTAGTTATTTTTGACATACTACTTACGATGGGTGATGAGCTTTTTTTCGGTGTCATAGAGGACCTGGCGCGTTTTTTCAATGACATCGGGGGTAACGGAGACACTAGTGACACCTTCTTTGCAGAGGAATTCGGCGACGTCTGGATGTGAACTGGGAGCTTGCCCACAAACAGAAACGGTAATGCCGCGTTTGTGGGCAGTCCGGATGATGTGTTGCAGAGCCCAGAGGACGGCGGGGTTGCGTTCGTCGTAGTCAGAGGCGACGGTCTCATTGTCGCGGTCGGTGCCTAGCATCAGCATGGTCAGGTCATTGGTCCCCACAGAAATCCCGTCGATGCCCACGTCGATAAAGGAGTCGAGGAGGACCACGTTGACAGGGATCTCCACCATCATCCAGAGTTGGAAACTAGCGGTGCGAGAGAGACCAGCGGCGATCACGATCTTTTTTACTTCTTGCATCTCGTGGACGTTGCGAACAAAGGGGATCATGAGCCAGAGATTCTTGTGCCCCATCTCATTGCGGACTTTTTTGATCGCCTTGAGTTCGAGCTCGAAGACGTCGGGATCGTGGATGTAACGATAGGCTCCACGGTATCCCAGCATGGGGTTGGGCTCGGTGGGCTCGTAGTCCTCTCCTCCCTTGAGATGAGAATATTCATTGGTTTTGAAGTCGGAGGCCCGATAGACGACAGGGCGCTCTCCAAAGGCTGCACAGATTTTGGCCATACCCTCTGCTAGTTGGTCGACGAAGAGATGACTCTTTTTGTCGTGAATGAGTTTTTTGGGGTGGACGCCGATGCCGGCCATCATGAACTCCGCACGCAGGAGACCTACCCCGTCGACATTGCGCTTAGCGACTTCTTCGGCTAGCTCGGGCTCGCCAAGATTGACATAAACTTTGGTGGCTGTTTTGACGATGGGGTCATTGGTGTGGAAATTGTGCTCTACTGGAGCAAAATTGACTGAAGAGGGCTTGAGATCAGAAGCATAGACTTTACCAGAGGCTCCATCGACTGTGATAACGCGGCCTTGTTTGAGAGTAGTGGTGGCGGTCTTCGTGCCCACCACACATGGGACACCGAGTTCTCGACTGACGATCGCGGCGTGACTAGTCTGGCCCCCTTTGTTGGTGACGATAGCGACGGCGCGCTTCATGGCAGGAACGAAGTCGGGTGTGGTCATGTCGGTCACGAGGATGTCACCACGCTTGATTTTGTTGATTTCCTTGGCAGATTTGAGGATATTGACGATGCCTGTCACTACTCCGGGACTGGCGGGCTCACCCTCGAGGATCAATTTACCGGAAATCGGTTTTGCCTGGGCTTTGGTCTCTTCATTCTTATCGTTGGTTGCGTCGACGGTGGTGATGGGACGAGTCTGGACAACGAACAATTTACCATTTTCGATGGCCCACTCCGAGTCTTGTGGGAAAAAGTAATGCTGCTGAAGTTTTTTACCTAGCTTGGCGACCTCCTGGGCTTGTTCATCAGTGAGCTTGCGCTTGCTTTGACGAGATTTGGGGACTTTGCGCTGGATATTACCCTCCCCAGAGCGCACCATCTCGATGTCTTGTTTGACGACTTTGTGATCAAGGAGTTTGAGGGTAGTTTTGTCGACTTCGTAGTGATCGGGAGTCACGGCGCCTTGGACGATATTTTCCCCCAGTCCCCAGACAGCTTCGATCACGATCCTCGACTTGTCGTTGGTGACGGGGTTGATACTAAACATGATGCCTGAGACGTCAGACTGGACCATGCGCTGGACAGGAACGGCGAGGGCGACTTTGAAATGGTCAAATTTTTGCTGGACGCGGTAGTAGATGGCGCGAGGCTCAAAGAGACTGGCCCAGGCCTTGCGGACGTGGACGATGACCGAAGCGTCACCCCGCACGTTGAGGTAGGTTTCTTGCTGGCCGGCGAAGGAGGCCTGAGGGAGATCCTCGGCGGTCGCGGAGCTGCGGACAGCAACCCACGGGTTGTCGCCCAATTTATCGTACGCTTTAAATACTTGTTCCTCGATCTCCTTGGGGAAGGGTGAGCCTTCGATGAGCTTCTGGACCTGGGCGGAGGCGCGATTGAGGGCGGTCGCATCTTCGACATTGAGATCTTTGAGCACGGCGCGAATCTTGGGCTCGAGATCGTTGACTTCGATCATGTGCTGGTAGGCGCTAGAGGTGACCACAAACCCGCCAGGGACGGGGAAGCCAGCCTGAGTCATCTCGCCCAGATTGGCCCCTTTACCCCCTACCCTAGCTACATCATCTTTATCAATCTCGTGGAACCACAGAACATACTTAGGGGCAGACATACCATTACTTTACGTTGTATAGTGGAGAGAGTAAACCCCCTACGGGGTCGGACCCTGAAGGCCTATGCCAGCAAAAAACATAGTAAAGGAATATGAGCCAGGTGGCTATTACCATGTATATAACCGTGGAGTTGAGAAGCGAGTCATATTTCAAGACGATGCTGATTACAAAAAGTTTATAGCTTTCTTGAAGTTTTACTTAACTAAGCCAAACTTACAGGGTAGGACCCTGAAGGATCAGAACGGCCGTACCATACCACCTTCTAGGGCGAATCGTAATTTTAGTGAAGAAATTCAACTTTATGCATATTGCTTGATGCCAAATCATTTCCACTTCTTAATCAAGCAAGAAAACGAAAAATCTATGGCCGAATTTATGCATTCGCTCATGACAAAGTATGTTATGTACTTTAATAAAAGAAATAAGCGAGTAGGAGCCTTGTTCCAAGGAAAATACAAAACAGTGCGTATAGTAAGTGAAGAGCAATATACTTATATCACTAAGTATATTCATCGTAACCCTTTACCAAACGACCCTACAGGGTCGGACCCTGAAGGTCTAAGGGATTACAAATACTCGAGCTACGGGAATTACCTCGGGTTGTATAAGCAGAGCTGGGTGAGAACTGAGGATATTCTGTCCTATTTCTCGAAAACCAATCCACACAATACCTACCAAGCGTTTGTGGAAGAGTCTGGTGATATATCGAGAGTTTATGATGAGATGATTGATTTGGATGAGTGACCTACGGGGTCGGACCCTGAAGGCTTAAGCTAATTTATTTATTCAACTCGGCTTTGAACCACTCGACGTTGGGGACAGGGCCTGGATCGGGGATCTTGTAGAGGAAGGCGAGATAGCTAGCGACGAATCCACCTAGCAAGATGATCTCAAAAACTTGCTCGAGCTTGGTGGGGGCGGTGGCCTGAATGAGCTGGGTTTCGTACCCTTTGCTAGAAACAAGCTGAGAGGTCAGGGGGAAACATTTTATCATGCGCGGGGAATATAAATTCGAGTTGAAGAAGAAGAAAATAGTAGTCTCTAAGTTAGCCTTTGGGAATTGTAGGGCTTCCGAATAGTGATGGTTGAACTCGGGGAGGTGCCACTCGCTAGTGAGGGCTTTGGCATTTTCGTTGACCTGATTGTTGAAGACATGGGCCGCCCCAGCGAGATGTTCTGCACCAGATATAATCACGTGTTTCTCAAAAGCAGCATAAGCCAAGAGCTTGGCGGTGTTGTTGTCGATGGCTTCTGGAGAGAGGAGCAGGAGCATGGCCTTGAGGCCAGCGACGACTTTAATGAGTGAATCAGTTTGATCGGCGATAATGCCGGCTTTGGCGAAGAGGTTGAGCTGGCCAGTGATCGCATAGCCCAGGGAGAGACGAGGTTGGCCACTGGGGTTGAACTTGGGATTGATGAGATAGCAAGGCCAATTGTGCTTAACTGCGAGAGCCGCCAGATCGTTGCCTGAAGTGATCGCCATGATCTTGGCGCCCCTCTTGAGGGCGTCTTGCGCGCAAGAGAGCGTCTCCTCGGTAGTACCAGAGTAACTAGAGAGTAAGACGAGGGTATCTTGATTGACATAATCTGGGAGGTTGTATCCCTGGACATTCTCGAAGGGGACTTGGAGTTCACGGCTAAAGAGTCCCTTGATAATGATCGAGCCCAAAATAGAGCCGCCCATACCAGCGACCACGACATTCTTGGCGGTCCTGTATGAATCTGGCACCACGAGATCCTTGGTCTGCTCGAGGGCGTCTATGATCTGATCTGGCAATGCCTCAACTGAGCCCAGGAGATTGCTGACATCGAGTTTTTTGATTTCGTCTCGTGAGTCGAGAATGGATGGCATAAGGATATTTTAATCTAAAGCGTGGGTATTTACACCTTTACTCCAGTCGATCTGAGAATATTTTTTGAGAATGTTTTTCACTTGAACTTTGATGCGATCATAAATTTCTTGAGTTTTCCCTTCGAATTTGACTGTAATATAGGGCCCGTTTTGCGATGCTCTAACGATCGCCATTTCTTCTTCGTTGTCCATCCGCACTCCTTCAATCTCAGTAAACTTGGCAAATGGCCAGGTGTTTTTGAAATCAGATTTTATTTCATTATCAATCAATTGGAACTTGATGGAATCGGGAAGTCCAAATTTTATTTCGGGAGAACTGACATACTTAGTGAGTTTGGCTACAGATTCGCTAAGCTTCTCGTTTTTGCGTTCTAAGTATTGTAGAAGTCTTAGAGAAGCGTTGGCACCATCGTCATGCCCGTAAAAGTTATCCATAAAGAAAATGTGGCCAGATAATTCTCCACCAAAAGGAGATCGCTCTTGCTTAACTGTGGCCTTCACAAATGAGTGGCCAGTAAGACACATAATAGGTGTACCACCGGCATTTTCGATAGCCTCAGTAACTTGTCTTGAACAAAGAGTATTATAGACAATCTTGGAGCCAGGCATGAAGTCTAGGACGTCTTGAGCAAATAATGCCACTATAGTATCCATCCAGAGAATTTGACCTTCTTCATCCACTACTGACATCCGGTCTCCATCGGGGTCATAAGCAAACCCTATGTCAGCATTTTCCTTTTTGACTCGTTCAGAAACACGTTTAAGTACTTCTACTTCTGTTGGATCTGGCACTCCTAGTGGGAAATTGCCATCTGGAGTACAGTTTTGCTCTATGACCTCACACCCTGCATCGCGGAAAATCGAAGGATAGAAAACTCCAGCGCCAGTATTACAGGCTTCAACGACAATTTTCCATTTCTTTTGTAAATTAAATCTTTTTAGAATATCAGCCTTATAATCTGGGAAAATATCTTGTTTTCGGTTTATACCTTTACCTTCTGTGAATTTCCCTACTTCAACTATTTTCTTAAGACTCTGAATTTCGTCACTAATCATAGTATCCGAGTAACCTACACCAAGTTTCAGACCATTAAAGTCCTTGGGGTTGTGCGAAGCGGTGATCATGGCGGAGCCTTTGATTCTAAAATGATAAGAGGAGTAGTAAACTATTTGGCTAAGACTCAGACCGAGGTCGATTGTATTAATGCCTCCTTCGTTTAGACCTTGAATAAAGGCTTGAGAGTACTCTTCACTGGTCAAGCGATTGTCACGACCAATGGTAGATTCCTGAATCCTTCTGCCAGTAAGAAAGGTCGCGTATGCGCGCCCGAGAGTGTATAGGACGTCTGGACTGAGGTCAGCATCAACCACTCCCCTTATATCATAACCACGAAATATCTCTGGATTAATTTTTTGAACTAATTGCATCAGGAGGCTATCCTAATAAATTTAGTAGTAATAAGTCAAGGTGATCGGTATAGGAGAGCTTGGTAGTACCGGTTTTGATGGCTAAATCAATCTTTAGTAGTTCTGCTAAAAAGTTTTGGAGAGCGGGCTCTGACCATTTTTCTGCCTGGGAGCGAAGCTTGCCCAGCTGCCAAGGAGCAAATTTTGGCGAAGTGGCGGATTTGATCATGATAAGGTAGCCGATTTGGCGGGCGATCATGGTAAAGGCGATGATGTCCTCGGTCCCTGCGACCGTCTCGTGGAGTAATTTGAGGGAAGTTGAGGGATTCCCAGGAGTGAGTGACTCCATGAGGGCGAAGAGGGAGGTGGGAGCTTTGGAGAGGGAGACTTTGGCTTTTGGTAACTTGGCGAGATTGGGTTTGGTGACTTCTTTTTTGTCCCACAAGTAAATATTTTTATCGCCAGTGTAACTCACGAGGAGGTCAAGACAAGCATCCTTATCTTTTGATCGCAATCGCGAGAGCAAGTTCTCGATCACGATCGTCTCAGTAGAGAAGAGACTAGCGGTGGCGAGCGCGGTCTCCAGGTCGCGAGGGGCGAGCTTATCCCCTTCTAGTATTCTGATCTCATGACCCAAGGTGCGATCACCCTCTAGGGCGTCCTGCAAGAGCTTGCGTGACATCGCCGTGCCATCACCATGAAATATGTTGATCATAGCTCTATTTGATCACCGATAGTAATATTATTTTCGTTTGCCCAGCCGGCATTTGTCTCTAGCACCATATCCACAGGAACGCGGGGAGAGTAGGTAGGTAGCTTATCACTAGTTTCTACCGGAGCGTTGTACGTAATATCCACTACAACGGAGTTGCGAATCCAGATCATGTCGAGAGGGAACTGCATATTTTTCATCCAAAATACCGGGACATGGGGAGCGGTGAAGATGAAGAGCATGCCATCAAGCTCACCTAGACTCGTGCGACTAGACAACCCTTTCTCCCACTGTTTGGGAGTCTGAGCCTTCTCGACGAGTAAGGGAATATTTTTGAGCTCGATTGTCTCCTTCATCGGGAGACCTAGGACTACACGGAAGATATTCTCTAGCTTCTGGAGCGATTGTGAAGAGCGGAAGAATGGCATGACCCAGCCAGGTTCGTTGCCAGCAATATTGACTGGTGACTTGCTCTTTTTCTCAACCTCTTTGGGAGATCCCATTTGTTTGGGAAGATTGGCGAGCGCGATCCCTGAGAGGTTGAGTTCGCCACTAGGCAAAGTGAGAGAGTGTGGGGCAAATTGCTCCCCACCTTGGAGAATAAAGGGAGTCACGCTGACCACATTGGGATCATGTTGCCAAATATTCCACGCCTGATTCCAGTAGGTAGTGAGGAGCGGATCTCGTACTTTGGTCTGATCCCAGCCAGTCTCTGTAATAAATATTGGTTTTGAGGCTAGTTTGAAGAGCGCGAGCTCGCTTTTGTAGCCGACGATGCTCTGAAGCCCCGTTTTTTTAGCTGGAGCGGAGAAACCAGGGTTGGGATAACTATGAGAAGACCAGCCGTCAAAATAGGTCCAGACCCGAGGATCTGCCGTAGCCATGCGCTGCAAGTAAGTTGTGGCAGAGAGGGAACTCCTTGAGTTGGGTAAGGCAAGATCTAGGGAAGGTCCCAGGAGGAAGAAATCACTCGAGCGCTCCTTAAAGATTGTATAAGCATTCTTGACAATCAAAGTGTATTTGGCGGGATCGACGGCGCCTCCCCACTCGGCATCACGATTAACTTCGTTAAACAGTACAATATAGCGATTCTCGATCGGCCAGTCGAGTTCGCCCAAAAAATTGGCAAAGTCAACTAGGTCAGTATCGTGACCAGTCGCCCAAGTGCCTCCCTGGGGGACTGTGGTGATGCGAATGATGGGGATCAGGTGAAGTTCTTTGGCCCGACCCATGAATTCTTGCCACTTGTCTTTGTCCCGGTCGCTAGGTTGGATAGGCACCGTGATGTATCCCCAATCGCCTCCTTGACTGTTGGCGAGCTTGGCGGCGGACTCGATCTCTCCGGGGGCGAGGATATGGACACCCATTTTGTTGTTAGGGAGTGTGCGGGGATCGTACAAGGCTGAGGCCTTGTAAGGAAATAGGAAATAGGAAAGAGAAATTAGCAAAATTACAACATTTTTCATTTTTTGAGTCCGAGATGAGTGTAGGCGAGATCTGTTACGACCCGGCCACCCTTGGTGCGTGCCAGTAAACCCTGCTGAATGAGATAGGGCTCATAGACCTCCTCGATCGTACCCACGTCTTCTGAGAGGGCGCTAGCGAGGGTCTCGACTCCTACAGGGCCGCCTTTATGATGAGAGATAATATGAGTCAAGAGATCCCTGTCGGAGGCATCCAGTCCGAGCTCATCTATTTGGAGGAGTTTGACGGTCTCTTCAATGGCTTGCAAACTAAGTACGCCGGCGTGGTGGATCTGGGCAGTATCGCGGGCACGGCGGAGGAGTCGATTGGCGATACGCGGGGTACCTCGTGAGCGGGTACCTAGGGCAAGACTCGCAGTTCGATCCAGCTTGATCTGGAGGATGGAGGCAGAGCGCAGTAAGACTAAATTGAGGTCTTGGGGAGAGTAGTATTCAAGTTTGTTGATGATGCCGAATCTAGAGCGCAAAGGTGAGCTCAGCGCGCCGTAGCGAGTGGTAGCGCCTACGAGAGTGAAGGGCTTGAGCTCAACAGAGACAGTGCGGGCGGCGGGACCTTTACCTAGCATCAAATCTAGCCGACCATCCTCCATGGCAGAGTAGAGCGTCTCCTCCACAACCTTGTTGAGACGATGAATCTCGTCGATGAAAAGGACGTCAGTGCTCTCTAAATTGGTGAGGAGAGCGGCGAGGTCGCCGGCACGAGTGAGGGCTGGTCCTGAGGTGAGGTGAAGAGCTCCCCCTTGTTCACTAGCAATGATGTGGGCGAGCGTAGTCTTGCCCAACCCAGGAGGACCATAGAGCAAAATGTGGTCAACGGGCTCTCCTCTTTTTTTGGCGGCGGAGAGAGATAAATGGAGTGATTCCTTGAGTCGTGGTTGTCCAACAAAATCGGCGAGGGTCCGGGGACGCAGACTCGCGTCGATTTGGATCTCATCCGCTTCCACTTTTGGCTCTAAAATTTGTGTAATCATGCTTTTTTACCCAATTTCTTAAGTACGAGGGATAATGAGGCTGATTCGGAAAGTCCCGTCAGATCTAGCGACTCCAGAACTTTGTCAATCTCGCGCTTATCAAAAGATAATTCCCTGAGCGCATCGTAGATATAGCTATTGGCAGAACTCGTGGCTTCTACCAGTGTCTTACCTAGATCAAGAATGATTTTTTGGGCGGTTTTTTTACCTAGTCCTTTGATGGTCGTCAGGAAGTCTAGATCTCCGGTTGTAATGGCAGATTTGATGGCTTGGGGAGTGGCGGAATCGAGGATTTTGCCGGCCATTTTGGGGCCGACACCATTGACGCTGATGAGCTCGAGTAGAAGATCTCTCCCTTCTTTGGTCTGACAGCCAATGAGACGAGGAATCGTCTGGTTTTCGAGGTAGTGGTAGGTGTAGAGCGAGAGCGTAGTACCGGGAGTTTGGCGGCCTAGCCAGAGACCGATGATTTCGTAACCGATCCCCGCTACCTCGATGACCGCGCCGTCTTTGGTGTGATATCGGAGAGTACCTTCGAGGTAACTAATCATAATTTTCAAATTCCAATTTACAATTTACAAATAATGTACTTATCTTAGCGCCTGGGTGGCGAGGGCCACTGCAAGGGCGTCGGTTGTGTCGTCTAGTAATTTTGAGGTATCTAACCTCAAGAGTAATCCTACCATACGCGCCACCTCGACTTTACCAGCGTTACCCGCACCCGCGACGCTCGATTTGATGGAATTGGGAGAGAGCTCGGTCCAACTCAAGCCATGTTTGGCGAGGGTATAGAGGATGACACCCCGAGCTTGGGCGACGCTCAGGACAGTTTTGAGATTCTTTTGGGCAAAAAGTGCCTCGATACCGACCTTTTCCGGCTGATATTTTAAAATTAAATTCTCTATTTCTGCCTGGATTTTGAGTAAAGATACCGAGACGCCGGTATCTTTGGGTGACTCGAGACAGCCACAGGCTACGAGGTGAGACCTGGAAGGTGTGCCATCGATAATGCCCCAGCCGAGGCGATGGGTACCGGGGTCAATACCTAAAACTCTGGTCATGAATCTATCCTACTCAAATCCCGAACGAAAGGCAAATCCTTCGACTCGTCTTACTCGCTCAGGACTATAGTGAAATCAGGTGGTACTGTGGCGAGGCTTGGAGTTGGCGGCCTTGAGCTCGAGCCAGGTGCGTTTGAGGGCGGCCTCGGCTTGGGCGAACTCGACTTCGCGCTTTTTGTCGGAAAGCGTTGTTTTGGCCTCACTCTCTGCCCTCTTCACTTTGGCGAGATCGATATCTTTGGCTCGTACTGCCGAATCGGCGAGAATCGAGACTTTACCCTCAGCGTCAACCTCCAGGAATCCGCCAAAGATCGCGATAATCTCTTCTTTCCCTTTTTCCTCATAACGTAGAAGTCCCTGGGTTAGTTTGGCGAGGAGTGGGATATGGCCGGGAAGGACTGTGATCTCGCCCATTTCAGTTTCCACTGTTACACGTGCGGTCTCGACCGTCAAAAGTCTTTTTTCTTGCGTGACAATGTCTAGTGTGAGGACTTTGGTCATTTCCCCTTACCTTTTTCGTAATCGGCCAGGACTTCGTCCAGTCCGCCTTTCATGTAAAAGTCTTGCTCGGGGATATGGTCGAGAGTGCCGTCAATGATTTGCTTGAATCCTTTGATCGTATCTTCCACTTTGACATAGCTGCCCGGGATAGAGGTAAACTGTTCGGCCACGAAGAAGGGCTGTGTCAAGAAACGCTGGATTTTGCGGGCACGGGCCACGGTCAACTTGTCTTCGTCTGATAACTCGTCGATACCGAGGATGGCGATGATGTCTTGGAGATCCTTATAGCGCTGGAGGACCTTCTGGACGTTGCGAGCCACGCTGTAGTGCTCCTCGCCCACAACATCGGGAGAGAGCATCTTGGACGAGCTAGTGAGCGGGTCGACCGCCGGGTAGAGCGCTTGTTCGACGAGTCCACGATCGAGTGAGATGGTCGAGTCCAAGTGAGAGAAGGTGGTGGCTGGGGCAGGATCTGTATAGTCATCGGCTGGTACATAGACGGCTTGGAAACTAGTAATACTCCCCTTCTTGGTGCTGGTGATGCGTTCTTGGAGGGCGGCCATCTCGGTAGCCAAGTTGGGTTGGTAACCGACGGCGCTGGGGATACGCCCAAGGAGAGCCGAGACTTCGCCTCCAGCCTGAGAGAAGCGGAAGATGTTGTCGACAAACAACAACACGTCCTCGCCTTGCTCATCGCGGAAATACTCAGCGAAGGTTAAGCCAGTCAGCGCCACGCGCAAACGGGCACCGGGGGGTTCGTTCATTTGGCCAAAGACCATGACAGTACTTTTGAGGACACCGGAGTCAGTCATTTCGTGATAGAGATCGTTACCCTCGCGAGTACGCTCCCCAACGCCCGCGAATACTGAGTGGCCGGAATGCTCCTGCGCGATATTGCGGATCAACTCTTGCATGATGACAGTTTTGCCCGTACCTGCACCGCCAAAGGCCGCGACTTTACCTCCCTTGGCAAAAGGAGCGATTAGGTCGATGACTTTGATACCTGTCTCGAGGATAGTAGCTTGGTTGGATTGCTCAACGAGGGTCGGGGCAGAGCGGTGGATAGGCATGTAGTGCTCAGCCTTAACCTCGCCCTTGTTGTCGATGGGCTGACCTAAAACGTTGAAAATGCGTCCCAACGAAGCCTTGCCAACAGGGACGCTAATGGGGGCACCGGTATCGATTACTTCGGCCCCGCGGGCTAAACCATCGGTAGTAGACATCGCAATGGTGCGTACAACACCTTCGCCGAGGATCAGCTCGACTTCGAGAATAACCTCTGTGCCGTCGTTCTTTTTGACGCTTAGCGCGTTATAAATGCCTGGGATCGCCCCGTCAAATTTGACGTCGACGACGACAGAGATAATTTGGGTAATTTTGCCTACATTTTTCATATTTGTTCCTTATTCAATCGCCATGCGAGCGGTTGTAACATCTAATAATTCTGAAGTAACTTGTGACTGTCTTGCTGAGTTGTAATCGAGAGTGAGACTACTGATCAAATCGCGAGCGTTGTCGGAGGCGTTCTTCATGGCGACCATGCGGGCGGAATGTTCGGTGGCACGAGCCTCAAGGATAGCTTGATAAAGCGACATCTCGACCTGGTACGGAAGTAATCGCTCTATGAGCGCGGTGGGATCAGGCTCGATTTTGTACTCAACCGTGTTGTGGAGATGGAGGGCGGGATCAAGGGGGGCGGAGGTGACTGGTAAAAGTTTTTGCACAGTGATTTCGTTGGTGAGGGTGGAGATAAACTTGGGGTAGGCAAAATAGATACTATCAAAGGTGCCATCCATAAAGCTATCCATGGCGTAGCTGGTGATCGCCCGAGAGTCCTGGAAAGTAACGGTCTCGCCCAAGTTGTCAAAGCGGGCGACTAAGGTCGTTTCGCGTCTGGGGAGTACCCAGCGGGCTTTCTTACCCACGGTCGCGACCGAGATTTGGGCTTGACCAAGATCTTCAGCAAAATTTTGGAACCCACGACTCAAGTTGACGTTGAGTCCACCACATAAACCCTTGGAAGTGGCCACCAGGATGACCAGAACCTTTTTTTCTGGGCGAACGAGAGTGAGAGTGTGCTTCAACTCCCCGGAGCTGGCCCCAGCCACTCGAGAGAGAATCGCGCGGAGTTTGTCAGTAAAGGGACGAGTAGCCAGGGCGGCCTCCTGGGCTTTGCGCATCTTAGAGGCAGAAACCATTTGCATAGCCTTGGTGATCTGCTTAATGTTCTTGGTAGATCTGATACGGCGTCTGATCCCAATGAGACTAGCCATAAGTTAAGACTCGGTTTTAATAGTTAAGTGCTCAGAAATCTCAAGAACATCCTCGGCGGCTTTTTTGAGTAATTTGAGGACTTCATCAGTGAGTGTCGCTTCTTTTTTGAGTAGTTCGATCAGCTTGAGTCCGACTTTGCCATCTAGGTACTCGAGAAGTCCTTGTTTCCACTCCCCCATATGTTTGAGTTCGATCGTGGCGGCGTGTCCCTCGGTCACCGCCCAGATGAGGACGACTTGCTTCTCCACTGAGAGTGGTTCGTCCCAACCCTGTTTGAGGATCTCGGAAACGCGCGCGCCCTTGTCTAACTGAGCTTTGGTTTTAGCGTCAAGATCAGAGGCAAATTGGGAGAAAGCGGCCAGTTCACGGTACTGAGCAAGATCGAGACGCAGACGTCCGGCGACCTTCTTCATAGCTTTGATTTGAGCATCGCCTCCCACACGAGAGACCGAGAGACCCGAGTTAATGGCGGGCTTAAAGCCGGAGTTGAAGAGATCGGTTTCGAGATAAATTTGTCCGTCGGTGATACTAATGACGTTGGTGGGGATGTAGGCCGAAACGTCGCCAGCCTGGGTCTCGATGATGGGGAGGGCGGTAAGGGAGCCACCACCAGACTCTTTGTTTAACCTGCAAGAGCGCTCGAGGAGGCGAGAGTGGAGGTAGAAGACGTCGCCGGGGTAGGCTTCGCGACCAGAGGGACGCCGTAGCAGGAGGGAGATCTCTCGATATGCCCAAGCATGTTTACTAAGATCATCGTAGATGATCAGGGCATCCTGGCCATTTTGGGCATAGTACTCACCTAGACAAGTAGCAGAGTAAGGCGCAAGAAATTGCATAGCAGCAGGATCTGAGGCGGTGGCGGCCACGATGGTTGTGTATTCCATAGCGCCATATTTTTCGAGCGTAGCTTGGAGCTGGGCTACGAAGGACCTTTTTTGGCCGATGGTAACGTAGATACATTTAAGGTTCTGGTCTTTTTGATTCATGATGGTGGTGATGGCGATCGAGGACTTCCCTATTCCGCGGTCACCGATGATGAGCTCACGCTGGCCCCGACCCACGGGAATCATAGAGTCGATGGCCACAATGCCGGTTTGGACAGGCTGACTCACATGTTGACGAGTAATGACTCCTGGAGCGACGCGCTCGACAGGATAGGTGGCGGCTGATTTTGGCGCGGCCTTGCCGTCGATTGGTTGATTGAGGGCATTGACAACTCGACCCAGGAACGCAGGACCTACGGGGACAGAGAGAACCTGGCCAGTGGCGGTCGCACGATCACCTTGTTTGAGATGGGTAGACTCGCCTAGGAGCACAACGCTGACTGTGTCTTTGAGGAGTGAGAGTGCGAGCCCGACAGCTCCACCTGGGAGGGTGATGATTTCGTTCATCATAACCCCGGATAAACCAGATAAAGTGGCGACACCATCGCCAACGGAGAGGATAGAGCCGACGTTGCTGACCTGGCTAGAGGTATCTATACTAGAGAGTTGTTTGAGGAGTTCGGCTTCTAATTCTTTTCCGACGATTTTGTTGGTTTTCATAGCTATTCCTTTGCAGTTAATGTATTTTGAACCATATTAATTTTGCCGAGGACGGACGCGTCGATAAAAGTATCGTTGACCTGCAGGGTGAATCCAGCCAAGAGAGAGGGGTCGACGAGCTTGACTAGTTCATAGTCGACTCCGAGCGATGATTTGAGGTAGGCCGTAATTTGCTTGATCTCGCTCGCGTCAAGTGCGACCGCAGAGGTTATAACCACTCTGTTTTTGCTGTTTTTGTAAGCCTCGGAGGCTTTTAAAATGTCCACTACTTGAGTAAGTAGCTCTAGCTGACCCTGGGCTTTGAGGTGAGCGACAATCGTGTTGGCGATTTTGTTGGCTTGGTCAGTCATATTATTTGAGTTTAGAGAGCTCCTTGGCGGTAACCGCTTTGAGGTCGCTCGCCTTCAAGCTCTCTCCTAGGACGGCCTTGGTGGTCTCTACCACGAGGGTCGCTAGACGCTTTTTCAGGGCAAGCTCCTCGACTTCGAGCTCTTTTTGGAATGCTTCTTTTTGCTTACCGAGCTCCTTGGCGGCGACATTTTTGGCCTGTTCTATCAGTTCAACACCCAATTTTTTACTCTCGGCTTTGGCTTCCGTAATAATAGCCGCGGCTTTTTTGCTAGCCTCGGCTAATCTGTCAGCTTGCTTTTTCTCGAGTTCGGCGGCTGCCTTTAAACTTTTCTCGGCAGCGAGCTGACCGTCGGCGATTTTTTTGGCGCGTGTGTCCAATATCTTCAAGATCGGCTTGAAAGCAAAACGACTAAATAGTACGACGAGGATACCGAAGTTCAACAGCTGAAGCAGAACAGCCTTAATATCTATTTCCATATGGCTCCTTTATACGAATTTTAGAATGAGCGCGACAACGAGAGCGTAGATCGCGATGGCTTCGGCAAAAGCAAAACCAAGGATCAAGTTGTTCTGGATTTTGGCGGCGGCCTCTGGGTTGCGACCGATGGCCTCGACGGCTTTGCTCCCGATGAGTCCAATGGCGATGGCTGGGGCGATACCGCCTACAGCGATGGTCCATCCTACGATAGCGTTACTGGCTTGTGCGATCTCTGCCATATTATTTTCTCCTTGTGTGGGCGACCATATAGGTCTGCCCTACGTATAATTAATTATGCGTTATGTTCGTCTCCATGGCCGAGAGTGGCCATATTAATGAATACGGACGCAAGCATCATAAAAACGAGGGCTTGGATAAAGCCGACAAAGATTTCGAGGGCAATAAAGGGCGTGGGACCAAGCGCGGGGACAAGCATAGCCATGACGAGGAGCAAAATCTCCCCGGCGATAATGTTACCAAATAAGCGGAAAGTAAAGGAGATAATTTTGGAGAAATCGGAGATGAGTTCGAGTACCCCCACAAAAAAGCTGATGGGACTGCTAAAGTCAAAGAATTTTTTAAAGTACTTAAAGCCCAAGTATTTGTAACCATAAACCTGGACCATGATCATGGTGATAAGCCCTAGAGCCAAAGTGGTGTTGATGTCGGCAGTGGGGGCGCGCCAGTAAGGAATAAAAGCGGCATGACCATTGTGAATACCTTGGAAGCCGATGTTGGCTAAACCTGGGAGTAGTCCTGACCAATTGGAAAAGAGGATAAAGATGAAAAGTGTCGCCACAAGGGGGAAGAAACGCTTGGCCTTGGACGTCCCTGCAATACTCTCGACCATGCCAAATAAACCTTCGATCATGATCTCAACGATGGACTGGAGACGACTAGGGACTCCCCTTTCCTTGATCTGTCGGGAAAAGAGATAAACACTGATAGCTAAGACACCGGTGACGATCCAACCAGTCAACAGGGAGTTGGTAATAGTGAGGCCAAGCACATGAGCGATTGGTTCCGCAGAGATAGAAATATTGAGTGATGCCATACGGGAATTTATGATATCAGATATAGATCTTAGCGTCAACGCAATTTGCGTAGTTGGTGTGTAGATGGTTTCGTTTTGTGACCCTTCGGTTACCGCAACCAAACCAGATAATATCTAATCTACTAGATTTGTTTGACCTGTTCTCACCAGATATTAGACAACTTGACTTAGCTATATTCCTATAGAGGATCAAGTCAACAATGTTATATTGTTAGACATCTGAACTTTGGTTATTGTTTACCGATAATTTCTTCATCATTCGCGTACTGATACAACATATCCCCCAAGCGTCTTCTACAATGGGAATCATAGATCGGTGACCCGAACTGTCCCTATATTGGATTTTTCCGGGGTTCATATTTAATAGTGGGTTCTCCCGATACTTATTTAATTCAAAGTCAACTCTTTTATTAATGTGATCTACCCAATTTCTCTCGTCCGCATATCGGTCAGATAATCTTTCAAAGTAATCATCACCAAATGCTAGAATCATCTTGTCCATCTGAGCGTCATTACTCATTTTCTTGTAATATGTCACAAAACTCGTTAATTGGTATAAGGCGCGGGTTATGTCGTAAGTTGCATACTCAAGTGCCTCATGATCGATCCTCACAGCGCTGCTGGACAATTCCAGGTTTTCCGCAAAACCATCCCAATGGCTCATGTTAAGTCGAATTAATTCAGTAAGTTGATAATAGGAATATCTAACGTAATCCAACGCAGTAATAAATTCTTGCACTATTACACATGACCGGTCGAATATATCAAAATATTGCGAACGTAAAAATAACTCGGTATATGGTATTGTTTTCGTAGATATGATGGCCAACTCTTCACTAGAACAAGAAAAATTATGGACAGATATACTCTTATTCATTTGTGTGACCCTACAGGGAATCGAACCCTGGTTACCTGGATGAAAACCAGGTGTCC
>CAYFZD010000012.1:0-26601 GCA_964347565.1 uncultured Pseudomonadales bacterium | reverse complement strand
TCAAAAACTCGTGGTTGTAATGACCTTGAGAGTTCGAGTCTCTCCCTAGGCACAAAAAATTATCGTGCCTTATCCACCCCATAAAACCTGACTCTATCTCCCTTGAATCGTAGATCAATCGTCCGCAGGGCTCCGTTGCGATGCTTGGCGATACTAAGTTTGACGTTCGAGAGATCCTCGACGTCCTCCCTATAGAGGAACATGACCACGTCCGCGTCTTGCTCGATGGACCCTGACTCGCGCAAATCAGAGAGCTGGGGCGCACTCCCACTACCCCGATGCTCGATGGAGCGAGAAAGTTGCGAGAGCGCCAGGACCGGGATCTTGAGCTCGCGGGCCAGGTTCTTGAGTCCCTGCGAGATCTCCGCCACCTCCTGCACCCTATTCTCCAGATTGCGCCCCTTCACGAGCTGTAGATAGTCCACCACGATGAGTCCCAGGTTGTGCTCGGACTTGAGTCGCCGTGCCTTCGTGCGCATCTCTAGGACCGAGATCCCCGGGGTATCGTCGATAAAGAGTGGCGCCTCAGCGAGTACTCCCATGGCCTCGGAGAGTTTTTCAAAGTCCGAGGGCGTCAGTTTACCCGTCTTGAGCCTCCACGCATCGATATCAGCCTGGGAAACCAACATACGATCCACCAGCTCCTCTTTACTCATCTCGAGGGAGAAAAACCCCACCGGGACTTTAGCGATCACGCTCGCGTGCTGAGCGATATTGAGCGAGAATGCTGTCTTCCCCATCCCCGGCCTTGCCGCCAAGATGAGTAGGTTAGAGTCTTGCATGCCAGCTAGACAATTGTCGAGATCATTGAATCCGGTCGAGACGCCTCGCAGAGTGCCAGATTTCTTAGACAATTCATCCAGCCGGTCAAAACTCTCGGCCAAAACACTGCGGATGGGGAGGAATCCTTGTCTCAAATTAGCCTGTGAAAGTGAGAAAACTTTTTGCTCCGCATTGTCGAGGATGCTCGCGATATCACTGCCCTCATCAAATGACATCTCGATCATGGTGGAGGAGTCGGCGATCAATCGGCGCCGCGTATAGTAGCCCTGGATAATCTCGCCGTAATGTTTGATGTTAGCCGAGCTGGGGACTCCCTCTACCAGGGTAGAAATATAGCTCACCCCCCCGATCTCTGAGAGGAGCTTCATAGTTTTGAGTTTCTGTGGGAGGGTCACCAGATCAATAGGCTCACGGGATTCAAAGAGTGCGATCATCGCGCGGTAGATGTCTCCGTGCTTAGCCTGATAAAAATGTTCGCTTTGGAGGAATTCCGAGACCTGGACGATGGCGTCCTTGTCTATGAGGATAGACCCCAGCACGCTCCGCTCCGCTTCGTCACTATGGGGAGGAACTTTTTGGGTAGCCATATCGCTATTTTACCATCACTCAAAAACTATCACTTCGGTCAGATCCTCACTGAGGCTTAACCTACTCAAGTTGAGACTAGCTACACTGCGACTCCCGTGGTCATAGCTGGCGATGAACTCTTTCACTTTCTCTCCGTATGGCAGAACATAGTAAGGTTCTAGTTTCGCCACGATATCGCTCAACACTTTACTCGTGAGGACATCTGTAGAGACGATCACTACGTCGATATTCTCTAGCTCTTGGGTAGCTTTCTCGCTCAGGGGCTTCCCTAGTTTACCCAGATACAAGACCCGCAGATCCTCTACTTGGGTGATATATACTCTAGACTCGTCGCTCTGATATCCAAACACCGAGATCCCCTCTACCTCGTATTCTCCTGGCTGATTGATCACAAAATCCTCTCCCTCACCCTTGTGTGTCATGGTGATTTCTTCGCCGCTCATCAGCACTACGCCTGTTTTGGCTTTGAGTTTAAAACTATCTTTTGCTTGGTGGGTAATTTCCATAGTGACAATAATATCACATTGGGTTACACTACGTTCAAGATGAAAATCAAAAAAGAAATCACTGTGGCTGTTGTTATAGGATTGATTCTTGCGGCGATAGTCACGGGGGGAGTCCTCCGTGCGCGCACTGCTCTACAATCCATCAAACTACCCAGTAGAGAAAATGTCCAGTCCACGCTCAAAGCACGCCCAGACTCGAATGTGAGATCTTTGTTCCTCGATTTAGATACCCCCGATAACTCTGTGACCGATCTGCCCAAGCTCGTCCTCAGCGGCAAGACTCTCCCCTCCACTTATATCGCCATACTGGGCGAAAAAAACGAATACCTCATAGTCCCTACCGACTTGGGAGACTTTAGTCAAGAGATTAGTTTGGTAAAGGGCGCCAATACGATCAAAATCAACATCTATCAACCAGATGGTAAGAAGCTCGAGAAAACACTCAATGCAGTGTACACCACCGCCGAAATCTGATATAACCACCCTTTGCTATGCAGAAAAAACTACTTTTCATCGCTCTCATCGCTATTACTTACTTGTCCATCGTTCATCGGCCATTATCCATTGTCTTGGCCGTCTCCCCTTCACCTAGTGCTTCCCCCAGCAATCTCAACGAAATTACAGAGAATCTCAAGAAACGACTCCAGGATAGCCTGGTCGAGGAGTCTCCCTCCCCCCTCGCCAATAAGCGCGCCTACATCGGAGTAGTTAAAGATTTAATCAAAGATACCTTGATCATCGAGGACAAAGATGGCAAAAAGGACATCACTCTAGAGGATGAGAGTGTCATCCTGCGCGCTCCCGGCAACACTCTCATCAAACCAGAGAATATTCGTATTGACGATTCAATTATCGCCATGGGTATTCCCACTGGGGTCGATACCCTCACCGGCCTCCGGCTCATTGTCAGTGCCGATCCCCTTCTCATCCCCAAAAAATCTAGTGGTCTAGGAGTCCTCACCAAGCTTACTAAGTCTTCCCTGACTCTCAAGACTGCAGATCGGGAAGAGATCCTCACCCTCACCAATAAAACTATCCTCAAGACCCCGGTCAGTCCCCTCGAGCTTGCTGATCTCGCCCAGGGAGACACCTTGGTTTATACTGCAACTATTGACGATAAAGGCGCCGCCACCGCCACAATCATCATGCGCATCGGTTCCACCTCGCTCTAACCACTCTGTTATAATTTTCCCATGACTCAGTCCTATCCAACTCAGGAGATGAAAAGTCTCTTTCTCGCCATCTCCTCTCTGAAGAATTCTTCGGAATTGTCCGCCTTTTTCCGCGATCTCATGACCATCCAAGAGCTCGAAGCGGTCAGTACTCGCTGGCAGATCGTACTTCTGCTTACCCAAAAGCTTCCCTATTTGGAGATCGCCAAACGCTGCCACGTCTCCACTACCACCGTCACGCGCGTTGCCCTCTGGGTCGAGCACGGCCAGGGCGGGTACAAGACCGCCCTTTCTCGCTTGCATTCAAATATCAAAAATGTTTAACTAGTCACATGCTCAAACAGAAATCCCACCTCAATCAAGCTGACGTAGAGTTGCTCATCGAAATGATGAAGCTCCATTTTGTAACGCGCGAAGAATTTACTCAATTCCGTAGCGACATGATGGACAGGTTTGACATTGTTATTGGTTACACCAAGCCCACCCATGACGAACTGCTCGTCACTCAATCTGTCGTCACCAATCATACTCAGCGACTCGATCGCATCGAAGAAACTCTTGATCTCCCCTCTCTAGCCCTGTAAATTTTCAGATATCACCCACCCTCTTGACAATCATCATATCACCATGGTAACATACGAACATGAAACAAATGAACACACTTAACTCCGTTCATCATAGCTCCCACACATCCGTGGCGGGGGCGCGTTTCGCGTAAAAAAGAGACTATTAGTTTCTTCCCATCTCCCGCCACCAGGCGGGTTTTTTGTATTTTTGAAAGGAAATATGACAATATCACCAAAAGAAATACCAGTAGCTTGGACTGGTGAAGGTATGGGCGACAATGCCCCTCCAACGCCAGAAGTGGCAGACAATTCGGCAGAAGCTACGGCCGATGCCGACGCTGAAGAAGACGCGCGTCAACAAATTAATCGCCCATAAATTATTTTAAAGGAGCCAATATATGCCGAAACAAATAAATAGTTACCAACTCACCGACGATCGTAAAATCACGGTCGAAGACGTAGTAAAAGTCGCTCGTGAGCGACTGCCCATCGTAGCTAGCGCCCAAGCTCTGGATAACGTGCGCGCCAACTGGGAAGCCATCGGGGAGATGCTCAAACGTGGCGACGTCATGTACGGTCTCAACACGGGCATTGGCGGCTTTGGCAATGTCATTATTAGCCCCGAAAAAGCCGGAGAACTCTCTACCCGCATGCTCCGCGCCCACAGCTCCGGTTGGGGAGAGTTTGTCACCGAAGAGATCGCTCGCGCCACTTTTTTCTTGCGCCTAGCACTATTCGCCCTCGGCTACTCCGGTGTGCGCCCTACCCTCTTCAATACCATGGTCGAGATGCTCAACAAAGGAGTTGCTCCCACCTTTTACAACAAGGGGTCAGTTGGCACCTCGGGAGATTTGGCACCTCTTTCCCAGATGGGACTTGTGTTGATCGGCCAAGGCAATGCCTACTATCAAGGTAAACTTATGACAGGCAAAGCGGCGATGCAAAAAGCCGGTATCCCCACTCTCAAGCTCGCCTACCGCGAAGGACTGGCGCTGATGAATGGGACTCAATACATGAGTGCTGTTGCGGCCTTTAACGTTTACGACACGGAGCGACTGATCCGTCAATTTGAGGTGATCGGAAGCATGAATATCGAGGTACTCAACTGCGTCTCCTCAGCCTATTCTGCCGAGTATAACGCAGCCAAGCTCTACCCAGGTCAAAGTGACACGGCTAGTAACCTCCGCCGACTAATGGAAGGAAGCGAGATCATGGCCCAACCCAAAAAGAATGTGCAAAACGCCTATGCCCTGCGCTCCGTTCCTCAGGTTATGGGGGCAGTACGCGAGAGTCTCCGGTATGTCCGCCAAATGACTGAGTGGGAGATCAACTCGGTAGCCGATAATCCATTGTTCTTTACACAGGACAAAGTGTGTCTGACTGGAGCCAACTTCCACGGTGCACCTATCGGCTACTCGCAGGATCTGCTCAAAATCTTAGTCACTGACATGGGCAACCTCATGGAACGGCAAACCAACAACCTGATGGATCCAGCCTGCTCCAAAGACCTGCCAGCCTTCTTAGTTAAAAGTGCCGGTCTCGATTCAGGTCTCATGATTTCGCAGTACACCCAAGCGGCACTAGTCGCCGAAAACAAGGTGCTAGCTGGATCTTGTAGCGTCGACTCTATTCCCGTCTCGGCGAATCAAGAAGATCACGTTTCTTTTGGGACTATCGCGGCGCGCCAGGCAAGAGAGATTATTGGTAACACCGAAGCAATTCTGGCTATTCAGTTGTTGGCGGTCTGCCAGGCTTACGAATTTCGTAAACCTCTCAAGGCTTCACCAGTTTTCCAAGCGGTGTACAAGCTCGTGCGCTCTGTCAGTCCCGCTATTACCCAGGATCGACCGTTCTATCTCGATATCAACAAAGTCGTGCCTTTGGTCAAAAACTACCAAGTATTAGAGGCTGCAACTCGAGTCGTAGGAGAACTCAAATGAACCCAATCGTTTTGACTCTCCTTTGTGCGGTTCTCTTTGGAGTCTACGACCTACTAATCAAATTGGCTAGCGGCAGTGGCAACCCCACTGCCCTAGCCTTTGTAGTACAACTCGCTTCCACGCTCACGCTCGGAGCATTTATGACTCGCCTCGCCCTTACGTCTACCCTCCAGTTACCGACTAATCCCCTCTACGCTCTCCTCGCCGGCGCCATAATTGCACTTGCGCTCAATTTACTCTTTTCCATCCTCAAAATGCCTGGAGTTCAACCTACTTCCTTTCTTCCCTTTACTCTCATCGGTCGCAACTTAGTTTTTGTCAGCTTGAGCATTCTACTACTTGGTAGTTCCCTCACCCCTACTCGCTCGATCGGATTAGGGTTAGGCCTTATCAGTCTATTTCTTATCAATCGATAAAAAGAAGGTTATAATGAAATCCAATATGCAAAAACAAAATCTACAAACACTCAAAGGTTTCCGCGACTTTCTGCCTGGCGATGTCTATAAACGCCAATGGGTGCGTGACATCATGGTCAAAACGGCAGAAGCTTGGGGCTACGAACCCATCGAGACCCCGACCCTCGAGTCCTACTCTGTGTTTAAAGGTGAGATCGGCGAAGACGAGAAATTGTTCTACAAATTCAAAGACAACGGCGATCGTGACGTCATGCTGCGCTACGATCAGACCGTCCCCACTTGCCGCTACGTCGCGGCCAATCAAAATAATCTGGTCTTTCCCTTCCGCCGTTACCAGGTACAAAACGTCTTCCGCGCCGAAAATACCCAAGCCGGTCGATACCGCGAATTTACCCAGTTTGACCTCGATATTTTTGGTGTCAGCTCCCCCTCTGCCGACGCTGAAGTTATTGCCGTCAATCTCGATACCCTCCTCAAGATCGGATTTAAGAAGCCCCTGATTATTTTTAACAACCGCGACCTGATGAAAGATATCCCCTACGAAGCCATCGTGGCCATCGACAAACTCAAAAAAATTGGTCGTGAAGGTGTCCTTGCCGACATGGTCAAAAAAGGCATTTCTCAGAGTGACGCTGAGCAATATTTTCTCGCGGTTCAAAATATTCAGCCCGACGAAACTATAAAGACTATTATCACGTATCTCGAAAAATCGGGGTTTAGCGCAGAGTACTATCGTTTCGAGCCCACGCTAGCCCGCTCCTTCTCTTATTCCCAGGGACCCATCTGGGAGCTCGTGATCGAAGATTACACTGTCGGCTCGATCGGTGGAGGTGAGCGCTACGACGGCATGATGGAGCGCCTCACCGGACTCACTCTACCCGCCACCGGCATGGCCTATGGCTTTGATCGCACTGTTGAAGCCGCCGCTCAGCTCGGCCTCATCCCTACTGCTAAATCTAAAACGCAGGCGCTCGTCACCATTTTCTCCCCTACTTTACAGGGAGACTCCCTGTCAGTTGCAAAGCAACTCCGAGAATCCGGCCTCAACACCGAGCTTTATCCAGATCCTAGCGACAAGCTCGACAAACAGCTCAAATACGCGGATAAAAAAGGTATTCCCTTCGTGGTCATCCTCGGCGAAGACGAAGCCAAAAATAATACTGTGACCCTCAAGAATCTCGCCACGCGGGAGCAAACCACGTTGCCCCTTGACCAAGCGATAGCGAAACTGCGATAGTAGCTTGGTGACCAAATCTCGCAAACTCGCCTACGCGGCTCTCATTTACAATGCCATCATCTGGGGTGGTGCCTTCCCCGTCGTCAAACCCGTGTTTGACCTCCTCTCACCCATGCAGTATCTCTATCTGCGCTATCTCCTGGCTGGCCTCCTCTCTCTTCCTATTTTTTTTCATTACTACTACAAAAAACATCCAAATATATCTTACATGATCAAATCATGGCTTCTGGAGCTCGCTGGTCTCGCCTTCCCTATCCTGATCCTCTACGAGGGTCTCAAGCACACTAGTGCACTAGAAGCCTCGCTGATTGGGGCCACCGGACCCATTTTTGTAGTCATCGGCGGGGTTCTCTTCTTGAGAGAACGCGAAACCAAAAGGGAGTGGCAGGGTCTCGCCCTTTCCCTCTTGGGCTCGTGTATTTTGATCCTCGAACCCCTCTGGGCTGGTCATGCACTTGTTGGTAGCAGTCTCTACGGCAACTTACTGATTCTCTTTTATAACCTCGTCTGGGCTGTCTATGCCATCGTCGCCAAACGCTTTTACAAAACTAGGCCTCCGCTCACTATCGGTGCCCTCACCTATCTGGGCACTGCCATGATTTATGGTTTAATCTTGACCTCTCAAGATCAATTGTTACCTATATTTGAGAATTTGAGAATTTGGGATTCGAGAATTTTGTTCCCCGTCCTCTACATGGCCATCCCCGGCGGGATCATCGCCAATATCTTCTATCTCTATGCCCAGAGTAAAATAGAGGTTTCCGAAGCCAATCTCTTCACCTACTTAAACGGTGTCGTCGCGATCCCCGCAGCTTTCCTTCTCTTGGGAGAAAAGCCTACCTGGCTTACCCTCTTGGCTATTTCCGTGATTGGCTACGGAGTTCTGCGGGCAGAGTTACGTAAAAAGTAGTTTTGTGATAAAATCCTCCTTATGAAATCAGGCATCCATCCCACCTACCACCAGATCACTGTCACCTGCTCTTGCGGTGCTGCGTTTGTTACTGGTTCTACCAAAGACAGTATGACAGTGGACATCTGTGCCAAGTGCCACCCTTTCTTTACCGGTGAGATGCGCTTCGTCGATCAGCTTGGTCGCGTCGAGAAATTCCAGGCCAAACAAAAAGCCGCCTCTGGCAAAAAAGTCAAAAAAGATCGCCGAGGCTCCCAAACTGGCCCCAAAACCCTCACCGACATTCGCGCCGCTCAAGCTTAGCTGAAAGGGCTATATGCCTATTGATCTCCCAGGTTTAGTTGCGAAATATGATGCACTCGTTGCTCAGTCGGGCGATCCCGCCAATCAATCTCGTTTAGCCGAGATTGGTGAGGCTCTCGCGGGTCTCGAGCCTAGCGCCCTCCTCGCCAAAGAGATTCTCTCCCTCGAAGCGCAAATCAATGACTCACGCACTATGGAGTCCGACCCCGAACTGGGCAAATATGCCAAAGAGGAAATCAGACAGCTCGAAGAGCTTTATTCCACCAAGTTGATTGCCCTCAAAGCCCTCGAGACCTCAGAGGAGACCGAGCAAGACAAACGGCCCGCCATCGTCGAATTTCGCGCGGGCACCGGGGGTGACGAAGCCAAGCTGTGGGCCTCTGACTTAGAGCGCATGTACAAACGTTTCGCGGAGATCCAGGGACTCAAATTCGAATTGCTCGACGAGGGCACCTATCTCTTTTCCGGGCGTCCCAGTGACTCTAGCTTGCCCCAGGGCGCCTACGGTCTGCTCAAGTGGGAGAGTGGGGTCCACCGAGTGCAGCGAGTGCCAGCCACCGAGTCAGCGGGGCGTATCCATACCTCCACCGCCAGTGTAGCGGTACTACCAAAAGTCGATCCTCAAAAAATCATTGTCCGCGACGAAGATCTCGAATGGCAGTTTTTCCGCGCGGGAGGTCACGGCGGTCAAAACGTCAACAAGGTGAGTACGGCAGTCAGATTGATCCACAAGCCTACTGGCATTACCACCGTCTCCTCACAGGAGCGCTACCAGCAGAGTAACAGAGAGATCTGTCTCGACTACTTGCGCTCCAAGCTCTGGGAGTTACAGGAGGAGGAGAGAGTAGCCAAGCTCGAGGCCACTCGTAGATCTGCTGTCGGTCGTGGCTCTCGCGCCGAGAAGATTCGCACCTACAACTACCCCCAAAACCGCGTCACCGATCATCGCGTGGGTCTCTCCTTCCACAACCTCGACTCCATCATGGAAGGAAACTTGACCGATCTCCTCTTCTCACTGAACCAAGAAATCAACAAAGAAAATTAACCCTATTTCAGCAGTGTCTCGATGGCCGACTCCAGCTGCTCATCGACATCTTTTGTCTCTAGGTCGTCCTCGACTTTCACGTCCGGTGTGATCCCCTCTTTCCCGATCCAGCGTCCTGAGGGCAAGATCCACTTGGCAACCGTCACGTGGAGTGAGGAACCATCGGAGAGATCCTGGACTTCCTGCACCGTCCCCTTGCCAAACGATTGCTCTCCCACCACTTGTGCCCGTTTGTTGTCCTGGAGTGCCCCAGCCGTGATCTCACTCGCCGACGCCGAGCCTTTGTTCACAATCACGACAAGCGGGATGCTCAGCAAACTCCCCTTGCGATCGACGCTGTATGCCTCGCTCTCCACTCTCCCCTCTTGTTTTACGATGACTCCGGTTGTGAGAAATTCGCTCGCCACAAACACCGCCCCATCGAGGTAGCCGCCTGGGTTATTACGCAAGTCCAGGACGACTCCTGCTGGACGTGCCGCCACAATCTCTGCAACCTTGCCTAACCATTCTTTATCGGTCCGCCCTCCGAATTTGTGGAGCTCGAGGTGGGCGATCTTCTTACCATTTTTGGTGATGAATTTGAGCTCGACGGTCGGGACCACAATTTCATCTCGCACAATCGCTTGCTCAAATGACTTCGCCCCCCCCTCTCGGTAGAGTGTCAGGATGACGGGTGTTCCTTTCTCACCTCTGATATGGGTCACGGCAGTGGGGAGAGAAATCCCCCTGGTATCTAGATCCACGTTTTTCTTTTCATCCTTGATATGGAGAATTAGATCTCCCGCCTTTACCCCCGCCTTATCCGCCGGTGAGCCCGTAATGGGAGAGACCACAGCGAGCGTCCCGTCCTTGTAGCCTAGCTCGATCCCCACCCCAAAAAATGCGCCCGAGAGATCCTCGTTGGCCTGCTTGTTCTCTTTTGGTGGTAAGTACTGGGTATAGGGATCATCCAGTGACTGCGCTAGCCCCTCCATCGCTCCCCAGGTCATCTTGGCATAGTCGAGTTTAGTAGGGTCGACGTAGCTCTTCTCTAGGCGTTTCCACACTTCCCAGAACTTGCCAAAATCGGCCGCCACTGCCTGATCGCTGGGACTCCCCACAAACTGCTTGACCAGGTTATTCTCACTTTTTCCCAGTCTTACCTTCGCAGTTTCATAACCCCCGGCAAACACTAGAATCAATATAGAAAAATAAAGGAAAAAATTACGCACATGCCGCAGCGTGAAGGTCGCCATATCAAGCGGCAAATGGCAAAAGCGCCAGTAGTCGCGCCCTCTTGACGGCAATTTTGAGTGCTCTTTGACCTTTGGCGTCCAATCCTGTGCGTGCGCGTGGCAAAATTTTGCCTCGCTCAGTCACAAATCTTAGGAGCGTGGGCGCATCCTTGTAATCGAAGGTGATGGGCGCGTCCCCTTTGCTCATGATTGGTTTTTCAGGTCTTGGCTTGCGCTGCATATATGCTCCTTAAAATGGAATATCTTCTACGTTAACGCTGTCATCCATTGGCTCTTCAGTTTTCTCAACTTTTTTGGTCGTCTTCTTAACCGGCTTTTCTTCAACTATTTGTTCTTGTGGAGCTGGTGTCTCTACTCCCACGAAATCCTCTTCTTGTCCCCCTACCATAGGTGCCCCGCCATCACGATTCTTAGTGTCGAGGATCATCATGTTTTCGGCCACAATCTCGGTGATCTCTCTCTGTTGTCCATCTTGTCCCGTGAATTTACGGGTCTGGAGGCGTCCCTCGATGAAGATCTTGCGACCTTTAAATAGCAGTTGCCCACAAATCTCCGCTAGCTTGCTCCAAGCGACGATGCGATGGAACTGAGTCTCTTCTTGGCGTTCTCCGCCCTCGCCCGAGCTCCAACTGCGATTCGTAGCAAGACCAAAAGTGGCGACCGCTGTACCAGAGGGTGTATAGCGCACCTCAACATCGCGGGTCAGATTCCCAATGAGCATGACTTTGTTTAGTGATCGCGATGACATTTTAAACCCTCACAAACATGTATCGAAGTATGCTCTCATCCATCCGTAGCGTCTTGTCTAGCACGATCTGCTGCGCTGGCTCTAGGGTAACTACAAAATGCTCATACTGGGCTACCAGAAGTTTTTTGATCGGATAGGCTAGGTGTTTCGCTCCCCAAGACTCTTGCTTGTTGACCTCACCCTTGGTTTTCTTGGCAAAGTCAGTGACGACCTTGATGATCCGCTTGGCTTCCTTGCCATCTGCATCTTCTGGGATCACGATCGTGAGTTCGTATGTATTCATAGATTTGAGTATTGTACTATTTCCCTATCATAAACTCAACAACATCACCTTCTTGCATGACGTAAGTCTTCCCCTCCGTGCGCATTTTCCCTTTTTCTGCGCAGGCTTTCCACCCGCCTCGCGTCGGCTCGCCTCCGCGAGTCGAGGCGGGCCCACCACCATCTGGATTAATAAAATCTAGGTAGTGACAAACCTTAGCCGAGATAAAATGCTTGACGAAGTCAGTATGGATCACACCCGCCGCCTCCGGCGCTAGACACCCCACGGGAATTGTCCACGCCCTCACCTCTAGCTCTCCTGCCGTCAGGAACGACATGAGTCCTAGTCGTTTGTAGGCGCTGTCAATCAAACTCTCTAGCCCCGTCCGCTCAATTCCCGCCGATTTGAGGTATTCGATCCTCTCTGCTCCTTCAAATCCCGCGAGTTCCTCCTCAAGTCGCGCACAGATCGCCACACAGTCAGAATCCTGGAGCTCGACTCCCTTTTTCCGCAACTTTTCCACAAACTCAGTGATCATCATCCCGGTCCCGCTAGGTCCTGAGCTTGCCGAAGGATCATCGGTATTGAGACAAAACATTTGGGGTTTGGCGGTGAGGAGCCAGAGATCCTTGGCGGCTTCCATCTCTTCCTCCAGTAGATCCACGCTCCGAGCCGAGATTCCCGATTCTAGGGCACTCCTTAGTTTAAGTACTGCGCTCCACCTGATCGAGTCATTCTTTTCTACTTTACCATGGGGCTCCTTTTGTTTTTCTAAAGTAGACAAATCTGCTAACTGTAGCTCAGTCTCGATCGTCAGATAGTCCTCGGTCGCGTCCCCACTGCCCGTCTGGATCACGTTGGTGTCGGCAAATGAGCGAACTACGTGCAGGATCACGCTCGCCTCCCGGATGTGCGAGAGGAATTTATTGCCCAGTCCCTCACCTTGTGAGGCCCCCTTTACCAGTCCCGCAATATCCAGGAATGTGACCATGGCTGGTACTAATTTTGTGGTATTTACGATTGGCGCGAGCTGAGCTAGTCGCTCATCCGGAACAGGTACGATCCCTACATTAGGCTCGATGGTGGCAAAGGGATAGTTAGCCGCAAATGCCTGCTGTTTGGACAGTAGTGCATTAAAGAGTGTACTCTTGCCGACATTAGGCAGACCTACAATTCCAACAGATAGTGTCATGAATGATATTGTACCCCATGAAATTTTATACGTGCTATGATGACATCGTGTTTAGTTTGATTCTATTGTTAATTTTTGCAATCGGTTTTGGTTACTTCGCTACATTCAATGTTTTGGCTGTCCCAATTATCTTTGGATCATTTTATTCACTCACCGCTATCCCCCTCTATGTTGTGATTGGTGCTAGTCTCCTGATCGGTCTCCTCCTCTCCTGGCTCATTTCTCTCGTGGGATCGCTCGGTAATCGTTTTACCCTTCGCGCCAAGGAGAGAGAGATCAATGATAGTAAAGCCAAAATCCACGCCATGACCAAGCAAACCAATGAGTTACAACTGGAAAACGCCAATCTCAAAGGTGAACTCAAAAATGACCCTGTCGACGAACTCACGCTATGAACTCGCTCCTGATCAAACTCTGGCAACTGTTCTCATTCCCCAAAAGACTCAGTCTCGCTCTCATGCGCCTCAAAGAAGACGAGTTTTTGATCGGCTTAACCGGCATCATCCTCAACGATCAAAAAGAGATCTTAGTCGTCAACCATACCTACCGGGACGGCCAGCGTTGGAGTCTACCGGGTGGTTACATTAAAGGGAAGGAGCATCCTAGGGAGGGACTCGCGCGTGAAATCGAGGAAGAGACTGGCTACATCGTCGCCATCGACCGCGAGCTCAAGATCCGCACTGATCGCGAGACCGCCCGGCTCGACATTTCTCTCCTAGGCCACTACGTGGGGGGTGAGTTCGCTCCGAGTGCCGAGGTCTCCGAGGCCAAGTTTTGTCCGCTTGATGAACTCCCGCTCTTACGACAAGATCAGCTCGTCCTCATCCAAAAAGTCCTCGGACATCTCCCAGCCGGGAACGTGAAGAAATTACTCTGACAAATTCTTTACTTGTGCCGAAAAATGTCTGGACGAACAGTGTGCAGTCCAGAAATGCTTGAGGCAATCCATGAGTCAGAGAATTTTAGTGACCCTGGGAGCTCGCTTCTTTTGGTTCATTTTCTTAAGAGGATAAGAAAATGAACTCGTCAGGTGCGGGCGAAACCGCACTAAGAATCAAATCCTAGACATCTCCCACTCGATCGAGTAGCTCGGGAATCCAGAAATCCATCTTGGCCTCTGGCATCAGGAATACTTTATCGGGTTTGAGCTCTTTGATAAACTCTTCCGTGTGCGACACTATGATCATCGTCCCTTTGTACGTCTTGAGTGCCTCCAGGATCACGCGTTGCGACATCACGTCTAGATAAGTCGTAGGCTCGTCGAGGATCAAGATGTTGGCATCCGTCGAGCACAGCATGGCGATAGCAAGACGAGTTTTCTCCCCTCCCGACAGCGTACCCACTTTTTGGTGGACTTTACTTGAGGGGAAATTAAACTTTCCTAAAAAAGGCCGGCAAAACGACTCCATCCGCTGACATTTATCCATAAAGAGCTGGATAACCGACTTGTCCATTTCGAAATTCTCAAACTCCTGAGAGTAATACCCTAGCCGGTTCATGGGGTTCCACTCGACCACTCCACTGTCGGGCGCAATCTGTCCAATGAGCAATTTAATGAGCGTAGATTTACCCACTCCATTACTTCCTAACATGGCTATCTTTTCACCTCGTCGGATCGCGAAGTTCAAGTCCTTCATGACTTTGAGCTCCCCATATGACTTGGAGATAGCTCTGGCCGTGATCAGAATATCCCCGCTCCGAGCTGGCTCAGGCAATTGGATCTTGATACTACGTACTTCCGGTGGTAGCTCCGGCAACACTTCTTTTAGCCGTGCAATTCTCCTCTGCATCACGATCCTCGCCTCGACTCCAATCACCTTGATCGCTTTCTCGAGCTTATTGATCACTTTTTGCTGTCCCACGACTTGTTTCTTAAATCGGGTCTCCGCTTCTTTTTGTAGCCTGATATACTGCGAATAATTCCCCTTATATTCCTCGATTTGGTGTTTATGTTTGTTGACATACATCACTCGGTCAATTGCCTTATCCATGAGACTCATATCGTGCGAGATCAGGATCAGCGTCTTGGGATATTGTGAGAGTAGTCCCATCACCCATTTTTTACCCGCCAGGTCCATAAAGTTCGTGGGTTCATCCAGCAAGAGGATGTCTGGCTCTCTAAAGAGCGCGCGCGCTAAAGCCAGCTTGGTCTTGACCCCCCCGCTAAAGCTCTGGGGTTTGGCTGCTAAGTCGATGTCACTAATCCCGAGTCCCGCAAAGAGTTTGCGGATCTCATGCTCCTCTTTTACCCCTTCAGGATTGACATACTCCATCACCGACTCTGCGTTCTCGAGGATCGGATCTCTCTTGACCTCTTGTGGCACAAGTTCCATCGTACCCGTGATCTCGATGTTGCCCTCATCCGGGTGCTCTTCCCCTCGAAACAGCTTGAGTAGCGTCGACTTACCCGTCCCATTCTCCCCGACGAGTCCCACCTTTTGCCCATCTTCAATACGGAAACTCGCCTCAACTAAGAGCGGTTTTTCTCCATAGCTAAAACTTAGGTCTGTCGCTCTGATTCCCATCTGGTTATTCTACAGGATATCAGTCAGTCTCACTAATCTTTCGAAGCTTCATCGCCAAAATAAACGTAATGATCATATCGATCTGGCACCCGATACACACTGGACAGATGACGCGCAGAATATAGAGCTCTTGGTAGGCAATATAGGCGCAAAATGCGAGCCCAAACGCCGCCATGCCAAAAATAAGTTTCTTATTTTTGAGAAACACACCAATCAATATCAAAGCATATCCAACTAGACCATATAAAGGCGTGGGGATCCCCAGCGTCTTGGCTACTGGTCCATCAATCACCGCGTCACAATTGACGACCGAGTTGATCGTACAGGGACGAAAAGCGGGCTGGTAAATTTGTTCGTACATCAAATACGCCCCCAGCATCAACCCAACGACAGCCAAAACTTTTAACCAAAAATATAGCTTAGACTCATTCATATTTCTCTCCTTATTATAATACCATCGTCAACTTCATGGCCTCGGCCACTCTCGCGACCGCATTAGCGTAGGCCGCCATGCGTAGATTGACCTTGAGGGACTCGTATTTCTCCCACATCTCCCCAAACGCTCGGTCCATGACGACCTTGAGTCTCGAGAGCACTTCGGTCTTCTCCCACACCGCCCCGTGCAAGTTTTGCACCCATTCGAAGTAAGAAACGGTGACTCCTCCTGAGTTAGATAAAACATCTGGCACAGAAAGGATGCCCCGTTTAGCGAGAACCGCATCTGCCTCAGGAGTCACAGGGCCGTTAGCCATCTCGATAATCGCCTTGGCTTGCAGTTTCTCAGCCACTTCTCCCGTGATCACATTTTCGAGGGCGGCCGGAATAAGAACAGAGACTGGCAGGAGAAGGAGCTCGTCGTTGGTAATGTTTTTAGTACCTGGTAGCCCTTGCAGACTCCCACCTTTTTTCTTAAACGCAAGTGCTGCCTCGATATCCAGGCCTGTCTCGCTATAGACGGCTCCTCGTGAATCCGAGAGTGCAACTACCTTGTATCCCGCTTCACTCGCGAGTTTAGCGAACCAAAAACCCACGTTCCCCATGCCTTGCACAGCGATCGTCACGTCTTTCTTGGCCATTTTCAGCTTACCCAAGAGATTTTCGAGGGTATAAAATCCTCCCATCCCTGTCGCCTCTTCTCTCCCCTGTGACCCGCCAATGGCGAGGGGTTTCCCCGTGAAGGTCGCCTTCCAGTTCACCATCATGCGCTCTTGGTCAGTCTTAGTTTTTTCAATCTCATCGACCATCCACGACATGATCTGACCATCAGTATTCACATCCGGTGCAGGCACGTCTAGCCAGGGACCAGCCCAGGCCGCCGCCCATTTGCCGTAGGCTCTTGAGAGTCGCTCTAGTTCTCCTTTGGAGAGTTTGGTCGGGTCGACGATGATCCCGCCTTTGCCTCCCCCGTAGGGTAGGCTCGCGACGCTGCACTTCCAAGTCATCCACATCGAGAGAGCTTTTACTTCTGATTCCGAAACATTGTGGTGATAACGAATCCCGCCTTTATATGGACCTTTACTGTTGTTGTGTTCAGAGCGGAAGGCCTGGAATTTTTTCATCGAACCATCATCCATCTTGATCTCTAGCTCAACCTTGTGCACTTTATCTGGCACAGACAATCTCTCGACTACTTTACTCTCTAACTTCAAAATCTCGGCAACTTGTTTTAATTGAGCAACAGCATTTGTGTATGGATCGTTTGTCATAGTTATCTCCCTGAACAAATAAAACGCGACTCCTCCATATATACGCACTTGTAGGCAACAATTCAACTAGTGCAAACTAGTAAAGAATGTTACGTCTCTCTCCACGACAGCGTCCCAACCAGGGCGCAGATTGTGGTCCGAACCTGGATAAATGTAGTAAATCACCCCTTTTTCTTTCTTTTCCAGATTCGTCACCAGCTCATCACTCCACTTCTTGGGCACAGAGTCGTCCACCGTACCCTGATGAATCTGGATGGGAATGTTTATCCACTCCATATACAGGTCAATTGAATAGTCAAACACGTCATAGTCTTTCTCAAACTTGGCGATCTCACTCCGGAGCCATTTCCCCCGATCTTCGGCTTCGTCAGTGTAGTAGAGGATATTATAAGGAAACGGTTTAGAGACCGGCGCCCATAGCGTCACCCCCCTTACCTGCGAGGAGTCTCCTTGCAGGCTCGGTTCCCTTTTACCCAGGATCTCCGCAACCGATAACATGATCTGCCCCCCGTTACTATGTCCCCACAAATATATCGGCATATCCTGTGGCAGTGAGGCGATCAAATCCAATATTTCTACTGGTTTCACCAGTCTAGCCCCCAGGGCATTCTCATCTTCTGGACCTGCCTCGCCGACAGGCGGGTCAGACTCACCATAACCCGAGAAGTCGGGAGCATATGTTTTATATCCTTGCTTGGCATAGTAAGCAGCAGCGTTCTTTGTTCCTGTCCCCGTTTTGTAGACCTCTTTCTCCACATACCCCCTTGCCATGATTACCACACCCTTGATCTCTGTTTGTGGCCGATGCACTTGCCCACTGATTCGTTTCCCTTCGCTAAAATAATAAAATTTATCTCCTACTTCTTCTATCTTGCTCGCCACCCCTCCCCGCTGTGCCAGTCTCTCAAAGCTATATTTATCATACGGCTGTTCCTTTCTCACTGGCCTCTCCCCTTTTGGATTCAACATCATCTCTCCCTGGCGGGCAGATATCCCCCACCAAATTATGAGACCGACACATATCAACAAAAGACTAAATCTTAACCGCACGGGTTCTCCCCCCCTTATCCTCGACTCGGTATCCGAGTTTCTCGATATCAAGACGGATTTTATCTGCCTCAATGTAGTTGCGCATTTTACGCACTTGTTCCCTTTGCTCGATCAGTTTCTCTACCTGTTCTGGTATTTCCCTAGTTTTTAGTTTCTGATTCCTAATTCCTAAATTTAGTCCCAACACTCCATCAAACTCTGTCAAAAGATCTACTTTATCGTAGTTTGATATGTTTGATTTGGCCGCTTCCCAGACGACCGCCAGAGCCTCTGGCATATTGAGATCGTTCTCGAGCGCTTGGCGGAATTCACTCTGGTACTGCTCGATTTTACCCATCTTTTCCACCGATAAACTGGTACGCTCTGACTGATCTCCGCTAGCCACGCGATAAATTTCTCGCAGTTTGCTCAGGGCTGTCGCGGCCGAACCCAAGCTCTCCCAGGTGAAGTTGATTTGGCGACGGTAATGCCCAGTTAGATAAAAATATCGCAGTGCGAGTGGGTCGATTTTTTTAGCGATTATGTCCGTAACAGTATAGGCGTTCCCCAACGACTTACCCATGCGCCCTCCGTCAACTAGGAGGAACGCCCCGTGCACCCAATATTTCACAAATGGTCTCTTTCCCGTCGCTCCCTCGCTCTGGGCGATCTCGTTGGGATGGTGGGTACTTCTGAGATCCTCACCCCCCAAGTGGATATCAAATTGGTCGCCTAGATATTTAGTGGACATCGCGGAACACTCTATATGCCAGCCAGGGAATCCTACGCCCCATGGGGAGTCCCACTCCATCTGTCGTCTCTCTCCCTTAGGACTAAATTTCCACAGGGCAAAGTCGCGCAGATTCTTTTTCTCCTGATTGGGCTCAAGTCGCGCTCCCACTTTCATTTGGTCGAGCGTCGAGAGCTCGCCGTACTTGAATCCCATAGCTTCAAATTTGACTGTATCAAAGTAGATCCCGTCAGAAATTTGATAGGCGAAGCCCTTATCCTCCAGTTTCTTCACCATCTCGATCTGCTCTGGGATGTGATCGGTCGCTTTGCACAGGATCTCTGCCTCCACAATATTTAAGAGTTTCAGATGTTCTCTAAATTCGCTCGTATAGGCCGAGGCGATCTCCCAGGCTGTTTTTCCTTCTTTTTTCGCGGCCTTCTCCAGGCGGTCTTCGCCCATGTCGGCATCCCCTTCGTTGTCGCCCGTCAGGTGCCCCACGTCGGTCAGATTCATCACATGTTTGACTTCATATCCCAAGTATCGCAGTGACCTCACCAATATGTCTGAGAGCGTGTAGGTCCGAAAATTCCCGATCGTGGGGGTGCTATAGACAGTCGGGCCACACGTATACATCCCGATCTTCCCCTCTTCCCTGGGTTCTATCTCTTCTTCTTTCCTAGTCAGTGAATTATAAAGTTTCATATGTTTTCTCCATTTTATATTAAAAAACCCCTTTCGGGGTTATTGTCTGCGTTTATTAAAAAGTCACCTCAGCAACAATCCCCTTCACACCCATCGCATGGACAACAACAAATCTTTATCATTCCTACACTATATCACATGGATAATAATTGTGGGAAATTTGCCAACTGTTTCAAGGAAAAGATTGCGCAGGCGGGCAGCCGAGCAACAGGCCAATTCGCCACCAGGCGAATATGTTGCCGTTTTTCAACTTGAAATAGTGGCAAGTTTCCCAATCGATATTTACCCCGCCCCCCACGCCTTATTCTCCGGACTCGCCTCACTCATCGCCGCCTTGAGTCCGACATCCTCCTGCTGTTTCTTCTGGAACTCAAACTCCTTCTTCTGCTCTTCCTTCTTCTCCTCGACGTTCTTCCTCTGCTCTTCTTTTTGCTCCCACTCCATCCTGGCCTTCTGCATCCCTGATTCGATATTGGTATCTAGTCCCCACTCCCTCACCAGCTTGCCTCTAATTGACGCGAGCTCCATATCATCTTTCTTTTCTGACAAGCCTTGATACTTCTGGAAATCATCTTGGGTTTTAAAGCCTGCCTTGGCTAGATCCGCCACCGGATCAGCCGTTTGTTTACCCTGAGCATCGTCGAAGGGTTGGGTCGCTTGCACCCCTTGTTCCATCTTCTGCCCCACCGCGTCTTTGACCACCTCCATGGGTTCTGAGACCACCGTTTTAGCCACGTGCTTCGCCAGCCCCGCCAAACTCTGACCCACTGATTTCCAAACACTCATACCTACAATATACACGCCCAAATGGGTTCACGAACAGTTTTTTACGAACGTACGTGAGACGTATCAAGTCAAAAATATGCGACACGAAGTAGGTAAGTATTTTTGAACAGTCGCTACCCCAACCGAATCTTCGCCAGAAACAACAGTCCCAGTATCACCGCCGTAAAGATGAGGGTCTTCAGCAAATCTTTGACCACGTACTCGCTCGATAAATAGCCAAACTCGTTCGCGTCCTTCACCGCCACTCTCTCACTCGCCGCAAGTCTGAAATTCTGCAGCCGATACCCGCTCTCGATTTTTTCCGCCCTAGTTTTCTTCCTTGCCATATTATTTCAGAGTATCTTCATAATCCTTGTCCGCCTGCATATCGGTTTCGATTAGCTTGCGCAAAAAAACCGCTCTAGGGATTCTTCTTTTTTGCGCGACCCAATCGAGATACCTCCCAATCTGTGGTGAAATAAAGAAATTGAAACGAACATCTTGAGTAGCTAGTGCATAGTCGAACGCATTAGCCAAAACCTGCTCGAGGTCATAAGTCGTATAGGGAAGTATCGTCAATTTGTCATCTACCCTACCTCGCAAAAAGAATGGGTCTCGACCAGATTTGTAGAGCGCAATTACCGGTTTCCCCAAGTCTAGCGCGTATGTTAGTTCATGCCCAACATTAGCAGTAGAAGGATATGACGTTTCGACAACCACCACATCTGATTCACGTACTTTCGCGATAGATTCTTTATACCATTCCTCTCTTTTCTTTTGATCTTCAGTATATTCAGTTGTTCTGTCTTTTTTATCAAACAGGGTACCACTATGAACTGTGTATCCTCTCTCATCTAGGACTTTCTTGATTCTGTTGTAATATTCACCCAATTCAACTGCTTGTGAATGTGATGCAATAAATGTTACCTTCATGCCAATGTCTCCTTTATGTTATTCTAACAGATTAGTAAATTCTTCCAGAATTTCAGAGTCTGTTTTGTCAATATTACGTAATATTTTATGAGGTATTCGCGGAGACTCAAACTCATCCCAAATAAATTCAAATACTCCTTCGTCGACTACGTGATCCTCTTTTTTCATTCGAGCTCTCATACGCTCAAAAGCCAAATCTCTTGAGGCGTGGATCATTATATATGCTACTTGCCCGTCAAAATATTTCATAAATTCTAGCCTATTCTTTTCCTTTGTAAAAGCTTCGGCTATGACTAAATCTTGCTCTCCATTCACTGACAACATATGTTGCACTGTCATAATCAACTTTTTCACAAAACCATCTCTGGCTTGCTGGTCATACTTGTCGTTCGCTAGCAGATATCGAAGTTCATCGTCATTCAAGTATATTGTGTCAGCATCAAAGAAATGCCAATGATTTTTCTTCGCCAGCAAAGCTCCAATGTAGGTCTTACCCACGCCTGGCGGACCAAACAATACATATATCATAAAAATCTATAATACTTTTCTCGTCCCAAACGCATGTATGAGCGTCTGGTCGTCCGCGTATTCTATCTCAACACCAGTGGGAAGTCCACGACCTATCCGACTAATCTGAATTTCTAACCCTTCCAAAGCTTGCTGGATGTACAGAGCCGTCGCCTCCCCCTCTAGGCTCGTATTGGTCGCGAGTACCACTTCTTTGATCCCTCCCCCCCTTACTCTCTTCACGAGGGTATCGATATAGAGCTCGTCAGGTCCGATGTTATTTAGCGGCGAAATCGAGCCGTGCAAGACGTGATAGACCCCTTTGTAGCTGAGCGATTTCTCGATCGCCAACACATCTTGGAAAGACTCCACTACGCATACTTGGGACTGGTCGCGGTTTGGATCACTACACACACTACACTCCTCTTGGTCGGTGAGGTTATGACAGATCGAGCAGATCTTGGTGAGTTTCTTGAGATTCGCGAGGGAATGAGCAAAAGATTCCAGATCCCGCTGCGGTACGCGCAGGAGATAAAACGCGAGTCGCTGGGCGCTACGCCTCCCGATCCCAGGGAGTTTCTCAAAACTATTGGTGAGATCCTCGACAATCTTAGGTAAACGCATAAGTTAATCCTAAATCATAAATTCTCAAATTCTCAAATGAGATCACATTTGTGTACATTTGTGCGCATTTACGATTTGAGATTAGCGAACTACTGTCCTCCGCCCATCCCACCTAGCAAGCCCTTGAGTCCCCCCGACATCTCCTGGAGTTTCTTGGCCGCGACTTGCTGAGATTTCTTGATCGCCTGATTGAGGATGGTGACTAGTCTCTCTTCGTATTTGCCGTCGATCGTCACTGTCTCGACTTTTTGGTCTCCCGTCATCACCACGCGGATCCCGTTCTCCTCTACCTCAATCACCTCAGCCTGCAGCTGCTTCTGCATTTGCACTGCCTGGTCTCGGATGTTTTTTAGCTGGGTAGCCTGCTGACCAAGTTGCTTAAATTTATCGAACATAAAATATCTCCTACTAACTAGTAAATATTGCGATTGACTCCTCTATTGTATCATTCCGCGCAATCGTTTCCCCTGACTTGATCTTCAGCTTCATCGCCGTCCATGAATCTACTTTGTCGATTGTCTCGTTTTTTTCAACATTTCTGATCTCTGATTTGTTTAGATTTCCTGATTCCTGATTTCTGATTTCTCCGCCTTTGGCGGAATCGCACCACTCCACCATCGCCACTTGCACCAGGAGTTCTCCGTCCAGACTCGTCGCCTGTTTCCTCGCCACCTCGTCTAGGGCGAAGATCAGCTTGACTACCCCCACTTCCGTCTCTCCACGAAGCAACTTATCTCGCAGACCCCTCATCAAACTCAGGAGCAAATAATTTAAGTCCGTACCATGCTGGATAGTCTCACTGAGTTGAGCCAGCGACTTGGTGACATCCTTCGCTATAAGTGCCCCCACGAGGTCTCCCACTTGGAATCCAGCACTACCAGACACAAGTTGCTCAATCTGAGCCAGCGTTACACTCCTAGTGTGAGAGATCGCTTGGTCCAAGATCTTAACTCCGTCGCGAAAGGATCCATCCACTGCCTTGGACAAATACTCTAGCGCGCCTGCCTCCGCCTCTGCCCCCTCTCCTTTTATCACTCTGGCGAATGACCTCTGCATCTCCTCACTCGTCGCCTTCGTGAATTGGATCCCTACACACCGGGAGATAATGGTGGCTGGGACTTTGTGCAGCTCTGTCGTGCACAGGATAAAGAGTGAATGGCTCGGTGGCTCCTCTAGCGTCTTGAGGAGCGCATTAAAGGCCTCACTGGTAAGCATGTGGACCTCGTCGATAATATAGACCTTCCGGCACAAACTGCTCGGGGAGAGGCGGATTTTTTCTTTTAGATCACGGATGTCGTCGATCCCCCGGTTAGAGGCGGCATCTATCTCTATCACGTCCAGCGCACTGCCCTCTAGGATCGATTTACAAGCACTACATTTGTTACACGGCTCACCCAGCTTATCCCCATTTTTCTCACAATTCACGATTCTACCCATCACCCTAGCTGTACTCGTCTTGCCTGCGCCCCTTGGGCCAGTGAGTAGATACGCGTGGGCAAACTTGTTGGCTTTGACTATATCTAGGAGCGCTTTGCGCACGCCCGCGAGGTCTAGCTCATCGATGGTTTGGGGGCGATATTTAAGATAAAGATTCATGTACTCCACTCTATCACTCGTGATGATACCCGAGCAAGTGCATCAGAGCGTGCTCAGCGAGGAAATTAATTTGCGCTTCGACCTTGCACTGTTTCTCTATTGCCTCCTGTACTGCTACCGGATAGCAAATGACAATATCACCTAGTCTCAGCATACCATCAGGACTCGCCATGAAAGGTCTATCATCCTCTGGGTCGTTCAGCGGGAACGATAACACGTCAGTCGGACCCTCTATTTTGAGATATGTTTTGTGTATCTCACTCATTTTACGCGACCCCACCACTTGCACATCCACCTCGACCTTGTCAGTGAGCTTGTATTTGGCCAAAACCTTGGTCAGATGTTCACGAAGGGATTTTCGGTCAAAGGGAAACTTAGCATCAGAGAGAATATTTATTTGAATCATGTAAGCCTCAATTTACAACTCTCAATTTACAAAAAAATATCAAATTCCATACTTGTAAATTGTAAATTAGAAATTGAAAATTAGTTATCAAATAATTCCTTTACAATCCGTGCCACCATCGCCCCTTCCGCTCCCTTACCCACCGCCTTCATGGCGCTGTTCATGGCCATCCCAAAATTCGCCGGCTTGTCGGCCGTGAGCGCCGCTTTTACTTTTGTTCTCACTTCCTCTTCACCCATTTGTTTAGGTAAGTAAGTCTCGATCAATGTGAGCTCGTACTGTTCCTTCTCTGCCGCTTCACTTCTACCCGCCGCCTTATACGCCTCGATCGCTTCACGGCGTTTCTTGGCTTCCTTAGATAACACGGCGACCATTTCTTCGTCCCCCATATCTGGATTATCGACTTGCGCATATTTGAGCGCCGAGACAATCAGACGGATCGCGTCGAGCCGCGCCTGATCCCGCGCCTTCATGGCGGTTTTCATTTCTTCTTGGAGTGTCGTCAAGATTGTCATTATTTCTTCTTCGCTTCGTTCATCCGCTGCATCCTACCCACGTATTTTTTACGCTTGATTTCATTGTTACGCTCTTTGCGTAGCACCGAGGGAGACTTGTGGAATTCGCGATTACGCACTTCTTCGATCACGTTTTCGTTCATGACTTTTTTCTTGAATCGACGGATCACTCCATCTGCTGACTCATCTTTCTTGGCTTTAACTATAATTGGCATTTATTTAGACACCTCCTCAATCATCTCGCGTAGGTCATGCAATTGTAATTGAGTTCGCTCTTGGAGCGCACCCTTATCTGACCCCGAGAATAGCATGTGTCCAGAGTTGTGGTAGACCCACCGCTCTGAGCTCTCACGCTCACATATTTTATCATACAAAGCTTGTAGTGAGACAGATACTCCTGGCGCAGTCTTGATTTTGAGATAGCCCTTTTGCGTGTCAGAGATCACCACGATCTCATATCCCATCTTCTGGGCAATTTTGGAGACATCATCCGCCGCCGTAGTCACGATGATCCCCTTGCCCCAAATACTACTGAATTCCTCTCCTTCATTCACAGCTTCCTTCCCCTTCTCCCAGTCCTTGAGCCTCTGGTACACCCCGTCTAGGTACACAAACACCATCCGCAGTACCGCCTCGTTGTCATGCGTTTGCAGCCTATGGAGCGCGGGGATGATCTCGTGGAGCATAAAGGCCATGCGGGGACTCTCCGTGCCCGGCCAGTAGCAGTCGGCAAAGGTATCGATCTCCAGAGCAATCTCGACCATGGTCTTGAGCGCTTCGTCGGTGGGTGAGATTAGACTCAGAGCAATGAGCTCTTCCCACACCAGCTTGCTGGCACAGGTCACAAATCCACCAGGTTTGTGATGGTCAAACTTGCCCGCCCCTGTATCCACGTGCACGACCTCGGGGTCATTATCCGGCGGCAGTCCTTTGTGGGTCGTGGGTGCAGGGAGGAATTCGAACCGTGCATCGCCGTATTGTGGCTGGTTAAACCGCACGAACAGCCAGCTCGACATAATCGCATCTAGATCTGGGTGAATATGCGTCACAATCAATTTAGTCACAAGAATATTGTAGCACTTGGTTAATTAATCAAAGAGGTTGTCGATCGTTCCAAAAGAAAAGATTGCGCAGGCGGGTAGCCGAGCAACAGGCCAATCCTGCACCAGCAGGATATGTCGCCGTTTTTCGACTTGGAATGACGACAATCTCTCTATCTCTCAACTAAAAAACAAATCCTTCACCGTGACCCCAATCAGCAGTGCAATGAGGAGGAACATCCCCACAGCGTTCACATAGCCCTCGACTTTTGCCACTCGTTTGCGTCCCACGATCTTCTCAAGTCCTACCATCAGTAGTCGCCCACCATCGAGCGCCGGAATCGGCAACAGGTTGAAGATCGCCAGGTTGAGCGAGATGATCCCCACAAACCGCACGACTGTCAGCCATCCCTGTGCCACCGCGTCTTGTCCCACTTTATAGACCGCGACCGGACCACTAATATTTTTGATCAGCTCAACCGGGTGCGAGAAGATGCGGATAAATTCCCTGCTCCACCCAATCGCCTCTTTCGTCCCCTCGACTGCCCCGTAAAAAGGAGCCATATACCAAACTTTCTTCTCGTAGCTCACAATCGGCACGGTGGCCACCCCCACCC
>CAYFZD010000011.1:0-26683 GCA_964347565.1 uncultured Pseudomonadales bacterium | reverse complement strand
GCACCAATACTTTCGACTAGAATCATGGTGGCGTCGGTGGGTTCGGTATAGGTGCCGTTACCGGTAAAAGTTTCGAGTTTGATATCGCTACAGTTGCCGTCACAAGTTAAGTTGCCGGTAATATGGACGTTGCCTGAACTGTCGACGGTAATGCCTTCGTCTCCACCATCGCCAGACAAATAATTAGAGCCGAGGAGAATATTGGCACTGGTTCCACTTAAAGTTAGGTTACCATCGGCGGTAATGGCCCCGATATTGGTCATATCACCAGTGGCACTAATGTCCCAGTCGGTGGTGTTGAGGGTGAGAGCGCCAGTATTGAAAGTCGTTAAACTACTGGCATTAAGGGTAGCGACGTCCCATGCGACGGTGGCGGCCATGTCGAGCGTGGCGAGACCAGTGGCGGTCAGGGTGGTGTCGTCGGCGGCAATAGTGATTGCGGCGCTGTCGGAGTCAAGAGTCAGATTCCCCGCGTTGTCGGAGATGGTGCTGCCTCCGACTTTGATAAAACCAATACTCCCGTCGCCGACGGTTAGGCCGGGATTGCCGGTGTCGGCTGCGATCAAATCATGAAATATAGCATCGCCGTTGGAGGCGCCACCAGAAGCGTCGATTTTGTAGGTGGTGCCGCCCAGGTTGATGATACCCGTGATATCGAGGTGAGAAGTGGCGAGACCACCGATGTTAATGTCGTCGATACTTGTACCACCAGTCCCAATATTGATGGTGTCGATGGCCGTGCCTGTGCCTATGTTAATAGTTTGGGCGATATTGGCGTTGAAGAGATTGGCGGTGTGGAGAGTGGCGCCACCGGTGGGGAGATTGAGAGTGAAAGTCTCGGAGTTGTCGGTGGTGGTGATATCCAAATAAGTGTTGGAACCTTCTTTAATACTAAATGCGCTAGCGGTATTATCTTTGAGGGCCAAGTTGGTCGCTTGATTGGCGATCGAGATGATGGCGTCGTTGAGCGTGAGAGTACCTGTAGAGTCGATAGTTACTGCCCCGGTATTGCTGCCGATATTCGAGGTGCCGGTGCTTGAGAGAGTAGTAAAGGCTCCAGTCCCTGGCGTGGCGGCGCCGATCGAGACAAAATTAGCGAGTCCACCGGCTGTAATATTCCAGTTGTCGTCATTTAATGTCAGCGCTGTGCTAGCGAGCGTACTTCCGATCGTAATGGTGTCGGCAGTAGTTCCACCCGTGCCGATGAGAATAGTGTCTGCACCAGTGCCGGTGCCGATATTGATGGCGCGGGTCAAGGCTCCACCGGCACCAAAATTCAAGGTGGTGGCGGCGGTCGTACCGAGGGAAACGGTCGTGGCAGTAGTATCTCCTAGTTTCAGTTCCCCAGTGGCATTGGTGTCTAATCCTTGAGCGGCTGCTGTCGTGATATTGCCCGTGGTGGCGACGTCAAAGTTGGCAAAGTTTATCAATGATCCGGTACCGGCTCCGTTTATAATGATATCGTCGAGGGCCGAGCCAATGTTGAGAGTATCTTTGGTAGTGTTGTTAGTGCCGAAGTTGAAGGTATTACCGGCAGTGCCTGTGCCGACATTGAAAGTAGTGATTGAGTTGGACGTGCCCAGACCGATGGTGGTACCAGTGAAGGAGATCGTGCCGTCGGCGGTGATGGCCCCGATCCCCGTCATATCGCCTGTGGCATTGATGTCCCAGTCTGAGGAGTTGATGGCGACGGTGTCGCCGTTATCACCGAGCGCGACCGTGCCATTGGCAGTCAGAGTGCTAGTCACAGTCAGGGTCGAATCAAAGGTGGTGGCGGTGGTTACGTTACCACCAGTGATGGCGAGGTCACCCGTGACGGTGAGGGCAGTGGCCGTCAAAGTCGCATAGTCGGTGCCATCATCATCCTCAAAAGTGATGGTGTCAGCGGTCTGGCCGATGATGGCCTCACCATTTTCGAGTACTATTTCCCTGGTTAAGTTGGCGGCACTAAAGTCGATACCATCACTAAAGTCGGTACCAGCTCCCCCGGCAGCAAAGTGGATGGCGTCAGTTACGGCTTCATTGGCATCGTTGTTTACGAGTACCAGGAGTGACTCGGTGGTGCCAGTTGAGCCTGCGTCATCGGCGTTGTTTAGGACAAGGAGTCGCTGATTGCCACCATCGGTACCGGCATCGTTGGTGAGCTGTACCGTGAGTCCGTCAAAGGCGGCTGAACTGGCGGCGGTATTCCAGCTCATGGTCTGGGCGTATTCGGCAAAGGCTATATCAGCGGCGGAGGTTGGATCACCAATAACGTCCCAGGCGGTGGATCCTCCCGCATCGGATCCACAAGTGAGGACACCGGCCACCGTCTCTAGGGCGGTACAAGTGGCAAAGGTGGCATCAGTTAAACTGATGCCAGTACCAGAAGTGCCGGCGTTGATAGTCAGGGTATCGGTATTGGCGTTGCCAATTGTCGTATTGGCGTTACTGGTGAAGTTACCGGTTGAAGTCAGAGTGGAATCAAAGGTTGTCGCCGAGGTGACGTTGCCTCCCGTGATCGCGAGGTCACCCGTGACGGTGAGGGCAGTGGCCGTCAAGGTAGCATAGTCCGTGCCATCATCATCCTCAAAAGCGATGGTGTCAGCAGTCTGGCCGATGATGGCCTCCCCATTTTCTAGTACTATTTCACGAGAGACATCCCCAAAGGCGATACCCGTATCAAAGTTAGCCCCCACATTGATAGCGGTTTGAGTGGAGGCATCAGCGGCGTCCATAGAGAGATTGATGCCATAGATAATGTCGCCAGCGGCCGTACCACCGGAGGCGAGGTCGATTTGGAGACCGGAGTTGGTGACACTCGCTCCGTCACCGGTGGTGAAATCGATCTCGAGAGCGTTGGCGTCGGTGGTGACGGTCGCACCATTACTCACAATACTGAGCGTGTCGGTGGTGGGGGTGGCACCATCGGTGATCTCGACATTTTCGTTCCCAGTCAAAGCAACCGTGAAGTCATCGTTGACAGTGGTGAGACCATTGAGAGTGGAGGTGCCAGTCACGGTTAGGGTGGAGTCAAAGGTGGTGGCGGAGGTGATGTTGCCACCGGTGATGGTGAGATCACCCGCTAAAGTAACATTTCCAGCATCGGATACCGAAAACTTGGAGGTGGGGGAGGAGCCGGAGAGGAGGTCGAGTAATTTGAAACCACTATTATTGTTGGCGGCGGTACCCGTAATCAAAGATCCGGTCGTGAGCTGGGCATCGCTGACATTAAAGAAGTTAGTGCTGGTGGTGTTGCCCGTAAAGTTGATTTGGCCGGTACCGTCAGGAGCTAGGCTAATATTGCCGTTGGTGCCACTGGCGGTCACAAAGGAGAGGGAGGGAGCCGAGATTTGAAAGGTCCCACTGACGCCAGTCAAGCGAGGCGACTGTTCACCGACAATAATCTCCCCCCACTGGTTCATGGGTACTACTGTGTTGCGCACAGCTGAGACGGTCGCGGAGATGGGGAAACCCTGGAGAGTCTCGGCGTTGAGAGCATAAGCCACGGTGGCGATCTGTTGGCGGGGTGTGAGTACGTCAGCGACGACCGTGACCTCTAGGTAGACGTTGGCGTTCTCGGTGAAGACCGAGGAGGTGATCCCGGAGCCACAGGTAGAACCAATCTGGCTGGAGAAGACACCATCAGAGTCGGGGGTGATCGCACAGGTCCCAGTAGTATAGAGTTGGTTACCGCTAGAGGCGGCGTCCCAAAGTTTGAAAACGAAGTTAGTAGAGGTAGTGATGGGTGTGCCAGCCGCATTCTCCAGGCGACCCTGGAAGGAAAGTTGGCGATTGGGGGTGACGGGAGTACTAGGATAGGCGGCGATGAGGGTGGCGTCACGAGAGAACTGGCGATAGCCAAAGATAGAGAGGGTGGCGGTAAAGAGGAGCAGAATGGCAAAGGTTAGGAGAGTGCGGTAATTAATATTTTTCACGAAATTGTACTTTTGATCTGGTTGACTCACATACCCGGTATGTGGGAGCCCTTCATACCGGGTATGTAGGGGGGTGATATCAGGGTTCGGGCTGAGCCTATCACTATCGGGCGCATGAGTGGGAGAGTAAATATCTAAGTACCAAGCTTGGAAACGTTTGAGTGACTTGGCTTTACGCTCTAGGGTAGATGGGATAGCGTGATCTCCATCAGACAGATGTGTCAGGTACTTTTCGATATTTTTCTCATTTAGCAGTTGTGTGAAATGAGTGCGAGGTTGTTCCTTACTCATCCAGTCGAAGTAGCGGGTGACATCTGATTTATAGGACTTGATAGTGAGGGGAGAGAGGTGCTCGCTATTGAGGTAGTTAGTAAAGTGTTTGATATGGTTCTGAGTCGATGACTGATGGTCGATGGTTGATGGTTGATGGGGTAAAACAGGGTTGGGGAGGGAGTAGGTGAGTGCGACAAACTGACCAAACTGTTTAAGAGAAGCAGAAATACGTCGGAGCATCGAGGGAGCGGTCGCTAAAGCGATGAGGTAATTGGCGTAGTCAAGATAGGTCTTAGGTGAAGAGACCTGGTCGAGAGTGGGGCTAGTACCTAGCCAGCTCAAGAAGCGAGAGACGTCACTCAAGTAGAGCTTGCGCGAAACCGGGCTGAGTTTGAGGGTGAGAAGATATTGTTTAAAGGCGGGCAGCATATCTGATTGTTATACTTAGTTATACGTACTTATCTACTATAATAATAAACGAAGAAGGTTGTCAATAGTCTGGTGGGAGAAAGAAATAACGCAATGGTCTGCGGGAATATTTTCACTCGTTAGCACCATCAAGAAAGTATGTTCTTGCACAGAACACTCATTCCAAGTCGAAAACCGGTAATATTTTGCTGGTGCAAAATTTACCTCAATTCTCGTGCCGTCGCACTGCGAAGTGTTTTGCCACTTGTGACATGCGGACTCTCCTGATTGAGAGCTACCCTATGATCAGGGTATAAACTCTGCGCTGGGCAGACAGGGAAAGGATGTGCGTATGCTGTGAGACGCGAATAGTCAGGGTAGAATAGCGAGTGAGGTGGGGGATATAGAGGCGTGAAGTGGAGGGGAGATCATACAGTAACGGTTTACGGGTAGTCATAAATAGATGTGAGCGTCCTTTCGTAGTGGGAATGGAGTGATAAATTTTTGTATCCAACAGCGGGCGACCACTGTAATCAATGAGAATAAGATTGTATCGACGACTCCAGAGGAATATTAGCAATATTAGTATGGCAATTGCTATCAGTGCTATAGGCATAAGTGACGACATACCACTGGTAGTGATCAAAGAGATAGTTGCAGGGAGGGAGGGAAGAGAAATGGGAGTATATGGGAGTTGGAGAGGTGGCTTGCCAGGTATAGGCAGTGTAATCAAAGATTGGGTAACGGTCAAGGTAAAGTTGGGAAGGGAGAGAGTATTGCGAGCACGGTCGAGAGCCGTAATATTCACCGAGTACAGACCGATGAGTAGGTGAGTGTAGAGTGTGGCGAGTCCGTTGGCATTGGTAGTTGCCGTGAGGGTGAGGGTGGAGATATCTGGGGAAGTGAGCAGGATTTGGATGTTAGAGAAGGGATCGGAAGAGACGACGAAATAAACATCTTTGGGTCCAGCGATATCAAAGTTTGCCCCTTCTGTAATTAGGGGAATATGGTAATAGTCCAGCTCGATGAGGGTGAGACTAGGAGCGGTAGTATCGATCGTAAAAGTCCAAGTGGCAGAGCTGGAAGTATGGTGCAAGAGGTCGTAAGCTTCGACTCTCCAAGTATATCTTCCATCGGGGAGCGGAGCGCTGGGGAGGAGGCGGATGTCGCCGGCCTCGACCCTGGCGGTATAGCCAGCTCCCTGACTATTGCCCTGGTCGGAGATGCCGAGGTAAGTAGCGACGCCATTTAAGAACAGGGTGTAGCGCACGGTGTTGCTATCCTCGTCCTCACTATGGCGCCAGACTAGCTCAGGACGGGGATCTGAGGTCACTGCCTCGTCTACGGGGCGTAAGAGGATGGGTGAGGTAGGGGCGTGCGAATCGGTGCTCGTGATAAAAGAGGGCACGGTGGCGGTCGCGGAGGCAGTGGCATATTTGGGATCGGTGTTGGCTCGCGCCGTAGGCGCGGTGAAAATAACCAATAACCAAGCACCAATAACTAAACAATTTTTTAATAACCTAATCATTAATCAATACTAATACAAATAGGGATATTTAGCGCTGGCGATTTTCCATCTCGGCGATCTTGCGCTTGAGGGAGTCAATCTCGTCGTCACGGTGGTCATCGAGGTGTCTCAAATGGCGGCGAATGACTACAAAGAGAGCGAGAGTGACGAGTAATACGATCAGGACGGCGCCGATGAGTCGATAGGGCATGATCCAGAAATAAAGGGTCCGAGTGGCCACTAGTCCTGGGCCATAGGAGGCTGTGAGGGTGGCAGTATAGCGACCCAGACCCCAGACAGTTTGCCAGGTACCTTTGAGGAGGCGGGAAGTGTAGGGGAAGATGTTGACTTCGTCTAACTTGAGCTCGGTGAGTTTACGCCCGATGGAGTCGTAAATCACGATACTACTTTGGGGAGTAATATGCGTGTCTGATTGATTTTCGATTTCGGCGCTAAAATCAATGGGACCAAACTCAAAGACTGGAGATTTAACCGAGAAATCTTTGATGAGTGCGTCATATTTGAGATCGCCTGGCACGGTGATGCCAAAGAGGGAGCCGACCTGGGCGCTAGTATAGGAAAGGGTAGTCTTGGTCCCTCGCTTGGGTACGGGCTCAAAAAACACGCCAGCGTAATGGCCACCGGGGAGGGCATTTGCTGGAATGGTGAGGATGACGACGATCTGCTCAGTTCCCTTGGGGGGGATCACGAACTCCGTTCTGTCGAGGGTAAACCAAGGTGAGGCGATATATTTGCCGGCTTTGGAGCTATCGATTTTGATGGGGGTGCCCAGATCATCTTGGACGATGAAGTCGATGGGGAATGCCTGGAGGATGAGCTCGCGATCGGCGTCGTTGTTGGTGATTTTGATGGTTTTTTGAACAATCTCCCCGGGCTTGCCGCTAATATCAAAGCGAGGAGGAGAGACGACCAAAGACACGTCGTTCGCATAGACTATTGTCTTTGGAAATACGAAATACGAAATTAGAAATACGAAACAAAAAAGAAATACGAAATTAGAAATACGAAACTTGTTTGGAGTTTGAAATTTTCGGATTTGTTTCTGATTTAGTGCTTTGTGCTTCGAATTTTCCATTTAGAATGTTCCTGTGGCGGTATAGGTAATTTGATTTTCGTAGTCACCAGCTTGCTGGGTGGCACCGACGGAGAGGCGGTAGCACATTGCGATGTTTTCGGAGTCGGCGACAGTACTACTACTAAAGATAGTTTGGGGATCTTCTGAGTTGGCAATGTCTGCAAAGTGTTTGGCACAGAAACCACTGGCGTCAGAACAGTTGCCAGTAGTTGTTGAATACTCAAAGGGGACAGTGATGGCGTCGTCATTGTCGATACTGTAGCCAAAACCATTGAAGGTTGCTACCTCCCAGTCGTCTATAGCTGTGTGGGAGGCAAGCCCATCTTCCCCAGTTGCATCAGGAATAGCTGGACTTGTTGCCCCATCTTTGCCGAGCTGATCATTCTCACTCGCGGTTACAACGTATCCACCGCTAGCGTTGGTGCTGACAGTCACGTCTTGGGCCAGGGTTTTGAAGCTATTGAGTGTCATGGTGCCAAAGGGGACCGAGAGGGCGGTCGTAGTGACGTCGGTGGAGACGCCACAGCGAGTGGCCCCAGATGAGACTCCGGCGATGGTGAGCGAGATCGTGGGGTCGACGGTGGCGGTGACGCGAACGGCCTCGATGTGGGCGACCCGGGCGGTCGTCGTATCAACGGGTGTAGCTGAGTTGGGATTGGCTTGATTACTGAAGTTTTTGACGATAATGGGATAGGACTCGGCTGTGCCCTCGGTGGTGTCCCCAGGAGCGGGGGCGATCGGAGTATTGGTCCCACTGGTGGCGCCGATATAGAGGACGTGAGTGGTGCCAATCACGCCAGTACCTGAGTAGTGAAACTCGAAACAATGATAGTTGGCGGGACTGGTACAGCCTGTAGCTCCTGAGACGGTGGCCACTCCGGCCACAAAGTCAAAGGTTGAGCCGACATCGGAGGGTGCGGTCACATCGACAGTCGTATTAAAATCATAACCTTGATCATCAGGTGCGCCGTCATTGGGAGTCGTGGCATCGGCGGGGATGAGGACTTGGAAGAAACCGTTGGCGACGGCACTGACAGTTGTGAAGGTGACGACGTGGCGAGGCTTGGCTTTGAGGTAAATGACATCATTGTTGTCGGCGTCGCCACTAGCGAGGACGGGAGTGACGTCAAATTCATCGGTGTCAAAAATATCCACGACAGTATATGCTCCGGTACCGATCGTGAGGGAGTCTTGGGAGCGCAGGGGAGCGGTGGTGACAGAATTGGCAGGCGCACTCGCAGAGGTTTGGAGCTTGACACGACTAGAACCGGCCGTCGTACCAGAGGAATCTACCCGCCCATTAAACGAGAGCCTCGAGGACTGGAGAGTATCTTTGACACTCGTCAAGTTGGCTGACTCAAGTTGCGAGGGGTTGAGTAAAAGACCAAAGAAAAAGATAACCAAAAAACCATAGCCAAAAAGAGACTTCATATCTATCAACAATATTCTTTTAATTAACCTTAGTCAAGGGGGGGGGCATGCGAATTACCTCTGGTTTTGAGAAAAATTATCAAAACTAGAAAAATAAACAACAAGAATACGCAAATAATTTTGATCGGGAGGAGCCAGATCACTTTTTCGACTTGCGTGAGCTGAGTCCCGCCCTCGGTCATGATGGTGAGGCGGAGGCGGTGAGGGCCAATGTTTTTCCAGCTAGGAGACCAGATAAAGTCAGGAGTGAGGCGACGGGTGGAATCACCCAGAATGAGATTGGGATCGAGATCCTGCGACAAGATATTTTTACCTGAGGGAGCAAGAATCTCAAATTTACCCTGAGGGCGAATCATAAAATCAGCATTATTCTTGAGAGAAGGAGTGAGGGTGAAGATGTTCCAGGAGTCATGATAAAGTGAAGGCTCAAAATTCTTAATTTCAAGATTGATAGGGAGAGTCCCGTCGGGGGTAATGGTGATGAGTATGAGGGCACTAATGCCGGGTAAGGTAGAGGCGGCATTGTCTGAGAGGGGGAGATCGGTTTGGGGGGTGAAAACGAGGGCGAGATAAGCATCACGAGAGCGATCAGAACTGGCGGCTTCGAAAGTGAGGGTGACGGCCCGGCTATCAGGTCGCTCGCCAGCGACTCCAGCCGGGTTGATAGAGACAATTAAGGGTAGCGAACTGGGATTGAGGGGAGCGGGGTCGATCGTGACATGACCAAACTCATCACTGGACTTGACTAGGTGGAGCTCGGGGGTATATGAGATATTTTCGCCAGTGACTTGGAGCTTAAACGTTTGGCTGACTTTTTTATTGGGAGCGAGGAGGATCTCGACAACAGGAGGACTGACGCTCAAACTCAAGGATTGGGCGCGCGCCGAAGGCGCGAAAGTACAGAGTATAGAGTAGACGGCATAGATGATGGGGAGCAGTTTTTTCATAGTTTTAATATACCGGAGTTGCGATATAGACAACTTGGGTGGAATATTTTCCGGCGGCTTGGGAGCCACTGGGGGAAACTTTGTAGGTCACAGTCGCGATCCTATTTTTGCCAGCGGCGGTAGTGGTCATGATGGTGGCGGGGGACTCGGCAGCGGAGAGATCGGGGAAGGGGCGAAAATAGGAAGAGGAGACAAAATCAGTTGAGATATCGTTGCCCGTCAGGTTGTAACCAAAGCCATTGTTAGTGGCGGTGCTCCAGACCGTCGCACTAGTCTCGGTACAGCTTCCACTGTCACAAGTAGTGTCGGGGATGGTGTCACTACTGCCTGATTTGGTAAGTTTGTTGACCTCTGCCGCCGTGACGCTATATCCCTGGCCAGGGGCTGAGACAGTCAGAGTATGACTACCAGTTGTAAAAGTATTGGGGGTGAGGGATCCGAGACTGACGGCGAGGCTAGAGATACTAAAGCTAAAGTTGTAGAGAGTATAGATGTACTGGAAGCCCGCTTTGACATGGTAACCGGCACTCGAGAAATACTCAGCGACTGTCTGGCCCACGGTATCGGTTAAGTTGTAGGAGGCGGATGTTTTAGTACCGGAGGTGATGTTAAAATTACCCTGGCGCAAGATGTAGTTGGGAGAGGTCAGAGTCTCGGCACGCGCTTGTGGGGGGACCAATATACCAACATACCAATATAACAATGTACCAATGAGAACAACTGCAATTCGGCGCATGGATTTAGTATAGAGTATTACTATGGAGAGTCGCTATATTGGGCGCGAGGAGGAGATGTTCCCAGAGAAGTTGAGGGCAGTGGGGACGACGATCAAGGGGCTGTGGGGGAGGGGGAATTGGGAGTTACTCAAAAGTCAGAAGATGGTGGCGATTGTGGGATCACGCAAGATGAGTCAATATGGCAAGCGAGTGCTCTCTGAGATCGTGCCGAAATTGGTGGAGCGAGGTTATGTGACGATCTCGGGATTTATGTATGGGATTGATATAGAAATGCATAGATTGACCATAGAGAATGGCGGGCAGACCATCGGAGTCCTGGGATGGGGGATCGATGCGCCAATCATTCCAGAAAATGAAAATTTGTATCACAAAGTATTAGAAAGTGAGGGATTGTTCTTGTCGGAGTTGCCCCCTTTGCAACTGGGCACACTCTGGTCGTTCCCCGCGCGTAATCGGATAGTCGTGGGGTTATCAGAGTTGATTATAGTCGTAGAGGCAGGGAGGAAGTCAGGCTCACTGAGCTCGGCGGACTGGGCGAGGAAAATGGGAAAGCCAGTATATGCCGTGCCGGGATCGATATTCTCCTCCGTTTCGGAGGGGTGTAACTGGCTCTTGTCACAAAAATTGGCGCTACCGCTGACCCTAGACTTCTTCAATGATAAAAATTACTCAGAAAAAGTACGGATAAAGCCAGCAAAATCTGTTTTGACGCTCGATGAGAGTAATTTAGTTATACAACTCAAGCTCCAGGGGCCAAAGTCGCTGAACGAACTAGCTAGGAGTATGGAGAGACCAGCAGGGGAGATCTCGGCACTACTGACGATGCTCCTACTCAAGGGTGAGGTGAGAGAGGAGCGAGGGGTGTGGATAGTGAGTTGACAAAATGACTATTTGTAGTGTATGGTATATACATGATCATATGGAAAGAGCCGATTGAATTCCAGTGGGACAGTGGCAACAGCCGCAAAAATGAGAAACATAAAGTAGGCAACGAAGAAATAGAAGGAGCTTTTAATGATCGTGACAAGGCTATGTCGCCGGACCATAAACATTCAAATACGGAGCAGAGATATATCTTGCTTGGCAAAACAAAAAAGCAGAGACTGCTTTATATCGTGTTTACAGTCCGCAAGGGCATCGTCCGAGTGATATCGGCTAGAGACATTAATAAAAAGGAGGTAGAACTATATGAAAAAGCTACTTAAGATCCCCAAATTCAAAAATGAGGATGAGGAGAGAGAGTACTGGTTAAAACTCAAACTCAATGAATATTTCGAGCCGAGTGATTTCAAAAAAGTCGCATTCCCAAACCTCAAGATGACCAGCCAGCCGGTTTCGATCCGCATGCCAGAACACTTGCTGGTCCGACTCAAAGAAAAAGCCAACGGACTCAATGTGCCCTATCAAGCACTCATGAAACAGTATATTGAGAAAGGGGTGGCATCGGCGAGTTAGGTTTTTTGCTATAGTGAATTTATGTTGGCACGAGTGAAGAGTGTAGCGACAGTAGGGCTCGATGCCCAAGAGGTGATGGTCGAGGTGGACGTGGCGAGTAAGGGATTCCCCGGACTGACGATTGTGGGACTACCGGATAAGGCGGTGGGGGAGGCGAGGGAGAGAGTGAAGAAAGCGATCGAAAATAGTGGGGCCACATATCCAGACAAAAAAATTACCGTCAACCTTGCTCCCGCCGATCTGCCCAAAGAAGGATCCAATTACGATCTGCCGATTGCGGTAGGGATCATGATCGCGGCACAAGAAATGGAGATTGGTGAGCAGGAGGGATATTTTTACGGCGAATTGGGGCTCGACGGGTCGCTCAAACATAGCCGAGGAGTGCTCCTGGCGGCGATGCTGGCCAAAGAGAGGGGAGTAAAGGAAATTTATGTGTCAGTATTGTCCGCGAATGAGGCCGCTGTTGTCTCGGGAGTGACAGTTTATCCTGTGAGGGAATTGTCCCAGTTGCTGCGTCACCTTCAAGGCCAGGCCTTGAAGGTCAATCAAATTGAGCCACTCAAAACGATTGAATTGTTGCCGATCCTGGAGGATAGCGAACCCCTGGTCGACTTTAGTGAGATAGCGGGGCAAGAGCTAGCCAAGAGGGCGGCTACGCTGGCGGCGGCGGGAGGGCACAATCTATTGCTCGTGGGTCCACCGGGTGCCGGCAAGACGATGCTAGCCAAGGCGCTGCCTTCGATCCTGCCGCCCCTGCTACCCGATGAATCTTTGGAGGTAACTAGGATATATAGTGTTTCAGGATTGATGGAGGCAGGGGGAGCGCTCGTGCGTCGGCGCCCATTTCGTGCCCCACACCATACAACCTCGATGGTCGGGCTCATAGGCGGTGGCTCAAATCCCATGCCGGGAGAGGTGTCCTTGGCGCACCTAGGCGTGTTATTTTTAGACGAGATGCCAGAGTTCTCGCGGAGTGTACTAGAGGTACTGCGCCAGCCGATGGAAGATGGCAAGGTGGCAATCACGCGAGCGATGGGGAGGGTAGAGTACCCGGCCAGCTTTATGCTGATGGCGAGCGCCAACCCCTGTCCTTGCGGATATCTAAATCATCCGACCAAAGAATGCAACTGCGGAGAGCGTAATATTGCGAAATATAGACGGAGAGTGAGTGGGCCGATCCTGGACAGAATCGATCTGCATGTGTGGGTGGATCCAGTCGAGGTGGACAAACTTACGAGGGTTGATCCCTCGCAGAATGTGAGCGAGGGATCAACCCTCATCAGAAGCAAGGTGATGGATGCGCGACAGATCCAGGATGCACGATTTAAAAATGTGAAGGGGATGTATACCAATGCCCAGATGGGGAATAAACAAGTGAAAATGTTTTGTCCGCTCTCTAGCGAAGCCAAACAATTCCTAAACATGGCGGCGAAGAAGTTTGATCTCTCCGCCCGAGCTTATTTTAAAGTGATCAAGGTGGCGAGAACCATCGCTGACCTAGCGGGTGAGCAAGATATTTTACCTGCGCATATTGCCGAGGCGGTGCAGTATAGGGAGAATGTGTGGTGATTAAATGATTTAAATCATTTAATCACTCTGAGTATATGAGTAAACAAGACAATAAGATCACAGGTAACAAGGGGGAGAGCCTGGCGGCGGAATATTTGCAGAAAAAGGGGTATGAAATTTTGACCATGAATTATCGCAGTAAGTGGGGAGAAGTGGATATAGTCGCAAAGATTAACCAGATCGTGGTATTTGTGGAAGTAAAGACTAAGACGAGCGATAGATACGGGGAGCCCTGGGAGATGGTGAACCACTGGAAAGTGGAGCAAGTGAAGCGGATGGGGGAGATATGGTGTCGTGAGTACGGCTGGGAGGGGAGAGTGCGGGTAGACGTGGTGGGTGTGTGGCTAGAAGGTGAGCCTAGGATAGAACACTGGGAGTCGGTCGAGCTATAAAGTATTTCATGTCGAGGTAAACAATTTTAGCAGTCCTCACAGCTATCTGGCTGTTAGCTAACACCAGATGAGACGCTCCGGGCTGAAAATTTATTTACCTCTCTATGATTATTTTTCAAGTAAAAGTTGGGGGGAGATGGTAAGGTCGCTGGTCAGGGGAATCGCAGTGACCCAAGGGCGAGGGGTGGAGAAGTAATCAGGACGAGACGAGTGGAGGAGAGAAGTGAGGAAGGTGTCGTTGACGCCTTCGTGGTGGTGGAGTGAGTGAATCAGAGGCGAGAGCGAGTCTGGTGGCACTTCGATATTTTTATATTTGCCCTGGTAAATAGTCCCTTTGACGCCATAGGTTTTGTTGTAATACATGGCGTAGCCGACGGAGATGCGGCGCATAAGATTGCTGATGCCAGGCTTGAAAGCTCCCACATTCTCGCGCAGGACGAGATGGAAATGGTCGGGGAGGAGGAGGAAGGAGTGGAGGGTGACTGGTGAGGCCCCTAGAGAGGAGGCGTCGCGCTTAGTAATAACGGTTTGGGGAGTCAACCGCTTGACCCAGGAGAGTGGGGTGGCGTCGGGGAAGCGCAGGTAGTAGGAGAGAAGGAGGACAAAGTTTTTGTAATCAGCCTCCGATTGAAAAAGGGTGGTGCCGGTCTTAGCCTGGTGGCGCAGGTGATAACAGTGAGTGGACTCGAAATTGCGCTGGAGTAATTTGGATGGCATGACTCCAATATGACATAGGGGGCGGATGGTTGTCAATGGTTGTCAACCTGCCCGCAGTGCCTATCGCTCAGCTTTGGCAGGCGGGTGATCAGTGTCGCGATCCAAGGTGTTCTGGAGCTCGTCGGCACTGCGGTAGAGATTCTTCAGATCAGAATAGAGAGTCTGGAGATTGACTCGTACTTCTTTGACCCTCTCTTTGGGGATCACGACCGAGAGGGAGTCAAGGGCAGAGAGAAGAGTTCTTTTTAAATTGAGCGAGAGAAAGAGGAGGATATCGGACTCTTCCTCCCCTAGATGTTTGGCTAGTTGGCGGCTAAGCGCGCGCGCCTCCATGGTCGTCTCGTACTGGTGACCAGTGAAGATGGCCAGGGGAGTAATAAAGATGAGGGCAAGGAGCTCAGAGAGATGGGCGAGGTCGCCGAGGTTGGTACCGGGGACAAACAAGAAAAAGAGGATGAAAACGCCAGTGAGGACGAGCGTGGCCTCGATCTCATAGAGCATGGCGACGGCGAAGAGGAGGAAGTAGCAGAGGAAAAAGAAAGGGGAAGTGAGCGCGCCAGTCTCACTGACGAGAAGGAGGATCATGGAGGTGAGGATGGTCAAGTCAAGTGTGATGGCCGAGCGGTGGAACCATTTGGGCTTGTGGGTGCGCAGGTAGTGAGAGCCGAAGTAGAGGAGGACGAGCACGGCGACCAGCTGGAGAGTATAGGGAGCCAGGAAGGGGAGAGAGAGCCAGAGATAGACGCCGGCGACCGACAAAATGAGCAGGATGGTGTGAAGTACAAAATGTGAGGGCATTGATTAGAGTGTAGAGGGAAATGGGGGAAGTGTAAAGAATATGATACTTGAAAATATTATGGGATTTTGTATAATGCACGCGTGGAAAGATCGATTAAGCAGTTATATCAGATGTGGTTATCCGGGAATACCAGCGGGTTTTCGGAATCAGAAAAAACGGCATTGGTTGGCTCGGCGGAATCAAAAGAGAAAGCTTTGGGGTGGTTGACTGGAATTTCAGCAATATTGTTTTTCGCGGGGTTAGTTGGGGTAGAGCAATTGGTATCACTGCAGTGCATAACTGGTCCTGCTACATTAGTTGTCGGCGCATGGTGGGTAGGAGCTCAAAATAACCTTAAAACAATGAGAGATCAATTCGTTGCTAGTCCTGACAGCGCAAAGTAATGTAAAATAGTTTCATGACAAGTAAGACTTACGTACTAGGCATGTTCCCGTATCCCTCAGGAGAGGGGTTGCACGTGGGGCATGTACGGATATTCACGGCTTGTGACGTGATGGCCAGATATTTCAAGATGAAGGGGCAGGAGGTCATGTCACCTATGGGATGGGATGCATTTGGCCTGCCTGCGGAGAATGCGGCAATCAAGTTTAAAAAGATCCCCCAAGAGATGGTGCCCCACAACTACGAGAATTTTAAGAAACAGATGCAGAACCTGTCGCTCGACTTTGACTGGGAGAGGGAGCTGGCCACGACCGACCCGCAGTACTACGCCATCACTCAGTGGATATTCTTGCAACTGTACAAAAAGGGGCTAGTCTACAGAGAAAAAGTCGCGATCAATTGGTGCCCCAAGTGCCTGACGGGACTGGCGAATGAAGAGGTGATGGGGGATGGGACCCACGAGAGGTGTGGAACGGTCGTCACCAAGAAACTCTTACCTCAGTGGGTGATGAAGATCACCGATTACGCCGAGCGACTACTGACTGATCTAGACAAGGAAAAACTCGATTGGCCTAAGGGGATACTAGAGATGCAGCGCAACTGGATAGGGAAGAAAGAGGGGGTTGTCACCACGCACGAGATCGAGGGGATGAGTGAAAGTCTTGAGACCTTTTCGGCTTATCCTGCCTGGATGTGGGCCGATACCTTTATCTCGATTGCGCCTGATCATCCGCTTGTGGCCAAGCTGGTAGCGGGTACTGAATATGAAAAAGACGCTAAAAAATTTGTGGTAGAGGTGTCTGAGATCAGTGCCAAAGATCGACTGGAAGACAAATTTGAGAAAAAAGGATTCTTCACTGGTCGCTACGCCTTGGATCCATTTAATAACAATCGTAAGATGCCTATTTGGATCGCTAATTTCGTGATGATGGGATTTGGGACGGGGATCGTGCGCTCCTCAGGTCATGACGTGCGCGACTGGGAGTTCGCGCAGAAATACAAAATCGAAGTAGATGAGGTGGTGGAGCGTACTGACCCCAAGATGCCAGTCAACGCGCATGAAAATAAGGGAGTTTTGAAAAATTCGGGTCCCTTTAGCGGTAAAGCGATCAGCCCAGAACTCATCAAAGAAATGGTTGAATGGATGGTAAAGCAGGGGCACACTAAACGACTCGTGACCTATCATCTGAGGGACTGGGTGTTCTCTCGCCAGAGATACTGGGGAGAGCCGATCCCACTGGTTTATTGCGAAAAAGATGGGGTCGTGCCACTGACAGAGTCACAATTACCTCTAGAACTACCGACCTTGGAGTCGTATGAGCCCACAGAGACGGGGGAGTCGCCGCTCTCGAGAGTCACAGAGTGGGTGGAGACTACTTGCCCAGAGTGTGGAGGAGTCGCCAAACGGGAGACGGACACGATGCCCAACTGGGCAGGGTCATGTTGGTATTTCCTCGCTTTTGCATTCTGGGGACAGGTGAAGCTACCTGTAAAGGGCGAGTCATACACAGAGTGGTGGACAAAAATCGCGACTCCTGAGATCAAAAAATGGCTGCCGGTCGACTGGTACTTGGGGGGAGCGGAGCACGCGGTTTTACATTTACTGTATGCCAGATTTTGGGTCAAAGTGCTGCAGGACTTGGGCCTCGTGGACTTCCCCGAGCCATTCTTGCGCCTGCGCTCGGTAGGACTGGTACTAGCGGAAGATGGGAAGAAAATGAGTAAATCGTTGGGGAACGTGGTGAATCCCGACGATATGGTTGCCAAGTATGGTAGTGACAGCGTGCGGATGTATGAGATGTTTATGGGGCCATGGGAGCAGTCGATCGCGTGGGACTCGGGCGCGATCTCGGGGCAAGTGCGGTTCCTGGGGAGAATCAAAGATACGGTCGAGCAAAAGGGGAAAGTGGGGGATAAATCGAGTCCCGTGATGGCCTCAAAGCTCAAAACATTGGTCGAGCGAGTGGAGCGAGGGGTGCTCGAGCAGAAGTTTAATACCGCGATTGCGGGACTGATGGAGTTTATCAATAGTTGGAGAGAGGAGGAGATGGTTTTGTCCAGAGTACACCTAGAGATGTTTGCCAGCTTGCTCTCGTTGTTTGCGCCAATTACCGCAAGTGAAATACTCATATCACATACCGGGTATGTGATGTGGCCAGATGTTAGCCAGATCTCGGGAGTGGAGAATTTGACGGCGAAGATTGTGGCGCAGGTGAATGGGAAGCTGAGGGGAGTCATAGAAGTGGAGGAATTAGAATCGAGGAACCAGGAATTAGTCGTCGCAATGGTGATGAAGAATGAACAGATTAAGAAGTGGATCACGGGCGAAGCGAAGAAAGTGATATTTGTACCGGGGAAATTGGTGAATCTGGTGGTGTAAGATAGAGTGATGAACTGGCAGGTCGCAGTGATTTTGACGGGAGTATTGTCGGGGTTGGCGCAGGTGGCGGGGAAGAAACTGGTGATGAACCTCGGGGCTTTTCAGGGCGGGGTGATCCGCGATGTGACGACCCTGATTTTTGTGATCGGCGTACTCATGATATCTGGGGGAGTGCCCACCGTGTTTGACTGGAGAGTGGTAGCGATATTCACGTTTGGGCTGCTGGAGTCGGTGTCGCTCGCCCTCTATTTCTCGGCGATCCGCACGCAGATGGCAGCGACGGCCGTGTTTTCCTACCCCATGTCACAACTGCTGATCATCCTCTTTTCGGGAATCTTTTTTGCCGAGTGGAGATATTTTGATTTTCGCCACTTGCAGGGCGCGGTCAATGTAATCGCCCTGGGGTTGACCATCGTTTTAATGATTTTGTACCAGGGTAAAGGGACGCAAATCAAAGGTAGGATCAAATGGAGTAACGCCCTGGCTTTCTCGGCGATCATTGTCGCGCTCACCAATATCGAGTCCAAATGGGCCGTGACCACGCTCGCCTACTCTCCCGCGCAAGCCATGTTGTATGAATACCTGGGGATGCTGGCGGGTGGACTAGCCTACGTGGCCTATCAGGGGCAAACTTTGAGGGTAGGGTGGAGGAATGTGGGGTGGGGTGCTTTACAGGGAATCTTATTTGGCGTGAGCTCGCTGTGGTATGTGGGGCTACTAAGAGACAATCCCATCGGGATCTCGAGTCTGTTGCGGAGGGTCACGATCGTACTCATCTCCCTGACGGTGGCTTTTTGGGGGTATAGGGAGGGGAAGAAGATGAAGAGGGAACAAGTGGTGAGTTTGGTACTAGGGCTACTGATCTTTGGGCTCGTGATGTGGGTGAATAGATAGGGTATTATGAGGGTATGGAGTGGCTCAAACAGTATGGACTGTTGGCTGGCGTGGGTGTCGTCGGGTTGGGACTGCTAGGGTATGGATTGTGGGGGGAGATCATGCCCGAGAAAAGTACGGTGGAAATAATCAAAGAATCAGAGAATCAAAGCACCAAAGGAGAAATCGTAGTGGATGTGGCGGGGGCGGTGGAGAAGACAGGAGTGTACAAATTACCCAGTGGGGCGAGGATAGGAGATGCGATCGTGATGGCAGGGGGGCTAGCGGCTGATGCGGACCGGGAGTGGGTGGCGCAGACGCTCAATCTGGCGAAGGAGATCAAAGATCAGGAGAAAATTTATATCCCATCGATTGCGAGGGTTGATCCCTTGCAGAGCGAGGGATCAACCCTGGGGTTGCAAAAATCAGGCAAGATTAATATCAATACGGCGAGCTTGGGAGAACTGGATCAATTGCCGGGGATAGGGGAGGTGAGAGCCCAGGCGATCATCGCCAATCGACCTTATGGGAGCACAGAAGAATTGGTGAGTAAAGCCAAGATCCCGCAATCCGTTTATGACAAAATTAAAGATAGTCTTAGTATTTATTAGCTTGTTTGTCTGGCGATGGACATTTATACAGTCCCCATTAGGTGAGAGTTGGACACCTGACTCAAAGGTCAGATTCACCGCAACGATTTTGGAGCGACCAGAATATACTGACTCAAAGACGATCATCAGGCAAGGGCTATGGTACATCAGTTTGAGGGGTTATGCGGAGATTATACCTGGGAGTCGAATCGCCTTTACTGGCAAAGTCATGCCAAAAGTGCTAATGGGTCAAGTAATAAGAATTGTCATGGCGGAGCCGACATTTGAGGTGATAGGACACACCCGGTGTGAAGAGCGCCCACACACCGGGTGTGTGATAATCGCTCTGGGAAAACTGAGAGAAAGGTGGGTTGGGATACTGGAAAAAACTCTGCCAGAGCCCATGTCCAGCTTGGCTGCGGGAATACTCCTGGGAGTCAAAGGTCAGATGCCGCAGGATTTTTACCAGCAACTTGTCTCTACGGGGACACTTCACATCGTGGCGGCGAGTGGGTACAACGTCAGCGTGGTCGCGAGTGTGTTGATGGGAGTGGTGGGGGGAGTGGTGAGTCGGGGAGTGGCGAGTGGGATCGGAGTGGCAGGCATAATTTTGTATGTAGTGATCGCAGGAGGCAGTGCGTCGGTGGTGCGGGCGGGGGTGATGGGGAGCCTAACTTTGATCGCGTATTACTTTGGGCGACCCTCAGAGGCGAGGCGACTCCTGTGGGTGACGGGAGCGATCATGCTACTGACTAATCCGCTCCTAATCCTGGATATTGGGTTCCAGCTCTCATTTGCGGCCACGGCAGGTCTACTATATCTGGAGCCGAGAATGCAAGTTCTCAAATCACAAATTCTCAAATTCTCCAATGAGGGAGTGTGGAAGGCCGTAGAGACGTACTTATTCCCGACATTGGCGGCCACGCTAGCGACCCTACCCATCATTCTCTACCACTTTGGACGGGTGAGCTGGATCTCTCCGATTGTTAATACCCTAGTATTACCGGTAGTACCACTGATTATGGGGGTTTCTGCAGGAGTGCTGGTTGGGGGACAAGTTATGGCCTGGCTGGCATATGTCCCGCTGGCCTATGTGGTCTGGGTGATAAGATGGTTTGGGAGTTAACAAGATCAGATAACCTGCTCAGCTTATCTTTATGATGTAATAGTCAGATGAGAAAAGCTTACTATTTTGCGGGATTGATCTTGGGGCTGGTGATCTTGGTAGTGGGGCAGATGCCAGGAGAGAAGGCAAGAATGGTGGTGTGTGACGTGGGGCAGGGGGATGCGATCCTCATAATCAAAGGTCGTAACCAAACGCTGATTGACGGGGGACCCAGCAGTGAGAAAATCCTCTCTTGCCTGGAGAAGCACTTGCCTTTTTATGACCGCACAATTGAGCTCATAGTCCTGACCAACACAGACTTTGATCATATGAACGGATTGGGGGCAGTGATAGAGAGATACCAAGTGATACAGTTTGTCACAGCGGACGGGGTGCATGAGAGCGATGCGCTTACTAAGTTCGTAGGTCAGTTGGGTCAGAACACAGTGGTCGCAAAGGGGGTAGAGAGAGGTGATCTCATCCAAGTTGGGCAGGTAGATGGTAGCGATAGTCTCGAGTTCCAAGTGCTATGGCCACCAGAGACGATAGAGGAATATGTGGCGGTGTTTAGTGATGAAATGAATAAGGAAAAACGTGAGCAGATCCTAGGGGCGAGTGCCAAACGAGGGGATCTCAATGAGCGGTCGGTGGTGCTCCTATTACTAGAGGATAATATCAGGGTTCTCTTGACGGGTGACATCGGTTTCCAGACAGAGAAATCCTTGTTAGAAATGGGTGGATTGTCCGATATTGACTATCTCAAAGTAGGACATCATGGATCAAAGTATGCAAACAGCCTCGAATTCCTCCAAAAATTGCGACCAGAAATAGCCGTGATCTCCGCCGGAGCCAAAAATCGCTACGGGCATCCGACGGCAGAAACACTAGATAGGTTGATGCAAGTGGGGGCGGAAGTGAGAAGGACGGACAAAGAGGGGAATATACTGTTTGACTTGTAGCGATATCATGATTTAAATCATTATATCGTTAGCTAGTGGGTTCGAGGATATGGAGTAAGTAGAGTACTTGCAATGAGTAGAGAAAGTAGATAATATAGAGCGTATGGAGAAACCGTTTGACCAGGAGCTAGGGAAATTGTCAAAGAATCAGCTGGTGGTGCTTAAGTACTTGCTCTCTAAATCTGATAGCGTGGTGACAACTAGCGAGCTCGCGCGTAAAACTGGGGTGGTAGAGAAGCAGTTAGGGGGCGTACTCTCCGCCATGTCACGCAAACGGATCGCAGACATGGTCTTGATCGAGCCGATGGGGAGAGATGGCGCCAAAGGACTGCGCTGGAAGCTAAATACCAAAGCGATCACCGTAGCGCTAGCAGTGGGACGAGTGAAAGCGCTAATATCGAGCTACTAGAGTATTTTTTACTAGTTTTTACCAGCTGTGAAAGAGTGGGAAAGTGGTTTAACAGGAGGAATTGGGAACTAGGAAATAGGAATTAGTAATATGCATAATATGGGATCCGAGGCGAGAGGGGTTTGAGTAAATTTATCAATTATCAACGAATCAGTGATCAATTATCGAAGAGAACTGCTGGAATTTGCTTTACCTGATTAAATTAAGAGTAATAAAAGTGTACATAAAGCACTCTCGGTGGGTAGACGAGATAGATCTGTGTACGGAGTGAGGACTAGGTAGGGAGTTTTAGGGATTACTACGGGGCTATAAAATTGCCTATTAAACACTAGTAAAATGACTAGATGTGCTAGCATGGAGGGTATGCTAGAAGCCGGACTCTATAGCGCGATCGCACCGCTCATCCTACTACTTGTGAGTAGCGTGTGGCAGTACCCACCGATACTGGAAGAGCTGGTGAAGTGGCTGATCCTGAGAACGGGAGGTAGGGGGTGGATCGTGGGACTTGTGTTTGGGTTGTCAGAGGCGATCCTCTTTAGCTTGAACGCGTGGAGTAGCGGACAGTGGGGAGTGATGGGGATGAGGCTACTACTCACGGTGCCGATGCACGCACTAACAGGTGCCGTGATTGGGTGGGGAATGAAGAATGGGCTGGGATGGCTGGGATTATTCCTCGCAATAGTGATCCATGCAGGATTTAACTACGGGGTGAGGTAAATTTGACGATACCTCACTATATTGCTTTAATGAAGGCATGGATGAGAGTTTGAAACATAAGCGGGCATTGATCGCGATAATTACTATTCTTGTCTTATTGGTAGGGGTGACATTTGCAGCAGGATGGCTCACCCAAGGAGTCGTTCGCGCCAGGGTAGAGAGACTATTTGGCCTTCAAGCTGACCAGATCGCCTCGACTTACAATCACAGCATGATCACCAATATCCTTATGCTGCAGGGTTTACGGGCATATTGGAATAGTGTAGGACGCTTTGATTATCATAATTTCTCGACATATGTCGATTCGCTGAGCACAAATTTACAAGATAAAACTGGATTCTCGAGTTTTTTCTATATAAAGGCGGTGCAGAATATTCAAGTTGGATCTATGATAAAAAGTATAAAACGGGAACCGAATATCCCAGAGATATATCAAACATACAAAATAACACCTCCATCAAATAATGAATTGGTGTACCCGCTGGTCTACGTGACACCTCTATCAGGACGAGAGAATGTACTAGGATTAGACTTTGCTTCGAAACCAGATCGATATGAGGCGGTACTTTATGCTCGTGACCACAATGCTTTGGCTACGACCATGTCGCTGACACTCCAGACAACGGGTGATCCAGGATTTTTGATGATGTTGCCACTTTATACTCCCAACACACAGATAGAGCGATTAGCTGATCGAAGAGCTAATTTTGCCGGAATAGTTGCCATATCATTGCGGTCTGATGAGGCATTTGACGAAATTTTTGGCAAAGATGATCCATACCCTTATTTAGACTTTCAAATTTATCAGGGTGAGGCGACAACGTCAGATAGATTGTTATATGACCATGATCCAAGTTTTGATCAAACTCAGAGTAATCTGACAACTAAGAGGGTTGTCAGACTATATGACCAAACCTGGACTATCATGGTTTCGATGAAACCTAATTTTAGATTAGGTGAGGCAGAGGAGAGACTGCCCTTTATAGTTTTTCTGGTGGGGATGTTGATGTCGATAGGAGTAGGCTCATACTTTTTGATTCAGTACGGCAAACACATGCAACAGCACCTAGCGCGAACTTAAGGGCGTGAGGAATTGACTGTGAACCCAGTATCCCTTCGTGATATCAGCTTCTGTAAAGCCGATCTGGCGCCAATCACCGGATTCTTTGAACACGTAGACGTCTTGAGTTGCTTTGATGGCCATAATGATGTCGGCGTCGCTCTCTGGGGCGTTGCGGATATTGACGGAGGAGTCCTCTGGGACATCTAAGGCAAAAAGCGTCGCACTCTGTGAGCCTAAGACGTCTTTTTCTGATTTGACCGTGATGTCGTTGCGGACTGGTGAGGCGGTGGGGGAAAGAGAGGGCGAGGCAACGGGTGATGGAGAGGTCATAATTTGGTTGATGATGGGTGGGGTCTTGGGTTTGGCAGCACGAGTGAGGAAGATGGTGCTAGAGGCGGTGATGATGACGACTAAGAGGATGATAAGGGGCATCACCCAGCGGGGAGAAGAGTGAACGGGTAATTCTAGTGAGGAGAGATGAGTCGCGACGGGGGCTGTTTGGGTAGTGTCAGGAGCCATAGTATCTAGATTAGGAGTCAAGCCTAGTTTCTTGAAGTAGATAGTGAGGAAAATAAAGCCCGCAATAACGACGAGGATAACTCCAAAGACTGCCACGGTTTGGACACCGCCCACAAAGCCAAAGAGTGAACCAGTACCAGAGGCTTGAGCGACGAGATCTTGGAGGCGATTCATGTTGGCTGTCACCTTGGAGAGCTCGAGCATGGCTTCGCGGTAGGTGCGAATGCGGTTCTCTGGGGTAATGGCTTTGCCGGTATTTAAGGCAACTTTATCGAGAGTGACATCGATATCAGACTTGAGGATAGAACCCTGAGAGAAGTAAGCCGTTTTCTCGAGAGGTTTAAGGAGATCTTTGGCTTGGTTGCGCAGAGTCAGGAGCTGAGCGTCGTCTAAGCTCCAGATATCTTCGACTTCCACATAGACGAGTTTGGTTTCCCCTGGCTTGAGGTTGTAGGTGCCGGAGGCGTAGAGTGCTTCTTCGGTGGAGTCGTAGGTAGTAGAGAGCGAGGGCTCTATGTCGAGGATATCTTCGTTTTTGAGTTCACGTGGCAAGTAAAATTTGAGTGGCACAGTTTGGCTAATAATTGTGCTGGGATTGGTGATTACGGCGCGAAAGATAATACTACCTTCCTCAAGCCAGAGCGAGCGAATGGGGTCACCGACATTCATCGCGAGGATTTGGCGGTTGAGCCCAACAAGTGCCTGGAGACTATAGAGAATGTTTTTGAGGTTGATTCTCGTATCGCTATGTACTTTGGCAGGATTGGCGAGAGAGGATCCACCTGGGTACTGATTCAGACTCAGGAGTCGATCTTTGATCGAAGTGATTTCTCGTTGGGCCAGGTTCTGACCTTGACCGCTCAAGTTTTCTAGGAGTGCCGAGATTTTGTGTCCCTCACCTAAGAGACTTTCGTTTCTTTGCCCTACCGAGGCGAGATAGCCAAAAACGGTAGAATCACTGGGCGAGTTGGTGGTATCACCCAGCACATCTTCTAGATTCTGAAGGTGAGTGAGGCTTGTAACCAGTGAGGAGGGAGCAACGGCTGATTTTGAGAGGGAAGTGGCAGAGAGTAAAAGTGAAAGCGTCTCCTTGAGAGCCTTAGTCTCTAGGTTGAGTGAACTGATGATGGTAGTGTCCCAAGATTGGGATAGGGCCTCGAGCGCAGAACTATCCTGAAACAGGAGGGAGACGGCCGTGATCTCTTTCTGGGCAGATGATGTGTCGAGTCGATCCCATTTGGTGTCGAGTACCATCAGGCGTGACTTGGCGGCGGAGATATTGTCGTATAACGTACTTGCCTGGCGCTTGCTCTCATCTATTTTGGTTTCTAAATCTGGGATACTCAGCCCATCACCCAGAGTAAGGGAGATGACGGGAGTGTTGACTAGTTTCTCTAGGAGAGCTCGCTGTTCATTTTGCTCGACGATAACAGCCGCCAAAGTCCCAGGCGATGGTGTGGTAGTTGAGGTTGTGGAGCTCGAAGATCCGAGGATGTCAGCAACTAGTGTGCCAAAACTAGTCAAGGTGCGGGTAGAACTACCCCACACATCAGTGACCAGTGAACCAAAAGTGGAGAGGGAGCGGGAGGAGTAACTCCAGACATCGGCGGCCGTGAGCTGAGCTTGGGGTGCGTCTTTGACTTCGAAGGTCTTATCCAAACACATGAGTCCAGAGCTAGGAGTACAACAAAGTGTGGCGCGGTAGAGACCCTCAGTTGTACCTATCGTGGCGTCGTAGCTATACCATCCGTCAGCGGCGCCAGTCATGGCTACGCCATTTAAGAATGAGGTATCGTCGGGATATTTGGCGGTTAAGGTACAAGTGGCGCCGGTGAGAGCTGAGTAGTCGTCGTCGTAGAGATACTCTCCTAGTGTACAGGTGGCGCTAGTTGTACACTGCTGGTAATCGGCGGCTAATGCAATGGCCGATGGACGATGGACGATGGTCAATAGAACAATGACTAGGGCGAGCAGGCGGCGCATCCTATTTGGCCTTTTTCTCGTCTTCGTCGTCTTTGAGGGCAGAGCGGAATTCCCTCATCGCCTGGGCGATGCCACGAGCCAACTCGGGGAATTTTTGACCGCCAAAGAGAACCATGAGCACGATGGCGATAATGAGGATTTCACCTAGACCAATATTGCTAAACATAAAAAAACCTCCTATCTCTTAAGTGTAGAGAGATAGGAGGTTCGTGTCAATAAAAACAGTTACTTACTCTTCGTCTTTGATAGCTTTACTCAAATCTTGAGTGGCCTTTTTCATCTCGACCTTGGATTCGCCGAGACTCTTGCCCATCTTGGGTAAGAAACGGGCGCCAAAAAGAACGAGCAGGACAACCGCAATGATAATGATTTCGGTAGTGCCAATATTAGCAAACATAATAGCTCCTTCTTATTTATTTTCTTTACTTGCTTTACGGAATTCCTTGATTGATTCGC
>CAYFZD010000010.1:0-30402 GCA_964347565.1 uncultured Pseudomonadales bacterium | reverse complement strand
TGTGTGACCCTACAGGGAATCGAACCCTGGTTACCTGGATGAAAACCAGGTGTCCTAACCTCTGGACGATAGGGCCGTGTAAAACTCGCTTCGCTCGTCACACGGTAAACCGCATATTTAGCTATTCAAGTTTAAATAATATTTTAATTGATGCTTAATATAATTGTGACCTGAGCCACTTTTGAGAAACTTCTCTCTACTAGTTGCATCATTTTCTAGTAGATAAGCTTCAAAATATATTAATTTCCATGGCATTTTGCGTTTGGTGTAATACACCAATCCAGCATTATGTTTAGATAATCTGGTTTGAGGATTATCTGGAGTAAACCCAATATACCAAGTTTTATCTAAATTACTTTCTAGTAAGTAGACATAGTACATATGGTTTACCCCGTGATGACGTAGTCATTTTACGGGGTGGGCCCACTGGGATTCGGACCCAGGACACCCTGCTTAAAAGGCAGGTGCTCTAACCAACTGAGCTATAGGCCCCACTTATTTCTTGTGCTAACCAACTGGTATCCCAGATTACTTCGTATCTGGATACATATCTCGGGTCACTGCGTGACTCGATGTGCAGCGATAGGCCCCACAAGAGAACTAACCAATATATTTTAACACGAGAAAATTAAACTGTCTTGGCAATGCGGACGTTAGTGGCAGCCTTGCCTTTGAGATCGCGCAGGAAATAGAGCTTGGCACGGCGAGTGAAACTGGTCTTTTTGACTTCTACTTTCTCGATGACAGAGGCGTGCAGGGGAAAGATCTTTTCGACGCCGATGCCGGCGGTGGCGATCTTGCGAACTACAAAAGTGGGATCATCCTTAGCGTGGATGGCGATGCAGACACCTTCGAAGATCTGGACGCGAGACTTGTCTCCCTCCTTGATCGTCTGGTGGACACGAATCGTGTCTCCGACGTGGAAAGTTGTTTCTTTGTGAGTAATTTGATTGGTCATGGGGAGAATTATAACATAGCTTTGAGAAAAGCTAGAAAGACGGGATGGGGAGATAATGGACGAGACTTGTACTCCGGATGGGCTTGGGTGGCGAGGAAGAAGGGGTGGAGCGAGGTGGGTAACTCGATCATCTCGACAAAAAAGTCGTCAGGAGAGGTACCAGAGATCACGAATCCCTTGTCTTCTAGTCTCTGGCGGTAAGCATTGTTAACTTCGTAGCGGTGACGATGGCGTTCGGAGATCTTGGTGGTGCCATAAATTTTGTGAGCGAGAGTCCCTTCTTTGAGTACGCAGTCGTAGGCCCCGAGTCGCATAGAGACGCCATTCCCTTTGATCCGCTGATATTTGGGATCGAAAGGAATATCGTGGATGATGGGGTCTTTGGTGTTTTCGTCGATCTCAGTCGAGTTGGCGTCCTTGATCCCCACTACATTACGAGCAAACTCGACAGCCGCCAATTGGAGGCCATAGCAGAGCCCTAAATATGGGATCTTGTGCGTGCGGGCATACTCTATCGCCATAATCTTGCCGGTCGTACCCCTAGCTCCCCAGCCAATAGGAACAATTATCCCCTGCACACCCTCAAGTTGTCCTGTCCCCTCTTTTTCGATCAAAGCCGAATTGATGCTCTTGATCTCGAGCTCGATACCCGACTCAATACTAGCGTGATCAAGCGCTTCAAACAAGGCGTGATAACTATCTTTGAGGTTATAATCACCAGTCTTGAAATATTTGCCTACGATCGCCAGAGTAACTTTCTTGGTTTTCTTCACGAGAGCCTTCTGTACTAGTGTTTCCCAAGCGCTCAAATCAGATTTGTGATCGGGTAAACCCAATTTCGCCAGGATCTTAGTGTCAAAGCCTTGGGCGTGAAAGTTGAGGGGAACTTGGTAAATACTCTTTTGATCTTGATTCATGATGATATCTTCTGAATGAACATTGCAAAAGAGAGCGAGACGATCTCGACGCCGAAGATCCAACTCACCTTCACAGCGGGCTACCAAAAAATCCGGCTGGATAGACATGGCGTTAAGTTGTTTGACGGAGAGCTGAGTAGGCTTGGTTTTGGGTTCTCCCACATGAGCGGGAGTGGGTAGATAGGAGACGTGGACGTGGACGACTGTGTCGCCGCCCGCGAGTTTCATGATCCGACTGGCCTCGTAGTAGAGAGCGTTCTGGTATTCACCTGCCGTGCCTCCCAGCTCGACGAGACAAATTTCGGCTTGGTCTAGCTCGGCGGCCAATTTGATCCGACGAGTAATCTCGTCGGTCACGTGAGGGATGGCCTCGATGTCTTCACCTCCATAGCCGTTGTCTCGCTCCCGGTCGATGACTGCCTTGTATATCTGACCGAGGGTCACGAAGTTGTGACTGCCCAGATTCTTGCCCAGGAAACGCTCATAGTTACCTAGATCCATATCAGTCTCAGTTCCGTCTTCGCAAAGGAATGCATCGCCATGCTCCAGGGGGTTGATGAGGCCAGAATCAATATTGAGATAGTTCTCGCACTTGACGATCGTGACGTGGTATCCCTTGGCTTGCAAGAGGAGACCGAGTGAGGCGGTTGTGATCCCTTTACCGAGGCTAGAAAGCACTCCCCCAGAAACGAAGATATATTTGGTGGCGAGCGGCATGGTTTATTCTACCACGACTAATGAGGGTTCTGCAGACGTCCCCCACTCTCGGTATTTCTGCGCAAAGGCGAGGGGTCGAGGTTCTGAAATTCTGAGAGAGTGGGGGTACCACGAAATACTAGTGAAAGAATAATATCCTCTGTGAGGGAATAGAGATGGAAGGGCATCGTGGGGGCTCCGTAGGGTAAGTGATCCATATAAGACTTGCGGGTCTCACCCTCCACAAAGGAAGGGATCGAAAATGGGAGCATTTTTTTGTCTAAATACTTGGTGCGAGAGGAGGCCTCACCTCCGTAGGGCTTGAAATATCTGCCTTGCTCGTCGATGCAATAGAGCATGCCACCTGGTGACTCGATAGTGCCACCACCCGCGATGCGAGAAACTCCGATGCCAGAGGCACCTAGCGCCAAGGTAGTGGCTACATGGTCACTAGCGCCGCCCTCTACAATCACGGGGATGTCTATTTCTCCCCGCAAATTCCACAGTAGCATGGGCCAATCTATGACGGAACCACTCCTGACCCCCGTGATACAGCGACCTCCCCCACCTATCCCGATATAGAGCCCGTCAGCCCCAGCACCCTCTAGTTGTCTAGCTTGAACGACATCCACTACTTGTCCCACGTAAATCTCTAGCTCATCGCCGTAAATTTTGCGCATTTTTTTGAGAGTCATGAGGGCATTAATGCCTGGCTCGGGCGAGTAAATCCGGAAAGTTCGGACACCTACTTCATAAAGCGCCTTGACCCGTTTGAGAGCTTTGACTGGATCTGCCTCGACGACGCCCATGATATTACTTTTCCACTTTTTGAGTAAGTAGGCACGGTCAGAGGGTGAGCGGTCGAGCAAGACTTCGCTCTCAGATAGCGCAGTCCAAACCTGCTTGATGATATCTTGTTGTCTAGTAATATTGGCGAGGGGGCCGTTCCTGGGTACGCCCGTCAAACAATGACACTGGGCCATAGTCGATAAAGCGTAGACGCTCGCGTAGATATCTGGCATGGCCGAACCCACGAGAATAGAGCGGGCTTGTTTGCCCAGTTTAACGAAAGGGCCCTGGAGGAAGCGGTCGGTGCGAGAAATCCGCGAGCCTTGCGAGCCTACCACCTCGATACCCAAGTCTTCGATTGTTAAGGCCGTGCCCTCGGCGAGAGCTTTTTCCATAACTAAGTTAGAGAGTTTTTGAGGAGCTACCCATTTTTGACGATCGACAGCTTTCAGAAAGGATAACCGTTCCGGGTGATTGAAGAGCTCGAGGAAATATTGCCGAACTCGCAGAATCTGGAGCATACGCTCGGGTGGGACCATGCCTTTTTTGTAGCTACCTAAAAAATCAAAAGGGGTGGTCAACATACCCTGAGAGGGGTAGGCGTGGGAGTTTTCCTGTGACTCTATGTACCAATATTTGAGATAGGAAGAAGGGTCTTTTTCAAAAGAGGAGAGTTTACTTTGAATATACGCCTCCCACAACTCAACATCGCGAAAAGTGTCGAAGGAGGGTATTTTCATGGGTCTATAGTATCTCACTCTCACCAGATAATGAAGACTCACTCACTGTGTAGATATCGGCGTTAAACTCCCCTACCCCCACAAACTCTGCCTCCCCCCGCAAGATCTTTTCGTAAGGATGGCAGTGCTTGCACCCTGTGTCACCAAGGGGACATTTAAAACGATTCAAAGAGCGGGCGAGCTTGATCTCTTTACCAATTTTGAGCAGGAGTGACTCTGATTTTTCACGATCGGGTAGCGCCTTGGCAAGGGGAGCATCGTCGCGGGAGAGATACCAGTAGCTGACACCTTTGACCTCGCGAGTCTGACAATTGTGGGCGAGAAGATAATAGATGGGGAGTTGGAGCGAATCAGCTTTCTCCTCTCCTACCCCAGTTTTGAAATCGATAATTTGCACAGTTCCGTCTGGTAAGTACTCGAGCCAATCTAGTTTGCCACACAGCATCAAGTTATCTTCCTCTGAGAGCCAGTACTGGGGCAAATCACCTTTGATTTTGACCGCTTTACGCTCCAGGGGCCCCGGATGTGCCATGACGCGGCGCAACATGTCCTCCCCACGAGACTTGAAGCGAGCCTCAGTCCCCTCGTCACTAAAGCCGCCTTTTTTGCCACTCACTTTGGCCCAGGAGGACTGGAATTTTTCGATGAGCGAGACCTTGAACCGCTCGGAGGTTGCTAAGACCGAGAGTGATTCCAATACTTCGTGGACGGCGGAACCCAGGGCCATGGAGGGATTGATCAGACTGATTTTGTGACCATTGCGGGGATCACGGTAAACATAGCTCAAGTAGTATGCCCGGGGACACGCTTTGAAGGTACTGATGGCGGAATGGGAGAGCCAGACTGCGGAGAATTTGTCCATGATATTATTAAACCATGAAAAAGCTGAAGTTGTTGATATACCGCTTCTACACCAGTCCCGCTTGGAAAATCTTGTTAGGGAGTTATCTACTGGCAATAATAGGAGGGATGGGGTGGAGTATCTGGGAGCAGACTACGACTCAACGAGTGCTGGTTGCGGAGGTGAGAGATAGCCAAACAGTAGTGAGTGAACTGACCAAGGTCGCTGACGAATATGGAGTACTAAAGAATGAAGATCAGGTAGTGAAGAATGTGAATCTCGCGAAAGAAATCGAGGACATTCAAACCACTTACCAAAATGGTGCAGTATTATTCGAACGCAGAGCCGATCTAGGGACGATCAACAAGAAATTGGATCAATCACTAGCCAAATTCCTCCAACTACTATCAGAGCGCAAGTGGGAGGAGGCCCAAACCTTGGGCAGTGAGATCAATGCGACCATCGACAAAATAATTGTCGAGAGTGTCCCTAAAGTGAGTGTACCCACGGCCACGAGCTCGAATAGTTTGCCAGGAAGTGGCTACAGTCGTCAAAAAGTCGCAACAAGCAGGGGCGAGTTTGTGATCTCCATGATTGTCGCACCTGGGGCGCGAGCGGTGATCGAGACGGCGAGTGACAATGATTGTAGTGACAACTGCCCCACCAAAACACTCGCAGAACACATTTCGGCCTCCGGCGGATTCGCTGGGATTAACGGCGCGTACTTCTGTCCCCCTGACTACCCCAAATGTCAGGGCAAAGTGAATAGTTTTGACACCCTCGCGGTAAATGGACGGACTAAAGCCGTGCTCAACAGGGCTAATAATGTCTACTCGAGCGTGCCACTGGTGGCAGCGTACGGGAGCTCTTTATCATTTTATGATCAGACAGTGCAGTGGGGAGCAGACGGGAGTGGAGGAGGGGGACTCGCGAACTACCCGAGATTGCTGCGTGATGGAGGAGTCGCCACGACTGAGGAGAATGGTAAGGGGACGAGAGGATTCATCGGAGTAAAGGACGGGGCGATAGTCATTGGTCATATCTACGGCGCCTCCTTTGGAGATAGTGCAGAAGTACTCAAAACTCTGGGATTACAAAACGCCCTAAACTTGGATGGAGGTGGCTCGACAGCCTTGTGGTATGAAGGGAGCTATAAGGCTGGTCCTGGACGCAGTTTGCCGACGGCGATAGTGTTAGTGAGATGATAGTGAACGTATAACTGGAATTGCGAAAATAGAAGCTGCGATGAGTGCAAGCCAGATAGCTGCATTACGGTCGGCTACTGGATCACCAGGATCGTCGATGTGATCTGTGCGTACTATAGGCAAAAGATGTCCTAGAAATTTAAATCGTTCTCGCTTATCCATAGTGGTTGAATGCTACTATATTAGCTAGACTTTTGCAAGTTATAGGGTATTGGTGAAGCGGGAGTGCTGGCGGAGGAGGCGCCGCATGGCAGGGGCTGGAGGGTAGGTTTGGTTGACCAATTGCCAAAAACGCATGCCATGACCGCGATAGCGGAGGTGGGCGAGCTCGTGAACGACGACGTAGGTGACAGCCTCTTTGGGGACGAAGCAGAGGGAGAGATTGAAGGACAAGATGCCTGAGGGTGCACAGGTGCCCCAATAAGAGCGGACTCTGGTGAAGCGGAGATCAGCGGGTTTTAACCCCATGAGGTCAGAGTATTTTTTGATTTCTCTCTCAACATATTGTTTGAGCTGAGTTTCGCTAAAGTGACGTATGCGGCGACGCCGAGGTTTTTGTAGATCGTCCAGGCGTTTGGCAATCCAGGCAGACTTAGCGCGCACGAATTGATCGATGAAAAATTTGGGCAGGAGGAGTGGAGCCCGGACGATGAGCTCCCCAGTGGCATTGATTTGGAGCGAGAGCGTGCGCTTGCGCGCGCGGATGAGGGTGTATTGCATAGCTATATTCTACTTCACTTGCCGAATGCTATGGCATCGCGAACGTGTCCCTGTGAACCGAGGAATGAGCCGTGAGTCACAGTATATTCGCCCCATTTATCATTTAACTTGTCGAGTGAAAGAACGAGAGATTTCTGCTTGATTTTGTCCACGAGACAACTGAGCTGAGTATCGTTTTTGTCTAAACCAAAACAAGTAAAAGCAATCTTCTTGACGGGGAGATGGGGAGCTTTGGCAAAAAGATTTAGGGCAGAGGTGAGGAGGCTAGCATCGTCGAAAAGTAAGTTGGGGGTGTTATGACCAGCGTGCCAATGAGAGCCGTCACCATATCGCAGGGAGAGGTGGACGCCGCTGGCAGAGTGACCTGAGGCACGCAGACGCCTGGCGGCTTTACTCACGAGCTTGGCCAGGATGGGCCGCCACTCGCTAATCTCCATTGGACGCGGCAGGACATAGGACTGGCCAAAACTGCGACGCGTGAACTCGATGTCATCCACCTCGTAGCCACGTAAACGCGTAAACCAGTAACGACCCAGGACTGACTGAAAAGCTGACTGGAGCGTTTGAACGTTGGAGCCATAGAACTGGAGAGGGGTAAAGATGCCCACGCGGTGGAGTCTAGCCTCGTTGCGGGTATTGATACCGCAAAAGTCAGTGAGAGAGATGGAGCTGTAGACCTGTAGAGAGTTCGAGCTATCGATCACGTCAAATCCGTCGGGTTTGTGCAGACCAGAGGCGAGCTTGGCGAGGATCTGATTGGTGGAGACGCCAATACTGACGCGAAGATAGTCGCCGATCTCAGATTTGATTCTTTGTTTGATTTCTTGGGCCACTTTACTAGGGATCAACCCTCGTAGTTGATGATCGTGAGGGTTGATCCCTGGCAGTACAAGGCAAAATTCGTCGATGGACTTGGAGATGACGTGGGGTGAATAATCGTTTAATAACTCCCCAATAGCCCCGTGGATCTGGCGATATTTGTCAGGATCAGCGAGGCGAGAAATGAGCCAGGGGCAGAGTCGGCGACCCTCCTCTAGACTCATGCCGGTTTTGACCCCCCAGAGCTTGGCTTCCACACTTGGTGCCAAGATAGCGCCGTAGGGAGCGTCGCTAGCGACGACCGCGACTGGCTTATCTCGAAGCAGTGGGTTGGCTTGCTGCTCGACGCTGGCGAAGCAAGAATTGAGGTCAATGTGCATGATACTTGGAGTGGATTGATTAAAGTTCATACTTCGTATGACCGTATAGCCGTATGCCCGTGTTCCCGTGTAACCGCAAACGGGGAAACGGATTTACGGATTCACTGCTATACGATTTAGTCAGGTAATCCATCGCTAACCTCCTCAAGCGTCCAGTGGAGAGAATCGGTGTTGAGATTGAGGCGGAAAAAGAGGTCCTGGGCGACCACTGAGAACACGTGGTGGCGGGTGGCGCCGTCGCGGTAGCTATGGTGGAGGCCGAGCTGGGTCACGGGGTAGTCACGACTTTTCCAGATGATGGATAGAGGACGAGCGCCAAAGGTGACAGAGACTGGTTCGGAGATTCTTTGGATCATCACTTAACTATATAACCGAAGGTTAGGCGAAGTCAAGGAGAGATTTGATCTTGCTTTGGAGACCCTCTGTATAGTTGACGCCAAAGGGTAGGACTAGGGTGCGGGAATCGTGGGCATTCTGGAAGATCAGAGTGATTTGGTCATCACCACGGTTCTCTTGGAGTAGTTTGTTGAGCTCAAGCAGAACGGATTTACTCGTGCCACGAGGGATACGAATAGTGTTTTTGTCGTCGACTACTTGGTCTGGGTTGTCAGACCTCTCGATAATTGGCTCGATAGAATCGACAATGAATGATAGACGATCCTCGCGCTCCTCGACTTTGCCCTTTACTTGCACAACGGCATTGGGGATGAGGGCGGATTTGACTAACGCGTAAGTTTTGGGGAAGACGACCGCCTCGACCTCGCCGGTTTCATCGGTCAGAGAGAGAAAAGCCATCTCCTGTTGCTTGGTCTTGGTCAGAACTGTCCGGGCCGTTTTGATCATGGCGATGATAGTCACTTTTTGATCTTTTTGCTCGGGGAGCTCGCTCAAGGGAGTCATCCACTCTGTGCGAGAGTCTTTGAGAAGTTTTTGGGAGGGATGCTCACGCAGGTAGATCCCCAGCAGCTCCCGCTCCATTTCCATCAACTCACGAGATCCAAATTCTTCCTTTGTGGACTGCCAATCGTCACTCAGTGAAACAGCTTCTTGGATCAGACTGTCAAATAGTCCCCCTTGGTTGGAGTCTTTTTCACTCGTGGACTTACCGACTTTATTGCGAACCCGATCGATCTCCTCTAGGATAACACTGCGCTTGCCATAGGCATCGAAGGCACCGACTTTGATAAGACTTTCGAGAACTTTTTTGTTGACTTTTTGGGTATCGACTCGCGCGATAAAATCAGTAAAACTCTTAAATTCCCCTGCCCCAGTCCGCTCAACGAGAATGTTGTCGATCGCGGCAGTGCCCACATTTTTCACAGCCGTAAAACCGAAGCGAATGGCTTTACCCCCCAGCGAAGAGGACTCATCCACCAGGCGAAAATCAGCCTCAGATTGGTTAATAGAGGGTGGAAGCACCTGGATACCCATAAGGCGGCATTCCTCGAGGGAGAGCGCCATCTTGTCTTCTCTACCGGACTCCGCGGACATGAGGGCAGTCATATACTCGACTGGATAATGGGACTTGAGATAAGCGGTTTGATAGGCGATCATAGCGTAGCTGGTGGCGTGGGCTTTGTTGAAGCCGTAGCCGGCAAAACGCTCGATGAAGACCCAAACCTTCTCGGCTAATCCTTCCGAATAGCCCTGTTTGACAGCTTGGGCGATGAATTTTTTGTGTTCCTTTTTCATAGTTTCGATAGATTTCTTCCCCATCGCCCGGCGCAAGATATCGGCCTCACCCAAGGAATAGCCGGCCATGACATTGGCGATCTTTAAGACCTGCTCCTGGTAGACGGCGATCCCATAAGTCTCGGCGAGGATGGGCTTGAGGTCGGGGTGGAGATACTTGACACTGTCTGGCTCTAACTTCCCTTTGACAAACTCCGGGATGAGTGCCATGGGACCAGGTCGATAAAGGGCGACGAGAGCGACAATGTCACCAAAGACGTCGGGTTTGAGTTGTTTACTCAGTCGGCGCATGCCGGGAGACTCCATCTGGAAGACGCCGGTTGTCTCACCCCGGCTAAGCATGTCGAAAACGAGCTTGTCGTCGAGTGGGAGCTCGGAGAGGTCGACTCGAATCCCTTGGGATTGCTGGATGATATTGACGGCATTCTGGAGAATAGTGAGATTGCGCAGACCTAAGAAATCCATTTTGAGGAGACCGATCGCGTCGGGCTTGACGTTCAAGTCGAGCGAGTACATGTCGTACTGAGTCGTGATCTTGCCTTCTTTGGAGTCGCGCTGGAGAGGCGCGTAGTTGGTGAGAGGCGCGTCAGCGATGATGACCGCGGCGGCGTGAGTACTAGAGTGGCGGGCAACACCCTCGACCCTCTTTGCGAGATCTAGCAGTTCTTTGTACTTGGGATTTTTGTAGAGCTCTTGGAGCTCGCCCACGCTGGCGAGGGCTTCGTCGATACTATTGCCGAGGGGGATCAACTTCGCCACTAGATCGGGATCAGAGTAAGGCAGGCCCAAGACCCGACCAATATCACGAATGGCCGCCCTAGCCTCCATGGTGCCAAAAGTGATGACCTGCGCGACTTTATCCTCACCATACTTTTGTGTGACATATTCGATGACGCGGTCACGACTGACATCGGCGATATCGACATCGATATCGGGAGGAGAGGGACGCTGAGGATTGAGGAATCTCTCAAATTGGAGACCGTGGGTCAAGGGATCGATGGAGGTAATACGTAGGATATACGAGACAATCGAGCCAGCGGCTGAGCCGCGACCTGGGCCGATGCGAATCCCATTTTGTTTGGCCCAGTTGATGAAATCTTGCACGATGAGGAGATAGGACGCATAGCCTTTGGAACAAATAACTTCGAGTTCGTAATCGATACGAGTCTGGATATCTGCACTTGGATGGTCGTAGCGACCAGATACCTTCTCCGCCACCATTTGTTTGAGATACGACTCGGGAGTGAGCCCAGAGGGTACGGGGAAGATGGGATAGATCATCTTGCCGGTAGGGATCACGAGATCGACCTTGTCCACGATTTTACGAGTGTTGGAGATGGCTTCTGGCAAGTCTGAGAAAAGGTCGGACATCTCCTCCTGCGACTTGAGATAGTAAGTCGGAGAGTCGATCATGGTAAAGCGATTCTTGTCGTCGAGGGTGGTGCGAGTCTGGATGGCGAGCAGAGCATCCTGGGCCCTGGCATCCTCGGCTCTGACATAGTGGACGTCGTTGGTCGCGATGATGGGGACACCAAATTTGCGGGAGAGCTTAAGGAGTTGTTCGTTGAGGGGAATGAGATCTTTTTCGAGTCCTGCGTGACGCTGGAGCTCGATATAATAATCATCCCCAAAGAGAGCGAGGTAATCTTTGAGCCGCATTTCGGCCTTGTCGACCTCGCCTTTGACAAGATATTGGGGGATCTCTCCTTGCATACAGCTACTGGTCGCGATCAACCCTTCGTGATATTTGGTGAGCGTCTCCCAGTCAAGGCGCGGTTTGTAGTAGAAACCCTCGAGATGGGCGACCGAGGTCAATTTGAGGAGATTGTGGTAGCCGGTCAAATTCTTGGCTAATAATAAGAGATGATTGGTCTTAAATTCTCGCGACTTATCGGCTCTGTTCCCCGCCGTATAGTAGGCCTCCATGCCGATGATGGGTTTGATCCCCGCCCCTCGCATGGTGTTGTAGAAGTGGATAGCTCCGTACATGGCGCCGTGATCGGTCAATGCCAGGGCGTCCATGCCATAACTTTTAGCGGCGGCGGCTAAATCCTCGTCTTTACTGAGTCCGTCCAGGAGTGAGTATTGGGTGTGGACGTGGAGATGGGTGAAGTCGATTGAGCTCATGCGGCTCTACTTTAACAAATCTGAGAGAAGTTTGCTTACGACACCAGCGTCCGCTTTACCTGAGGTGGCCTTCATGACTGCGCCGACGAAGAACCCTAGCGCATTTTGCTTGCCTGCTTTATAATCTGCGACGACTCCGGGGTTATCGGCCAGGAGTTTCTCGATAATGGGCTTAAGGACGGCGATGTCGGTGATCTTGCTGGCCGAGCTAGCCTCCTGTGATTTGAGGTAATCGGCAGGAGAGATGGCGAGATAATCGAATTTTTTATTGACCAGATCTTTGGCTACGGATTGAACATATTTTGGATTCAATATTTTCACTTGATCAATATAATCCATCATTACTTGATTGGTGATGATGATTTTGGCGGCACTTTCCGCAATACCGAGGGCCACGAGTGAGTCTAGTTTGGCGCTGGGGAGCTCGACCAGACGAGTTTTGATTTGGGCAACCCACTCTTCACTAATAGTCAGAGGCGGAATATCTGGTTCGGGAAAATAACGATAGTCTGCCGCATCTTCTTTTGTGCGCTGGCTAACGGTACTGCTGGTGTCGGCGCGGTAACCCCGGGTTTCTTGCACAGGTGTCTCACCTTTATCAAGGATTTCGCCCTGCCGTTTAAACTCGTAGTCGAGGGAGTTGGCAAAGTAACGGAAGGAGTTGATGTTTTTGACCTCGACTTTGTAAGGAGGCAGTTTGCCATCAGAGGATAGTGAGATGTTGGCCTCGAGCCGCATACTCCCCTTTTCCATGTCACAGTCAGAGATACCAAGTGTGCGGATAATGTCGCGCAACTGCTTGAGAAACTCTTTGGCCATCTCCGGACTTTTGATGTCTGGCTCAGTGACTATCTCCATGAGGGGGACGGAAGAGCGATTGTAGTCGATTAAGGAGACTTCTTTGCCATTCACAGTCTCGTGGTGCATTTTGGCTGCGTCTTCCTCGAGGTGGATGTGGTTAAGTCGTACACGACCGAAGGAAGTCTCGACGTAACCCCCGAGACAGAATGGCTCGTCTTTTTGTGAAATTTGATATCCCTTGGGCAGATCTGGGTAGAAATAATGCTTACGATCAAAATGGGAGAATTTTGGAATTTCACAGTGGAGCGCTAATCCTAGTAGTATGGTATCTTCGATGGCTTGCTTATTGGGGACTGGTAGCCCTCCTGGCAATCCCAGGCACACGGGACACGTGTAAATATTGGGCTCTGGTGCGTGAAAAGGATCATTTTTACACCCGCAGAACATCTTGGATTTAGTTTTGAGTTCGACGTGGATCTCGGCGCCACAGATCAGTTGGTAGGTCATTGCTTGTTCTCCTTCCAACTAGTTGATTGCTCGTAGGCATAGGCAGCGTTTAGAATTGTTTGCTCCTGGAAATGATTGGCAATGAGCTGCATCCCAACTGGTAACCCAGATAGTAAGCCTACTGGTACATTTACTGCCGTGAGCCCAGCTAGCGAACTACCCTCGATGAGCAGATCTGAGAGTTCGCCAAACATGGATTGGTTGAGACTAGAGCCGATGGGCAGTGCGGTAGTTGGAGCAGTTGGTGACAAAATCACGTCTACTTCTTTGAAAATCCGATCAAAATCGCGTTTGAGTAACATGCGAACTTGCTGGGCACGCTTGTAATAAGCGTCGTAATAACCAGATGAGAGTGCATAACTACCTAGCATAATGCGACGTTTGGCTTCTGCTCCAAACATATTCCTGCCGTTGCCATATCTCACTCCATCGAATCGTGAGAGATTGGAGGATACGCCAGCTCTTTGAATGATGGTGTAGTCGGCTATCCCAAATTTAGGATCCATCAGCGAAACCTCGACTAGAGTGGCACCTAAACTCTCGAGGTGTTTGGCGGCAGACTTAACCATTTCGTTGATACCTGACTGGGTATCTGGATGGAAATACTCTTTGGGCAAACCTATTTTTAAACCTTTAATATTTGGGCTGATGTTTGCTAGATAATCTGGAACTGGGAGGTCTGGAGTGGTAGCATCGTGCTCGTCGTGGCCTGCAATGACTCCTAGCATAATAGCCGCGTCTTTGACAGTCTTACTGAGTGGACCTGGGGAATCGAGAGATGCCTCCATAGCAACGACACCATAGCGACTGACGCGACCATAGGTGGGTTTAAACCCGATGACACCAGACCAGCTGGCTGGTTGGCGAATGCTACCTGCAGTCTCGGAGCCAATTGAGCCAATTACCTCGTTGGCACTGATTGCTGCAGCTGAGCCACCAGATGAGCCACCAGGTAGTTTGCTCAGATCCCAGGGATTATGAGTAGGACCAAAGTCAGAGGTCTCAGTACTAGAGCCGTGTGCCCAGGCGTCCATGTTATTTTTGCCGATGATTACCGCTCCAGCTGATCGCAATTTTTGTACAACAGTGGCGTCGAATTGAGGTATATAGTTGTCGAGGACTTTAGAGCTAGCAGTGGTGAGTGCCCCTTTGGTCAAGAAATTATCTTTGAGAGAAATGGGGACTCCTAAAAGCGGTTTGGATACTCCACTATTAATTTGTTCATCGGCTTGTTTGGCGGCATCAAGTGCATCACTTTCTAAAACAGAAACAAATGCGTGAAGATCTGGTTCTTGGCGTTTAATTGAATCTAGACATGCTTGAGTAAGCTGGACGGAAGTAAATTTTTTGGCTACTAGGCCTGCGCGAGCTTCTTCGATGGTGAGTTTGGATAAATCTGTCATGACTGATCCTCTAGTACTCCTGGTACCATAAAGTAGCCATTGTGGCTGGCGGGAGCATTGGAGAGTGACTCTTCTTGGGTAAATGATGGTTTGATGATGTCTTCCCGCATGACATTGGTCAGTTCGCCTGGATGCGAGAGAGGAGGAACACCTGCCAAATCTAGTTCGTCAAAAACCTCGACGGCTTTGAGGGCTTCGTCTAGCTGGGCATGGATAGATATTTTTTCGTCATCATTGAGCGTCAATTTTGTCATTTTGATCAGTTTGGCAAAATTGCCGTCGGAAATTGCGGTCGAGTCTGTCATGAACACTAGTTTATCACTTAAGCCCGGCCTTCTAAAGCCTTGATGCGATCGGTGAGAGGAGGATGGGTGGAGAAAAGCTTGGTGAGCCAAGAGCCGTGGGTCTCGACAGTCACAGGATCGTCGATGTACATGTGGGCAGTCGCGGTATTGGCGCTCTCGAGCTGGATATCCTCGTGACTAGCAATCTTCTTGAGCGCGCCGATGAGTCCTGAGGGTTGACGGGTGAGCTGGGCAGAGGAGGCGTCGGCGTAGAACTCTCGCCTTCTAGAGATAGCAAGTTGGATGAGACTCGCAATGATGGGGGCGAGGATGATGAAGATCAGTCCGATGACCATGATGATGGCATTCCCCTCCCGGTTGTTGTCACGCCGCCCACCCCCGTGCCAGCTGATACGCCAAGACCAGTTGAGGATCATGGCAATCGAACCCACGAGAATAGCAACAATCGTCATAAGGCGGGTATCATAATTACGGATGTGGGAGAGCTCGTGAGCGATGACTCCCTCGAGCTCGGTACGATTGAGGGTGTCTAGGAGACCCCGAGTGACTGCAATAGCTGCGTGCTCAGGGTCGCGGCCGGTAGCGAAGGCATTGAGAGCTGGGCTATCGATCAAATAGGTCTTGGGCCTGGGGATCCGCGCGACTTGGCTGAGATTGTCCATAATGCTCGAGTACAGGGGTGAAGTCTTGTGGGTGACAGGGACAGCACCTGCGAGCGAAAGGGCAATTTTATCTGAGTTGTAATAGCTGACCCACGAACCAACCCCAGAGACGCCAAGGGCGAGGATGAGAAATGTCCAGTCGTAGCCGTAGAGATAAGAGAAGAAGTAGCCGAACGAACAAATAAACAAAGTAAAAATGACAATAATAAGCCAGCTTCGACGTTTATTGCTGTCAATTTGCTCGTAGATGTTTAGCATAAATTAAAGACTAATTTTAGGCGTCTTTTTTTCTGACTCCGTCACTTCGAAACCTGCCTGCTCTTTAAAACCAAACATTCCTGCCACTAAGTTGCTAGGAAAAGTAATGACCTTGACGTTAAAATCGGCAGTAAGGTCAATGAGAGTACGACGCGCATACATGATTTTGTCGGCGGTATCGCGGAGCTCTTCCATCAGATTAAGCACGGTGGTATTGCCTTTGAGCTCGGGATTACTCTCTACAACCACGGCGAGACGAGGTAGGAGGTCACCGAGCATACTAGAGGCGGCCGATTGCTTGGAGAGATTGCTGGAGCTAGAAGCAGAGCCTATGGCCTTCCTAGCATCGGCGAGCATGGTCAAGATAACACCCTCATGTTTAAGATAGCCTTTGACACTGGCCTCTAGATTGGGGATCAGATCGAATTGCCGCTTGAGCTGGTTTGAGATCTCCTGGATAGAGGCCTTGATACGCGTGAGCGCTGTCTGGAAAAAGTTGTAGAGTGAGACGAGGTAGAGACCGATTCCAACGCCGAGTATTATCAAAATTGTAGATGAGTTCATATGATCCTCCCTTTCGGCTACGCTCAAGGCTATAGCTTATATATATACAGGCACAGTATAGCAAATTTATGATAAAATGTGTCCTTGCGAGGGGCTGTAGCGCAGTTGGTTAGCGCGTCTCCCTGTCACGGAGAAGGTCAGGGGTTCGAATCCCCTCAGCCTCGCAAATACAATTGACATAACCCATAAAGATTTGCTATGTTGGATGTAGATATTTTTATCTGCCCGATAAGGATTCATTATGGACACAAAACTCAAGGATTTCCTGAAGTCGATCAAGATGAATGAATCGATGCTCTCGATGATATTCGGGGTGGTGACGGTCATTTTGATCGGGATCCTTGTCCTGCGGATGTACGACGCCAAAAAACCAATGATCACACCTGGCGCAGATAAAACCGAAGTAGCGGTGGAACAAGACAAGACGACAGCCGAATCGGTCGTCGTAGCCAAAGGTGACACACTCTGGGAAATCGCACAAACGCGCTATGGATCTGGCTATAACTGGGTAGATATTGCCAAAGAGAACAAGCTGAATAATGCGAACCAACTTGAGGCAGGGATGAAACTCACTCTCCCCAAGGTGGAGGTCCGACTGGCTACCGCACCAAAGGTCGCGGAGAAACCACTCGCGATCACAATCTCTGGTGATAGCTACACAGTAGTCAAGGGTGATAATCTCTGGAATATAAGCGTCCGAGCGTACGGCGATGGCTACAAGTGGAGTGAGGTCGCAAAGGCCAACGAATTAGCTAACCCAGGGCGCATATTAGTGGGACAAGTGATAAAATTACCTCGCTGATTTAGCGCGGGTATAGTACATCGGTAGTATGATTCCTTCCCAAGGAATAGAGAGGGGTTCGATTCCCCTTACCCGCTCTTCTGGATCTCGTCCCAAAAGGTTTTGATCAGAGTATTTAGCTTTTGATCTAGCTCCTTGAAATATAGCCTGATTTTGGAGGAGTAGATAAAGTACCACCTTACAATGTATTTTGTGTAGATATATTTCTGAGATTGGAAGGTGTTCTTTTTACCGAGAAATCGATAGATATTCCAGAGTTCGAGCTTATCGAGGTCGATCAAAATCTTGGCTTCGATGGTGAGCGGCGGCAGCAGCTGAAGACTAGAGTGTTTACGGATGCAATAACAAATTTTTTGCACTTGTGGATATGGCAAGCTGGGCGCAGAGCGCTGGTAAAAAATATTGGCTGATTGGCGACCCTCGACTATCTGCTGATAAATAATGTGGATGATCCCCCGAGATTTCTGCTGGGAGATCCAGGCGTCGTGCCAACAGATTGCGGGAAGAAGAATGTCAAATTTAATACGCCCTGCCAGATTGGGGACCATGGTCAGGAGATAATCTAGGTCACCTAGGATCTTTTGGATATGGGTCCTGTCGTGGTGGGGATCTAGACTCTTGGACATGAGCGCGATGCCGTCGTAACAAATACGCAGAGTCGGTACATCAAGCTTAATCTGGTACTTAGTTCGGAAATCGCGAAGATTCATTTAACTGTGATGCTCTTTTTTGATGGTCTTCCAGTGGTATAGATAGAGAGGCGCGCCGATGACGATCATGGCTAGTGAGTTACTGAGCTGGCGCTTGCGCTGGTTGGCAGCTTCATCTTCGTTGCGTTTTTTTTGAACTTCGGGGGAAATGGTCGGCTTGCCGCCCTCAACTGGCACAGCCTCGGGATAATAGGAATACTCAGAGACTTTAAAGACATACGTTTTGAGTGTAAGGTCGACTATCTGGATACTGCCGATCACGCTGATCAAGAGACCGACGAAAGAGAAGAGATAGAGGTAGAGTAGTCGTAAACTGAATTTCATGAACACCCCCTTTGGTTGATCATAGCATCCTTCGACAAGCTCAGGACAAGCTTTTGGTCATATACAAGCCCTCGCGCTCGTACCCCAGCTTGCGGTAGTAGTCGCGGGTGCCGATCGAGGAGATTACAGCGATTTTTTTATAACCTGACTTTTTGGCCAGTCGCTCGGCCTCTGCCATGAGCTGCTTACCCAGCCCACGATGCTGTGTTTTGGTTGATTTTTTCTCGTCATGAATGACTGTCTTGCCGTAAGTATGGAGCTCGCGGATGATGGCACAACCCTCTAGTTCGGGAAAGAGCGCAGAGGAATCGGAGGGTAGTCTAAGACGCAGGAGAGAGAAAAGCTTGTGATTTTTCTCGAATGTTAATAAGTGCTCGGTGCCTCCCAAGGTCTCGATCTCTAGATCACAGAGCGCGGGATCGTCGGCATAACTGCGCGCTTTGACCTCGCGGCACCTAATACACTGACAACTCCAGCCCTCTGACTTCATTTCTTCCTGGATGTACTGGCGCATATTGGTGGCTTTGGTGCCTGCCTCTACCCATTTTTTGCTAATATCGCGCACGAGGCGATCGATGCGGACGAAGGGTGGAGTAATTTTTTTGATAGATTTGAGAGTGTCTTTGAGGAGCTCGTCGTCATAGGGGGTAAACTCGCCTCGCTGCCACTCCAAATACATCTCCGTTCCCGCAATGACCTGGGCAGGATAGATTTTGACAAAATCGGGCTTGAACCTGGGATCTTCGTACATCATGTGTGCCATCTCTAGATCTAGCTCTGGAGAAGACCCAGGCAAGTTGGGCATGAAGTGGTAACACACCTTTATTCCGGCGTCCTTGAGCAGTCTCGTAGCCTCACCGACGCTGTCCAGCGTGTGACCGCGCTTGATCCGGCGGAGAATTTCCTCATCAAAGGCTTGCACGCCGACTTGAACTTTGGTCACGCCCAGCTCACGGAAAAGTCGTACTTCTTTCTCGTCGATCCAGTCGGGACGGGTCTCGACGCTCATACCGACTATCCGACGTGTGGCCGTTTCATTGGCAATCTGGGCAGACTCTAGTGAGTCAGAAACGAATCCATTGACCGTGTCGATCATATCTTTGAAGAAACTACGCTTGTAGGACTCTGGATAATTCCCAAAAGTCCCCCCAATCACGATGAGCTCGATTTTGTCGGTGTCGTGCCCTGTCTCTACCAATTGATTCAATCGCGACTCGATCTGAGCACGGGGATCAAAGTTCATCATTTTGGCGCGTGCGGCGGCGGGCTCGTCGGAGAGATAGCTCTTGGGCATCCCAAGCTCGAGAGGACAGAAGGTGCACAGACCAGGGCAGACATATGGCTTGGTCATCACCGCCATGGCCGTGACCCCAGAGAGGGTACGGATGGGGCGAGTGGTGAGCTCGCTCTCAGTCGTGAGCGAGCGCGGGATCTCCCCTTTTTTGACCCCCTGGCGATACGCCTCGAGTCTCGCCGATTTTTTGATAAGATGTGGGGGGAGAGTTTTTATGACTGATGACATAATGGAGTCCGTAAGGAATTTTTATGATGAAGCTGGGAGTCATTTTAGCAGAACCAGGCAGAAAACGTATGGCTCGAGCTCGTCAAACTGGCCAGTGACGGATAAATATCTCAAGAGAATAAAATCTGGACAGTCGGTGCTCGATATCGGGTGTGGCAATGGCAAGCTAGTGTCTGGATTACCAAAGGGGGTGGAGTACATCGGGACTGATTTTTCGCAAACTTTGTTGGGTGAAGCCAAGAAGCTGTATCCAAACCATGATTTCCGGCTCGGAAATATAGTCGAACCCGAGCATTGGGAAGGATTGCCAAAATTTGATGCGATATTTTGTGTTGCCGTACTCCACCATATCCCAGAGCAAGAGCCACAACTGTATGTTTTGCGACAAGCTAAAAGACACCTGAGGAAAGATGGCTTCATTTATCTAACTGTGTGGAACTTGTGGCAGGAAAAGTTCGCCCAGTATCAGATAGGCGATCATTTTGAAGTGCCCTACAATAAGCAGTGGAAGCGATTCTGCGTACCCTTTGATATCCAAAGTTTGACTGATCTCGTTACTGAATCTGGCATGGAGATAGAGGAGATGTTTTACGCCGACCGCGAGGGAAAGAAGGCGGACATCCTGACTGGGCAGAATTTGGTTTGTATTGCGAAGTGAGCCAGGTCAGGGAATCGAACCCTGGACCTGCGGTTTACGATACCGCTGCTCTACCAACTGAGCTAACCTGGCAATATTACATTTCTATTAATTTGTTAACACATTCTACCAACTGGTATCCCAGACTTCTGCGAGTCTGGATACATATCTCACGTCCCTGCAGGACTTGATGTGCAGCTAACCTGGCATCTGTCAATTTTATCATGATATACTGGCTCTGATATGACTAGATCTAGACTAGAGCGAGTGCGTAACCGTCGGGCAGGCAAGCAGGGAGTAACTTACTTTATTATTGCCATTGTTCTGATAGTCGTGACAGTCGCCTGGGGCCTCCCCGCGATTGCGCGCATAACTGGATATTTTACCCAGACAGACAGTAATCCCTTAACCCAATCAGAGCTGAGACCTACTCCCCCCATTTTCTCCGATATCCCCGAAGCGACCAATAGTGCGAGAGTGGTCGTGGGAGGATTCGCCCAGCCAGGACTCGACGTTATTCTATATCTCAACGGAGCGGAGAGTGATCGCAAGCTGGTCTCGGAGTCTGGCACTTTTCTTTTCGATAAAGTGATGCTGAGCGAAGGTGAAAACACAGTCTATGGCTACACTGCGACCCCTCATGCTCTACAGAGTGAGCAGTCACGGAGCTACATCATCGTGATCGACACCACCAAGCCGATTGTGACTCTCGACTCCCCCCGTGATGGTGAGGTGATGAGAGGGCAGAGTCAGAGGATCGCGAACTTTGTGGGGAGTGTGGATGAGCTGGGTGCCAAAGTCTATATCGGTGAGCGGATGGTGATCGTGCAGAGTGATGGAAAGTTCAGCCTCCCCTATCAGCTGATAGAGGGTGACCAGGAGATTCCTATCAAGGTGATTGACCGGGCTGGGAATGAGAACATCACGATGATCAAGTCGCGCTGGGAGCCATGAATTCTGTTAGTAATACCCACAAAAGGGCGAAGGGGTAGAACATCACATTGTTAAAGAGCGAAGCGATGAAGAAAAAGATCAGCATGGGCTTGTGTAGAGATTTTTGATAAAGGGAAATCATAAACATCACCCACCCCGTGAGGCCGATAACACCGGTTGTCGCAAGCAGGTACAGATAGGAATTATTAATTGAATTGCGTGGGAACGTGTTCATCCCCTGTCCTATCACAAGATTCCAGCCCGTATTTTTTATAATATTTACATCGGTGCTAAGACGCGAGGAGATGCTGTAGGTACGAAGTAAGTTATTTCCTTCACCAAATTTTTGTGGCAGGGCAAAAAGAGACATCAAAACTAATACTCCAGATATCAGTAATATCTTTTTGTTTTTGATAAACATGAGGCCAGTAAAAATAAGCGACAGCCAGACTGAACGAGAATAGGTGAGGAGGATGGAGATAAAAGTCAAAACACTAAAATACCAAAGTTTCGGAGAGAGGGAGAGCAAAAATAGTCCCAGCATGACGGAGGTAAAAGTGGGGTCGAAGTGAGGGAGAGTGAGCCGGTTGAGATGATCGTCCCAACCCAGATACTGGAAGACTCGCATGTCGGGGAGGGCGATGTATTGGACAAGGCCGATGAGTAGTGTGGTGAGACCAGCAAGAAGGAAATAGAAACTAGGAATTAGGAGCTTAGATTTTTTGAGCACGAGGTAGAGTGCGAGGTAGGCGAGGAGGCGGAGAGTATAAAGGAAGGGAACGAGTAATTGGGTAAAAGGGTAATGGAGAAGGGCAGAGATCCATCCCAGAGTGAGACCAGCTCCCAATAGGGCCAGGCCTCGCAGGTTAAACTGTCGGACCTGCAAGGCCTGGCCCTGCAGGAACCAGGACAATAGAATTAGCACCACTAAGATGTCGTGGAGGTAGATAGGGACTCCGAGATACTCGAGCCGCAGGAGCTGGCCAAAGCCTAGGGAGAGAATGAGGGAGATGAGAAGCCAGTGAGTTACTTTTTGTGCCATAGGAGATAGAGCTTAGACCAGGTGAGATAAGAGTGAAAACTCATCATCATTGCCATGATCAGACCGGGGACACCGTCTAGAAAACCAAGACGTAGAAAGTAATTGAGTTTGAATTTGGCGAGGGGGTAAATCGCGATTTTAAATAAATTACTTTTGATCCCCTGTTCATGACGATATTGAGCATCTAGCGTCGAGTAAAGGTCTAACTTGGTGAGGAAACTGGAAATCGAGCGATGTGGGGCATGAAGAATGGGGTGGGTAAGAGTACCAATTTTGCCCTCACCGACCCAAGTCTCATGCACAGGGCGAACCCATTTACCAAAGTCTCTGCGCGCGAGGCGGATGAATTTAGCATGACCGGTTTCTCCGTGGCAGAGTGCTCTACCCATGAATGTATCTACTCTGAGTAGATAGTACGCATCATACTGAGGAGACTTAATCGCCTGAGAAATTTCCCTTTCGAGCGCTGGCGATAACGTTTCATCGGCATCGAGGAATAAAACCCACGGGGTTTTGGCTTTTGCTAACTCGGCATTGCGCGCGGCGGCAAAGTCGGTGATGTCAGGAACATTGAGTGTAATGACAGTGACGTTTTTCATACCAGACTTTTTAATAGCCACAACGGATAAATCAAGAGATCATATAGATAGGCTGTGGGATAGGCGAGGCGGAAGAGATGCTTGGAGACGAATTTGGCGTGAGAGGCCCACTGGTAGAGGGTGCGGCGGGTAGCGCGGGATCCAGCCGAGACGGCGTGCTCGGCCACGACATCGGGGTTGATGTGAATGGTAAATCCGGCGGCCAGCGCGCGCAGACAAAGGTCTAGATCTTCAAAGTAGAGGAAGAAGCGCTCGTCGAGCAGTCCAATACTCTCGATCACCTCCCGCTTGATCAGCATGGCGGCGCCGGCGACGTGGGCGACTGACTGGATTGTCTTGGGCTTATTGGGCCAGTTCTTGTGTTTTACCATCCCGGTCCACCGACTATATTTGCCACCCCAGTCAAAACCACCGCCATGGTGGAGGACAGGGGTGACGATGCCGGCGCTCTTGATTTTGTTAAAAACCAGCGCCAGCTGAGCGAGACTGCCAAAGCTGATGGATAAATCATTGTTCATCAAAAAAACAGATTTAACTCCCGGATCCTGGAGAGCGAGCTGGATACCCTGATTGACGCCAGCGGCAAACCCGAGATTACGACGATTATCAATGAGTTGGGTACCGGGAATGACGAGGGTTAAACCCTTGCATTCATCCGGCGTGTTATTGATTAAAATAACCTGATTATCCCCGATTTTCTTCTTTAACTCTTGTAAGCAATGTTTGGTGGTACTTAATTGGCCAAAATGGAGTATCACGACGGCGATGCTCATGCTACCTCGTCACTTAGCTCGAGCATCTCGATCTTTGGGAGTGCCTTACCCATGAGTCCCTCCAAATCTGAGTGGAGACCAATTGTGTTGTGGACGACTTGTTCGATTTGTTTGTCACGTTTGGCCCAGATGCGAGTGTAGGCAAGTTTTTCCTTTTCCAGATCTAGTTTCATGGCGGTAAAAGACTCGACAATCGCCTCGATGCGCTGTTTGAACTCGACTCCCGAGAGGTAATTGTAGAGGACCTCCATTTTCTCGTTCTTGCCTACCGAGGACTGCTTGATCAGGGCAACCTGGAGCAGAGACGAGCGCAAGGCGATCGCGAGACCAATAACGGAAGTAATATCACAAACCCAAATCCCTTGATAGACGCCAAAAGTTTTGATGGTTTTGGGCAATACTGTGGAGACGAGGACGGCTACCTCGGCTTTCTCGGTCCGCTGGTCATCTTTGAGTTTTTGGACCCAGCCCTCAGTCCAATTCTTGGTGCGTTTGGTCTCCCAGATGATGGTTCCGGCGAGGGCTCCGCTACGACCGCGCACGAGCTGGCGAATGTCGGCACCGTTGACGCCTTTGGCGATACCCGTGATCTCGTCAGTAGAGAAAGTACGACGTAAGAGATCCTCGATCTCAAGCTCGAGCACCTCTCCCTGTGTTTGCTGGGAGCCCTGATTGGCTTTGCGGGTAGCTTCGTCTAAGGATTTCTTGAGGTCGGCAATCATTTTTTCTTTTTCTTCGAGTTTGAACTTCTCTTTCTCTAGGACCATTTTCTCCGCTTCTTCCTTGATCTTTGTTCGTTCAGAATCCAGTTGTCGAGTTTTCTCGAGCTCAAATTTTTCCTTCGCCTCCTCGATCGCTCTCTTTTCCGCCCGGAGCTTGAGCTCGAACTCAGCAGACTCTTTGGCTTTGAGTCGTAATTCTTTGATCTGGATATCTCGATCGGCGAGCTCGCGACCACTTTCCTCTTTGAGCTTGGTTCGCAGCTGCTCTTCGAGCTGGTGGGTGAGCACCGCATCGGGGGAGAATTGGTGGCCGCAGGAGGGGCAAGTGACGAGGCTCGTGGTCATGGGAGTTTGGCCTCCCAAACTTTGAGATTTTTGTCGATTTCGGCCATCTCGAGAGCGATTTTGACCAGGGTTTGGCGATGGGTGTAGTCGTGGGGCTTGAGTTTGGCCCAGACCTTTTCAATTTTTAAGATCTCGTTGTCGTAGCGATTACGACCTGAGCGCAGGAGCTGTTTGGCCTGACTGATCTCCTTGCTGGTGGCTGGGCGAATTTTTTTAGTCATAGTTTATTTTAGCATTGTGTTTCGCATCAGAGTAAGCCACGTAGTGACGACCTTATCCATGATGATGTGTCTCTTTGAGAGTGGTCGCTTTAGCACGATGCCATCTAGACTAGTCGCACGTGAGAGCGCGACGTAAGTCTGGCCGTGGGCAAATGACTGGGGCAGATCGATGGCGAGTCGTTCAAATGTCTTGCCCTGACTCTTGTGGATGGTGATCCCCCAGGCGAGGATGAGTGGCAGCTGGGTGTAGGTGCCAGCTACTTCGGTGGTGATACGACCAGAGTGCGTACTATAGCTAAATCTGAACATCTCCCAGGAATTGGGGCCTACGTCTACCAATTTTTTGTTGTGCAATCTCACTGAGATGACTGGCAGTTCATCCACGATCCCGATCTCCTCGACTCTCCCTACGGTGCCGTTGATGAAGCGTTTTTCTCGATCATTACTGGTCAACATAACCTGAGCACCGATTTTGAGGGTGAGTTCTCGTGGCGCTGGCTCTGCACGACGATCGAATTTGCCAGTGCTTGTCGCGGTAAAATTGTGCAGTTTGCCCATGAGTGAATGCAGCTGGTAGGTATTGTATGCCTCCGCATCGCGATTGGTACCGGTCAAATGGATCACATATTCCTCTGGAGGAGGTGCATAGTCCTCGTAGACACGGGTATTTAAAAGTTTTATATCTGAGTCGGTGGCCACATTTTCGCGAATGGCATTTAGTACTTTGATAAATGCATCGTCAGTTTGGCGATAGATATGCTCGAGTTCGATAAAAGTGAGGGGGGTGCGGGAGATGACGTCGGCGCTAAAAAAGAATGCTGAGTCATAGCGGGAGCGAAAAATCTCCTGGTCTTCGCGGGTCACGACGGGAGGGAGCTGATATAAATCCCCAAACATGATCACTCGTTTGCCACCAAAGGGCGCCATAGTCCCACAAACTCGGCGCATGAAAGCGTCGACACAGTCGAGAAGATCAGCGCGCACCATGGAGATCTCGTCGATCACGATGGCGTCGAGACTTTTGTATAATTCTGGTTTTTTGGCTTTTCCTCCTATTTTCCAGGCCTTTTCAAGTGTCACGTCGGGCTTGAACTGGAAGAAACTGTGGATAGTGGCTCCGCCGATGTTGACGGAGGCCACCCCCGTGGGGGCGAGGATGACGATATTTTTCTGAGTAGTTTTTTTGAAATATTGGAGCAAGGTGGATTTACCCGTACCCGCCCGACCAGTGATAAAGACACAGCCGTCCCCATTTTCCATGACGTCGAGCGCTCGCACAAACTGAGGATTGAGGTCGATTTCGGTCATGTGGATGAGTATACCCCACTCTGCCTGACGACTACGCTAGGGGCACGTTGGTGAGGTCAATTGCGACCAAACCGATTAAGCATCCTCCCCTGCCCACGTCCACTAGGCATGGGAGAGTCAGTCTGGCCCTGATAAATTTGGCGGAAATAGCCACGACGGGTGAGGAAGTCGTCGATGCGCATAGAGCTAAGCGCGTAGCTGCCCAGCATGAACCCGATGATGACTAAGAGGACGATGTAGCCAAAGTTTTTGCGGTAGGAAAAGTCGTAGAGACGTAGCAGGAGATACCCACCCAGCAACCCAACAAGAGCAAAGACCGGGATATACCAAGGCAAGTTATTTAAAATGAAATCGAGTTTGCGGGCGGCACCGATCCCCGGGTGAGTGAGGCGAAAACGCAGGAGATGAATGGCGATGAGCGAGAGCGCGGCAGAGATGGCGATCCCGAGAGCCGAGAGCGCGGCGCCGAGGACAAAGTGCCAGCGCGGGCGGATAGTGAGCTCGTCATGTTTGATTTGGCTGATCACTTTGGTGGTTAGATTTTTTGACATAATTCCCTCATTTGTTTTTTGGCTCGATTAATACGGGCCGAAACCGTGCCCTGGGGTAATCGCAAGATATCCATAATTTCCGCGTAGGATTTGTTTTCGAGGTAGTACAAGGAGAGAGGTGCGCGGTAGCGTAAGGAGAGATGGGCGAGACATTTTTTAACTTGATCTTTGTGCATATCGGCATCAAAACTATCACTCGGGTCCTGTTTGATAAACCGGTCGAGATAATCATCCCATGGGAGCGTGTAGTGATGGGTGCGGAGGGCAGAGATGGCCGTGTTGTGGGCAATGCGGTAAATCCAGCTGCTAAATGAGCGGCGGGGGTCGTAGCTATGGATGTTGCGGTAGACCTTGATAAAGGTATCCTGAACGATATCCTGATCCTGATGATCGGCTCCCAGATAGTTGGCGTAGCGTAGGAGCGGTGACTGGTAGCGAGTAATGATTTGGGTGAGCGCTTTCATATCTCCTTTTTGGAGACTGATGGCAAGACTCGTGTCGGATGGTTGGGTGAGTCTTGCCATAGTCGTATTGTACCTTTAACGGTTTCTCCCGCGTCCCATACCCATTTGGGTACCGAGTCCGTTGTCGGCTCTAAACTGGGAGAGTGCGTCTGCACCTGCTTCGTGAGCGCGCGCAAACTCCTCAAACTTAGCTTGAGAGTTGACGACTTCTTTGAGCCGCCAAGCCTTGCCATCCATGAGTTTGAGCCAACCTTGATAGTCGTTTTTCTCAAACACGACCTCCATGGCGGCATGCCTCTCGGGTGAATAATTGGGACCCTGAATGTCAGGGTTACCTTGGTAGGCGAGCACGGGGGTGGCGATGGCCAAGACCGTGAGGCCTGTCAGACTAGCAAGAAGATATTTGTTCATATGCTGTCCTCCTTTCTATGGGTAATACGCAGTGGGGGCGAGATTTGTTGCAATTTATCGATAGAGGGCGGCCAGCTTAGCCGATATTTTGTGTGAGTCGTAGTGACGTCTAGCACGCGAGAGAGAGTGACTGGAATATTTCTGGCATAAATCTGGATTTTGAATCAGAGCCCTAATACTTTTGATCATATTATTCACATCACGTACCGGGTATGTGATACCAGCACTCCCGACTACTTCGGGGATGGCGCCTGTACTTGTTGTGATGATGGGGAGACCACAAGCCATCGCCTCGACCAGTGCCATCCCGTATTGTTCTTCCCAGGTAGCAGTTGAGCGAGAAGGGAGGAAGAAGAAGTCGGCTGTCTGATAGATGCTGGGCATCTCGCTATACTTTGCGTTGGAGACGAGACGGAAATCAGCCAGATCGGCAAGCTCGCTTGCGACAGCGCGAAAGATATCGACTCCCTTTTCATACACCGGTCGAGCGACCATGAGCACAACTAGTTTGTTATTTTTCGTTTTGAGTCGGGCTGGTTTGAACCTTGTGAGATCCACGCCGTAGGGGATGACGACGACCTTGGCTTGATCAACTCCCTCAGATATGAGGGCGTCTTTTGCTCTCGCAGTAGGAGTGTGAAAAAGGTCCACATATTGATAAGCTTCTTTTTTCCATGCTCGTAACCTCGCGAGTTTTTCGTTGTTATGCGGGATCGTCTCCCAGCAAGTACAGATGAGCTTGCTGATGATCCCACTCTTGCGTAATTGCACAGCTTGATGGGTGTAGGGGGTATAGGTCTCGGCGGTGTGGACGATATCACCGGGTTTCACGAGCTTTTCTATTCCTAGAAGCCACTGCTCGCCTCCAATGAGGCGGTTGAGGATTTGGCGACGGAAGAATATGTGAGGGAGATCCGTGGGTGACCAGAGAGGAACGGTCGGGAGCGAAATAGGGGTGAGGGGGTGTTGACTGGTGATGACGTTGATCCCCAATTTTTTCGCGATCGGCGCGTAGTTCTGGAGCTCGAACTCGTTGGCATGGTTTGCGCGGAGGAGGTGGATCATAGGGATTTAATTTTTTTTAATAGATATTCTTCAAAAATAAACAACGGCTGTATCAATATATTTTTAAATATCCCAAAATGTTTTCGATAATAATATTTTCTGGAATCAAACCACGCCTTATATAGAATGCGATATTTATTTTTACTACTAGATCCACCGACATGCCAAATGAGTGAGTGAGGACAAAAAACTACCTTCATTCCTAGTTCTTTCGCCCTTTTTCCCAAATCTACATCCTCTAGATACATAAAGATATTTTCATCAAATCCACCCAACTGATCCATGGAGATTTTTTTAACTAACATATAACCACCACTTACGGCGTCCACAATTTGATCATTTCTAGAATCAAGAATTTTTCTGTCTTCATAATAAAACTTCTTATGCGCATAGTTCACGTTGAGAATCTTCCCTAGGTTTGAAAACTCGAAGAAACCGGTCGACAATGTCGGAATTCTCACCACTGAACCATGTGTTTTCCCTTCATAAGTAATTGCCTTACCTCCTACTATGTCGGCATCTTCTTTCTCACAGTGTTTTACTAAAATTTCGAGCGCATTAGGTTGAATCTCGGTATCTGGATTAATGAATAATACGTAGGGGGATTTTGCGAGTGACAACCCGTAATTACAGCTCTTACCAAAACCCTCATTCTCGTGATGGACGAACGTAAGATTCAGCCTCTTTACGTATTTATTACATACTTTGCGAGTTTCGATTTGGTCAGGTGAATCGTTCTCTATAATAAACACTTCACTGATACGTTCTTTGTTTACAATTAATGAGTCTAAAAACTTTTGTATCTTATCTGAAGAATTGTATGTAACTGTAATAATAGTAACTTTTATCATAATTGCCTATTGATTTTTACTATGGAAATAGTATCTTTATTTTAATGCCTAAATTCCTTTTAGTATATCTAAAAGTTTTTGTTAGTCTATTATTCTCTCTAGGACTGCTCTTTATTGTTTATCAGCCTGCACAGGCCAGTACACTGTGGACTGATGAATTTGACATTGTAGATGAGTCGAGATGGAATGTCCAAAATGAGACAGGGCTACCCGTTATCTTTGGTAGTGAGGGGTTGTTCAGAAATGTAACCTCCAACAAGTCGTTATTTTTTCAGAATATAGTGCCATTGCCAGTCGGTGATATTGTAGTAGAGGTTAAATTTAGATACTCTGGTGACGGCTTTGGTAATGGTATTGCTGTTAATAATGATCCTGTAGATCTGAGATCAGGTGTCCACCCAGGTGGATTAGATTGGACTGTGTTCGTTTGGCCTACGGGCAGCTCAACATTCAAAGTTTTTTCACCAATTTGTCCAACTGTAGGATTGTGTGTTGCAGATAATGTTTTTGCTACCGCATCCTCGACATCGTTCTCAGACTCTCATGTGATTAAGATCGAATATATAGGAGATCAATATTTTCTCTATCTTGATGGAACGTTTCTTGGTACTACTGTGTCAACAACTAGGTCTCCAAGATATATTTGGTTAGGGAACCCCATGATTACCTCAACTTCGGTTACTTTTGCATCATTTTATGTGGATTATGTGAGAGTTTCAGATTTTTCTACTCCTTCCC
>CAYFZD010000009.1:0-31613 GCA_964347565.1 uncultured Pseudomonadales bacterium | reverse complement strand
CTCGCGGTTTCGACTGCTCGGCGCCCCTGCCCGCCGGGCAGTCGTGTATTAAAACTGTCGGCTCGACCAGTCCCGCTTCGCGGGACTAAAGAAGAAAAACGTAAAAATGTTAATGTGCTTGTGTACTTACAGAATATCAAAATTCTCACAACTTTTCATGAAAAAGATATAAAATAGTCAAATGCGAGACAAAAACATAATTCTATATCTGATCTACCAATTCATTTTTGGCTTATATCCCATTATTCCTATCATGTCCTTGTTTTTCCTGGCGAAGAATTTGAGTTTTGGCGACATTGGAATTTTGTTTGCTGTATTTTCGCTCACAGGATTTTTATTCGAAATACCTACAGGCTATATTGGTGACAAATATGGGAGAAAATATAGCGTCATGCTTGGATTAGTCATCCTTGCCATAACTGCCTACATTTGGACTCTACTCAATTCTGTTTTTGTTTTTGCTATTTTTGCTGGGGTTTGGATGCTAGGGCTGGCTTTTATATCTGGCTCATTTGAGGGCTACATTTACGATTACCTCAAGAGCAAAAACAAAGAGGATATCTATGACAAACTTCTGGCAAAAAGCGGCACAATTCTCTATGCCGCAGGAGCCATAGGGAGCATAATTGGTGCCTATTTATTCAGTTTCAATATCAATTTTCCATACTACCTGCTCTCATTACTGTTTGTGCTATGTCTACTTGTGACGAGTCTTATGGATAATGATGTTTCTCTACCCGATGGCGAGGGACAGGAACAACTAAAAGTATTCTCTGGGATGAGTTACATCTATAAACATAAAAACATCTTATGGCTAACTTTGTTTGTGTCATTACTATTTGGATTCTTTAGTTACTTTAGGGGATCAGTTGATAAGCCGTATATACTGAGCCTCGGTATCTTTGATGTTAAGTGGTTGGGTGTCTTTGTCGCTATCTCATTGTTAATCCAATCTGCGTTTATTTCACAGTTCGAGAAAATAAAGTTACACCTTAAAGAGTCAGGTACAATCTTGTTTTACTGGGTACTTTCCTCAATTCCATTACTGATTATGTCCGTAGGTTACGGCTATATCGCACTTCTAGCGATGCTGGCATTCTATATGACAGAATCATTCCAAGAAACTCTTCTAAATAGCTTTTCTCAAAAACACATTCCGTCAAAAATACGAGCAACCACACTTTCGAGTATGAAAGTATATATTAACATCGGTGGAGCAGTCTTAGGGCTAATCGGTGGCTACATGTTTGATGTTCTTACTATACGAACAGGTTTAATGATTGCATTTATATATACTATTTCTGTACTTGTAACAATGTATGCATACAAGAGAAAGATAAACATTATTTACAGCTAACTATCCAGACATATGGAATATAAGAATAATTTAAGTGATTTTAACGCAAAATTAGAAGACTTCTCCAAAAAACAGAGGCTACACCTTAAAGAAATTGAGACAGAGCACAGAGCAAGGTTAAAAGAAATTCAGCAAGATAGCGAGAAACGATTCAAGCAGATACAAGATGATTTTGATAAGAAATTTCGGGAGCTTGACGAAGGCTTAGCCAGTTCCAGAACTATATCTAGAGATATAGTTCATAAAATTATTTTACTTAGTACTGGGATTATAGGTTTTTCAGTTACACTAGCGTCTGTACCATTCTTGTCTGGCAATATTGATATTCCTAGATTAACGCAATCGTGGACTGTATTTTTGCTAACGATTGTTTTTGGATACTTACCTCTCATACTAGAAAGCAGGATAAATTACTGTCTTAAGTGGCGAGGTTTTCAAGTACAAGATTACGAATTAAAAATTTCAACTTGGAACAAAGTCTATGCTCTGTTAATTGCCATATACTCAATCCTGTTCCCAAGAAATTTAATATTTTGCAGAATATACAAAAACGAAGCTGATACAAAACTAAACGCTGCTAGAAATGCGCATGTCGTTATGACTTTAGCTAATCTAGAAAAACTAACATTTATATTCGAAAATATTTTTGTTGTACTTTTCGTTACTGGTCTATACTTATTCGTTAGGAGTTTCAGTCAATAAAGGAGGCACATGACATTAAGAAATAATACACCAGAAAGAGATCCATCATCAGTTAGGGTAGTGAACGAACTAGAAGATATAGTTCCTGAACAGTTAAGAAGTAGGTTAGGGCTAGCTCCAAAACTAATAGAATTAGCTCGTGGCTATGGGCTTAACGACATGCACGATGTCACAACTGAAGTTCTAAACATGAGCAAATATACTCAACTAGAGCAATCGCCTGGTCAAGAAGTATTTGTTCCCCAACTTAATGTCGATGTGAATTTGGCAAATGCACCTGAAATATTGAGAATGGTATCCGCAGGTACTTTGGTCTCACTTGCACTTATATTTAATGATGAATTTAAGGTGCCATGGGATGTACAATACGAGGGTCAAGGTTTATTTGGTGAAACATGGGCAAATGGGTATTACCACTATAAGCGTGCGGTAGGATCAGAAAATGTATATGCTGATATGTTAGAAATATATACTGATCAATTGATGACCGTACAAAATTGGTATATCCAACAATTTGGCAATATTGTAGATCAATTAGGAAAGCTCTGAATTCGGCAAAGCCGAAAATCGCGCGCGCAAAAACTCGTGCATTCTCGACTGCCCGGCGGGCAGGGGCGCCGAGCAGTCGAAACCGCGAGTCCCGCCTGGGCGGGACGAGCTCAACAAAACGAGCTTCGACATTTTTCGTAAACCCTCAACATGCAAAAAGAGACGGCATCGATCGTCTTCTTTTTGCATAATGATCAACATGATTCGAACCCTTGGGTGAGAAGCAAGCACATCAAGACCTGTAAGGTCATGAGAAATGTATCCAGACACGGAGTAGTCTGGGATACCTGCTCGGCAACATAGGTATAATGCTTATATGGATCTAATAATTCTACCAGGAAACTCACCTGGAAATAAGCCGTGGACAAGAGATTTAATTGGTGAATTTTCTAAGGAATTTCAAAGAGTAAGTATTGTGGAATATGAGAGTTGGCTAACCAACGATTTTAAAAAAATTATCGACTTAGACATGGAAATGAAAAAGGTGAAGGAGCTAGTATCAAACATGTCAGATTACTGTGTTTTTGCCAAATCTGTAGGGACAGCACTTTGTATGAAAGCAGTCGCTGAAAAAGTGATTAATCCTCGAAAATGCATGTTTGTGGGAATTCCTCTGGAATGGCTAGCCACTAACAATATCCTGATAAACAATTTGGTGAAAAACTATCATATCCCTACAATGGTAGTCCAACAGAAAAATGACCCATTTGGTAACGCTAAGATTGTGAGAGAATTCTTGTCGTCTATCGATAGCACTACAAGCTACTCTGTCATCGAAGGGAATGATCACAAATACAGTGATCTAGCCCCTCTCGTATCTGAATCGATAAGTTTTTTCAGAAAAAACTAAGTTCCAACATCGTCCAGGAGACGCAACCCAACGAAGTTTTTCTAACGATCTCCAATTCAGGGATTTCGCGGCGGTAAGGGGATAAATATACTCGTATTCTTTTTGTATTTTTCAAAATCAGGTCTGCCAGCATATTTCTTCTCTAACAGGGGAATACCAGAAATAAAGAGAATTAATATGGTAATGGTGAGTGGCCCCGTAATCGTGAAGAGTGATCCAGGTATCGAAAGTGCTATGAGGGCAATTCCCCACCACTGGGTTACCTCCCCGAAATAATTGGGGTGACGAGTATATCGCCATAGGCCCTTGTCCATTATTTTGCCCTTATTCATGGGGTTACTGATAAATTCTCTGAGTTGTTTGTCTCCCATACTTTCAAAATAGAAACCAATTATCCAAACTAGAAGACCAACAAATTCCATCTCCCCAAAACTATTCTCAGCAGAATGATTGATATACATCACCGGGAGAGAGATCATAAACAGAAACAGTCCTTGCAGCATAAAAACTTGCAAAAAACTCCTGAGGTGAAAATTCTTCCATGCTTTCCTCCACGCAAGGTAGCGAGAGTCCTCGGGCTTATTCACATTACGCTGGTATATATGCCACGCAAGTCTCAAGCCCCAAATCGTTACCAAACTGTCCACGAGCAAAGCCTTAACAGAGAATTCTGACATCGCAAAAGATAGCCACGCCAAAAGTACAAACCCGAGTCCCCATGCGATATCAGCGACATCATTCCTCTTATTAATCACGGAGACAACAAACCAACCAATCATATAACCCAGCATTGCTAGAGCTAGGATGAGGTAAAAGTTCATAGCCCAAATTTAATGGCAATGAAATACGTAATGACACAGACCGCAGCTGAGAGGATCATCCCCCAAATCAAATCAACTATCGTGATGATAAGTGGCCAGTCTCTGACTGTGGCAAGATTGGTGAGATCATAAGTAGCATAAGTCACGAGACCAAAGAAAGCACCCATTATCAGGGCTTGTGTCCACATTTTCTTATCGAGTGCTGGTGTGATCACGAAAATGATCAGGCCCGCAATAAAAATAAGGTAAAAAATCAGAGCTGCCAGAAGATTTGGATTTTTGGCCATCAAATATCCGATATGTTTAGCATAAAAACTCTTGGCAATCAATGTCAGCCAGACCATATCGATCGCTAGGAAAACAGGTAGTGCAATCAGATAGAGCTTAAAAAACATACTATTTATTCAAATAGGTAATAGTTAATTGCAAAACACTTGCAAATGAGACCCAGAGCAAATAGGGGATTTGGATATAGGTAATCCACCTAGCATGAGGATAAATAACCATCATTCCCCAGACCAAAGTGATCAGAACAAGTAGGATATCAGCCGCCGCTAATAAATTATTTTTGACTCCAAACTGTAGAGGCGTAAAAGCGAAGTTAAAAATAAGATTAAGAATGAATGGCAGTACGACGGCAAACGCAATTTCTTTTTTCCAGCCCATCAAAAAAACTTTTCCAAATGAAATGGCTATCAAAACATAAAGGAAAGTCCACACGGGCCCAAAAAGCCAGCTTGGCGGCGACCACGAAGGTTTAACCAGCGTAGAATACCAATTAAAAGAATTATTCATAATCTGTTCCTGTGCATAGTATATATTATATATAGCTTATGAAGCTAAATCAGCGCTCACCCGATTTTTCTCTCCCCGACCAGGACGGCAATATCCAGTCACTCGCTGATTATCGTGGCAAATGGGTCGTCCTCTACTTCTACCCCAAAGACGATACTCCTGGATGCACAAAAGAAGCCTGCAACTTCCGCGATTCCTTCCATGAGCTCCAAAAACTGGGGGTAATCATCCTGGGAGCATCCAAGGATTCGGTGAGCTCTCACAAAAAATTTGCCGACAAATATCACCTCAATTTCCCGCTCCTTTCTGATGCGAGTCTAGAGATGATCAAAACCTATGGTGCATGGGGAGAGAAAAAATTCCTGGGCAAGACCTATGACGGGATCTTCCGCATGACCTATCTCATTAATCCAGAGGGAAGAATTGCCAAGATCTACGAAAAAGTCAATCCTCTCACCCATTCACAAGAAATTATCGAAGATCTAAAAAAATTAACTCTCTAAATCTGATGGCATCGGCTCGGGGGGGAGGAACTCATCACCACTCTCAGTTTTCGGTGCATACTGCTCGGGCTTGAGCCACTCAACATGGGTACACCCCGTGGCTTCCTTTTTATCTCTGTCCCACCCGGCTGTACTACACTTCTTCATTTTCTTGCCGGCGGCAGTCGTATAGAGCACGAGCTTGTTCCCACACTCAGGGCAGTCCTCATCGAGTTTCTCGGTCGTCCCGTTGATCCACTCGATGTAGTCACACCCTTCAGCTTTCTTGAGCTCTGCGTTCCACACGTTGGTCGAGCATTTCTTCATTTTCTTGCCAAAGCGGGTCACGTTTAGCACGAGCGGATTGCCACACTTGGGGCATTTCTCATCGAGCTCTTGGGGCTTGAACTCGAGCCATTTGACGTAATCACAGCCCTCATTCTTACGCGTTTCTGGATTCCACGAGCCCGTGCTACAGCGCTGGAGTTGCTTACCCGTTTTGGTTTCTGTGACAGGGCCGAGTGGGTTACCACATTTTGGACACTTTTCTTCCATCGGGTCATAATAGAGGGAATGTCGTACTTTGTCTATATGCTCTTATGCGAAGATGGGAGTTTTTACCTTGGCTCCACTGATGATGTACAGAGGCGCTTCCTCGCCCACCAGTCGGGGAGGGGAGCTAGCTATACTAGATCGCATCGCCCGGTGAAAGTGGTCTATACCGAAGAAGTCTCCGACAAGTCCAGTGCCCTCAAGCGCGAGGCCGTCCTCAAAAAACTCACTCACCGCCAGAAACTCACCCTCACCCTGGTATAATTTGAGCATGATCACCAATATCTCAGCCAAGCAAATCCTCCTCTACGGCGACTCCTATGTCTTTGGTAAGATCCCGGGTGGCCTGCGCTATGATCCCTCCACTCGTTTCACCGGTGTCATGCAAAGCTATCTCGGGGATGGCTATGAGATCATCGAAGAGGGGTTGCGCGGTCGCACGATCGCGGGAGAAAATGGTTTCTTCCCTCATCGCGACGGCCTAAAGCAATTTGACGGGATCTTTGGCAGCCATCTCCCGCTCGATTTAGTTATGCTTTTTCTGGGCACCAACGATTGTAATAGTTCGCGCAGCTCTACTCCCCAAGAGCTCGTGACTCCTTACGCCAAATATCTCCAATCAACTGCATGGTGGGCTAAACATCTCGGCTTCCCCAAGCCCAAAGTGGCTTTGATTGCCCCTCCACCAATTGATGAGCCCAGTAGCTACAAAGAGTTCAAAGATGTATTCAAGGGGAGTGGCTCAAAAATCCTCTCCTTGCCATCCATCATCAAAGATTTCGCTACTGAAAACAAAATCTTATTTTTTGACGCCTCAAAAGTAGTAAAGGTCTCACCCATCGACGGCATCCATCTCGACATCGAGAATAATCATTTACTTGGTCGCGCATTAGCACAATTTATCAAGGAGGTTCTATGAAACTATCATCTATCAACCCATCCAACAACGAAGTCTTGGGTGAAGTCGAAACATCGACTCAAGAAGAAATAAATGCCAAAGTAAAACTCGCTCGCTCAGCACAACAGACGTGGGCCGAACTCGGCATTGAAGGCCGCAACAAAATCCTCCGCAACTTCTATGATCTCCTTGAAAAAAATAAGCAAGTACTAGCAGAACTCCAATCAATCGAGATGGGCATGATCATCAGCGAGTCAGTTACAGACATAGAAGGAGATCTAGACTATTTGCGTTGGTACAGCGATCATGCAGCTGAGCACCTCGCTCCCAATGTCACCTTCGAAAACGATTCAGAGATCCACAGGGTATATCGCGAGCCACGCGGAGTGGTGGCCTCAATCATTCCCTGGAACTTCCCCCTCGCCAACTTCGTCTGGCAATGCGGCCAGAGTTTGGTAGCTGGTAATGTCGTCATCATGAAACACTCAGAAGAAGTCCCTCTATTTGAGAAAAAATTAGAAGAACTAGCTAAAGAAGCCAAAATTCCAGAGGGGGTGCTCAATTTTGTTTATGGTGATGGCAAGGTTGGTGACATGCTCGCTCACGCCGATATCGATATGCTGTGCTTTACTGGTAGCACCAAGACAGGTAAATATCTCTATACTGTAGCCGCCGAGAAATTCATCCCTGTCGTGATGGAAATGGGTGGATCGGCTCCCGGTATTATTTTTGCAGATGTTAATCTGCCGGAAGTAATCGATACTATCTACGCCAATAGATTTATGGGTGGAGCTCAAATGTGCGACGGTCTTAAAAGACTCATCGTGCACAAGTCACGCTTTGATGAGGTAGTCAAACTTTTAACAGATAAAGTTAAGTCGCAAAAAATAGGTATTGCAATGGATTCTGCTACTACAACGGGACCACTTGTAGCCGAGCGCCAAGTCAAAGCGCTCGAAATGCAAGTAGAAGATGCCAGAGCCAAGGGTGCAAACATCTTAATTGGTGGCAAGCGCCCCGCAGGACTTAATGGCGCTTTTTATGAGCCCACCCTCATCACGGGAGTAAAGAAAGACATGAAAGTGTGGACCGAAGAAGTCTTTGGCCCAGTCCTACCTATTATAAGTTTTGAGACCGAAGAAGAGGCAATCGAGCTCGCCAACGACACCAAATACGGGCTCGGAGCTTTTGTCTTTACCACTGACAAAGCACTTATGTCACGTGTTGCCGCCAAGATCCAATCCGGTATGGTGAGCCAAAATAATTTGAGCTATATCAAACCCTACGATCCCTTTGGTGGTTACAAACAATCGGGAATTGGCCGTGAGCACGGGAAATACGGATTTGAAGATGTCACTCAAGTCAAAGTCATCGCGAGCGAGAAATGATATGACCAAACCCAAAATCATCATTATCCCCGGCAATGGCAATTGCCATATCGATACAGACAATTGGTATGCTTGGGTGCGTGACGAGCTAACGAGTAGGGGATACGAGGTCGTGGCGCACGACATGCCAGACCCCGAGGCCGCCCACGCCGACATTTGGCTCCCATATATCCAAGATGTACTAAAAGCCGACGAGCACAGTCTCGTCATCGGCCACTCCTCAGGGGCTGTCGCTACCCTGCGCTACCTAGAGACTCACAAGCTCGCGGGAGCCATCATCATCGGCGCTTGCTACACCGATCTGGGAGAAGAAATGGAGCGGGAGAGTGGCTACTACGTCGCTCCCTGGCAGTGGGAAGTGATCAAAGGCAACGCCGGCTGGATCGCCCAATTTCTCTCACTCGACGACCCATTTATTCCCCTCGCCGAGTCCCACTACATCCACGAGCAGTTAGGTACTGAGCTCCATGAGCTCGACGGTCGCGGCCATTTCATGACTGATCAAAATGCAGCCAACATTTCTTTCCCTGAGATTCTGGAAGTGATCGAGAAACATAGTTGACTCATCATGACCAAAGTAAATCTTGTTATCTCCAAAGCTATTAATCATCAAAAAATCCAATCGGATATGGAGTTTCTAAAAAAGTTTATTGACTTTGCTAGAGCCCAAAACTGGCGAGTAGTCGTCTCTGGTGGATATGGACTGGATGGTCACTTAGGTCTGATCACGCGTAGCCACGCCGACTTGGATGTCATCATCTACGGTCAGGATAATCGCCACGCCGCAGAGAGCAATCTAAAAATTTACTTAACATCGCAAATTCGTGAAGTCCAAATTACTGTCAAACAAGAACCATTTTATCTTGAGCTCGATCTCCATGCTGACAATTTTGTCGGTAACTTATATTATGTCCAAACAGTACTAGATCCAAATGTGGATCTGAGCCAAGTGAAAAAATCTGATGGGAGCTTCGTAACCAACTCTCCCGACGATTTCCCGCCACCGATCAAGGGAAAATTAGGAGACCTAACAGTCGAAGTTCAAGATCAAAATGCTCATCTCGCCGATATCTTGCGCCGGCGTGGGTATGACAAGTCTCTCAGCAAGCATGATCAGGATATCACCAACATTCAACTTCATTTATCAAGCACTAATTCCCCAATATAGGGGAGTTCCCTATGGTGACCATCATAGTCGAGTCCATATCCCACCACAAACTTGTCCTCTATTTCTCGCCCGATATATTCAACAGGCACATCTATTTTTCGCCGAGCACGCTTGGAGAGTAGTACGACAGTAGCTATTTGCTTAGGTTGTCGCGCCTTGATCATCGCTTGCAATACCGAGAGACTCAGTCCCGTATCCAGGATGTCCTCTACTATCAACACTGTTTTATCTTTCACATCACGCTTGAGATCTTTGGTAATTTTGGGTTCACCCGAAGATTCTGTGCCAGCTCCATATGTATCAATTCCGATGAAGTCGATCGTCATATTCTCCACCCCCTGTCGTAGTAGTGCGCGAGACAAATCTGTGAGAAAAACAAACGCCCCGTCGAGTACTCCCACGAGCATCAGCTCGCGACCCACAAAGTCTGTGGCGATCCTCTTAGCTAATCCTTCAACTATCTCTTTTACCTCATCCTCTGAAATCAGTTCTACTATCATGTCTATCACTATAGCTTATTGGCCAGGTAAAAAGTATGTCCCCATACTACGACTCTCTGCACATCACCAAATACTTTGCCTATCTTGCTCTCAAATTTCATAAAATCAATTTCTTGAAAACTGTGTGAGGCGTAATTCACCACAACTTGCCCTCCTGGAAATAAAGCCGTCCTAGCCCTGCCCAGGAACGAGAAAGTGTTCACGAACTTGGGGATCTGATCTCCACTATATAAGTCGACAATGACTATATCGAATTGGGTGATATTTTTCTTCATAAAATCATTAGCGTCGATGATCTTTATAACTAAAGACTGCCCCTCCTCCACTCCAAAATATTCCCTCGATATAGGCAAGATGTCAGCTTGTATCTCTACCGCCGTGATCTTTGTGTTGGGATTGTGCTTGGTGAGTACTCTCACAATATCTCCGCCTCCTAGTCCCAACAATAAAACTTGTGGTTCGCCCATCCCCCATGTGAGAGTTTTTTTTAACACTCGATACCAATCTCGGCGGTATGATAGGGTGGACTGGGGGAATCCATCCATATACAGTTCAGGTATTCCCCATTTTCTCCTTACCTCTATTTTTGGGTAATGTTTCATACTCGATCCAGTATAGTGTTTTTAGCTTTTATCCGTCACAATGCATGATATGCCAAGCAAACTCACAAAGTTTTTCAAGCGGATTGGCCCTGGTTTTATTACTGGCGCGGCTGGCGATGATCCCTCTGGTATCGCCACCTATAGTCAAACAGGAGCTCAGTTTGGTTTTGGTCAACTCTGGTCTGCTATTTACATGCTGCCATTCATGATTGCTGTACAAGAGGCTTGCGCCCGTATAGGCGCCGTCACTGGTCGCGGCCTCGCCTACGCTATCAAAAAACACTACAGCAAAAAAGTCCTCATCTTCATGGTATTGCCGGTACTGATATCCAATACCATCAACATTGGTGCCAATATCGGTGCCATGGCTGCATCACTCCAATTAGTGACACCATTTGCCTTTACCCCACTTGCAGTTTCCATTACCATCCTCATTCTCACCCTCGAAATATTTACCTCTTATGCTACCTATTCTCGCTTCCTCAAGTTCCTCGTGCTCTCGCTCCTCTCATATCCACTGACTTTGTTTATTATCCACGCCCCCTGGGCGACGATCCTCCCCGCTACCTTCATCCCCCATATCGAGTTCAATTTTGCTTTTTTCTTTATCATTACCGGCGTACTAGGTACCACGATCTCACCGTTTATGTTCTTTTGGCAGGCGTCCGAAGAAGTTGAGGAGGAGAGGTCAGCCAGGATGATGCGGCATGGTATCCCGCGACTGACACATAGATTCGTCCAGAACTTCCGCCTCGACACGATTTTAGGTATGCTCTTCTCTCAGTTTGGGACGTGGGCGATCATCATCGTGGCCGCAACCGTCCTCCATCAAAACGGGGTGACTGATATCAAAACCGCCGCCGATGCGGCTCGTGCGCTCGAGCCCTTGGTCTCTACTTTTCCCAATGCTGGCTACCTCGCTAAACTATTATTTACAACTGGCATTGTCGGGCTAGGTCTTTTAGCGGTCCCTGTCATGGCCGGCTCTGCCGCCTACGCCTTCGCAGAAGCGTTTAATCTACGCGAAGGACTCAATCTCAAACTCAAGCAAGCGCATGGATTTTATGGTGCAATCTCTCTCGCCACAGTCGTGGGATTGCTCATCAACTATATAGGCATCGATCCCATGAAGGCATTGGTATATTCGGCTGTTTTAAACGGCTTTGTCGCAGTCCCCCTCATTTTCTTGATAGGTAAAATAAGTAGTAACAAGGAGATTATGGGCAAGTATAAGAGCGGCATTCTCTCCCGTTCCTTCATCTGGCTGACCTTCGCCGGCATGACTGGCTCAGTCATCAGCACGTTGTACTTGTTCCTTGTCCAATAAAAAATCCCCCTCAGTTTTCACCAAGGGGGATTTTTATTCTTTCTAATTACTAAAGTTTAGTAGCTAGAGCGGCCGTATGAGGAACCACCACCGCGGTTAGAATCGCGGCCTCCACCGTATGAAGAACCACCTGAGGGGCGGCCTCCACCAAAGGATCCACCACGACTAGAATTGTCGCGGGGTTCCATGGGGCGGGCTTCGTTTACAACGATTGCGCGACCATCAAGGTCTTTACCGTTGAGCTCGGCGACGGCTTTTTGAGCCTCTTCTTCCGTGCTCATCTCGACAAAGCCAAAGCCTTTCGAGCGGCCAGTTGCACGGTCAGTGATGACGCGGGCACTGACAACAGTACCTACCTGGGAGAATAGTGCGGATAATGAGTCGTCAGTTGTAGCCCAGGCTAAACTGCCGATAAATAATTTGGTTGCCATGTGGCGACCTCCTAAAACGCGTGCCATCACTCATCACTCAAACAAACAGGAAAAAATTCACTATCGTTGGGAAAAGCATGTACACATAAATAACTACCTAGCATTATAGCACATATTGGCTGTTATAATGTCAAGTATGAAAGGTTTCCTCAATTTTATCCGGGAGCAGGGTGTCATGGGGCTCGCAGTGGGGTTTATCCTAGGAGGCGCCATCTCCAAAGTCGTCACCTCGCTTGTCACTGATATTATCAACCCGCTCGTAGGAATTCTCCTTGGCTTCACTGCAGATCTAGCTGATGCCTCCTTTTCCATGGCTAGCTCGCAGGTCATGTGGGGACATTTCCTCACGGTCCTCATCGACTTCGCCATCATTGCGGCCGTCATTTACTTTGGTGTCCATGGTCTGGGCCTCGACAGACTCGATAAACCAAGGGACAAGAAAAAATGACCGACGAAGAATTGGTCGCCTGGGTCGACGAAGACGAGAAGCTGATAAAGGTGATTCCCAAATCACTCGCCAATTCCGACCCCAAATATCTCCACAGCGAAATAGTAGTCCTAGTCGTAGATGCACAAAGGAGAGTCTTGCTCCAGCAAAGAGCCAAAACCAAACCAGTCCATCCTGGTCTCTGGACAGTGGCAGCGGCTGGGCATGTGACCTACGGCGATACTTTCCTTGCAACTGCCCACCGTGAGCTCAAAGAGGAGATGGGTATCGAGTGCAAAGAGCTAATTCATCTGTTTAGAGAAAAAGTATTGCTACTCAACGAGACTCACTTTTTCCATTGGTTCTTGGGCCTGTACCAGGGAGACCCAATCGTGATCCAAACAGACGAGGTCGACGAGTATATCTGGATTGGGCAGTCAGAATACGATGATTTTTCTGATACTCACAAAGTCAGTCCCTACACCAACAAAGTGATTCAGAGGTATTGGGCAGGCGAGTGGGATCACCTGCTAAAATAATGTTCATGAAGCATCTTTTCCTCACTTCCCAAGTCCAATATGTCGCCGCAAGTATTGGGAGCAAGATCAGCGAAGATATAAAACAAAAATCGGTTTTTATTACGACTCCACTCAGTGGCAAGCCAGGATCGGATCTCTCCTGGCATTACGAAAATCTGAAACAAATGCAAAACCACGGGTTTCATTTTGATATGTATGATATCGCTGGTAAATCCGAAGCCGACATTACCCATGATTTATCTAAATATCTCTGCGTGTACGTGGAGGGGGGGAGTAGCCCATATCTACTCCAAGAGTCACAAAAAAATAATTTTGGCGATTACGTTAAAGAACGTGTCGAAACCGGCATGACCTATATCTCGACCAGTGGAGGCTCCATTATTGCCGGACCAGAGCTACCTCCCTATACTCGCGATGGCAGGTTCGTCCAGCCCCCGTTGTCCAATTACGTAGGCTACAATCTCGTCAACTTTACTGTTGTTCCACACTGGGGTAGTGAAGATTTTCGTAAAAAATATCTGGGTGGGCGTATAGAAAAAATATATTCTGAACAAATGCCTCCATTTATCCTCCTCTCCGATCACCAGTACGTCGAAGTCACGGATGACTGGTACAAAATAGTCGACGTGACAAAGGAGTAAAATCACCCTATGTCCTACGATCTAAAAAACAAAACCGCCCTCGTTACTGGCTCGACCGATGGGCTCGGCAGACTACTGGCACTTGAGCTGGCTAAGAGTGGCGCCAATCTCATCGTGCACGGACGTACTCAGGAGAAAGTAGACCCGATAGTCTCAGAACTCAAAAGTATCAACAATCAAGGCGAATATTCCTCAGTCATCTGTGATCTTAACAACCCTGAGTCCATATATTCAGCTTTCTCTTCTCTCAAACATCTCGATATTCTAATAAACGATGCTGGTGTCTGGCTAGAGGGGGAGACAGTTGATGCTCCTCCCGAAAAAATTATCGAAGTACTCCACGTCAATCTCCTAGCCCCATTACTCGTGACTCGTGCAGTCTTACCCCTCCTCCAAAAATCAAAGTTTAGTCAGATCCTCAATATTTCTAGTATCGCTGGAGTTACGCTGCCAGAGGGTTACTATCACTCTATCTATACTGCCTATACTGCCACCAAATGGGGCCTCCAGTCTTTTACCGAGGCCATGGCCAAAGAATTTGATAATAAGAATATCAGAGTCATGGGTTATTATCCCGGTGGAATGGAAACAAAATTATTTAAGAAGGCTGGCAACGACTACAAAGTTCATGAGCCGTGGATGTTTGACCCTCAAGAGTCAGTTGAGGCCATGGTCTTCATGCTCACTCGTGATCCAAAAATCAACATCAAGCGCATGGATTTGATAAATCATTTACAGAAATAAAATGACACCCCCAAAACTACTCAGCAATGTCAAGTTTCTCCAGAAATGTATTGTTGTAAACAAAGACGGAAAAGTTCTCGCGCTACGTCGTGATCCCAACGACGCTCGCCGCCCCAACTGCTGGGATCTCCCTGGTGGTAATTATGAAGAAGGGGAAACAGTGGATGAGTGTATAAAAAGAGAAGTGCGAGAAGAAACTTCTCTCATCCTCAAATCAGTCCGTCCTGTTTATCTCGCTAGCAACTTTGGAAAGACATATCAAGGTGTAAACGTGATAGCCGTTGCCCAAACTAGCAGTGACTGGGAGGGGGATGTAAAACTCTCGAATGAACATACCGAGTATCGCTGGGTCACACCTAACGAATTTTTGAAATTAGAAACAGGGGACGATGGGGGATTTCTCAAAGACAGTTTGGAAGAGTATTTGACATATTCAAAAAATAGAATATGATAGAGGCATGAAAGCCTCAGAACTAAAGCTCGCATCCTATCACTTCAAAGTCCTCGGCCACGCTAAGAGACTCGAGATCATTTGTCTTCTGCAGGGCCATCGGTTGACTGTCAATCAAATCGTCCAGATGACGGCGCTACGCCAGGCTGCCGTGAGCCAGCACCTCATGCTCCTCAAAAGTGCGCGCCTGGTTGCCACCCAAAAAATCGGCAAAGAAATGTATTATTCACTCGCGATCGATAAATTTGTGGGTCTCTCCTCATTCACCAAAACCCTCACCCGCCTGACACCTGTGGAAGATAGCGAGCCAACCGTCATCGATCCCATTTGCCACATGCATCTGACACCTTCCTCAGCTAGCTATACCGAGGAGTATGCTGGAGTCAGACATTATTTTTGCGGTAAAGGTTGCCTAAAGGAGTTCCATGCCAGTCACTAAATACGATGTCTCAGGCATGCACTGCGCTAGCTGCGCCAACGTAATATCCAAAAAACTATCTAAAGTCCCGGGGGTGAAGAGCGCCCGCGCCAACTACGCGACCGAGACCGTCGAACTTGAGTCCGCTTCCCCCGTTTCTACAAGTGTTTTAAACGAAGCCATTACCCCGCTCGGTTATACCCTCCAAAGCAATCACCTCCATTCAAACAAGGAGAGCGAACTCGATTTGCTAAAAAAACACGCCACCATTTCCATCCCCCTGGTAGTCACTAGTCTAGTCATGATGATTTGGGAATCGTTTTTCCCCTATCCTGACATTGCCAAAACATTCTTCCACCATCTCCTCCCAATCATGGCTACCTATATGTTGTTTGTCGTCGGCTTGCCCTACGTAAAATCCATTTTTCGATTTATAAAATATCGTGTTGCCAATATGGATACGCTCATAGGTATTGGCACGTCGGTAGCATTTCTTTATTCATTCGCGATTTCTGCCTTTGAGGGTGTCCTGGCCCCATATCTCGCTGTCGACCAAGTTTATTATGACGTCACCATCGTCGTCATTGGCTTTATTACTTTTGGTAAATATTTAGAGGCTCGCTCCAAACTGAAAACCGGTGAAGCCATCGAAAAACTCTTAGGGCTACAAGCCAAAACCGCGCTTGTCCTACGAGATGGAAAAGAGGTTGAGATCCCCGTCTCGGAGGTAGTCGTGGGTGACATGGTCATCGTCAAGCCCGGGGTTAAGATCCCCGTCGACGGCGAGATCATCAAAGGCGATAGTAGTATCGACGAATCCATGCTGACCGGCGAGCCACTCCCGGTCGACAAAGTGGTAGGCGACAAAGTGATTGGCGGCACCATCAACAAGCAGGGGATGTTTCACTTCCGCGCGACCGTCGTGGGCGAGGGGACTATGCTCTCCCAAATCATCAAAATGGTCGAGACCGCCCAGGGTAGTCATGCGCCCATCGAGCGCCTTACCGATCAGATCTCCGCCATTTTCGTCCCGATCGTCCTAGTGCTATCTGTTCTCGTTTTTATCACATGGACTATTTTAGGAAATCCATTACTTGGTCTCCTTAGTTTTGTCGGGATCCTGGTCATTGCTTGTCCCTGCGCCCTGGGCCTGGCTACTCCCACGGCCATTATCGTCGGCGTAGGCAAAGCCGCCCAAATTGGGATCTTGGTGAAGAACGCCGAGAGTCTCGAAAAATTGCGCAGTGTCGACTACATCGTGCTCGACAAAACTGGCACCCTCACCAAAGGTGAGCCGGCAATCACCAATATCTTACCTTCGCCCGCCAACTTCCCGCTCCTCGCCTCCCTCGAAGCTGGCTCCGAGCACCCTCTTGCTGTGGCCATCGTCGCCAAAGCCAAAGACGACAAGATCAAACTTTCAGAAGTCACCGATTTCAAAACCATCCCAGGGCAGGGACTGCAAGGCAAGATCGGCAAGACTCTCTACTACGCCGGCAACGTCAAATTAATCGAATCACTCAGTTTGACCATCGATCATTCAATCATCGAAAAATTCGCGGGTGAGGGAGCCACACCCATTATCCTCGCCACAAAAAAAGAAATAATCATGTATCTGGGGATCAGTGACACCCTCAAAGACGAATCAGTGCAAGCGATCAAAGACTTACATAGTCTAGGTATTAAAGTCGCCATGCTCACGGGTGACCACCATTTAACAGCCGAGCACATTGGTAAAACCGTGGGGATCGACAAAATCATCGCCGAGGTCATGCCAGGAGATAAAGCCGAACAAGTCAAAAAACTCCAACGTGAGGGGTATCGAGTCGCCATGGTGGGCGACGGCGTCAACGACGCTCCCGCTCTCGCCACCGCCGATGTTGGGATCGCCATGGGGACAGGTACCGATGTTGCTATCGAATCGGCGGGACTCACTCTCCTTGGTGGAAATCTCGAACGCTTGCCCCAAGCGATCCGACTTTCTCGCTTGACTTTCCGCGTGATCAAACAAAATCTCTTCTGGGCCTTTGCTTACAACGTGATTGGTATCCCTATCGCCGCGGGCATCCTCTATCCGCTTTATGGTATCTTATTAAACCCAGGCATCGCCGGCGCCGCTATGGCTTTCTCCTCCGTCTCTGTCGTCACCAACTCATTGCGCTTAAAAGCCGCACGCATATAATAGGAGCATTATGAATCTTTGGTTAGTTTTCCTTACTGGTCTCACTAGTGGTGGCGTGACCTGCGCCGCTATGCAGGGGGGTTTACTCGCCAGTATTATCGCCAATCAAAAGAAAGATCAAGTTAAGGCCGGCTTTGGCAAGGACGATTATCTCCCTGTCGCCGCCTTTTTAACCACCAAGCTCATTAGCCACGTTATCCTGGGTTTCTTTTTGGGCTGGCTCGGTAGCCGGGTCGAGCTTAGTCTCGGCGCGCGTCTCTTTTTCCAAACCCTGGCCGCTCTCTTTATGCTCGCGACCGCGATGAACCTCCTCAACATTCATCCTCTTTTTCGCTATCTCGCCATTCAACCCCCCAAATTTGCCTACCGTTTTATCAAAGCGAGTTCGCTCTCTCTGTTTGCCCCCGCTCTCTTTGGGGTCCTCACGATCCTCATTCCTTGTGGAGTTACCCAGGCCATGGAAGTGCTGGCGATCACTAGTGGCAATCCTGTAAATGGCGCGCTCATTATGGGGAGTTTTGTTCTAGGTACCGCTCCCATGTTTGTGATGATCGGCTTAGCTACGGCCAGGTTTTCCGAAACTTGGCGCCACCACTTCCTCCGCGCCGCCGCCCTCTTGCTCATTCTCATGTCGCTCTACTCGATAAACGGAGTCCTCACCGCCCTCGACTCTCCTTACTCAGTTGAGCGGATTGTCTCGGTCCTGCGCACTCCCCTTGGCTCCTCCTCTCCACTCACTCCCGTCATCGAAGGCGTGCAAAAAGTGACGATCAATATCACCAACACTGGCTACAATCCCCGTACTTTCACCGTCAAAACAGGTATACCCGTCGAACTCAAAGTGATGGCCGGCGAGGTTTATAGTTGCGCAACCGCCTTTACTTTCAAAGCTTTTGGGATCAACGCTTATGTCAAACCCAACACCAACCAGATTTTTACTTTCACCCCGACCAAAAAAGGCCTCTATACCTTTAGCTGTAGCATGGGGATGTATAGTGGCACCATGGAGGTGATTTAGGAACTAAATCATCCTGAGCTTGTCGAAGTATCATAAGCATATGTTCAATTTTTTCCAAAAGAAACAGGCGGGCACGACAATTACTTTAAAATTAAACGGCCTCCATTGCAGCTCCTGCTCCCTCAACATCGACGGCGAACTCGAAGAAATGAATGGGGTCATCAGTAGCAACACCAGCTACGCCAAGCAAGAGTCCATCATCACCTACGACCCCGCACTCACCGACCCCACTCACTTCACCATCATCATAGAAAAACTCGGGTACGAAGTAGTAAAATAGCCGCATGAAACTCTTCCTCGCTAGCCGCGCCGACGGATCACTCGATTTAGTCTTACCGCTACTATCTGACAAACCCAGCAATCTCAGTTTGGTTTTTATCACTACTGCCGCCAATCCCTATCCAGCCGAAAAGCGTGAATGGGTGGTTCAAAACAAAGCAAAGTTGATTTCGATGGGATTCAATCCAACCGATTATGACTTAGTCGGGAAAAATCTGACTGACTTGCGCCGCGATCTCTCTGTATTCGATGTGATCTGTGTCGAAGGGGGCAATATTTTTTACTTACTGAGCGAAGTCAGAAAATCTGGCTTCGACATCGTTCTCAAGGAGTTACTTGCTAGCGGGAAAGTTTATATCGGTTCTAGCGCTGGATCCATGCTCATGGGTCCAGATCTCAAACATTTACTCACTGTGGACGATCCCAGCGTCGTGCCCGAACTTACTGATTTTACGAGCCTAGGATATATCAAAGAGCGGATCATCCCCCATGCCGGGCGCGAAAAGTACGCGGAAAAACACAAGCAGCTAGTCGCACAGTGGGGAGATCAACTCACTTTCCTCCGCGACGACCAGGCGCTCGTGGTCATTGGTGATAAAATCGAGATAGTTACAAAATAAGGGAGATATATGCAAAAGACTTTTAAGCTAAATGATGGCAACTTCATACCATCTGTTGGTTTAGGCACTTACAAATCAGAACCAGATAAAGTCGGGGCAGCCGTCAAATACGCCCTAGGTGAAGTGGGATATCTCCACATCGACGGTGCCAGTGTCTACCACAACGAATCAGAAATAGGTGAGGTATACCAAGAAATATTTCAAACAGTCAAGCGAGAAAATGTTTTTATTACCAGCAAACTCTGGAATACCGACCACGCACCTGCTGATGTAGAAAAAGCCTGCCAAAAGACTTTAACAGACCTACATCTAGATTATCTTGACCTCTATCTCATGCACTGGAGTGTGGCATTTGCAAACATTGGCGAGCAAGAGCCCATGGGTGAAAACGGCATGGTTATGACTCAAAATATCTCTGTCAGAGAAACATGGGAGGCCATGGAAAGCTTAGTCAAAAAGGGACTAGTCAAATCAATTGGAGTGGCCAACTTTTCCTGCGCCATGCTCCACGATTTACTGACTTATACCAAAGTCAAACCAGTCAACAACCAGATCGAAATCCACCCATACAACACGCAAACTGAGCTTATTAAATATTGTCAGAGTCGAGATATTGTTGTGACTGCCTATTCACCACTTGGTAGGCAAGGCGTCCCCACGGTCACCGCCCCACGACTTTTCTCCGATCCACTTATCTTAGAAATGGCCAAAAAATATTCAAAGACTCCCTCCCAAATTTTGATCAACTGGGCACTCCAACGCGGGACGGCGGTTATCCCAAAGAGCGTGACACCTGAGCGGATTAAAGAAAATTTTCAAATTTTCGACTTTGACTTGAGTCAAGAAGATGTCGTAAAAATAGAAGCCCTCAATCAAAATATCCGCACGATTTCTCCCGATTCCTGGGGCATTCCGTACTTTAAATAGAAAGAGGTTTATGATCAAACACCACTAACTATAAGTGAAGAAGTGCTCCATGATGGTCTTTCAAAGTTGGTGGGTGTAATTAAAAAATTATGATCAAGGTAGTCGACAATACAAACAACGAACACAACCCAGTAGGTCGTTTCATGGTGGCAGTAGGAGCAGTGATAGTAAATCCAGAAGGAAAAATTCTACTCATAAAACGCAGTTCAAAACTTGATTGGCACCCAGGAGAGTGGGAGATCATGTACGGGAGGATCGCTCAGCACGAAGACCCCCAAGCTGGCCTCATACGAGAAATCGGCGAAGAACTGGGTATTACAATCAAACCAGGCAAACCTCTGACTTGCTGGCACATTTACCGGGGTCACGAATTAACAGCCCAGAATGAATTAATCGGAATTACCTTCCTTGTTACTACAAACCAACTAGAGATACAACTTTCCGATGAACACGAAGAATATCGCTGGGTAACGTCAACAGAAGCGCTTGAGTTAATTAAAGTCGACGGCATCAAACGCGATATCAAAGCATTTATCAACTTTCAAGGTGAGACCTAGTAGGTTGCTGATAGATCACTACGATAATTCGAATTATGGTAGTAAATAATATGTCCCACACTCCCCACTCTACTCTCAACCAGAGAATTGCCGAGGCAGGCGAGTTAGTCACTATCGGTGCCGTCTACAAACACTATAAATATCCCGATCGTGATTACCAAGTACTCGGATTTACGATCCAAGAATCATCACAAAAGGTCGCCGTCCGCTACCGGAATATCAGACAGAGTGATGCCCCCGAATTTGTCCGTGATCTAGACTCATGGCTCGAAACCGTCGAGTGGGAGGGTGAGACTATTCTTCGCTTCCGCAAAGCTCGCTCTTAGACTCCACCTCTTGGATATGCTCCAAGCTCACTTTTTCTGGGTTCTCGACTGGCTTGCCCACGATGATCACTACCGAGCTATTTGGCTCAATGGGGTTTTTTAAAGTTTCCAGATCACCCTCAAGCTTAACTCCGATATTTCTAAACAGATCTCCCCACACCGCGCCGCTGCGATGAGTATGGACGACGTCTCCCACGCCATCGTGGAGATGAGCTTTCTCTATTTGCTCCTCAGCGCTAGATTTTTTGACATCATGTTCACTACATGGAGAGAAGTTCATATATTTATAGCCAGAGTAATCTTGCTTGACTCCGTCGATATAGACGACAAATCCGGCATGATAATGAACATGTTCTTCTTCTTTCTGGAAATATTTTTGATATACGAGATGAGTCGATATCACTACCAGAACTATTAGGATCAAAGTTTTTATGATCTTCATGATGTTAGAATAACATTATGCCTTCTGAACTACTATCGATAATCATGGCCACCGTTCTCATCAGCTCGGGCTCTTTTGTCGGCGTGTTCACTCTCGCGCTCAATCAACATTTTTTGAGTCGTATCACCCTCTCGCTAGTCTCACTCTCTGCAGGGACTATGCTCTCTGCCGCCTTTCTCCACCTCCTCCCCGACGCCGTGGAGACCCTTGGCTCTACCTTACCTTTCCAACTCACGCTCGCCTCATTTATTGTCTTCTTCCTCCTTGAGCGTTTCCTCCACTGGCGCCACTGTCACGACAAGGACCATCTAGAAAAACACACCATGGGTACCATGAACTTACTCGCCGACGGCCTCCACAACTTCCTTGACGGAGTCCTCATCGCTGCCGCTTTCGCTACGGGGAGTGGACTAGGGATTATCGCCACCCTCGCCATTGCCCTCCACGAGATCCCGCAAGAGATCGGGGATTTCGGGGTTCTCTTGCACTCTGGCTTCACTCGTTCGCGCGCGCTCTTTTTTAACGTGATGGTCAGTCTGACCGCGATCCTGGGGGGTATCCTCGGCTACATCGCTAGTCACACCATGCAGTCCTTCGCCAGCTATCTGGTCCCTGTGGCCGCAGGAGGATTTATTTACATCTCCTGTGCCGATTTGATACCAGAATTCAAAAATACTAACAGTACCAAGCGGATTCTGCTCACAGTGGGAACTTTTCTCTTTGGAGTCATTGTTATGGCTCTCATCAGGGATTGAGCGTTAGCGAAATCCTGAGCTTGTCGAAGGACTAAATTTATGAAAATGCGCATTCACAAATATCTCGCCCATGCTGGAGTTGACTCTCGTCGACATGCGGAGGAACTAGTCGAAAAAGGGGAGGTCAAGGTCAATGGGAGCACCGCCAAAGTCGGTCAGGTGATTGAGTCCGATACCGCCAAAGTCGAGGTGCGTGGCAAGCCAGTCAAAATCGACGAAGTGCTCGTCTATTACCTCCTCCACAAGCCCCGCGGTGTCGTCTCCGCCGTCTCTGACCCCGATGGTCGTCGGACCGTCACCTCACTGGTCCCCGGTGGCCATCGCCTCTACCCAGTCGGCCGCCTCGACTATGACTCAGAGGGTCTCATGCTCCTCACCAACGATGGTGACTTGGCATACAAAATGACTCATCCCAAATTCGAGATCGACAAGACCTACCACGTCCTCGTCAAAGGCGTGATGACAGAAAAATCTGTGGGCTATCTCGAAAAAGGGGTTACGATCGAAGGCCAATTGACCGCAGCTGATAAAGTCAGTATTGCCGAGGCCCAGTCAAACAATACCTGGATCGATATCACGATCCACGAGGGTCGCAACCGCCAGATCCGTAAAATGTGTGAGGCCGTTGGCTACCCCGTCATGCGCCTCATCCGCACCCACCTGGGTCCCTGGGAGCTAGGTGATCTACCTTCGGGTAAGTACCGTACTCTAAACCCATCCGAAATCGTGCTAAAATAAGCCGTCTATGTACGTCACTATTATCAATGATTGTCACGATCCCGTCACGATGAATCGCCAGGTCGTGCGCGCGGCCACTTTTTTTCCCGCTACTCACATCTCTCCTGTCGCGGTAGGTAACTATGCCGATCTAGAGGCCAGTGGTGCCATCATCGATACAATCGATGCCGCCATGGATGAACCCGGGATTATCTTGGTGAACGTGGCTCCCAGGCACGGCAAAGCCAAAAAGTGGCCCAATGGTACCCCCTTTGGTCATATTCAATATCAAAATACCCACATTTTCACGACTGTGGATGGTGCCACTACCTCTCTCGTCTACAAATATGGTCTCGCCAAAGAAATTGAGGTCTATGATATCCCGACTGTTTTAGATGCCATGATCAAAAAAGACAAACTCCCCGAGCACTTGCGCGCCCCCATCACCAACACTCAGTTTCGCAGTTACGAATTCTTACCTCGCGTCGCCAACTGGGTGATGCATGGCATCGAGCTACCTAGCGAAACTCACCCACTCTCCGATTTCTTGCCAGCTCCCCTGGCAGTCTGGTACGTCGATAACTTTGGTAACTGCAAGACGACCGCCTGGCCCAGCGATATTAGTCATGTCGCAGGGAGCAAGATCAAAACTCGCTGGGGTGAGCTCATGTGCTACGACCGACTCAAAGACGTACCCAACGGTGAGCCAGGGGTTATTATCGGCTCCAGTGGTTATCGCGATCATCGCTTTATTGAGATTGTGGTTCAGGGGGCTAGTGCCGCTACCCATTTCAACATCAAAGTCGGCGATAATCTACTTGACGCTTAGCACTCTATGCGATAAACTGCTAAGAATGAATGAAATCGTCATCGTCAACAACTCCAAAACCCATCTTGTCCCCTTGATCCCTGTCCGGGATGTCGTGGTCTATCCCACCAACGAAGTAGTCCTCACCTTCGGTCGCAAGCGCTCCATCCTAGGCATCAACTCGGCGCTCGCCAAAGACAAGCTCGTCGCGCTCTTTACCCAACGCGACGGCAAACTTGAAGATCCCCAGGGTAAAGACCTTTATCAGGTTGGTACTTTGTGCGTAGTAGAGCGCACGCTCAAAACCGACGGGGAGCTCAATGCTCTGGTGCGCGGTATCGCCAGGATTAAACTAATCAACGTACTGGATGACGCGCCCGTGCAAATGGTAGAAATAGCCGAGCTTGCCGAAAAGGCGGAGACATCTGAGGAACTAGAAGCCTTGGCTCGTCATCTGACGACCCAGTTCCGTGAGGCCGTCAACCTGGGTAAATCTGTCGAGTTTACCAATTTTATGCGACTGATGTCAGGCGTAGGGATCAGTGAGCTCTCTGATCAAATCGCGGCTACCTTAAACGCTAGTCTGAGTGATCACCAGTTACTTCTAGAAACTCTAGATCTCAAAGAGCGACTCTACAAGATTAATGATCTCTTGGCCAAAGAACTGAAAGTTCTCGAAATTGAGAAAAGTATCGCCAGCAAAACCCAGGAAAAGTTTAGCAAGACCATGAAAGAAAATATCTTGCGCGAACGCATGGCCACCATCAAAGCCGAGCTAGGCGAAGATGGTGAAGGAGATCAAGAGCTCGATGACCTCCACGACGCAGTACATAAACTGACTCTCCCCAAAAAAGACAAAGCCAAGGTACATAAAGAATTTGAGCGACTTGATCGCATGTCTCCCAACAATCCTGAGTCAGGGTATATCCGTAGTTGGCTAGAAACGATAATCGAGTTACCCTGGGGCAAGCTCTCCCCCGATCATGTCTCCCTCAAAACTGCACAGAAAATCTTGAACGAAGATCACTATGGACTCGAAGAAATTAAAGAGAGGATCCTGGAATATCTCTCAGTCATGAAGTTAAAAAAAGCTCAAAAAGCCAACTCACCTCTCCCCACGATTCTCTGCTTTGTGGGGCCACCTGGGGTAGGTAAGACTAGTCTGGGCAAATCGATCGCGCGTTCGCTCAAACGCAAGTTCGTCAAAGTCAGTCTTGGTGGAATCCGTGACGAAGCTGAAATTAGAGGTCATCGCAAAACTTATATCGGGGCCATGCCAGGTCGCATCATCGAAGGCATCAAGCAGGCTGGCGCCATGAACCCAATTTTCATGCTCGATGAGCTCGATAAAGTCGGCAACGACTTTCGCGGTGATCCCTCGGCCGCGCTCCTGGAAGCCCTCGATCCCGAGCAAAACAAGGAGTTCTCAGATCACTATCTTGAGCTCCCCATGGATCTCTCCCGTGTCATGTTTATCGCGACCGCCAACGTGCTCGACACTATCCCCGCCGCCCTGCGCGATCGCCTAGAGGTCATAAGATTCTCTAGCTATACTAGGGACGAAAAGTTCCATATCGGCAAGAAATATTTGCTCCCCAAAGTGATCGAGAAAAACGCCCTCAAACCTAAAGATCTCAAACTGAACGACGCTACTATCAAGGAGATCATCGCCAAATATACCCTCGAAGCCGGCGTCCGGGACTTGGAGCGCGAGTTTTCCAAAATTGCTCGCAAAGTGGCCCGCGTACTCGCCAGTGGCAAGAAGAATCAGGCCAAGATCACCGACACCAAGCTTCATACCTACTTGGGACCAGCCAAACACAGCTCAACTTTAGTCGAGAAGAAGAATCCTATTGGTATGGCCACGGGTCTTGCCTGGACCTCTGTCGGGGGAGAGATCCTCTTCATCGAGGTCTCGACCATGCCAGGGAAGGGAGTTGTCCAGATCACTGGTCAGCTCGGGGATGTGATGAAAGAATCCGCCCAGGCCGCCTACTCTTATGTCCGTAGCCACCACAAAGATTTTGGCCTCAAGCCAGATTTTTACAAAACCATTGATCTCCATATTCATGTCCCCGAAGGTGCCGTCCCCAAGGATGGTCCCTCTGCCGGGGTGACCATGACGACCGCTCTCGTCTCTGCCCTCACCAAGCGTCCCGTGAAGAAGAATCTGGGGATGACCGGCGAGATCACCCTGCGTGGCCGCGTCCTCGAGATCGGCGGGCTCAAAGAGAAAGTCATCGCCGCCCACACTGCAGGTATCAAAGAGATCATCCACCCATGGGCCAACACCAAAGATCTCGAGAAAATCCCTGCTGAAGTGAAAAAAGATCTCAAGTTTCACCCCGTGAAAGAGGTTGCTGAGGTACTACAACTGGCGCTGGTTTAACTACCTCAACCTTTTTTTTAACAAGCACTATCTCTAATTTTACCTCTTCATTAGGATCAAATACTGGCTTTCCATCTACCCACAATACAGGATTTAAGTACCATGGCAATGTTTCCATGCCTCCACCCTACTCTTTCTCCTCCACTTGTCCATAGGCAACAGTGCTATACTATTTCTATGTCCATCGCCCTATCCAAAGAAAAAGTCCAAGCCCAGCACGGTCTCATGATGATCTATACTTTTCTCACCTTGTTCGTCGTGAATAATCTCGTTCTCCACCTTGCCAATATACTCTTTCCCACCCAGATCGTCCTAGGTACCGCCTCTATCTCTCACTGGTGGGCCATGTACCACAGCATGCTCAAATTAACTCTCGTCTGTACTTTTATCATGCCTCTCGTGACCTATTACGAATGGAGAAACAAAGTAGTCTTCACTCCCAAGCAGTGGATGCTGACATACTTTGTCGTCAATACGCTCGTGTTGTGGGAGATCTCTCGCTTCGCCGATAATCTTGGCCTCGGCTTCTCCTCGTGGATGTATATAGTCGGCTTTGCTTTAGTACTCGATATGATCCAGGGCGCCGCCATGATGATGTTGGGTGAGAAATCTAAAAAATTCCTGAAATGATCAAGTTCAAAGAATATTTCAAAAGGATGTGCGACGAGAACAAGCGTGTTTTCGACGAGTTCCAGTTCATCCACGATCTCTATAAAGATAATAAAAGGGCCAACCAAGTGGTCTTCAACGAGCAGGGCGTAATAGTCCGGAGGGTTATCGAGGATTGGGATCGTCGACTTTGCTCTCAGATGGAAAAAGGCAAGAATTCTACCTATTCTGCTAGACTATCAGAGAAATTTTGGAATGAGGTCCGCCTCCGCTTCCCCATGATCGATTTTGTAGGCGCCACAATCTCCTAAGCATTGGGGTACAATACGCGCATGCAAAGCGTCATCAGTCACATTCAGAAGTTTCGCCAGCAAATGGAACTCACCCAGGAAGAACTTGGGGTTAAGGTTGGCGTGACCCGTCAAACCATTATCGCGATTGAAAAATCCAACTATACGCCCTCCGTCCTCCTCGCTCTCAAACTAGCCAAAGTCTTTAAAGTATCTGTCGAACATTTATTTAACATTGGAGACTAGTCTATGATCATAGAGTATCTGAGCGCGACTGCCATCATCACTATTGCCATTATTTTTCTCAACCCCACTCACTTGACCATGCCTAGTAGTGTAGTATCCATGCTCACGCTCGGCCTCATTTTGGCATTCCTCGCTTTTTCCGCCCTCATCTTTCGCGAGCATACTAGCGACGAACGCGAATCCCTCCACCGCCTCGTATCCGGCCGTATCTCCTATCTGGTCGGAGTGGGCACCCTCATTATCGGCATCATAGTGCAGGCCTCCTTGCACGAGATAGACCCGTGGCTGGTTATTGCGCTTTGCGCAATGGTTCTGTCAAAGCTCGTCTCTCGCATCTACTCTCAATCTCGGATGTAAAGTAGACTTGACATTGGTTTTTGATTATGTGTATGATGGTAGAAATATAAATACACAGAGGAAACCAGTATGAGTAAGAATTGGATGATCACGATTATTGTTGTCGCTCTTGCTATCTTTGGCTACTTCTACAGCCAGTCGGGTAAGGACAAGATGGTGCCAAAAGATACCATGGTTAAAGAGGAAGTAATGGTCAAAACCGATGACGCCATGGTGAAAGAAGACGACAAAATGATGAAAGAATCGAGTCGTTATCTGCCATTCACTCCAGCTGTTTTGGCACAGGCTTCTTCCACTCGCCGCGTCCTCTACTTCTACGCTTCTTGGTGTTCGACTTGTATCCCAGCGAATGCTGATTTTGAGAAGAATGTTTCCCAGATTCCCAGCGACGTCACCGTCATCAGGGTCAACTACAATGATCCAGAGACGGATGCACAGGAAAAAGCTCTCGCTATCAAATACGCTGTTACTTATCAACACACGTTTGTCCAAATCGATAGTGAAGGGAAAGTTTTAACCATTTGGAACGGCGGCGCGACCAAGGAATTGCTCGCCAAAATAAAGAAATGATCATCCTCATTCTCTTTGCCTTCCTCGCCGGGATCGTGACCATCCTCTCACCCTGCATCCTCCCCATCCTCCCCGTGATTCTCGCCAGCTCTACCACTGGCCAAACTGATCATCGCCGACCCTACGGGATCGTCTTTGGATTCGTCCTCAGTTTCACTTTTTTCACGCTCTTTCTCTCGACCCTAGTCAAGGCCTTTGGGATTCCCGCCGACTCCCTGCGCTCTATTTCGATTCTAGTGATTGCCGGCTTTGGTCTCTCACTGTTGATCCCCGCTATCCAGCTCTTTATCGAGTCTCTTTTTGCTCGGCTCGCCAATTTTATTCCCAGCACGAGCGGGAAATCTGGCTTTGGTGGTGGAGTAGCCATTGGTCTGTCCTTGGGTCTCCTCTGGACTCCCTGCGTGGGTCCGATCTTGGCCTCCGTCATTTCTCTCGCCATCACAGGTACCGTCACGACCGATGCATTTTTTATCACCCTAGCCTATTCACTAGGCACAGCCATCCCCATGTACCTAATTATCATCTTTGGTAGAAATCTCTTTACCAAAATACCCTGGTTACTCGCAAACACAGCCACCATCCAGCGGGGTTTTGGGGTTGCGATGATAGCCACTGCCGTCGGGATCTACGCGGGCGTTGATCGCACTTTTCAGACCTACGTCCTGACCAAGTTCCCTGGATACGGGGCTGGCCTCACGAAATTTGAGGACCGGGCTTTTGTCCAAACACAAACACAAAATCTCGCCCCCGAGCTCATCCCTGGAGGGCAGTGGTTAAATAGCGAGCCCCTGACGCTTTCAGAACTTAGAGGCAAAGTCGTCCTCGTCGACTTTTGGACCTACACTTGCATCAACTGTATCCGCACCCTCCCATATCTCAAGTCTTGGCACGAAAAATATGCAGACAAAGGACTAGTGATCATCGGCGTTCACGCCCCTGAGTTTGAATTTGAAAAAGATGTAGAGAATGTCAAAGAAGCCATCAAAGATTTTGGGATCAAATATCCTGTGATGCAAGACAATGATTTCGCGACTTGGCGTGCTTATGACAACCACTATTGGCCCGCCAAATACCTGATCGACCGGGAGGGCAACATCCGCTACACCCATTTTGGCGAAGGGGATTATGATAAAACCGAAGCCATGATCCAGCAACTGCTCTCACTCAATATGCCGATTGCTAATCCGACCTATGAGACGTATGGCCGCACCCCAGAGCTTTATCTCGGCTCTGCTCGCTATGCACCCGCCACTCCCATTAGCTACAGTGGTAAGTGGAGCAAAAGCAAAGAGTACGCCGTGCCATCTCCTGGTGCCAGTCTCACCCTCAGTTTCGACGCCATGTCTGTCTACTTGGTCATGCGCCCATCGGACCAAAGTACTGAAGTCGAGGTCTATCTAGATGGCCAGTTCGAGAAAAATGTTAAGGTTGGGTCTGATACGCTTTATACCCTGATCAAGCTGGATAAACCTGGCAAACATGAACTTAAACTAATCTTTCCGGAGGGGAATATCGAACTTTTTGCTTTTACCTTTGGATAAATTATTTATAACCTGGCTTCACCAATTCGCTGTATTTCTCTAGTAACTTGTGGATTTTTGGCGCAATTATGTAACTACAATAGCCTGCATTTTGATTGATCTCGTAATATTGTTGATGATCGATCTCGGCGGGGTAAAAGATCGTGTAGGGGACTATTTCTGTTACCGCTCCTCTTATTTTTACTCTCGCGTTTTCAGCTTCAGTTTTTTGCACAATACTATGATAAAAAACTGCCGAGCGGTATTGAGTTCCGATGTCAGCTCCCTGCTGGTTGAGTGTCGTGGGGTCATGGAGGGTAAAGAAAACTTCCATCAGAGTTTTATATGTGACTTGGCTTGGATCAAACTCGATCTGGATCGCCTCCGTGTGTCCCGTACGCCCAGTGCACACCTGCTCGTAGGTGGGATTCTCTACCGTGCCGCCGGTATATCCTGAGGTGACTTTGGTCACTCCCCGCAACCGGCGGAAAATCGCCTCCGTGCACCAAAAACATCCTCCCGCAATGGTCGCCAGCTCGCTCATAGCGGTCCTTGTCCTGAGCTTGTCGAAGGATTCGGAATGAATTTAATTGAGAGTGAGTTTACACAATGGCGAGTATTCTTTTCAGTTAGTCGCTCGCCGATAAATATATGTCCAAGATGTCCCCCACAATTGGCACACTGGATCTCTGATCGTGAGCCATCTGGGTCAGGGATTTGTTTTACCGAACCCGGGAAATGATCGTCAAATGCTGGCCATCCGCACCCGGCATCAAACTTGGTTTTAGAGGAATAGAGTGGGTTGTCACATTTGCGGCAGATATAAGTTCCTGGTTTGTAGAAATTATCGTATTCGCCAGTGAAAGGTCGCTCCGTCCCCTTATCCTCTATGACATTCTTTTCTTCTTCAGTGAGTGTGTTCATCTGACCGCCAAAATGATCTGGGTGATCGCGAGAATTACTTGTGCTGTGGCTAGGATCAGCACAAACTTCTCCGAGCGCTCCGCCTTCGTGTTAAATTCTCTGATGGTCTTGGTGAGACGATTAAAGATCTCCGCGTGCGAGCTCTCGGTGTACTGACTCTTGGTATTACTCAGGAGTGAGGCCACGATCTCATCGGTCGACTGTTGCTTTGGGTCCTTAATTTTCATAACCATATTATACTGTATCAATTTGCTCTGGTATAATTCGTACTTGCAAGGCCCGACGCTAAGCGTCGGTATAGCCTCGCTGAGCGAGGCCCCATCGTCTAGTGGCTAGGACAGCAGATTCTCATTCTGCTAACCAGGGTTCGATCCCCTGTGGGGTCACACATCGGGACTAGGTCAGTCCCAAAGTACTGTTTTAGCCCTAAATATG
>CAYFZD010000008.1:0-35055 GCA_964347565.1 uncultured Pseudomonadales bacterium | reverse complement strand
AAGGAAATATTAACGAATGAGGAAGACCCCGCCGAACTATTGGCACCACTAGTTCATACCCAAACAGACTCTAGTGGGGCGGCGGCGATAGTGGGAGTGATACTAGGGGAGCAGAAAACGATGGCCTGGCCACAAATCAGACTGAGGAGCACAGAGTCGAGAAAGATGAGTCTATGGATCCCGGCCACTATCCTAGTTCTCCTAATCCTGATGATCGGAGTGGGAATGGTGCGGAAAAGTAGACTTACTTCTGAAGGCGATTTCCAAAGCTTAAACACGAGCGTGGGGGCCAAAATCACAGAGACGTTGGCGGTGGGAGATTTAAATCCAGAGAGGGCGAGAATTTTACTGACTCAAGCAAAAGCGGAAGTGGAGAGTTATTTAGAATCCCAAGTAAAAGAATCATACAAGGAAAGAGCGAGGAAGTTGCTAGTTGAGATAGAGAATAGTGAGGGGGTAGCGTTTAAAAAGAACGAAATTCAACTCTCTACAATAGTAGATTTAAATGTGCTTGTGGATAATTTGGCGGCGGACAAGATGAAGAGTGATGGGAAGGGAAACTTGGTGTTTTTGGACTCGCAAAACTCACGCATTGTATCGATGAAAATAATCGATCGTTCGAGACAAATTTTTGAGCTAGAATCAGATCTAAAGCTTTTGGATATCGGTGTGAGTGAGTCAATAACTCTGGGGCTTGAGAATAGGGCAGTCCAAAAAATAGAATGGAAGAACAAGACTGCGAAAAAAGTCATCGAAGCTGACGAGTTTTGGAAACAGCCTATACTCATCCAAATATTTGCGGGGAATGCATATATCTTTGATAGGGAACAGAGTGAGATCTGGAAATATCCAACCCTCGGTGACACATTTGGAGGGCGTAGAAGATGGCTTGCGGGAGGAATCACCCCTGATCTTTCTAAAGTAATAGATATAAAGGTGGTAGGGGATGTGTGGCTCCTCACTAGTAGCGGGAAACTAGAGCGGTATAGCCGAGGAGCGCCAGTTACCTTTAGCATGGAGGGATTCCCCACCCAAGGAGAGGCGAAGAGATTGAATGAACCTGGCGCATTGTGGGTGAGTGAGGATGAGATATACGTACTAGAGAAGGGGGCAAGTCGAGTGGTCGTGTTTGGAGAGGATGGTAAGTATAAGTCTCAGTATGTAAACTCTGAGTTTGGGCAGGCGAGTGATCTGGTGGTGGTGGATGGGAAGGGGTATGTTTTGGTTGATAATGTGGTGAAAGAGTTTGTACTTTAATTCTTTTAGTTTGTCGTCATTCCAAGTCGAAAACCGATGATATTTTGCTGGTGCAAAATTCATCTAGTTCTCGGCCCGTCGGCCTGCGAAATTTTTTCTTTTGGAACGATCGACAACCTACAACTTAATCTTGAGGTAGAATATGAGTATGATTATTAATAAGTTTGCTAAAAGGGAGTATCAGATCACTGACACGTGGGTGGCAGGGATGATGCTGACGGGAGCAGAAGTGAAGACTATCAGGGGTGGGAGAGGGAGTCTGCGCGGGGCATTTGTTCGGCTAATTAGTGGAGAGCTATATCTGGTGGGGGCGGATATTCCCCAGTACTCGCACTTCGCGGGACAGGTATATGATGCCAAGCGGTCGAGGAAACTACTGATGAAAGCCAATGAGATAATGAAAATCTCTCAGAAAATCGAGGGAAAATCGCTGACGCTCGTGCCTCTCAAGATTTTTATCAAAGGAAGGTGGGTGAAGTGTGAGATAGGGCTGGGGAAGGGGAAGAGAGAGTGGGAGAAGAGAGAGGATATCAAGAAGCGCGACAATGAGCGAGAGATGGCCAAGGCCATCCGCAACAAGGTGTAGTGGACGCCCTACTTGAGAATTTTATCTGGTGATCGTATTACTGAGTTCGGACTGAATAGCATGGAGATTGGCGGGTTTACGCCACCCCAATCCACCTTGATCATTTGGCGTGTTGATGAGATCAAATAGGATAGCTTCGCTTCCTTCTGCCAGTCCAAGCTGTAGTTTTGCATGGTTCAATTGAGCCATGTCTTCTAAGGCAAATAGTATCTCGTCTTTTGTCCATGTTTGGTGGCTTGGTTCTGTGTTCTGATTGCGGAATCGGGCAAACATAGTACGCTCAATGAAGTGAAGTGCAGTTCCGACAACCTTCACTTTGGGAGGGATGTCCATTGAAGGCGTTCCGATTGCGTGGTTAATCTGTTCTCTTGTGGGTGGATTACCTTGTTTCGCCGATTCTTTGTTTGTTTGACCATCCATCATTCGCGTAGCCCCGTTGACTAGTGCGAAGGCAACCTCTCGTGGGTCATTTAGTTCCTCTAGGTTGGGTAGACTGCCGACCTTTTCTTTTAAAGCTAGAGTTCTTGATAAAGAGGGGATTTGGAGAGCTGGATCGTGGATATCAAGAGCGTTAAACATGTTAATTAGTTCTTGAGTGCCAGAGAAAATGGAACGTTCTATTTCCGGTAAGAGTCTGTCGGGTCTGTCTGGGTCAGTAACAGCACTGAGAATTTCGGCTCTGTTATCTAAGCCTGCCAGAAGACGACTTTCTGAAAAGCGCTTGAGGTTCGGATAGGTGTATTTAGTTTCTAGTATCATCATTCGTGATGTTTATCTGGTAGTTTGCGAATATTTTATCATGGACTTGAAGAAAATCAATGTTATGGGGTACTAGATATGGATAATTTGACAAGAGTGACAGCGGTAGAGCGATATGTTTGATGTGGCCGTGCCACCGCGAAGCCCGAAGGGCGAAGTGTGGAGACGGAGGGCAATGAGCCCTCGTCCGCGTACCGTCTTTAACACCATCTACATACATAGATAAATTTATGGTTTAACCTCTGAATTATTAGGTAATTATCAGACCAAGATAATCCCGAGGGTAGTCTTTGATATGGGTCCGAGCGACTGCCTCGGACTTACGGCTCATGTATATTTCCACCCACTGTCGCCCCATGAGCGAGTAAACAGTAAATGCCAGTTTAAGCAAACGCGAACGCTGCGGGAGCTGGAGTAAACATATCTTTGACAAAAGCCACGATCTTGTTTACTGCTGTCGAAATTTTATTGACAGTTGTTTTTTGACTCTTTTTAACGACTTCCTTAGTCAAAGTCGGTATGCAGATGTTAAGGAGCTAGTATACGTCAAAGCAAGACGTCCCCAATGCGGATAATATATCACAATATCCGCCTTTTTTCAATATAGGACTATTTTTAGTGCGGTTTCGCCCGCACCTGACGAGTTCATTTTCTTATCCTCTTAAGAAAATGAACCAAAAGAAGCGAGCTCCCAGGGTCACTAAAATTCTCTGACTCATGGATTGCCTCAAGCATTTCTGGACTGCGTACTACTCGTCCAGACATTTTTCGGCACAAGCTGCGTATTCGTCAGAGCAATTTCTAAACGCTCCCGCTGGGAGTGATGGGGTAGTATTGATTTGATGAGCATTATTGATTTAATTTTTCCAAAGATTTGTGTGGGGTGCGGGAGGGAAGGGGCGTATATCTGCCCAGAGTGCCAGAGGAAACTGATCAGGCCAGAGGTGATCTGTCCGATGTGTACCAAACCTAGCCTGGATGGGTGGACGCATCCCAGATGTAGAGCTAGATATGGTATGGAGAGGCTCGTAGTGGGACTCCCATACCGAGGTATGGTGCAGGACTGCCTGAAAAAAGTGAAGTACAAGAGCGCGTGGGAGATCATTAAATTCTTGTACGAGCTGGGTAAATTTGAAAAATTTGAAGGACTAGTAACCTATGTGCCTATGTGGAGAGGGAAAGAGCGAGTGAGAGGATTTAACCAGGCAAAGATACTCGCTGAGGCGACGGGGAACAGGATAGATCTATTAGAGAGAGTGAGAGAGACGAGGCCGATGTTTGGACTCTCAAAGAAGGATCGAGGGGAGAACGTTGGGGGAGCGTTTAGAATAAATCCAAAATCACAAATTCTCCAATTCTCAAATGCGGCTAGAGTGATCTTGGTGGATGATGTGTGGACGACCGGAAGCACGATGAGGGAGTGTGCCAAAGTACTCAAGCGGGCGGGGGCGAGTGAGGTGTGGGGAGTGGCGCTCGCGAGATAATTTAGTACTTTATCAGAGCATCCTCACCATATTGTTTTTGGAGCTCTTCGAGTTGTTTGGGGTCGATTTTCCCATCTGCTCCTGGAGCTGGCATCGTGTTGACGATACTAGAGGGATCAATGAAGTTGATGTCGGAGGGCGGGGTAAAGGTCGAGTCATTTAGATTGGCGGTTTTGCAATTGATGGTGTAGCCCTGATCTCTGAAATCTTGGTAATCAGACTCATCTTCGAATTTAGGGGTAGAGGTATTTGTTGGAGCGGATGGGCTGGCTGAAGGGATGGCGAGGCTCATTTTGGTGCCCTGTTTCTGGTCGTCCTGCCACATGTAGAGATATTTCTCGTCGTTGATCATGTGGGTAAGGGTAGTCTTTCCCTCTACTGCCGTCGTGATATTGGCCGCCATCATTTTGCCTTTGAGGTGGTATTCCATCTTGTCGTCCCCCTTGGTCATGGTGCAGGTGGTGGGCTTGCCTGACTCTATGGCTTTGGCGAATTCTGCGGCCTCGCTCATGGTTTGATTGGATGTTTGGGGAGTAGGAGGGGAGGGCTTTTTATTTTGCATAGCGTAGGCGCCACCAGCCAGAAGTAGGATAACGAGTCCGATCATGAGTTTTTTGTTCATAAAGTGCCCTCCTAAATGATTATTTAATAAATGATAGCATTTTTTCTATATAACCAGTATTCCTCCTGAGGAGAAAGACCTTTTTTGGATTTGTTGCGACCGTCGAAGCTAGAACTGAAACTGAAGTTGAAGTTCATAGAGTAATTATCTCATGTTTTTTGAGGAAGGCACGACCAGAGCCAGATTTGAGATATTTTTCAAAATTGAAGGCTATATATTTGTTGGAAAAGGCAAAGTAGGACACTAATTTGACAGGTAGTAGTGGTTTAGTGGCAGGTACGTAGCCACTTTGATGGCGCTCTACTCGTTCTTTAAGATTGTCGGTGCAACCAGTATAAGGTTGACCATTGGAACATTTGAGGATGTAGACGTAGTACATGGCGAGCAAATTCCTCCTTCGCTAAGACTCTGTTGGTCGAAGACGGACAAATCTCTCCTTCGCGATCCACTTAAGCGGACTTTGTCCGCCGTAGCTCGCTTCGGCGAGCGAAGGCGGAGACGGTGGGATTCGAACCCACAAGACTCTTACGAGTCAGCAGTTTAGCGAACTGCCCGAGTAGCCATTGTCGCACGTCTCCTCTATCTCTGGAAATTATATCATTGAAGCGGAAGGGGAGGGATTCGAACCCTCGGTAGGTAATTAGCCTACGAAAGTTTAGTAAACTTTAGCACTAGACCACTATGCGACCCTTCCTGTATCTTGAATTATACCAGTTGATTAATGATTTGATCGGAAACTTGATGATAGTTTCCCATTATTCTGAGAAGAAATCGGTAGTTGTGATATCTAAGCGCACAAGTCCCATTGTATAAATGCCGGTATCTAGTATTCTTCCCGACCGTAACATGTGGTTTTGTAAATTGACCCCTAGGGATATTGAGTAATTTTGACCAATATTCTATTGTTGCTGGAATGTTATGTGAGGAGTGGATTTGAAGCATCACCCTAAACTTGGACTCGTCAATTTCCCCTGCAAATACTTGTCTCATCAGTTTGATAAATACGACTTGCATATTTTCATCGCTGCTGACGAATTCAATACGACTGGTTCCGGGATACTTTGCGCCTTCGCACCAGTAAAGCGCCGAGAGGAGAATCGCAGCCATGTTTTTGCTTAATGAGTTGATTTTGATTTGATTACTGGTAAACCAAAAATATCGAATTTTCTCCTGATAAGAAGAGGTTGCATTTGGTTTGGATATTTCTTTAGACTTTCGACACCACCGACTGATGTTGCTGGTGCTCTTGTTTAATTTCTTAGCGATTTCGTAGTTTTTTAATCCTGACTTAGACAATGCTTGCACTTGTTCAACTAGCCTCCTATCTCTCATATCTTAATACTAATAAAACCCGAATAGTATGTCAAGTAGCGTACAATTGCGTCACATGCAGAGTACAAGAATCGGGAAGAATATAGTCTGGTATGAGAATGCAGAGGAATTTAGCGAATTAAAAAAAGAACTCTACACTCAGCACAGATATTATTTTGAGCTAGATAAAGAAGATCCCTACATCCTCGATTTGGGGGCACATATTGGACTAGCTACCCTCTACTTCAAACAGATATACCCTGAGGCCAAGATCATTGCGATTGAGCCACAGCCAGACAATTTTGTGTTACTTACAAAGAATACGGAAGAAAATCAGTTGAAGGGAGTGCAACTCGTACAGGCGGCGATAGCACCTAAGTCAGGCGAGATCGTGCTACACGAGCCCACGAGTCTTGAGGGTTGGAGATCAGGGACAGGGATAATCCCAAATGGATGGAGGGGGGTGCAACCATCAAAGGAGATAAAAGTTAGGGCGATAACGATCATGGATTATCTGGTTGAGCCCATAGATTTGTTAAAAATGGATATTGAGGGAATGGAGTATGAAGTGGTACGGACGGCAGGGGCCAAGTTGCGCCAAGCGAGGAGAGTGATAATAGAGGTCCACCCACGCAAAGATCACAGACGGGAGGAGATCGAGAAAATTCTCCTCCAAAATGGGTTCAAGCTAGAGTTTTTCGAGGATAAGACTAGTTTGGGGAAGGGACTGACCACGATTACGGGTGTGCTAAAGTAGAACTATGCGTTGGCAGATGGTATTTGATAATGTTTCAACAAGTGGAGATACAAAAGAGAAAATAACCAAGAAGTTTGCCGGGATAGAGACATATTTGGGGAAAATGAAGACTAGGGTAGAGTCGGGACTGGTGAAATTGTCGCGGGGAGAGAGATGGGGGTATAGGGTGAAGGCCATGTTTCGCTTGCCAGGGAGAGAGATCGTCGCTGAGGGAATGGGTAAGACGCTCCTGAGCGCGATCGACGAAACATATGGCCGTGCATCTAGAGAGGTTAAACAGTATTTAGAGCGCCTGCGCGATAAGCGAAGGAAATGATGAACCTACAACAAACCTATTTTTGGTCAAAGAAGATCCACAAGTGGGTGATGTGGGGAGTGGTGGTGCTGGGAGGCTGGATGATGTTGTCAGGATATCTTATGCACAAGGAACTAGAGGGGGAGGGATTGTTCTCTCCGATAGTGATGAGTTTTATGCGCACCTGGCACAATAAAATAAGTCAATACTTTTTAGTGGTACTTTTGGCGCAGATGGCAACAGGGCTCTTGATTTGGGGGGTACCGAAAATATTGGGTGGGAAGCCGGCCAAACCGATTAAACAGACATGAAACTAGTTGTTTTTGATGTCGAGACAAAGAAGGCTTTTGATGAAGTAGGAGGATACTACCCAGAGAAGCTAGGAGTATCCGTGTCAGGCGTCTGGTACGACGGGACACTACGAGCATTTAGAGAAGAAGAATTTAGCGAAATGTTTAAAATCTTCGAATCGGCTGACAGAATTGTTGGGTTTAACAGCATCGACTTTGATATGGCCACTCTCAAACCCTATTATGTGGGCGATCTCCTCAAGTTGCCTAATTTTGATATTTTGCAAAAAGTGGAGGCAAAAGTCGGCTATAGAGTCAAGTTGGACGCGCTCGCCAAAGAAACGCTAGGGGTGCAGAAAGGGGGTAGTGGGTTAGACGCGCTAACCTACTACAAAGAAAGAGATTGGGAGAAACTGACCAAGTATTGTCTCCAAGACGTCACAATCACCAAGGAATTATATGAATACGGGAAGGAAAACGGCGAACTAAAATTCAAGAATAAATGGAATGAGCTCGTACGAGTGAGCGTGGACTTTAGCGAGAGCGATGAGAAGGTAGCCAGCGTGCAAGCAACCCTGTTTTAGGGTAAAATAGCCAGATGTTGAGCGTGAAAAATTTGAGCGTGAAAGTGGAAGATAAGGTAGTTTTGAGGGACATGAATTTGGAGATAGGGGAGGGCGAAATCCATGCACTAATGGGTCCAAACGGTAGCGGTAAAAGTAGTCTAGCCAACGTACTCATGGGTAATTCCAACTATGTTATTGAGAGTGGGAAAATATTCTTTGAGAGTAAAAACTTACTCACGATGAATAGTGACGAGAGGGCGCGAAAAGGGCTATTTATAGCCTGGCAAAACCCCGTAATGATCCCTGGAGTCAGCGTCTTTAGTCTGTGCAAAGCGAGCTACGAAGCACAGGGTAAAACAATCGAAAAACTGACTGAGTTTAAGCAAAAACTAGAAGCATTGGCACAGCGCGTGGGGATGAATAAGGACTATGTGGGGAGAAACGTGAATGAGGGATTCAGCGGAGGTGAGCGCAAGCGTTTAGAGCTACTACAATTATTACTCCTAGAGCCAAAACTAGCGGTGTTTGATGAAATTGACTCGGGATTAGACAGTGCGGGAGTGAAGATCTTGATCAAAATCATGCAGGATAGGCACAAAGCTGGCACGGGTTTTTTGCTAATCACCCATAACAAAAAAATACTCGATGAGCTGGATGTGGAGAAAGTATGGATGATTACAAACTAGGATTTAATACTCCCACAGATAAATATAGCTACAAGGCAAAAAAGGGATTGTCAGAGCAAGTGGTGCGTGACATTTCTCGATTAAAAAATGAACCGGAGTGGATGCTCACAATCCGGCTGAGCGCACTAAAACAATATGAATCTATGCCCATCCCTAAATGGGGAGCGGACCTCTCCCAAATTAACTGGGAAGATATCCACTATTATTTACGGCCGGTTGCCAAAGCTTATAAAACATGGGAAGAGGTACCTGATGGAGTACGCCAAGTATTTGACGCGATCGGGGTGCCACAAGCCGAAAAATCTATGCTGGCGGGAGTGGGGGGACAATATGACTGTTTAGCAAAAGGGACACTTATTCCCACGAATAATGGTATTAAAAAAATCGAAGATATTTTGCAGGATGACAGTGTGCTCAGCATGAATGAAGAATCAAGACTGTTGGTGTGGCAAAAAGTAGTTGCGACCCTCAACAAAGGCAAGAGAAAGACGTACAAGGTTGTAACACAAGGTGGGAGAGAAATAGTAGTAACACATAATCACCCCTTTTATTCTCTGTTATATGAGAAAGAGGTTTTGCGTCAGAGAGGTAAATATCACTTAGGCTGGAGGTATTTATCTGACCTTAAAAAAGGTGACTTCGTTGCCTTGACTGTAGACTATCCAGAATATGGGATTCCCTATCCAGTGCCAACATTGGTTGATTTACATATAGACGAATCTTTGTCCAAATTGTGGCCAACTCAAACAACTAGTGATTTGATGTGGATTTTGGGATTCTATTTAGGTGATGGATTTATGTCTTACAAACTACGCAATGGTCGGCAGGTATTATCTGGCGTTGATTTGGCAATTCCAGAAAAGGAACCTGAACTTAGGGTACTCATGAAGCAATTAGTAAATGATATTTTTGGATATCAGGTCCCATTTTCTCGCACTGATCGCATTCGACTGAGTTCTGTGTCGATAGCTAAATTGATAATCAATTTGGGTTTTTCAGGTAGTGCTTTTACAAAATCTATTCCTGGCTGGGTATTTTCTTTACCAAAAGATCAACGCCTCTCTTTCTTGGGTGGATATTTTGATGCTGATGGTGGCATACGAACAGGTAAAAATAACGCATTGGTTTATACTAGTGTATCCAAAACTCTTCTTGAACAAGTGAAGATGCTCGCAATCTCGTGCGGTTTGAATGTATCTCATGTTTGGCACTTTGTTTCAAAACAAACATATAAAGGTGAAATCAAAGAGAGAGCAGGATATAGAATACAACTTTCTGGTCACATTGAAGAAGTTGATGTCCGCATGGAAAGAAAAAGAGCTCGCATGCAACGGCGACAGTTTATTCATCGCTTTAGAAGTTCTAAGGGCACAACTTTTAAAAAGTATACATCTGATAACCTTGGATTTACCAAGATATTACTGATAGAAGAAGCGGAAGAACAAGAGGTATATGATATATCAGTTGAGGGATTTCATAATTTTGTTGCAAACGGTTTGGTGGTTCATAACTCAGAAGTGATCTATCATTCTCTGAAGAAAACACTCGCGAAACGAGGCGTGATATTTTTGTCGATGGATGAGGGGCTCAAGCAATACCCTGACATCGTGAAGGAATATTTTGGCAAGATAGTGCCATACGGCGATAATAAACTGGCGGCACTCAATACCGCCGTGTGGAGTGGTGGGAGTTTTGTTTATTTGCCAAAAGGGGTGGTGGTAGACCTACCACTCCAAGCTTACTTCCGGATCAATGCGGAGAATGCGGGACAATTTGAGCGGACACTCATAGTGGCAGAGGAGGAATCATCGGCGCATTATGTGGAGGGCTGTAGCGCCCCCGCCTTTACCAGTGCTTCACTCCACGCTGCGGTTGTGGAGGTTGTGGTAAAAGAAGGGGCAAAAGTGAGGTATACCACAGTGCAAAATTGGTACAAAACAGTTTACAACTTGGTGACAAAGAGAGCGACAGTCGCCCGCGACGGGCGTATGGAGTGGGTGGATTGTAATTTGGGATCGAAGATCACGATGAAATATCCCTCATGTTTCCTCATGGGAGAGCGCGCCCACGGAGAGATGCTCTCCTTGGCGGTCGCAGGAGAGGGACAGCACCAGGATGCCGGAGCCAAGATGTTCCACCTCGCGCCCAATACAACCAGTCGGATCACCAGTAAATCCATCAGCAAAAATGGAGGAAGGAGTAGCTATAGAGGGCAAGTCAAAATTATTCCTACAGCTACGGGGTCGCGTAGTAAGGTAGTGTGTGACGCGCTCATACTAGATAACCTGAGTAGGAGTGACACCTATCCAAATAATCAAATTCTCTGCGGGGAGGCGACGCTCGAACACGAGGCGTATGTGTCAAAGATTGGGGAAGAGCAAATTCTTTATCTCATGTCGAGGGGGCTGACGCAGAAGGAAGCGGAGGGGATGATCATCCGCGGATTCCTCGAGCCGGTGATCCAGGAGCTCCCCATGGAGTATGCGGTCGAGCTGAACAGGATGGTAAAGATGGAAATGATCGGGAGTGTGGGATGAACAAGATACTAAAAAATTATAGCCAGCCGGGGAAGTGGGAGGTAGTGATCCCTTTTGGGAAAGAGGGAGAGAAGATCGAGTGGATAGGGATCGTGGACGCACGAGAGCCAGGCGAATACGAGCTAAGAGTAGTGGCTGATCACCAGGTTCGGGGGACAAAAGGTCGGATTACAGTGAGAGCGGTCGCGGGTCCATCCGCCCAGGTAAAAATAAGAGGAATGATTAAAATCCGCAAAGAGGCCCAGGAAACCGATGATTTCTTGGAGTTGCGAGTACTGACACTCGATAAATCAACGCGAGCTGTGGCCGAGCCAGAGCTGGAGATCGAAGCCAATAACGTGAAGGCCTCGCACGCAGCCAGCGTGGGGCAGATCGATAAAGAACAGATTTTGTATATGAGGAGTAGGGGGCTGAGCGAAGCACAGGCCACGGAGCAGATAGTGGCGGGGTGGCTAGGACTCTAGATACTCGAGCGTGCCCTGAGTAAAGTGTAGCTTGGTTTTGACTAAGGGGTAGGGTGGGTTGACGTTTAGATCATCCCCGCCAACATAGACAAATTTGGTGTGGAGTCCCTCACTCTCGAGGAACTCGGACATCTGGAGATCTGAAGTAGAGTCACCAAAGGCGACAAATAAGTATTCACTCAGCGTAATTTTCTTGGCTTTAAGCCAGGATAAAACTTGAGTAATACCAAGGGCCTTGTTTGAGTCAATGGGCTTCACATCGATCGCAATGTTGGAGGATGAGGGGCGGACGTGAATACCGGGGTGATAGTTTTTTAAAATAATACGGATTTCTCCGGAAAGTTTGCTTTGGAGTTCTTCGTACAATGCTTGAGCATAGTTGTCTTTCATTTCGATAGTCAGAATGGTCTTTTTGGTTTCGTCAACGAACATGGAGTCGCCATATGAGCTTTGGACGATATCTCTAATAGTGCTCTCTAGTTGGGGGGGGATCAGATTGCGATTGACCACGATTTCTTGGGGCGAATTATCTTGGTTAAACTCGAGCGTGAGATTACCCATCTCACAGACTGTGAATAATTGTTCTAGGGAAATTTTTGGGTCGAAATGGGGAATGATTTCTTTTTGTACCCACTCGGAAGATCTGCCGGTGTTGAAAAAAACAGGGATTTTGTCCGCCAATTTTTGCTCGATAAGCCGTAATATCCTGGGCGAAGTGATAGTTTTGGTCGAGGGGTCGGTGATGACTCCGTCGATGTCAAAAATCCAGATTTCTGGTAGAGATGTCATGGTCGTAGTATATCAGGTGTAAAATGGGATTATGTTTGACCCTCAGGTGGTAAAAAAGGACTTCCCAATTTTAGATAGAAAGATCAATGACAAATCGCTCGTGTATCTGGATAGTGGGGCGACGTCGCAGAAACCTAGACAAGTGTTAGAAGCCGAGCGAGGGTACTACGAGCAACACAATGCCAATGTGCATAGAGGTGCCCATACATTGGGGGACGAGGCCACGCAAGCGTATGAGGAGGCACGGAGTAAAGTAGCGCAGTTTATCGGAGCGAGTAGACCAGAAGAGATTATTTTCGTCCGTAATACCACCGAAGCGATTAACTTGGTGGCTTATGCGTGGGGACTGGATAATCTCAAAAACAATGATTTAATCGTGACGACCCTGATGGAACACCATGCCAATATGGTGCCGTGGCAGGAAGTGGCGAAGAGAACCGGAGCGAAAGTGGAGCTAGTAGGGCTCACCGAGGAAGGATTAATTGACTTAGACGACTATAAAGCCAAGCTAAAAATGAAGCCTAAATTGGTGGCATTCACTCAGGTCTCAAACTCGCTGGGGACGATCAATCCCGTCTCTGAAATGACGAAATTGGCACACAAGGCGGGAGTACTAGTACTCATAGACGGGGCCCAAGCAGTGCCACATATGAGCATCGACGTGGGCGAAATTGGATGTGATTTTTACGCTTTCTCGGGCCATAAAATGCTAGGACCCATGGGGATCGGGGTGCTGTGGGGCAAAAAAGAACTTTTAGAGAATATGTCACCATTCCTCACCGGGGGTGGGATGATCGCTGAAGTTTATACCGACCATGCTACTTGGGCAGAACTGCCGGATAAATTTGAGGCGGGAACTCCCAACGTGGCTGGGGCGGTGGGGCTAGCGAGTGCAATAGAGTACCTGGAGAAACTGGGGATGGGAAACGTGAGAGAACATGACCGGGAAATGGTGAGCTACTCTCTCGTAGAACTAAGTAAAATCGAGAACATAAAAATTTTGGGAACGAAAGATGGAGATAAAAGATCGGGGAGTGTGAGCTTTGAATATAGGGGCGTACATGCCCACGACGTGGCGACGATCCTGGACTCGGAGGGCGTGTCGATCCGCTCGGGACACCACTGCACGATGCCACTCCATAATCATTTAAATGTGATTGCGTCAGTACGGGCGAGTTTTAATGTGTATACGACTAAAGCGGATATTGATGCACTCATCAAAGCACTGGGGAAGATCAAAGAGATCTTTAAGAAATAGCATGGACTTATATCGCGAAGAGGTCATGGATCACTACGAGCACCCGAGGAATCAGGGGAAACTCGTGGGGGAGGGAGTGATCTCTGAGACTGAGAATAACGCGAGCTGCGGGGATCGGGTACAGTTTTTTATAAAAATGAAGGGTGACAAAATCATAGAAGTGAAGTGGGAGGGGGAGGGGTGTGCGATCATGAGCGCGAGCGCGAGCAAGCTGAGCGAGTACCTGCAAGGCCAGGCCTTGCAGGATCTGAGGAAAATGAGTGAGGTAGAACTGTCAAAAAATGGGGTGGGATTTGAGATCAATCCAGGGCGGATGAAGTGTTTGATGCTGAGTGTTAAAGCAGTGAAGAAGTTAGTGGGAAGTTGAGGTTGGGGAGGCGGTCGAGGGAGGAGGGAGAAGAGAATTTACCATGAGAGAATTTGTAGGAAGCGACCACACCGATCATGGCGGCATTGTCGGTAATTAGCTTCTTAGAGTAGGGAATATAGGTGGGGAGATCGTATTCTTTGGCGACGGATCTTGTGAGATTGCGTAGCTCAATATTGCTGACGACGCCACCACCTAGGAGAATCATTTTGGGAGAGTAAGTGTCGATGGCACGGCGGAAGCGAGTCATGAGGTGTTTAAAAACAGCTTGCTGGAAAGAGGCGGAGAAATCTTGAATAAATTCCTTAGTAAGTTCTGGCTTTTCTCGCTCTAGATATTGACGCGAGGCAGTTTTTAATCCAGAAAAACTGAAGTTGAGATCTTTGCGGGTGGTCATGGGCTCGGGAAGATGATAAATGGGTTTGCCGGCTTTGGCCATCTCTGCCAAGATTGGTCCGCCGGGGTATCCTAGTAGGAGGAGACGGGCAACTTTGTCGTAGGCCTCCCCAGCCGCGTCGTCTAACGTCACGCCCAGGAGTTCGTAAACGTCCATTTCTTTCATTAAAACTAATTCGGTGTGGCCGCCGGAGATGAGGAATCCGAGGGCGGGATAGAGAGGGTTTTTGAGACCACGATTACCGGTTTTGGTCTTTGCGAAGGATGAGAGGAGATGTCCCTCCATGTGATTGACGGCGATGACAGGCAGATTCCATCTCACGGCTAATTCTTTGGCGTAAGCAATCCCTTGTTCGAGAGAAGGGGCGAGGCCAGGACCGATGGTGACGGCGAGCGCATCGAGATTGGGATGTCCAGCCTTGCGTAGCGCTAGATCGACGACCTTGGGGAGCCACTGCTGATGCAGGCGTTTAGCGATGTCAGGGACGGTGCCGCCCCACTCGGCATGGTAGGAGGTCTGGGAAGAGACGACGTTGGAGATGACCCTCTGGCCTATTGTGACGGCGGCACAGGTGTCGTCGAGACTGGTTTCGATGGATAAAATTACTGGGGCTGTCATGGCTCGTATTATATCTGGAATTTTGAACTATTGATGACCCGCACATCTCAAACGCAAAAGCGGCCTGTCCCCTCCTGGTGGCGGGGCGGCCTAGACCTCGGCTGCCCGCCTGCGGTGTTTTTGCAACTTGATCCGCGCGCGTCATCATAAATGCTAAAATGTAGTCATGACAGACTGTATTTTTTGCAAGATTGTGGCGGGGGAGATGCCCTCATACAAGATTTATGAGGATGAAAAGTATTTGGCGTTCTTGGATGTGTTTCCTTCCGCCGAAGGCCATACTCTGGTAATACCCAAACAACACGTAGAGTGGGTGTGGGACAGTAAGAACTTGGGAGAGTATTTTGAGGTAGTGGGCAAAATTGCCAACCACTACCGGGAAGTTAGTGGCGAGATCGTCCGGTCAAACATTGACGGGTGGCAAGTTCCACACGCACATATTCACTTAAAAATCGGAAAAATTAGTAACCCTAATCCTGTGGCAGGGGATCCAATCAAACTCCAAGCAACAATGGAAAAATATCGCGTTTAATTCCACTCAGGGGTGGAAAAGGCGTACGTTATTTGTCGGGTATTGACGTCTAATTCATGAATATTGATAACTAAAGTTGGTATATCCTTTTCATAACGTTTTAGAAGCTCACTAGCTTTTCCCGCCCACTCGATCGCCACAATATTGCCGGGCTTTAGGAGCGAAGATAAATGGAGAGTCGACTCTAGCTCGGTAGGGTCGGAGAGTCGCCAAGTGTCGAGATGGTAAAGAGTACCGGCATGCTTAGGGGTAGTGTAGGAATATTCTTTGAGGAGGGTGTAGGTGGGGGATGAGACGTTGAGAGATATACCGAGGGTAGTAGCCACTCCTTTGACAAACTGGGTTTTACCCACGCCCAGCTCGCCTTGGAGGGCAAGGATCAGGGGGAAGCGACGGGTGAGGGAGAGGTGACTGGAAATAATTTTTTTAGCAATCAGTTGTGTCTCTTGGGGAGAGTGGGAGGTCAGACTGGGTGAGAGATCCGGGACGATGAGCTGGCCTTGGCGCAGAATTTGGGGGTCATTGAGCGTGGTATCGACCACCGTGCTGGTGGGTCTGTTGGCGAGCTTACCAGCATCGAGAAAGAGCGCAATCATAGATTGTTTATCTTTAGTAGTGTATTTTTGCCAGTCATCTAGCGAATAGGGCTCTTTTTTGCCACTAGTATTGGCGCTCGTAGCCGTGATCGGTTTACCAAACAGTTTAATAAGATCCAAGGCAAAGTTATATTTGGGAATACGGACACCGAGCGTTCCCGAGGCTGATTCCAGACTTAGATCCAGCTGGTGGAGGGAGTCGGAGATGACAGTGATGGGCCCAGGGAAGAATTCTTTGTATAAATTTTGGGCCATTTCGTTGAGCTTGACGTATTTGGAGGCCATTTCTTGAGTTGAGACGGCAATAGAAACTTGGCGGTGGCGATCACCTTTGTACTCAAATAGTTTGGTGATCGCCTCGGGATTGGAGGCGTCGGTGGCGAGGCCGTAACAAGTCTCTGTGGGGTAGATGACCAGCTCGCCATGAGTCAAGGCTTCGCAGGCAGATGAGATCGCGAGGGGGTCGGTGATTGAGAATATTTGCATGAGCAGGATTATACAAGGTAGGATGAAGAGATATGTGGAAGAGAGTGGGTGTGTTTTTAGTCATCTTGTTTTTTGTGTTGTTGTCAGATGCCGTCCTGTCAGATTGGGTACCAGGGTATTTACAGGGTGTGTTGGGGAGTCCACTCAGGATGGGGCTGATGATGGCGGTGTCTTCGGCTGTCGGGTTCTTGATGGATATCATTTTTCCTCACGTGCTTCGCCAGAGCGGGGTGCGTAAATTAGCGGGGGGGGCGATAGTGGGGGCCATGATATTCCTCCTCTCAATGTTTTCTTCAACCTGGTGGAGCTATACACTCATTCTGGCAATGGGGATGTCGGCTTGGGGTATTTATTACGAACTAGACTCTTTTATGACCCAACAGTTTGTGGCTGGGGTAGCGCCTCGTGGTGAGCGCGCCTCAGTTTGGGGGGTGGTGGGAGTAGTGAGGAGTCTAGCCTATTTCTTGGGGCCAATCATCGGGGGATATATTGTGGCGTATGGTGATAGGGTCTTAGTTGTCTCGAGTGTCTCCGTGCTACTTTTGGCTTATATCTTATTTTTGTCCATGAGATTACCTAGGTCTGCAGAGATAGATTTTGATGTACACGGGATCAATATCAAAGAAGAATTAATACACTGGATCAGTTTGGGAAAGCGAGTGTGGCCTATATTGGTAATCAGTTTAGTGGCGGGGCTCATAGATTCTACTTTTTGGACGACCGGTACGATGATAGATGGATGGTTTTTATCGGCCTACATGCTACCTTTTTTGTTTGTAGGATTGTTGATGACAAGATGGGGAGTCACACAGGGAAAGAAAAAATGGGCAGAGAGATTTGTGATGTTGGGAGGAGCATGTCTAGCCATCATCCCTCTAGTAGATCAGCAGGCATGGAGATTACTTTGCGCGTTTGGAGCCGGGACTTTTTTGGCGATGGCGTGGCCACTCATGGACAGCGTCTATACAGATCTAGTAGTGAGAGCGAGACGGGGTCGCAAGCACATTATGGGAATGTCGGCCGCAACTTTTAGTTTGGCATATATTGTGGGTCCCATCGCCTCTGGTTGGCTAGCTGGTAAATACAGTGAAGTCACAGTATTCTCGGTCGTGGGGATTGGGGTGGTGCTGGTTACACTGATGCTTTTACTGGTGACGCCACGCAAACTATTGCTTCCACAAGACGAAATGAGTAGCTGGGAGTAGAATGTCGTATATGGAATTTGCGAAAGCTCAGAGATATAGCGCGAGGGTGAGCGATAAGTACTATGTGAGTGAGAGCGAGCGATTTTTGTACGTCAAGTTTGAGCTGGTTTTGCCAGACAGAATAGAATACCAGTCCGGGCAGTTTGTGTCGCTCAAGATCAATGAGAGAGACGAGAGACGCTGTTACTCGATGGCTTCGACGCCGGACGACAACCATGGCTTTCACCTGATGGCAGAGATAGTAGAGGGAGGGAAGGGGAGTGAATTTTTGCAAAAACTGGAGATTGGAGCAGAAATGGAGGCGCTTGCACCACTAGGAAGGTTTGTGATTAGCGAAAACAAGACCAATAAGTTTTTATTTGTGGCCACAGGAAGTGGAATAGTACCGATCTACTCAATGATCAACGATCTCTTGATTAACAAAAAAGAAACGAGACAGATGAGACTACACTGGGGGATGAGGAGTGAGGCGGATCTGTTTTTTGTGGATAACTTAGAGAGATTGGCTGAGTTATACCCCAACTTTGTGTTTGATATTGTTTTGTCCAGGCCTAGCGAGGACTGGGAGCTATGTAGGGGGCATGTCCAGGACTGTTTGATAAGAGATTTTGACTCTTCGACAGGCTCAGGGCTTTTAGGATGGGAAGCGTATGTGTGTGGAATGCCAGTCAAAGTTATGGATATCAGAACTAGATTGGAAGAATTGGGGATGAAAAGTGAGAATATTTACCATGAGAAATTCGCATGAACTATCTTACGCTAAAGTGTAAAAATTGTGGGAATAATTTTGTGTGGTCTAGTGAAGAACAGGCGTTATATCAGCAAAGGGGATTAAGTGAACCAGAGTACTGCCCGATTTGTCGTGGTATTATGGAGGCGCGCGAGCGCGACTCGGCCAGGAAAAAATATGAGCGATGACTATAAACTAGTGAAACAAGTGGGGAAGTATACTGTAAAGGTGATACAGTCAAAATGTATTGCGGCCGCTTCGTGCGTGGCGATCTCTCCGACATTCTTTAAACTAAACGAGGTCAATCTGGTCGAGATCATTGAGAATGGAGTGGATGAGGAGGATAATCTGATGTTATCAGCCCAGTCTTGTCCCACGGGGGCGATTGAGATCTATGAAGGAGAGACCAGAGTCTGGCCACCACTATGAACACAAAAACCATCATTATCTTTGTCGCAGTAATACTAGGACTGTTGGGAGGGGTGGGGGCACTGCTCACCCAATTTGGGCAGAGTAGTGAGGATCCCATCGTCGATATCGCGGGAGAGAAGAAACATGTCAAAGGCCCTTCGACAAGCTCAGGACAAGGACTGGTCACGCTGGTTGAATTTAGTGATTTCCAGTGCCCAGCTTGCTTATCGGTACAAGCGCCTCTAGAGCAAATTTTGAAGAAATATGAAGGCAAGATCGAGTTCATCTATCGTCATTTCCCGCTCACCACCATCCATAAGAACGCGCAGCTGGCCTCCCAAGCTGCGGAAGCGGCTGGGTTGCAGGACAAATTCTGGCAGATGCACGACAAGCTGTTTGTGGCGCAGAGTGAGTGGAGCGCACTAGGGGATCCCAAGGAAAAATTTGTAAACTATGCAGCAGAGATCGGGCTGGATAAAGATAAATTTGTGAACCAGCTAGAGAGTCAGGAAGTGAAGGACATGGTAGCGGTAGACATTTTGGCGGCCACCAGGTATCGACTTACTGGTACACCAACGTTCTTTGTAAATGGCATCAAGACCGAATTCGGACAACTCGAGGATAGGATCGCAGTACTTGCGAAGTAGTTTGATACATTGACAAGGTATTCCCCCCAGAGTATAACCAGAGGTAGTAGCCTGGAATCCAGGCAAAGGGTTTAGTAGTTTGGAAAAAAGGAAAGGGGGTGAAATAACAATATGGCATTTTCATACAAGAACGCGAAAGGCGTGACTTATTACTTGCACGGCAAGAAAGTCACTTTGAAAAATGGTCGCATGCAACAGATTTATTTCTTCGCACGTGACGTCCGCGCTGAGGCACTCAATGACGTTCCAGCAGGATACGCAGTGATGGAAACGAAACGTACCGGTATGCCGGTACTCAAAAAAGCATAAATTGCTCAGAGAACCAGTCTCTATTCTGTCAAAAGAAGAAGGACTGGTTTTTTGGTGGGGTTAGAAATCTCTGAGGATTTTGGCAATATTTTTGAGGAATTTGTTTTTTACTCGTTTGGGCTTGTTAAAGAGGGAGCCTCCCAGCATTGGGTAGAGCTTGCTAGCTTGGAGGGAGTGAAACTCTGGACCCAGTAATTCTGAAAGCTCCATTCTGGCCATCTTTCCGGCCATATTAAGGACGCCATACTTGCGGAAGCGACGGAAAGAAAGAGTATAAACAGGGTCACGAACAACTTTGTATTTGTAACCTAGATTTGTAACAGTTTGAATGAGAGACTTACCTTCCGCATAATTGACCGACTCGTCGAACCCGCCTACCTGAGTAAAACAAGTTTTGGTAATAGAGAACATGCATTCTAAGAGATAAGTAGGTTTGAGATTGCTTTGAAGTTCGAGGAAGGTATTGATGGCGGTAGCAATGGCCTCATTTTGAGGGGAAGAAATGTCGGGTTTAAGCCAACAAGACAAGATGTTGACTTTATTGCTTTCCCAGCGATACTTAAGGCCCTGCAAGAAATAAGGGGGCAGGCGATTGTCGGCATCCATAAAAATTAAAATATCGGCGCGGGCGTGCTTAGCTCCTAGGTTGCGCTGAACACAGACGTGGCGTTTGGGACTAGTGGTAATAGTAAGGTGGGGAAGAATGTGGGTGAAAGTTTTGGCTTTGTAGGTGGTAGCGTCGTCAGACTGGCCGTCGACCACGATGACTTCGAAATCACGGAAAGTTTGAGCGGATAAATCCCCTAAGAGTTTGGGGAGATACTTGGCTTCGTTTAACGCCGGGATGATGATGGAAAAAAAGGGCTTCTTCATGAGGCGTATTGTACAATAAGAGGGATGACTACTCGAGAATCGGTATATGAAAAACTGAAAACAGTGATGGATCCGGAGTTGCACGTGAATATCGTAGATTTAGGGTTGGTGTATCAGGTGGAAGTGGCAGATAAAAAAATCAGGGTAACAATGACGCTCACGACCCCAGGCTGTCCACTAGCTCCTGAGATCGACAGACTGGTGAGAGAAGCGCTTAAGCCAATGGGTGAATATGAGGTAGATTTGGAACTAGTGTGGGAGCCAGCATGGAGTAAGGAGAGGATGTCAGAGGAAGCGAAGCTGAAGTTGGGGATGGTATGATGAAAACATGCGGATATATCTTGGAGCAGATCACCGAGGGTTTGAGCTAAAAGAGCAAATAAAGCAGTGGCTTGGGGAAAATGACTACGAAGTAGAGGATGTGGGCAATCATATTTTTGATCCAGAAGATGATTTTGTAGATCCAGCCTTTAAGGTCGGCGAGATGATTGAGGGAGCGGATGCGAGTGACCGAGGAATCCTGATTTGTGGGAGCGGACACGGGGTAGAGATGGTGGCCAATCGATTCCCCCATGTCAGAGCCGTCAATGGGTTCAATAGCGAAGTAACTAGACAAAGTAGAGAACATGAGGATGCAAATATTTTAGTGCTACCCTCTGATTGGGTAGAGTATCCAGATGCTTGTGAGAGGGTGGAGATATTTTTACAAACGGAAGTCGATAAAGGCGAAAAATACGAGCGCAGACGCAGTAGAATAGCGAACATAAGGATCAGATGATTACCCCGATTATTATGGAGAGTGAGATAAGCGAGGTCGGGAGGAAACTCCAGATTTTGAGGGAACAAAAAATCAACAAAGTCCATGTTGATATTGGGGACGGACTTTTTTCTGACTTGCTCTCGATCGCTCCGGCTGATTTACAGCAATTTGATTTAGCTACCAGCGAGATGGACATACACTTGCTCGTCGATGACCCCAGTGAGTGGATCGAGGAGTGTATTGCACTCAAACCCAAGAGACTGATCGCCCAGATAGAACATATGGGATCACAGGCCAGATTCCTGGACACTGTGGAGAGTTATGGAGGGCAAGGAGGTTTGGCGCTAAAAATAGAAACTCCACTTGAGGAGATTGAGCAAAAAATTCTTGAGAGTGTCAAAACTATTTTGTTGCTGGCAATACCACCAGGGACGACGGGATCACCTTTTGACGAGAGAGTGATAAGTAAAATCAAAGAACTGCGAAAAATTTACTCAGGAGATATTTTAATTGACGGGGCAATCAACCCAGAGACTTATAAGAGGGTAAGACAAGCGGGGGCGAGTGAGGCAGGGGCGAATTCGTGGTTTTGGACCCGCCTTCGCCAAGGCTATGGCGGGCAAGGGGGGGAATTTAATGACAAATAAACAAGTAGTTTTCAAAAGAGTGGCATTTTTTGGGGACGCCGCGGTACTGCCCGAGTCTACTTATTACCAAACAGCCTTCCATGTCGCCAAAAAACTCGCCAAGATGGGTTACACGATCGTTAATGGAGGAGGTCCAGGAATAATGGACGCGGCAACCCGCGGGGCAGAGAGTGTAGGGGGAGAGACGATGTCGGTGACTTTTGCACCTGAGCACGCGACAGGATTTGAGGGGAGATACTTGGCGAATATCACCGACAAAGAAATCAAAACTAATAACTACATTGAACGCATGTTCAAACTAATGGAGGAGTCAGATATTTTTTTAATATTCAAAGGTGGGACTGGGACAATCTCAGAACTGGGGACGGCGTGGGTTCTGGCTAAGCTCTACTATGGACACCATAAACCCTTTATTCTAGTGGGATCGTTTTGGCGAAAGGTGATCGGGGCGATGCATGATAGCTTGCTGATAGATGCCAAGGAGATGGATGTGTTTCGAATAGTGGAAGGAATAGATGACATTCTGCCGAAAATGAAGGAGTTGGAGGATGCTCTCAACAAAGTCGACCATTCACATTGTCAGCACTGTGGTGAATCAGTGTTTATGAGCTAGAATGGGGGTATGCCTGCCCAAGATTTAGAGAAAATTGCCAATCGTTTGCGCAGCGATGTTTTAGAGATGGTATATGAGGCAGGGGCGGGTCACGTGGCGGGACCACTCTCGAGCGCAGAAATATTAACGACGCTATATTTTAGCGAAGTGGTCGACTTTTCCCAAGATAAAGTAATTTTGTCCTGTGGCCACTACTGTCCTATTTTGTATAGTGCACTTGCGAGAGCTGGCAGATTTCCTATCACTGAACTCAAGACATTTATGAAACTAGGATCAAGGCTACCAGGTCACCCAGAGCGAGGGAGTGTTCCTGGGGTAGAGGTATCGGCGGGGCCGCTCGGTCAGGGAGTGTCGGTGGCCACGGGGATGGCGCTTGGATTGAAGCTAAAATATGGCTACAAGTCACAAGTAGAAACACCCAGAGTTTATTGTATTTTATCGGACGGAGAACTCCAAGAGGGACAGGTGTGGGAAGCGTTTAACTTGGCCGTGAGACGCCAGCTAGATAATTTGATTTTTATCTTGGATCGAAACAGGATTCAAATAGAAAATTATATCTCTCAAGTGGCGACCTACGGAGACTTGACCGGGAGACTGGAGGCTTTTGGACTACATGTGCTAGAGGTGGAGGGAAATGAGATCTACCAAGTGAAGCGTGGGATTGAGAGTGCCAAACAGGTGCAGGGAGGGCCGGTGATCATCGTAGCCAATACCACCGCAGGGAAGGGCGTGAGTTTCATGGAGAATCAACCGGTTTGGCATGATAGGGTGCCGACAAAAGAGGAGCTCACGATGGCGCTAAAGGAGCTATATGTTTAACAATCAATATTTGATACCCGAGTGGAGGACGGCACCCAAGAAGGCAATCCGGGATGGGGCAGGGGAGGGATTGGTCAATATTGGCGAGGACAAGCAAGTGATGGTGGTGTCAGGAGACTTGGCGGGATCAACAAGAATCGATAAATTCAGGGAAGAATATCCAGAGCGATTTTTTGAGGTAGGAGTAGCAGAACAGAACATGGCTGGAGTGGCGGCGGGACTATCATTTGAGGGATTTATCCCCTTCATGGCGAGTTTCGCGACATTTTCACCCGGTCGAAACTGGGAACAGATCAGGATTTCGATCGCTCTGAGCCAGGCGAATGTAAAAATAATCGGAAGCCACGGAGGGGTAGCGACTGGGGAGAATGGCCCGAGCCATCAAGGAACGGAGGATATCGCCATAATGAGAGTGCTACCAAACATGGTGGTGCTCTCCCCGGCAGATGCAACACAATGCGTTAGGGCAATTGAGACAGCCTACAAACACGAGGGACCAGTGTACATCCGAACTACGAGGCCACAGGTCCCAAATTTTACAAAAGATATTCCTTTTGAAATAGGGAAAGCCTATGTTTATCGTGAGGGCAAAGACCTGACAATCTGTGCGTGCGGGATCCAAGTTTGGGATGCTCTCATGGTGGCGGATGAACTCTCTAAAGAGGGTGTCGAGTGTGAAGTGATCAATGTGAGCACGATAAAACCACTCGATCGAGAGACGATTGTGGGGAGTGCCAAAAAGACGGGGAGGATGGTGACGATCGAAGATCATCAGGTGATGGGAGGGATGGGGTCGGCGATCGCTGAGATACTCGCGCAGGAGCACCCGGTACCCATTAAGATACTTGGGATCAAGGATAGATTTGGGATGTCAGGCGAGTGGGTAGCCGTATACAAAGAATTTGGACTAGATAGAGCCAGCGTGAAAAAGGCTGTGATAGACTGGTTACATGAGTAATTTTGATGTGATCTCGATCGGGGCAGCGACGCTAGATATTTTCATGAAAAGTGACAAGTTTAAGGTGGTGAAGTCAAGCGATATCCCTGGAGGAATCGCGATGTGTGAGGTATATGGGGGCAAGATGGAGGTAGAGGAGGTGGCGATTGTGTCTGGAGGAGGAGCGACCAATACGGCAGTCTCATTCGCCCGCAAAGATTTGGCTACGGCAATAATTGCGGAGATGGGCAATGATCCCCAGTCCTTACTGATTCACCGCGATCTGGAGGAGGCGCAAGTTGAGACTAGATTCCTCGTGCAGGAGCAGGGGGAGACGACGGCGGTCTCGGTCGTGCTCATTGCTGAGGACGGAGGTAGATCGATCATGGTGCACCGAGGAGCCTCGGCGATGCTGACCAAATCAGACTTGCCACTAGATGAGTTAGAAACTAGGTGGATGCATATCTCTAGTTTGGGAGGGAACATGGAACTACTCGCAACCCTGCTAAAGTGGGCCAAAAGTAAGCGAGTGAGAATATCCCTGAACCCAGGCATGAAGGAAATTGGGAAGAAGGATAAACTGTTACCTCTTTTGAGTATGGTGGAGATATTATTCCTCAATCGTAGTGAAGCTCAAGCGCTGTGGAGAGAGGAGGAGCAAAAACTAGGGGCCTACGTGAGTGTGATCACTGACGGGGCAAAAGGAGGAGAGTTACGAGAGGGAGGGAAGACTAGTTTTTATGAGGGTGAAAAAGTGAAAAAGGTGGTAGATACCACAGGAGCGGGAGACGCTTTTGCCTCTGGGGTGGTCGCTGGGGTGCTCTATGGCAAGACGTATGAGCAAGCCATCGTGTGGGGGCAAAAAAATGCCGTGGCGATCCTCAAACATGTGGGAGCTAAAAAGGGGTTGTTGACGCTCGCAGAAATAAACCGATGACTGGAGAGCGTCTTATTGACTAAATTTCATCTAGATGGGAGCCTATTGCGGAGGCTGAGGCAGAGAGAGCGGTCAGCTCATCAGGAGAGAGGGGTAAATCGATGAGGCGCTCGACCCCATTGCGCCCCAAGATGGCAGGGAGAGAGAGTGCGATATCTTTGAGCCCATATTGTCCGGTGAGCACAGTGGAGAGAGGCATGATTTTTTTACTATCGCGGGCAATTGATTCGATAATATGAGTGAGGGCGGTGGCGATCCCATAATAGGTAGCACCTTTACCAGAGATAATTTTGTAAGCATCTTTGCGAGTCTCCTCTAGCGACCACGCGATATGATCGGGAGACATCTCGGGGAAAGTAAGGAGTGGTTTCCCCCCGATGTTGGCGGTACTGATGGGTGCAAATGAGGAGTCACCGTGCTCGCCCAGGATATAGGCATGAATGCTCTTGGAGCTCACTCCGATCGCTTTAGAGAGGTGGAGACGAAACCTCGCCGTGTCTAGAAGCGTACCACTACCAAAGACTCGACCGGGAGCCAGTTTGGCTAGCTCGGTGGCGCGAAGCGTCATGATGTCGAGCGGGTTAGCCACCATGAGGATCAATGTCTGGGGAGCATGTTTGACGATTTTTGGGATAGAATCTTGTAGAATTTTGCAATTGCTTTTGGTTAAATCCAATCTAGTTTGGCCAGGACGCTGGGCGGAACCAGCGGTGAAAATAACAAGATCAGTGCCCTCCAAATCCTCGAAGCGATTGGTGGCAATAATTGTCGTATGGGGATAGAAGGGTGCGCCGTGTTCGAGATCGGCTTTTTCTCCCTCGGCTTTGGCGAGTTCACGAGAAAATAGCACCAGCTCGGTGGCGAGACCTTTGAGTAATATCGCATAGGCGGTCGTGACGCCGACGCGACCTAACCCGATGATGGCAATTTTGAAAGTTTCACGTTTGAGCATTAACTCAAATATAGCAGGTTAAAAACTTGTCGTCATTCCAAGTCGAAAACCGATGATAAATTTCTGCTGAAATTTTCATCTAGTTCTCGGTTCGTCAACCTGCGAAATTTTTTCTTTTGGAACGATCGACAAATTTTTCTTCATCATTTAGTTATGATACGATATCTGGGTTATGCAGAAGACTTTTCAGATCGCAATTGACGGGCCGGTGGCGGCAGGGAAGGGGACAACAGCCAAGATGGTCGCGGCAAGACTCGGGTTTCTCTATGTTGATACGGGCGCGATGTATAGGTGCCTCACACTTTATACGAAGCAGAAAAGCGTGTCATGGCATGACGAGGGGGGAATTGCAGAGTTGCTCAAAAGCGAGCCGCCAAAAGTAGAGTTGTCGATTCCAGCGGAGAGGGAAAAAGATGGGAGACTTTGTACTGTCAAATTAAACGGAGAGGATGTGTCATGGCAAATCAGAACTGAGGAAATTTCTGGTGGAGTATCCGTCATTACTCAGTATGAGGGCGTGCGTAACTATGTAACTCCGATGGCGAGGCAAATAGCGAAAGTACAGAACGTAGTGATGGAGGGAAGGGATATTACCACCGTAGTGTTGCCGGAGGCAGATCTAAAAATCTATATGGATGCAGACCCAAAAGAGCGAGCAATGCGCCGTCACCGTGAGCTCATGAGTCGGGGAGAGGATGTGAGCTACGAGCAAGTCTTTGACCAACTAGTAGAGAGAGATAAGCGAGATTCAGAGCGAACAATTGCACCGCTCAAGAAGGCTAAAAATGCGTGGATTCTAGACACGACGGGGATGAGCATAGATCAAGTTGCGGATGGAATCGTAAAGCGAGTTAAGGAGATGTCATGAGGCGGAAAAAAGAAGACATAGAGGAGGTAGAAGAAGTCGAGGAGCTCTCCGAGAAAGAGCAAAAGAAACTGAAGCATAAAGAGGGAGTGGAGAAGAGAAAAAATGCCAAGAAAAAGGATAAAGTGGCCAGATGGGGAGGAATCATCCTTCTAGGACTCATGATGTTTAGCGGGTTTCTGTTGTGGGTGTTTGGGGAGATGAAGTAGAGGCGGCAGACTCAAGGAGAGTGCCTGGGGGTGGTGAACAATTTATTTTTGGGACCGTACCGAGCGTAAAGTATTCGTATTTGGGATGATTAGTACACGAAACGTTGACCTTGACGAGAGAATCAGGGGGGATAGGTGTGACTGAGGGAGCATCTCCTAAGAGAAACTTCATAGTCCTTGCCCAGATGGGGGAAGCGCCGGTGACGCCCGAGGCAACCGAGGACATGGGCGTATTGTCGTTGTTGCCAACCCAAGTAGCGATCAACAGATTGGGAGTATAACCAAAGGTCCAGTTGTCACGAAGCGCATTGGTAGTACCTGTTTTGACGGCCACACCAGGCCCTGGAAGGTTGAGGATAGAGTGAGTACCAAAGGCAGGGGCTCGGGCAAGGGGATCGGAGAGAATGGAGGTGATCTGATAGGCAACGGAGGGAGAGAGGACTTCTTGATTGGGTAAGAGGGTAAGGGGGCCTGCCTGCGCAGGCAGGTAAGGGGGCAAGGGAGTACCAGTTGAATCAGAGATTGAGAGGATGGGAGTGAAGGGAATTTTTATTCCTCCATTGGCAAAGACGGAATAGACAGAGGCCAGATCTAGCATCGTTATTTCTCCGCCACCGAGGGTGAGCGAGAGGCCAAATCTCTCAGGATTCGTCCAGGTAGTGATACCAAGTTTCTCTGCGAGCGAAATTAAGCGGTTGACGCCGAGGGAGTTGAGGAGCTTGATGGCAGGGATGTTATAGGAGCTAGCGAGGGCAGTTCTTAGAGTCACTTGTCCGTGAAATAGACCATCGTAATTTTTGGGACAATAATCTGGAGACCCTCGCATAATAAAGCAAACAGGAGAGTCGTCGATTTTGGAGTAGGGGGTTAATCCACTAGAAAGAGCCAAGGCATAGGTAAGCGGTTTGATGGCACTCCCAGGTTGACGTGGCTGGAGAGCGACATTTACCTGTCCGTCATGGAGTGTATCAAAGAAATCTCGGGAGCCGACCATGGCGAGGATTTCACCAGTCTTTGGAGAGATTACGAGACCGGCTCCATTTTGGACATGCAATTTCGCTAAGTGGTCGAGCTCGGCATTGATTTCTGTTTGTAATATATCTTGCACAGATAAGTCTAGAGTGGTGGTGACTACTAGCCCTCCCCGAGCGACAACAGCCTCGCCATATTGTTTAACCAACAAATCCTTCACGTACATGACGAAGTGGGGAGCACGGATGGTCGTCGATTGAGGGTGAAAAACGAGTGGAGTAGTCAAGGCAGTAACTTTATCGTTTTCCGTAATCATATTAAGTGTGACCATGCTCTCAAGGACTTGTTGTTGGCGAACTTTGGCGAGGTAAGGGTTGATGCCAAAAGGGGAGAGGGTGGTGGGCGAGACGGGAAGACCAGCTAGCATCGTACTTTGTGAAAGAGAGAGGTCGCGGGCAGAGACACCAAAGTACTGGCGACTCGCCTCCTCGATGCCATAGGCGGTGCCACCATAGCCGATTTGATTGAAATACATTTCGAGGATTTGGTCTTTAGAGTAAATAATTTCAGCTTCAAGCGCAAGAATAATCTCCTTGAGTTTCCGATTCCAGGATTTTTCTGGTGTGAGTAGGACGTTTTTGACTAGTTGCTGAGTGATAGTTGAGCCTCCTTGAAGAGTGGAAGAGGAGAGGTTATTCCAGAAGGCACGACTGATACCTGTGGCCGAGATCCCGAGATGATGATAAAAATTTTTATCTTCTGCCGCGAGAGTGGCGTTTATTAGATGCGAGGGGAGATCTGAGAGTTGGATGAGTGTGCGGTTTTCATCTTTGTAGATCTGGTAGAGGAGCACTCCGTGGCGGTCGTATATTTTGGTAGTCAAAGATGGAGGGGTGTCGGATAGCAATCTGACTGAGGGGAGATCGCGGAAAATATACCAATATGTTAAAGAAACAAATACGCAAAAAATTAAAGTGACGTATAAATATTTTGGGTTCGCACGAGGGAAGCTGAGCTTGGGGATGGAGAGGGAGGGGATTCTGAGGGAGTGAAGAAACTTCCTAAGCAAAAGATAACTGAAATAGCAGAAGGATAAAAGGATAGTAAAGACAAAAAATGCTGGCTTACCGATTAATTCTAAGACTTTAGGGAATGAAAGTGTGAATTTTTTATCATCTTTTCGCATTACCGATATTATAGCTTATTTACTCAAGGAATTGATGGTGGGCCAGAGCCAGGAAGAGTTGCCCTCGTAACCGAGTGCCCAGATAGCGACCCCGCCGAGGCCCGCAGAACGTACGAAGTCGAGTTTGAGTTGGATGGAAGTCTCATTTTCAAAATATATTTGGGAAGTTTTGCCACTCTGAGTAGAAACCCCGTATGGAGTCAAAGTGTTACGATCCCAAAGGAGGGTGAGGGTTTGCTCGTCAAGCATTTTCTGTACGCGTTCGAGTGAGGCGACGGAACCCCGACTCTCTACTGGAGAGTATTTTGACTCGTCGATGGTATCCCACTCATAGCCATATAAAGGAATGCCTAAGAGAATTTTTTTTGCAGGCACAAGGCGCGTGATCTCAGCGATATTCTTTACAATGTCATGTTCAAATAGTGAGCCTGATCCCCTTAGGGGAGAGTTGGGCCCAGCGGCAAGAGAGCCAGGCATAGTATAGTCATAGGTCATGATGACGAAGTAATCGGTAGTGGGAGCGAGGTTCGCAAGATCCCAAATCCTAGGCCTGACGGCCGCGGAGGCATAGGTGGAGATGGTAAGTAGAGAGCTGGGTAGTTGGGTGCGTAACTCTTGGATAAACAGCGTGAAGTTGTCGCGCAGAGAGGGAGGGATGTCGCCAAGGGGTTCGTAGTCGATATTGACTCCGGCGGCTCCACTCGCTTGAATAGCACCGACGATAGTCGAGATAGTCTTTTGACGAGTCGAGGACGCGGAGATTGACTGAGAAAGGGCGTCTTGACTCTCAGGCATAAAAGTCAGGATTAAGGGTTGATTGCCACGATTGAAGGTCCCGGCAATTAGTCGTTTATAGTTAGTGTATCCCGGATCTTCCTCTTTGCGATTCAGCTTGGTATAGAGTGAACCATCACCATTTAAATGTAGATTAAAGTAGGCAAAATGAGTGATGGCGGTTAGGGATGATGGCGAGAGTTTTTTCAGATTCCAATAGGGGGCAAAACCGAGGACTATATAGGAACTAGATTTTAGATTTGAGGAACTAGGACCAGATTTAGAGTCAAGGGGTGAGATAGGGGTGGTAGGGGGGGCGAAGAAAGTGACCAAGACCGCTAGGCCTGTGAGGATGAGACCCAAGACAACTACAAGTTTAGTTGGCATTGTAGGGAATCGTGGTAGGGGGTTCGGAATAACCTTCAGGGTAGGGTTCACAGTCGATACAGTAATCCTTTACAAAAGGATCAGAGGCAACTGTCTGCTCGCGAGGCTCGACCTCAGAAAATTCGGATTCATTGTTGGGAGGATGATGAGTGGTTTTGTTGACAAAGAGCTCTCTTTTAGAGATTCCCGAGACAGTTGGGATGGTGCCGTCGTGGAAGTATTCGTAGCGGGTATCGCAGGGGAATTCGGGAGTAGGGAGAGTCCCAGAGTTAGTACAGATACTGGCGCCGACTACCCCCTCAGGCTTGTCGAGACCCTCAGTGTTAATGTCGCGGAGGGAGTAGCGCATGATTTTTTGCCAGATAGGCGAGGCACCGGTAACACCTGAGGCCACATAGCTCATAGGGGAGTTATCATTGTTGCCTACCCAGGTGGCTACAAGGCGGGTGGGAGTATAGCCGATCGTCCAGTTATCACGTAAATTATTGGTAGTTCCAGTTTTAACAGAAACTGTTTTTCCTGGTACGTTTAACACCGAGTTCGTGCCAAAAGCACCAGATCTGGCGTTGTTGTCGGACAAGATATGAGAGATTAAAAAAGAGGTTTCTTCGGAGAGCACCTTTTCTCCGTTGCGAATACCATCTGCGGGTGAGTACTCTTCGAGGATTTTACCCGAACTATCTTCTACTTTGAGGATGGGGTGGAGGGGAACTTTGACGCCTTGATTAGCGAAGACGCCAAAGGCGGTCGCCATATCGGTCATCAGCACCTCTCCTCCCCCCAGAGTGATCGAGTAGCCATATTGACTGGGGTCGTTCCAACTAGTAATACCCATTTTACGTGAGAAACTAATGAAACCTTCGAGACTATTGAGCGCAAGAACTTTGACAGCGGGGATATTATAGGAGTTTCCCAGAGCAAACCGTATTTGGGTTAATCCTCTAAAGGAGTTGTCATAATTTTTGGGACAATAATCTGGTTGACCAGGGATATCGAAACAAATGGGAGTATCTAGGAGCATTGTTGAGGGGGTAATGACTCTAGTTTCTAAGCCGAGGGCGTAGTTGAGTGGTTTGATCGAACTGCCTGGCTGTCTGAGTCTCGTGGTGACGTTGACCTTACCATCGATATCCTCGCTAAAGTAATCTTTGGAGCCGACCATGGCAAGAATTTCACCACTTTGGGGATTGGTAACAAGGGCGGCGCCGTTACTGATTTTGAGTCGTTTGAGGTTTTTTAGTTCAGCCGAGAGACTGGCTTGGGCGGCATTTTGGAGATCTAGATCGAGAGTAGTTGTGACTCTAAGACCACCTTGTTCCACAGTGCGGAGCCCGTACTTCTCTTCGATTAGTTGCCTGACATACATCACAAAGTGAGGAGCCGAGATATCTATCCCAGCGTCGGCGTACTCTAGTTGAGTATTTTTGGTGGTGGCGGATAACTCTTGAGTTATGTAGCGGTCTTCGACCATCCGATCGAGCACAAGCGACTGTCTGGACTTTGCGGCGTCGGGATTACCTAGAGGCGAGTAGCGAGAGGGAGCTTGAGGCAGGCCAACAAGGAGAGTAGTCTCTGAGAGACTAAGATCTTTGGCGTTTTTGTTGAAAAACCGATGAGCAGCCGCTTCTATTCCATAGGCCGTACCCCCATAGGGGATATGGTTTAAATACATCTCTAGGATTTGATTCTTGCTGTAGAGAATTTCGGTGGCTATGGTAAGGATGGCCTCTTTGATTTTGCGAGAAATAGTGCGTTCTGGAGTGAGGAGAGCGACCTTGACGAGCTGTTGGGTGATTGTGGAGCCTCCTTCCAAGCGTTGACCAGTGACACTTTTCCAGAGTGCTCGAAGAATCCCTCCAGTGTCGAAGCCATGGTGACGATAAAAATTTTTATCTTCTATTGCGATGGTGGCTTCTTTGAGATACTTTGGGAGATCGTCGAGTTTGACGGGAGTGCGGTTTTGGTCGTCGTAAATCTCATAGAGTAGAGCACCATTTCTGTCTAGGATTTTGGTAGAGATAGGATAGGCACTGGGCTTGTTCAAGGTGGTGGGGGAGGGGAGGTCTTTGAGGAAGATAAATAAGGAGATGAGGGTGATAACTACACCGATGGTGATGAGAGAGATGGTTCGCCTTGGATACTGGAGAGGTAAGGACTTTTTTTGGATTTTATGTTGCAAGATAGCCAGGAAAGAATTTTTGGACATAGGGATATTATAGATGATATACTTCCGCCTATCTATGTATAGGAATATTAGCGTTTCAGGACTACCTGGGGCAGGGTCGACGACACTGGGTAAACATTTAGCGCAGAACCTAAAGTTGAAGTACTACTCGGGCGGGGATTTTATGCGTGCCTACGCGATTGAGAAGGGATATTTTGACCCCAAACAGACAGTTCACCATAGTGCCAGCGTCTACCCCGATGACTTTGATAGACAAGTAGATTATCAGGTGAGAGAAAAGATGGAGAAGAGTGAGGGATGTGTGTATGAATCCTGGCTATCGGGTTTTTTGGCGCAACAGGTGAAGGGAACATTTAAAATCTTGGTTTTTTGTTCGGATGATGCAGTTAGGGTGGATCGAATCGCCAATCGAGATGATATCACAATCCAGGAAGCGAAGGAGCATATTTTTACGAGAGAGGATAAAAATTTGGCAAAATGGATATCGATGTATGGCAGAGAGTGGAAAGAGTGGGTGGTAAAGCCCGGAACTCTCTCGGCAACAGAGCCGGTGTACTTTTGGAGGCCAGAATTATACGATCTCGCGATCGATACTTATAGGTTGGGGAAAGAGGAAACTCTTGAGCTAGCCCTGGAAAAAATTGCTCAAAACTGACCCTAGGTGTACAATTGCCGCCAACGTGCCAGCGACAAATGTTAATTTAACGATTGCCAAAGCAGTAAAGGCGTCTTTTGAAGAAGAGACAGCGTTTCTTTCTGCCTTGGTCAAAGCTAAAAGTTCCAATCCCCATACTCCGCAAGATTCCCCACTACACGAAGATGTTGAGGGTGAGGTTCCTACGTTGATTTTTGAAAAACTCAAGAAGATAGGCTTATCTCCCAGGTACTTAGGAGCCAGCAAAGAGCGGCCGAACGTGGTGTGTGAGTGGGGTGAGAAGAGGGGACGGATGGGGCTCATGTTAAACGGCCACATGGACACGATCCCACCCGAGGGAAGAGATGTGATCTCTCCCTATTCTGGGGCAGTGCGAAACGGGAAATTATATGGCTTGGGATCGCTCGACATGAAGGCGAGTCTGGTGGCATATGTGTTTGCGGTGAAGGCTTTGATAGACGCCAAGATCAAGCTCAAAGGTAAGCTGACCCTCGCGTTTGTAGTGGATGAAGAAACAGGAGCCTGTAGTCCATATGGAACGCAATATCTACTGGATCAGGGTTGTGTACCCAAAGCCTGTTTTATCGGAGAGCATGGGAGTGAGTATGTGCGGACTGGCCAGCGAGGGAGTTATCGGTTCAAAATCATCACTAAAGGCGAGGCTGTACACACGGGGGTTTCTGCCTGGGAGAGGGGAGAGAGTGGGCACAATGCGGTTGTGGACATGGCCAAGATTATTGAAGCGCTACAGGGATTAGAAATACCTTTTAAACCGGCCAGGATGTTTATCGGTCGCAAACCGGTATTCACTTTTCCCATTAAAATTAGTGGGGGAGTGGCTATGAATGTCGTGCCTGCCTCATGTGAAGCTTATGGGGATGTGCGACTCTTGCCAGGAAATAGTGAGGCGCAAGTCAAGATCCTCATGGTTGAGAGGCTCCAAAAGTTGGGGATCCAGTATGAAATCCAAGACCTCATCTACGTCCCCGCGGTAGAGATTGACCCTCACGATCCGCTCGTTTTATCCCTGCAAAAGGTGGTGAAGGCGGTACTGGGATATGTTCCCGAAGCCAAAGTCTCTGGACCAGCAACTGACGGATGGATGATGGTCAAGCGAGATATCCCCACGATCATGGGCTTTGGACCTGATGGAGGGGGAGAACACGGCAAGGGGGAGTGGGTGGACTTAGAATCACTCCAGAAGATTACCGAGGTGTATGCTAGGTTTATTGCTGACTACTTAGGATAATCAATGAAGAATTGGCTAGCTGTGATCTTAGTTTTTCTGGGTATTTTGGTGGGGGTGATTTCGCTATATACGGCGT
>CAYFZD010000007.1:0-35663 GCA_964347565.1 uncultured Pseudomonadales bacterium | reverse complement strand
TCACCCCGCTTAGCGGGGTGATAGTCCGCTCAGCGGACTCGCATCTACTTACCAATCCCACCAATTTGGTATAGGGAACTCAGAGAATTGAGAGAATTACTAATCATCGGCATGACGCCAATTTTCTGTAGTAGATACACGATCAAGCTCACGACGACCGCCGCCCCTACAAAATATCCAAGAGAAGACATCATCCCATGCCCAAATGAATACCAGGGTGACTGCCGCCTGATCAGTTTTTCTATCACTTGAGATAAGTTACGTATTTCCGCAAGCAACAGTTCATTTGATTTGTCATCCATGCCTCTAGGCTACCATATTCCCGTATAATATGAGCGATGGAAGTCAAAATCGAGCAGAGTTGGAAAAAAGTTTTAGATCCAGAATTCTCCAAAGAATATTTTGAGAAATTAACTGTCTTCGTCAAATCAGAGTATCTCGCTGGCACTGTCTACCCCCCACCCAAATTCATTTTCCGGGCCTTCGAGCTCACCCCATTCGACAAAGTTAAAGTCGTGATCCTGGGACAAGATCCCTACCACGGCGCGGGTCAGGCCAATGGGCTCGCTTTTGCGGTCGATCCAGGGGTTCGCTTGCCACCTTCTCTCCAAAACATTTATAAAGAGCTCAAGAGTGATTTAGGAGTAGTGGGTAATATCAACAACTGGGCCCAGCAGGGGGTCTTACTGCTAAACGCCACCCTCACAGTGAGTGAAAAAAATCCTGGTTCTCATCAAAAACGCGGTTGGGAGGAATTTACTGATACTGTGATCAAAACTCTTTCCGATCAGAAAGATCACCTGGTTTTCATCCTCTGGGGCGCCTACGCCCAGAAGAAAGGCGCAGTCATCGACGCTACTAAACACTTGGTGATCAAATCCACACACCCTTCACCATTTTCTGCCTATTCTGGCTTCTTCGGCTCCCAGCCTTTCTCTAAATGTAATGAATACTTATTCAGTCACGGAGCTCTTCCGATTGTTTGGTAAAACTTACATAACTAAAATCTGAGTAATAACTATGTCAAATCGTAATGAACATCGTACTCTCCAAGAGACCTGGCCAGGACATAGCAACACTCATTTTGGGATGTTGTTAGACCCAACGGAACAATCGTCCTCAGCCGCGTCCGACAAAGTAGTTGAATTTGAAAATCAAGGTGGGGAAGCGATATTAATCGGCGGCAGTGGGCACATAGACGATGCTATCTTTCAAGGAACAGTTAATAGTGTAGTGGGTGTGGTTAGGGATATCCCGATTATCATTTTCCCTGGTCATACGAGTCAAATTCCGGTCGAATCTAAGGGAATTACGGGAGTACTCAATTATCAGATGATCCTTGGTAGTGGAGATTCTCAATTTAACAAGGCGTTCCCACTAAAAGCCAGGGAGCAGTTCCAAAGGATCCTAGATGCTAGAGGTCTCAATAGTTTGGCTACTCTATATATCCTCTGCGGAGACCCTTCAGCCTCAGTTTCAAAAGTATCTGGGATAAAACCTGCTAACCTTAACGATGAGAGTGAACAGCGACGCGTCTTAGAAGTAGTAACTAAGTATCTCAATGAAGGAATACAAATTATATTTTTTGACACTGGCAGTCGAGCTCAAACAAGTGTGAACAGACACGTGATTCAAGAAACTAGAGTACTCATTGACAATGTTGCTCCAGACACATTTCTTTTTGTGGGTGGAGGAATTACTGGACCTGAGCAAGCCGGAATATACAAAGATTTAGCAGATTGTATCTCGATAGGCACTTACTTTGAAAGAAACGGAGTTGTAAACGTGGCGCAGTTTATCGCTGCTCTAAGCACACAAGAGTAAATCACACCCCCTACGTACTATAGGCATATTGACTCTTATCCCTCGTTTGCTATCATGCCACAAGGTCCTGAGCTAGTCGAAGGACGAGGAACATTATGAATAACGTAGCAACCGCAACCAAGATCCAGTTCACCAAAAGTGGCCTCACCGAGATCCAGGCAGAACTCCTGGAACTCAAAAACACCAAATTGGCCGCGGCTATCGAGCGCGTCGCCCGTGCCCGTGATTTTGGCGATCTCTCCGAGAATGCCGAGTACCACGCGGCCAAGGAGGATCTGGCCTTTATCGAGGGCCGCATCGAGGAACTAGAGGAGATCGTGCAAAAAGCCGAAGTCGTCTCTACGAAGGGACGCAGTGCCATCTCGATCGGCTGCAAAGTGACTGTCTCTGTCTCAGGCAAAGATCACACCTACGAAATAGTGGGGCAGTGGGAGGCCGACCCCCTCAAGCAAAAGATCTCTCACACCTCTCCCCTGGGACTCGCGCTCGTGGGCAAGAAAACAGGAGAAAAAGTCGAGTTTGAGGCACCTGCTGGCAAAGTCATCTACAAAATCAAAAAAATCCATTAAGTATCCTGGTATACTATTTGCATGTCCAGACTAGAAGAAATTAGGAACGAACGTATTGCCAAGCTCAAGAAGCTTATCGCCCTTGGGATCAACCCATTTCCCGCCCAGTCTCACAAAGAAGTAAGTAACGGAGTTGTAGTGGCAGATTTTGAGAATTACGACGGCAAAACCATCTCACTCACCGGGCGTCTCCGCGCCCTTCGTGAACACGGCAAGCTCGCCTTTGGCGATCTCGAAGACCAGTCCGGCAAGATACAGCTCCTCCTGCGTGAGAGCAATCTCGGCAAGACTGATAAAAAAACTGGCTCACTCGGTTTTTCCGAACTCTCACTCATCGACGTCGGTGATTTTGTGGCAGCTAAGGGAGTCGTGTGTAAAAGTAAAACTGGCGCCATCTCACTTGATGTAAAAGAGCTCAAATTGCTGACAAAATCCATCCGCCCGCTCCCCGATAGCTGGGAGGGACTCAAAGACCCAGACACTATTTTCCGTCGTCGCTACCTCGACCTCGTGATGAATCCTGCCCATCGCAGTATGTTTGAACGCAAAGCCAAGTTTTGGTCCGTCTCCCGTATTTTTATGCAAGAAAATGGCTTTATCGAACTAGAGACACCAGTCTTAGAACATGTGACCGGTGGTGCGGACGCCCGCCCTTTTGAGACCTATCACAATGCTTTAGATGAGAAATTCTATATGCGCATTTCCACCGAGCTCTACCAAAAACGTCTTATTGGTGGGGGATTCGAAAAGATATACACCCTCGCCCCCAATTTCCGCAACGAAGGTATCGACGATGAACACCTCCAGGAGTTTTCTCAGTTAGAGTGGTACTGGGCTTACGCTGATTACCGCGACAATATGGAACTCGTAAAAAAACTTTTCCGCCACGTGTCCAAGGAAGTCTATGGTACAACCAAATTCACTCGCGGTGCCCATACCTTTGATCTGAGTGATGAATGGGAAGAGATCGACTACTCTACTGTCATCCTGGACAAGTTGGGGGTCGATATATTCAAGGATAGTCAGGACAGTATGGCTAAAGCGCTCCTCAAGCACGGCGTAAAGTTGGACGGGAAGGTGAATAAGTCTCGTCTTGTCGACAGTCTCTGGAAATTAATTCGCAAAGATATCGCGGGTCCTGCCTTCCTCGTGAATGAGCCCAAGTTCATGTCCCCACTCGCCAAGTCACGTGCCGATAACCCAGAGCTCACCGAGCGTTTCCACGTGATTATTGCCGGGAGCGAGCTAGGCAATGGCTATAGTGAGCTCAATGATCCTGCCGAGCAACTGGCCAGATTTGAGGAGCAACAATCGGCGCGCGACGCTGGAGACGATGAGTCACAAATGCTCGATATCGACTACGTCGAAATGCTCGAGTACGGCATGCCTCCCACCAGTGGGTACGGCCAATCAGAGCGCGTCTTCTGGTTCCTCGAAAATGTCACCGCCCGTGAAGGCACGCTCTTCCCCCAAATGAAGCGCCATGTATCCGAGCTCACCAAATCTATCTATGGCCTTAAATAGAGATCAAACCCTCGCTATCGTCCGCGAATTCGTCAAGAACGAAAATCTCGTGCGCCACATGCTGGCGGTCGAAGCCGCGATGGCAGCGTATGCTAAAAAATTCGGTGAAGACGAAGAGAAGTATCGTGTCACCGGCCTCCTGCACGACTTTGACTGGGAGATCCACCCTGACCTCGATGGTCATCCGATGAAGGGCTCACTCATCCTGCGGGAGCGGGGAGTAGAAGAGGATATCATCCGTGCCATCCAGTCGCACGCTCCTCGCACGGGAGTCAGCCGCGACTCCAACATGGAGAAGGCGCTCTTCGCGATCGACGAGCTCACCGGCCTCATCACCACGACTGCACTCGTGCGCCCGAGCAAACGAATCGCCGATGTCGAGGTCAAAAGCATCAAAAAGAAATGGAAGGACAAAGGTTTCGCGGCTGGAGTAAATAGAGAAGAAGTCGAGCAGGGGGCTCGCAAGCTCGGGGTGGATCTGTGGGAAGAGCACGTGCCCACTGTGCTAAAAGCCATGCAAGCTATCTCGGAAGATCTTGGTTTATGAAGCAGCAAAAGACCGAAGGTGCTGAGCCACGCCGAAGCATCATTGTCGCCGCCCTAGGCGTCCCCGTTTCTCAGGATGGCCAGAAAGTTTTACTTACCCAGCGACACGCACCAGGTAACCCTGCTTGGCACCACAAATGGCAGCTCGCCGGTGGGGGAGTCGATTTTGGTGAGACCATGGAGGAGGCTGTCGTGCGAGAGATGTACGAAGAACTGCATGTCAGTGCGACGATCATCCACCCCTACCCCATCGTCAAAACCAGTATTTGGTACGCCGATGAATCAGATGAAAAGATGGACACCCACGTCATCCTCATTACCTACCTGGTGGATATTGGTGATCAAACACCTGACCTCACCCAGGACCCAGACTGGGAAACAGCTGCCTATGGCTGGTTTAGCCTCAGTGAGATTAAAAAGCTCGATTGTCTCCCCCTCACCCTCGCCGTTGCCGAGGAAGCTTTTGCGCTCGTCGAAAAAATCTTGTTATAATCAACTTACGTCTTGAATCTTAAATCTAGATTCTGGCGACCGAAGGGAGTCCTATATGTTAGACATCCAATACATCCGCGACAACGCGGCCAAAGTCAAAATCGGTATCAAAAATAAAAATTATAATCCCGATGTGGTCGACAATCTCTTGGATGTTGATATCAAGCGGAGGGCGCTCATTGGCCAGGCCGAAATCATCAGGGCACAGCGCAACAAACTCAACGACCAGCTCAAAAATGCCCGTACCGACGAATTGATCGCCAAAAGTAAAGAACTCAAACTCCAGCTCGAAACAGTCGAACCCGAACTCAAACAACTCGAAGCAGCTTTTGCGGACCTCATGCTCCAGATCCCCAATGTGCCCCTAGATGAGGTGCCTGTAGGCAAAGACGAAAAAGATAATGTGGTAGTACGAGAGTGGGGGACCAAGCCCAAGTTCGATTTTGAGCCGAAGGATCACGTGGCCATCGCCGAGAAAAATGGTTGGCTCGACCTCGAGCGTGGTAGTAAAGTAGCAGGCTACCGCGGCTATTTCCTCAAAGGTGAAGCCGTACTCCTCCAGGTCAAGCTCATGCAATACGCTCTAAACAAATTTGTCAGCAAGGGTTACACCCCCATGATCACTCCGATCGTCGACACCCGCCAAGCATTTATCAACGCTGGCCATTTCCCCTGGGGAGAAAAAGAAACCTACAAACTATCTGAGGATGAAACCGATCCCAAAAATGATTACTTCCTGGCTGGTACTGCCGAAGTCCCGCTCGTCAACTACTATGCCGGCGAGACCCTGCGCGAAAAGGATCTGCCAATTAAAATGGTCGGCTTCTCTCCGTGTTATCGCCGCGAGATCGGCAGTTACGGCAAAGACACCAAAGGCTTCTACCGCGTTCACGAATTCTGGAAAATTGAGCAAGTCGTTCTCTGCAAAGCCAACATCGAAGAGAGCAAGGTGTGGCACGAAAAAATGCTTGGATTCACCGAAGAGCTCCTGCAGGATTTTGGTATTCCCTATCGCGTGCTGCTCATGTGCACCGGTGACATGGGCGAGCCCCAGGCCAAAAAGTACGACATTGAAGCCTGGATGCCTGGCCGCAATGGCTACGGTGAGGTCGCCTCCGACTCTATCGATACCGATTTCCAAAGTCGCCGCGCCGGTATCCGCTACCAAGCAACTGATGGATCTACCAAATTTGTCCATATGCTCAACAATACCGCTCTCGCCAGTACCCGCACGCTCATTGCGCTGTGGGAAAATTTCCAGCAGGCCGACGGCACGGTCAAACTACCAAAGTGTCTGGAATAATTAAATAGAGAGTTGGAATTTGATCCCCAATGCGCCACTAATTCTCTTGAGGAATGCGAGTGATGGATTGTAGTTCATGCCTTCCAGATTTGAGATATTAGCTTGGCTAGTTTTGGCCTTTTTGGCGAGCGCCCGCTGACTCATCTTCTTTTCTAATCGCGCTTTTATCATTTGACGTGAAATCTGATAGTCAGCCTCGCTCGCTTCCCATAACTTTTTAAACTCCGGGTCTCTTAGCTGCTCCTCGAGATATTCTTCAAATGTTGTTCCGAGTTTGTTTTTCTTCATAGTAACAATGATATCATATAAGGTATCAATGTCAATGTCGACTATTCCAGTCATTAAGTCGTTTTAATGCTAAAGAGATATCTCCCGTTGAGGTCTTTTGTGATTTCTTTATAAATCCGTGCAAAAGTAATATGCTTTTAGCAATCGCTACCGCATAAACAATTCTGACACTATCTTTACCCAGGACTCTTACTTCCCAAAGGGGAGTACCCACTAACTTTTTGGTGTTGAGTATATGAGTACCAGCACCAAACTCAGATAGAGGGTTAATGGCACGAATCGCTTTCTGCCTTGCAGGTTTTGAGAGCTTATCCAGAAACTCTCTTACTGGTTCTCTACCGCGACTATCTGAGTAAAATATCAACATCATCTTTGACATAGTACAAATATAACAAATTTTGGGGTGGTACAATTTCTACATGACCAAAATCTCGTTTGTCTATTTCGACGTCGGCGGAGTAGTCTTGCTTGACTATTCAGGCACACATAAATGGGAGGAAATGAAGGCTGGTCTCGGCGTGACTCCAACAACCAATGCTCAATTTGAAAATATCTGGGATTCTAAACATGATCTCATCTGCCTAGACTACGATGTAGAACAATATGTTCCTCAGTTTCGCAGGTTAGGTCTACCCGTCCCGACCAACTACTCAATGGTAAAGGATTTTGTCGATCGCTATGATCCCAATCCTACTATCTGGTCACTAATAGACAATCTGAAAAAGAAGGTAAAGGTCGGTCTGTTGACTAACATGTATCCAAAACTCCTTTCGACAATATATTCGAGGGGAGATCTTCTACTACGTTCTGACTGGGATATAACGATAGACAGTAGCGTCGTGAAAGCACAAAAACCAGATATAAAAATCTATCTAATTGCACAAGAGCAGGCCGGGGTAAGTGGGAGTGAAATATTATTTATAGACAACCAACAACGCCATCTCGATGGTGCCAAACAGCTCGGCTGGCAGACATTCCTTTACGACTCCAAAGACTATGAGAAATCCTCTCAAGAGCTGGCCAAGTTTCTCGAGTCATATCTCTGAGCCCCGTGTTATACTTCTTGCATGTTAGGATTCCTCTCCAAACTATTTGATAGCAACGCCAAACAGTTGGGTAAATTCGCCCCTATCGTCGACCAGGTCAATGCGTTTGAAGAATCAGTAAAAAAACTCAAAGATAAAGAGCTCCCAGGCAAAACGGCCGAGTTCAAAAAACGCCTCGAAAACGGTGAAGCCCTAGATGATGTCCTCCCCGAGGCGCTTGCGGTCATTCGCGACGCGATCCGCCGAGTCACTGGCGAGCGTGCCTACGACGTCCAGCTCCTGGCCGCCCTCTCCCTCTACCACGGGCGCATCGCCGAGCAAAAGACGGGTGAAGGCAAGACCCTCTCGGCCACCCTCGCCTCCTATATCCGAGCCTTGGCTGGCAAAGGTGTCCATGTCGTGACCGTAAACGACTATCTCGCCAGGCGTGACGCTGGCTGGTACGGTCGCGCTCACTTGCTCCTGGGGCTCTCGGTCGGTGTGATTTACTCAGGCCTGGGCGACCAACCTGGTGGACTCCTCGATCTCTCACATGAGGAGGCGGGCGAGGACGATGACCGCCTCAAACATTTCCGCCGGGTCCCACGCCAGGAGAGTTACCAAGCCGACGTGACCTATGGTACTAACAACGAATTCGGCTTTGATTATCTGCGCGACAACATGGTCCACCGTTTATCAGACAAAGTCCAGCGCGGTCACTACTACGGCATCGTCGACGAGGTGGACTCAATCCTCATTGACGAAGCTCGCACTCCTCTCATTATTTCTGCGCCGGACTCTGGATCTACCACCAAATATCCCGAGTTTGCCAAGATGGTCACCACCCTCGCCAAAGATACCGATTACGACGTGGACGAGAAATTAAAGACCGCCACCCTCACCGACTATGGCATTCGCCGTCTTGAGCAGCGTTTGGGCGTCAAGAATCTCTACGAAGAGAGCTACGAATCCGTCCACCACGTCGAACAAGCGCTCAAAGCCGCGACCCTTTTTGAGCGTGATCGCGACTACGTGGTCAAAGACGGCGAGGTCATCATCGTGGACGAGCACACCGGGCGCATGATGTATGGACGTCGATTCTCCGATGGCTTGCACCAGGCGATCGAAGCCAAGGAAGGGGTCAACATCCAGCAGGAGTCTCGCACCCTCGCCACGATCTCCCTCCAAAACTACTTCCGTATGTACGAGCATCTCTCAGGTATGACCGGTACAGCCAGCACCGAAGGGGAGGAGTTTAAGAAAATCTACAATCTCGATGTCGCTGTGATCCCCACTCACCGCGAGGTCGTCCGTCTTGATGCCACCGATTTTATCTTCAAAACCACACGGGCCAAATATGCGGCTCTCGTACGCGAAGTCGAAGAAAAGCACGCCCAAGGCCAGCCAGTTTTGATCGGTACCAAGAGTATCGACAACAATCAAATTATCTCCAAATACTTGAAACGCAAAAACTTGCCCCACAATGTTTTAAACGCCAAAAACCACACGGAAGAAGCCAAAATCATCAGCAACGCTGGTGCCTACGGCGGTATCACGGTGGCCACCAATATCGCTGGCCGTGGTGTCGATATCGTCCTAGGCGGTGCCAAAGCTGAGCGCGACCCCAAAGAGTGGACTAAAGAGCACGAAAAAGTTGTGGGGGCCGGCGGGCTCCACGTGATCGGTACTGAGAGGCATGATAGTCGCCGCATCGACAACCAGCTCCGCGGGCGCTCAGGGAGACAGGGCGACCCGGGCTCTTCGCGCTTCTACGTCAGTCTCGAAGACGATCTCATGCGCATTTTTGGCGGTGAGAAGATCGCCTCCATCATGACTATGCTCAAGATCCCCGAGGATGAGGCGATCGAGCACGCAATGGTGAGCAAGGCTCTCGAGTCAGCGCAGGTCAAGGTCGAGGGATTCTATTTTGATATGCGTAAACGCGTCGTGGACTACGACGACGTGATGAACAAGCACCGCCAGGTCATCTATCAGCTGCGCAACAAACTCTTAGCCGAAGCCGAGTCAGAGCCCGCTAACTTGCGCACTCGGATTCTCGAGCTTATCCAGGAGGAGATCACCCTCCTCGTCAATTCGCGTCTTACCGAAGGTCTGTCAGTCAAAGAAATTGATGCCATCGTCAAAGAATTTATCACCATTATCCCCTTCGACGATGCCTCCCAATCTCAGCTCTCCAATGAGCTCGCCAAAACTAAGGACCCGGCCACTATTATTAGTGCGCTCCAAAATATTGCACGTGACACCTACGAGAGTCGGGAGAAAACCCTCGGCGAGACCACCACCCGCGAGATCGAGAAGTATGTCTACCTCACCACGCTGGACGAAAAATGGATGGATCACCTAGATAGTATGGAGTCTCTGCGTGATGGTATAGGCCTGCGTGGATATGCCCAGCGTGATCCCCTCGTTGAGTATCAGCAAGAGGCCTATGGGATGTTCGAGCGCCTAGTGGGGGCGATCGAGAGTAGTGTGGTCAAGAAAATATATCGCCTCAATCCCACAGCCCCCGCCCCCACGCAAAACATTATCCTCCGGAAAGCCGAAGCCGAAGGCGTAGGTCCTGAGCGAAGTCGAAGGAACGATGTGATTCTCCCAGAATCCAAAAATATTTCCGACAAAGCCCGTGTGGGTCGCAACGATCTATGTCCCTGCGGCTCCGGCCTCAAATACAAAAAATGCGGCTTGATTGGAGCAAAAGAACATCGCGGATAAGTACTTATGTTAAAATAAACTCCATGTTATCTCGGAAAAGTAAAAGAGCACATTCCCAATCAACATTCTTAAGTGGGGTAGTAATTCTGATTTTGGTTTTAGGATTTATCAAATTTAGCAACGCAAAATCACTCAAAGAAAAGTCCAAGACGCCAGAAGCTAGCTCAAATACTCAAACATACGTATATCCTTCTCCTTCAGAAAATGATAACGAATGTGGAGATTTTCCAGATCAAGTCACAACAATAACTGACAAAGTTGAAAGGGATAATTATGCTCAACTTTCCGGACCAGTATGGTCAACTGATTGTAAGTATATTTCATGGGGAGTCTGGCAATCTACATTTCCCAATCCTGAAATTTCAGAAGGACTGTTTTTATACAGCGTAGTTGGACAAAATTGGAAGCAAGTTTATATACCTAAAGATGATGAGAGCATAACACTTGAGAAGTGGCAGGATATGGATACCATTATATTTACAAAAGACGGGCAAAAAGTATTGTATAAATACTCCATATCGTCTAGCAAAATTTCTCAATAACTTGCAGTACCCTATAGAGCCAACGCTTAAAGAAATGTGGTCTGATCGGCGCTAAAGAACACAGAGGATAATTCGACTGATATAATTTTTTTAGATGATCAAAACAAATAAATATAGTCAGAAAGAGATCCTGCAATCACTCTCCATGGATCTCCTGCGGGCCGCCCTCGGCCGCCATCGCGGGTCACATGATATGGCCGATCGTTTTGTCCTCGAAGCTGAGAGGCGAGTGAGTGAATTGGATAAAAATTTCCAGCCCGATTTGATCTCAAAAATTACTACGACTTTATCGCAGAAGTCAGAGCGCCAAGCCGAAGATCTGCTCATGTACAGCACGCTCATCCGCAACCGCGCCCGTCTTGTATAATCATCCCATGACTCTGAGATCCTGGTGGGATGACCCCATCAACAAAAACTACGTCTACGCATTTTTCAAGAATTTCGCGTTCTTCTCCGCGGTCCTCGTGCCCTTTTTCACCGACTGGGGCCATATCTCCCTCTTCCAGGTCCAAATATTACAGTCTTGGTTTAGTATTTGGGTCTTTGCGCTTGAGATCCCCACCGGGGCCATCGCGGACAAAATCGGTCGCAAGCACTCGCTCATGCTGGGCGCTGTCTTTATCGCCATCGCCACCATCGTCTATGGGAGCATCCCCTCATTCACCATCTTCCTACTCGCCGAGTTCCTCTTTGCCGTGGGGTTCGCGCTCAATTCCGGCGCCGACCAAGCCCTCCTCTACGACACGCTGAAGAGTCTGGGGAGAGAAGGGGAGAGTAAAAAAGTCCTGGGTCGCGCGGACGCGCTCATGCTCGCCGGCATGATGGTTGCGGCACCCATAGGCAGTCTCATCGCCTCGAAGTTCGGGCTCAATGCCCCCCAAATTATGACCGCGATCCCGATGCTGATTGCCGGTCTCGTCGCCTGGTCGATTCCCGAGCCCAAGATCCACTCAGAGTCAGAGTCACACCGCTACACAGACATTATCAAACAGGGGATTAGTGAGATCCGCCATAATCCAGTCATTCGTACACTCGCTTTTGACTCGGTGATCGTCTCCTCGGCCGCCTATTTCGTCATCTGGTTTTATCAGCCCTTTATGCAAAATCTCGGTATCCCTATCATGTATTTTGGTCTCGCCCACGCCGGACTCCTGCTCTCTGAGATCTTGGTCTCTTCTAACTTCACCACTCTCGAGAAAATCCTCGGAGTGGGCAAAGTCTATTTGCGCTCTAGTGCCATTTTGGTGACTCTCTCCTTCATCCTGGCCGCCCTGATACCCAATATCTATACTCTCATCATCCTCATCGTCATTGGTGGTGGGATCGGCTATACTCGCGCCACCTATATCAGTAGTCTCGCCAACAAACATATCCAGTCCCATCATCGTGCGACTGTGCTCTCATCGATCGGGATGGTGCGTCGTCTCGCCCTCGTCGTCCTCAACCCCGCTGTGGGCTATGCCGCCACCTACTCCCTCCCCCTCGCCTTCATCCTGGTCTCCCTCTTCCCCCTGAGCTCACTCTTTATAAGAGAAGAGGTCTAGCATGTTAAAATATCTCTATGCAAGAGCAAGTCAAAAAGAACATTAAACGCGCTCTAGGTATCTTCCTCATTGTCTTTGGGGTCGCGGGCATGATCCTCCCCATCCTCCCTGGAGTCTGGCTCATTCCCGTTGGCTTACAGCTCCTTGGCTGGCGTCTCGTGATCGACCGCAAAAAGCCCTGGAAAGAAATCTTTACTCTCCACGACCGCACCAAAGACCAGGATCATAAAAAGTGAAAAACACCTCATGGTCACCCGTGGCCAAATGGTACACAGGCATCGTCGGGGAGGGGGGTCATTATTTCCACGAGCACGTCATCTTCCCACGTCTCAAAACTCTCCTTGATCCCAAGCCCGGCGAGTCTGTGCTTGACGTAGGCTGCGGACAGGGGGTCTATGCGAGCACGCTCACCCACGACGTCGAATATATAGGTATCGATTTATCCAAAGAATTGATCGACGAAGCCAAAAAGATCAAGCATGGCAAGCACAACTATTATGTCGCCGACGCCACTCAGGGTCTCCCCGTCCCTGCGGGAAGTTTTGACCACGCAGTCTCAATCCTGGCGCTGCAAAATATGCGCGACGGCGCTGCTGCGATATCCAATATTTCTACTACACTCAAGAACAGTGGAGACCTCGTGATTGTCATGAACCATCCCAGTTTCCGCATCCCTCGTCAGAGCAGTTGGGGAATCGATGAAAAAAATAAACTCGAATATCGCCGGGTCAATCGCTACCTCACCCCGCTCGAGATCCCGATCAACGCTCATCCAGGTCTCAAGGACTCGCCCATGACCTGGACCTATCACGCACCCCTAGAATATTATGTCAAAGCGCTACAAACAGCAGGGCTGGCCATCACGGATCTGGAGGAATGGGCCTCTGACAAAAAGAGTGTCGGTAAAGCGGCCAAGGGAGAGAACCGTGCCCGCTCTGAGTTCCCCCTCTTCCTCGCCATCCGGGCTGTTAAAATAAAGGTATGACCTGGCAAAAACTTAGTTCCAAAACCATGTACCAAAATCGCTATATGACGGTCACGGAAGATGAGGTTTTGACCGATCGGGGCGACAAAGTCACCTACGGTATCGTCCACAAAGAACCATTCGCCATCGTGATCCCCTGGGATGGTGAGCAAACGGTGCTCGTGGGCCAATATCGCTACGCAGTTGATTATTTCTCCTGGGAGTTCCCCATGGGTCACTATGAAGATGTTCATGGATCAGTCGAAAATGCGGCGCGCGCCGAACTCAAAGAAGAGACAGGACTCACCGCCAAAAATTTAGTAGAAATCGGCACTTTTTACTTGGGTCTCGGCCATCATACCCAGAAAGCTCACGTCTTTATCGCGACCGATCTCACTCAAGGTGAGCAAAAATTAGAAATTTCCGAAAAAGGGATGCAAATGAAAAAAGTGAATCTCGCGGAACTCGCTGATCTCATCAAAGATGGTACCATTCTCGATGGCCCCACGATCACCGCGCTCAAATTTTTCGAGTTTTACATCAACAGATAATTATGTACCGCAAAAACATTCGCCTACTCAAAATCTTTAACTTTCTCATAGGCTTTAGTCTGTTTGCGCCACTCGCCATTCTTTATTTCTCTAAAGTATCGGGTAGCTATACACTCGGTGCCTCCATTTTCGGTATTACCATGCTCGCCTCGGCCATTTTTGAGGTTCCTACAGGTATCTGGTCTGATCGGGTCGGGAGACGTGGCACGATCATCCTGGGCTCCTGGGCCCGTGTCATTGCCTTCATCCTCTATGCCATCGGTCTCTCCTACTGGTGGCTCGTCGCCGGCGCAATTCTGGAGGGATTATCCCGTGCTTTCTATAGTGGCAACAATGATGCCTTCCTGCACGACACCCTCGCCGACGACGGACTAGAAGGGGAATATGATGAGTATCTCGGCAAAACTAGCTCTACCGAACAATTTGCGCTTGGCATATCAGGTTTTATAGGCACAATAATTGGGAATTTTTCGTTCATTTACTTGATGTGGCTATCTGTTCTTTCTCAAATCTATGTTCTAATCATTAGTTATAAATTTCATGAGCCAAAAAATAGGAGTCGTAATAACACGAATATTTATTTACACATCAAAGAGGCGCTGAAATTGTTTGTAACAAATAAAAAACTCCGGCTTTTAAGCATGAGTTCATTCTTGGGTTTCGGATTTGGGGAATCTAGCTATCAATTTAGATCTGCCTTTATCAGTGTGTTATGGCCAATTTGGGCGATAGGTTTATCAGGACTTATTACTAATGTTAGTGCCAGCATTAGCTATTGGTATAGTGGGAAATTAATTCGGAAATTTAACGAGTTTAAAATTCTGTTATTTGGTTCAGTTTACGGGAAAATTACTAGCCTCATTGCTTATATTTTACCCACGGTCTTCTCTCCATTAATTCTTACTACCATGGGATTATTTTATGGAGTGAACGAAGTTTCTAAGAATAAATTAATGCAGTTAGAATTTACCGATCATCAAAGAGCAACCATGTCTTCACTCAATTCTTTATTCGGGAGCATAACGTTCGCTCTAATATTTGTTACACTGGGAATCTTTGCGGACTCGTTAGGTCCGTCCAAAGCGTTAATTATTCTTACACTTGCCTCAACTTCTACAACTTTCATCTACTGGTTACTTTTCAAAAATGATCGTAAGATAAAAATATGAGAAAGAACTCTTACGCTTTTTGCGGTGGAGCATTCGGTGACGAAGGAAAAGGCAAAATCGTCGACGAATACGTCAATTCCCTCGTAGGTGATAGTGAGGTCATCGTCTACCGCGACAACGGCGGAGCCAACGCCGGCCATACCATCGAACTAGAGAATGGGGATCGCCTCGCCCTCCACCAACTACCCTCTGGGGTCGTCTCCAGCAAGGCCAGGGTGATACTGGGCAAGGGAATGGTGTTGCACCCTGGAGATCTACTGGGCGAAATCGAGAGTGTTCAAAAATTGTTGGGTAAGGCCAAGCATGGCACGATCATGATCGACGAGATGGCAGCCCTCGCCCTCGACACCCACCGCGCCTATGAATCAGTCCTCCAAAAATGGCAGACCGGCTACGGTGCGACCGGTCGTGGTATCTCACCTGCCTACGCCGATATTCTTTTGCGTCACCCATTGCGTGCCCGTGATCTTTTGAGCTTTGACGAAGCCAAAATCCGCAAGCATTATCAACTTTATCAATCACTGATTACTGGGTTGGGTGGTGAGCTCGCCACTGTGCTTGTCCCCACTGGCGAAGGTGAGACCATTGCGGTTGGCACTGAGTCTGAGTTCGTCAATCGACTCAAAAAACAATCCTCGGTGCTTAAATCATATATTCAGCCGGTGGGCGATTTCCTCAAATCCAAGTGGCAAGACGAAGCCATCCCCTTTGTCTTTGAAAAAGCCCAGGCCATCGGCCTAGATGCTCGTTGGGGAGTCTACCCCGACGTCACTGCCTCCGACACCACCTTCGCGGGTATTCTCCACTCTACAGAAGGCATCGTTAGCCCAAGCGATATTACCATTCGTGCTGCCGTCATCAAAGCTACATATATGAGCACTGTCGGCTCGCGCGTACTCCCCACCATGATGGAGGAAAAGTTGGCCTCCCGCATTCGCGAAGATGCGCATGAATATGGGGCAACGACAAAACGACCCCGTGGAATTGCTTATCTCGATATCCCAATGTTGAGATTTTTTGCCCAAGTTGGCGACGTGAATAGCTATATCCTCACACATATGGATATAGTCTATCCAGATACTCCGCTCAAAGTCTGTATTGGTTATACGAGGGGTGGCATTCCCGTCGATTATCGCCCTGATCAAGAATATCTAAATACCGTGACGCCGGTTTATCAAGAATTTGCTCCCTGGGACGCGCTCGCCATCAAACAGGCCAAGACAGCCAGCGAACTACCAAAACCAGCTAGAAATTATCTGGACTTTATCGCCAAAGCGGTCGGCCACAAGATCATCATGATCACGACCGGCCCCAAACGCAGTGAGTACTTAAAATTATAGGAGGAAATATTCATGATACCCATAGTCTACGCCACCACCAACCCCGGTAAATTCAGCGAAGTGCAAAAACTTTTTACCGGCCACGGCATCGAGATCAAATCAGCCGCCGATTACAAAATAGACATCGACGTGGACGAAACGGGCACGACTCTCGAAGAGAATGCGATAATAAAAGCCGAGGCGTATCGTGACGCAATCAAAGAGGATATCATCGTCCTCGGAGACGATACAGGTCTCGAAATCGATGCGCTCGGGGGTGAGCCCGGGATCAAAGTGAGGCGGTGGAAAGGCTACAAAATGACCGACGATGAGATCATCGCCTACGCTATGGAAAGACTCAAAGACGTCCCCGACGAGAAACGCTCGGCGCAGTTTCGCACCGTGATTGCCGTGGCCAAAAGGAGATTACCTACCAAAACCTTCTCCGGTATGTTACCAGGGAAAATTGTGATGGAGCCTCACGACTTTCGCGAAGAAGGACTACCCTTCCAGCCGCTCTTTTTCTCAACAGAATACAACCAAATGCTCTATGAGATCCACTCACTCCCCACTGCGGATAAGATTGCTCAGAATATTGTCACACATCGTGAGCGAGCGGTCACACTCGCTCTACCATATCTACTATCGCTACAGAATTCTCTACACTAAACTCGCCGATGGACGCGCGGGTGAGAGACTCCAAATAACTCTCGATTCCCAACGACTTAAAAATATCGTAGGACAACTGGCGGATATACGTCCCGCTCGAGACCACTGCGACGAAGGTAACTCTATCATCCTCAACTTTTTCTATTTCTAGTTTATGAATAGTTACTTTTTTACTTTTCCTCTCCATCTCCTTGCCAGCCCTAGCCAGCTTGTATCTGGGCACGCCATTAATTTTTGTGGCCGAATAATCCGGGATCTCTTGCTGTATTTCCCCCACAAATTTCTTGGCCGTCTCCGCAATTTGAGAATTTGAGAATTTAAGATTTGAGAATTTTGATATCTTGCCCGTCCTATCCAGAGTATCGCTCCTCGCCCCCAGTACAGCGACCGCCCGATAGGTCTTAGGTAATTCCGACAGCTCATTCATCCTCTTCGTCGCATTCCCTAGTAGCAATAGTAGTACCCCATCCGCAAATGGGTCCAGTGTCCCCCCATGTCCCACTTTATAACCTGGATGTACTACTTTCTTAAACTCTCTGATCACGTCAAAACTCGTAATCCCGACTGGTTTATAAACTGGTAATATCTTGTCCATACTCCGTATGATACTCTATAAACATGCCCAAATTTAGCACAGAACTACCCGAACCCATCACTCTCAAACAAAGCATCGGCCCCTCATTCATCCTGCTAGGGCTCGCGCTCGGCAGCGGCGAGCTCATTATGTGGCCGTATCTCGTCTCACAGTACGGGCTCGGCATCATCTGGGGCGGACTGGTGGGGATCACTTTCCAGTATTTCCTCAACACCGAGATCATGCGATACACGCTCGCGTGGGGAGAATCGGTTTTTGTGGGATGGCGTCGCTGGGGCAAGCTGATCCCTGCTTGGTTCGTGTTCTCGACTGTCATCCCCTGGGCACTCCCAGGCTTCGTTACGGCCTCCGCGACGATGCTCAATCATGTTTTCCCCGCCCTCGATATTCGCCTCACCGCCGTATTCTTGATTATCCTCACCGGCCTCATAATTTCCTCTGGCAAGACTCTTTATAAAACCATGTCACACGTCCAAACCACTCTTTTAGCAATCGGCGTGCCCTTTATCGCGATACTCACAATTTATATGGCACGTGGGGCTGACTGGTCTGCACTACTGGCAGGACTCGTCGGGATTGGCGATGGTTATCGCTGGCTCCCAGAGGGTATCGCCATCGGCGCCTTCCTGGGCGCTTTCGCCTATTCCGGAGGAGGGGGGAATCTCAATCTCTCTCAGAGCTACTATATAAAAGAAAAGGGGATGGGGATGGGCAAGTATGGCACGGGGATCAAAACACTCCTCTCTGGTCTCGACTCTCATCGCATTGACGGACAACTCTTTGCCCTCACCGCGAGTAATCTCTCTCGGTGGCGCCGGTGGTGGCGCCTCGTTTGTACCGAGCATGCGCTCGTTTTTTGGGGTATCGGCCTCGTCACTATTCTCATGCTTGGCACGCTTTCGATGGCCACTGCCCATGGCGTTGCTACCCAAGGTGGTTTGGGGTTCTTCTTTACGCAGGCTCGCATGATCGGTCTCGCCACTAGTCCTGTCCTGGGTTCGATCTTTGTGGTGGTCGGAGCCCTCATGCTCTTTACTACCCAGCTGGGAGTGTTGGAGTCCGCCTCTCGCATCATCGCCGAAAATCTCTTATTACTCAGACATCGCCACGACGAAGAGGTCCACGCTTCCAAAATGTTTTATATTGTCTTGTGGAGCGAACTCCTCTTTAGCACCATTTTCCTCTACTCTGGGGTCTCTGAGCCTCGCGCCATCCTGACGCTCGGCGCCATCTTGAATGCGGCCGCCATGATGGTGGCCTTTATCCTCATCCTACTCCTCAACCGCAGGTTGCCCCGCCTTATTCGCCCCACTTGGAGCCGACAACTCATGCTTGTCCTCGCTACTTGTTTCTTTGGCTATTTTTTGGTCAAATTAGGAGGTCTATGACCACATCCGTCATCAAACTAGATGGTACCAAAGAAGTCTACAACGAAGAAAAAATTCGCGACTCTGCCTCGCGAGTAGGCGTCCCTGCCTCCCTCCAGGACGAGATGCTAGAGAGCATTCGCGATCGCTTGTTCGACGGCATTAGTACTGCCGAAATCTTTCTTATGATCAAAGAGTTCCTTCGTAACGCTGGGGCGCCTCATCTCGCTCTCAAATATAACCTCAAAGATGCGTTGGCCTCCCTTGGTCCATCTGGTTATCCATTTGAGAAATATCTCTCTCTCATCCTTAGAGATTTAGGTTATCAGACAAAGATTAATCAAATCATCGAAGGTTCGTCTATTCCCCACGAAGTGGACGTACTCGCGAGCAAGGATAATGTTACGTACTTTATTGAAGCCAAGTTCCACAAGAACCCTAGCCAGCGCACTGACGTGCGGGTTACCCTCTACATCAAAGCGCGCTATGATGATCTCAAAAGTGCCTGGAAAAATGGCGAAACACAAGCTTGGATCATTACCAATACTCGTTTCTCTACCGACGCCATCAAGTACGCGCAAGCCCAAAATATTCGTCTCACCAGCTGGGGTTATCCCAAAGGAGAGGGGATCATGGATTTGATCGAGACCACAGGCCTCCATCCCATCACGATTCTTGAAAGTATGAGGGAGGACGATAAATTGCGACTATTGAATGCTGGAGTTGTCACTTGTCGCCAACTCATGGATCCGACCAATCACTCGCTCGTCTCACGTGATTTCTTAACCAATATCCTGCCCCAACTCTCACAAATATGTCAAAGTCATTCGTAATCTTACGCGCGCTCCCCTTTGCCTTCCTTATCCTGATCAGTATTCCGATCATGGGAATGGCTTGGATAGAAGGCTCCAAATTACTGGGTTTGCGTAGTATCCCAGTATCTGTTGTTGGCACCGGCTCCATGTATCCATCCCTTTTTTGGTCCAAAGAAGAGGGGGGACCAGAAGATGAGAGTAAAAAAGTCATCGAAGAATATCGCACCACTCCCCATCTGTACAAACGATTTGAAGGCATCTCCTTTTTTGGTCAGACTTATCTGAGGAGGGATCTCAACTTGGGAGATATGGTCGCCTTCAAAAATTCCCAGACTACCTCCATCCTCAAAGATGAAAATAAAGACATAAATAACGGATTTATTAAACGTCTCATCGGACTACCTGGAGATACAATCGAGATGAGAGATGGATTTCTCTTTCGCAACGCACAGCTTCTGAGCGAGCCCTATATCTACAACCCACGCTCCACTTACGGAGATTCGACCTACAAAGATTGTCAAAAAATTACAGTTCCAGATGGCCATTTCTTCGTCCTAGGCGACAATCGCAAAGTTTCCTCCGACTCACGTGGCGAGCTAGGCCTCATCAAGGATCAAGACATCGAATTTGTGCTCCCCTACAGTGAACAGAAGATTTATCAATCCCTCTGGAGAGATACTCAAAAAGATGAAGACTTGCTCGGACACCCTACTCTCTCATCGAGCGAGTTTGTTTCACTCGTCAACCAACTACGCCGTGACAAAAAACTCCCGATCCTTTCGTTCGCACCGGCTTTAGCAAAATCTAGCACTCTCCGCGGTGAACGCTTGATGAGCAATCCTCAAACCGACTTTGGGATGAAACAGGCCATCACGAGCGCGGGATATTCCAATATTGTACTAGGCGAATTCATCAGTCACGGTCATTTCTCAGCCCAAGAGCTCCTCGCCAATTTGATGTTCAATCCAGGGACCTCGAAGCAAATTCTCAACCGCGAGTACTCCGATGTGGGTATTTCTGTTGTAACCAAAGAGATTGATAATTGTCCCACCCAAATTATTGTAGGTCACCTAGGAGGATATGTCCCCGCGACCTACGACCAAAATACACTAGATAGTTGGCGCAAGTTACGTGATAACTTGCACAGCATTTTGCCATCCTGGGAAAAAGCGCGTGAATACCCTCAAATCAATCAAGCCAAGCTGGATGAATTACTGACCATTCTGCGCCGGAGATTGGACTTGGCACAAGAGATCCTCTCCACTATGGAGAAGCGAGACTGGCTCAGCGACTCCCAAGAAACTAGGATCAAAAATGACGAGGCAGACGCCAATCAGGCAGAGGCGCTTGCGCAAGAGTTGAACAAGCAATAATATGTGGAAGAAAATCTTTGGCAATCTTATCCTCGAATATCTACGTGTTATGGCATTGATTCAGCTAAGGAAAAATCCTCGCTCCACCATCATCGGAGTGACAGGGAGTGCCGGGAAATCTTCCGCTTGTCTGGCTATTTCTCAAATCTTGTCTACTCGTGGCGTGGTAAAACACTCTAGTCTCGCCAATTCTCAGTCAGGGATCCCTCTCGACATTTTGGGACTCCATCCTCAGGACTACTCAATACTTGATTGGTTGCGGCTCGTGATGCTTGCGCCGATCAAATTGTGTACAAACAGGGAACACTTTGATTATTATGTAGTTGAGATGGGGATCGATGGCCCCAGTTATCCCAAAAACATGCAGACTCTCCTGCGTATCGTGCGCCCTCACGTAGGGGTAGTGTTAAATGCTTCACTCACCCACGCTGTTAACTTCGATGATCTCGTAGGTGACGCCGACCCAAATCGACGTCTGACCAAACTCCGGTCCTTGATCGCCAACGAGAAGATGCAACTCCTAACAGCTCTGCCCAAAACCGGTGTCGCCATCCTCAATCTCGACCAAAAAGAACTTGTCCATCATCCTCCACTTCCCTCACGTGTCTTAACTTTTGGCAAATCTTCTCAGGCTGATCTACAGCTCCTCGCTCATTCAAAATTTAGTTATCAGCGACAAATTTATTCACTCCCAAAAACAGGGCATCCCTACACTTTAGCAGCAGCAATCGCTGTAGCCGCTGGTCTTGGCATTACCCCCAAAACAAGTTTGTCAGTCCTAAATAGTTATGTCCTTCCCCCCGGCCGAGGCCGTCGACTTAGCGGGGTCTCGCATTCACTCATCATCGACTCTTCCTATAACGCGAGCCCTCAAACAATGTTGGAGTCGCTCAAGCATCTCAAGACCATCGGTGGTCGCCACCATAAGATCGCTGTGCTTGGCGACATGCTCGAACTAGGGGCTAGCGCAAAACTCGCTCACAAAAATCTCGCCGATTGGATTTCTCTCTACGCTGATGAGGCCATCTTGTATGGTGACTTGATGGCCAAACATACCCTCCCTGTCCTACTGGCGAAAAAGTTCCCGGTTCGCCATTTCCTCACCATGTCAGATTTGACCCAATTTTTGCGTTCCAAGCTCTCCCCCAAATCCGTGGTTCTAGTTAAAGGTTCACAAAATAATATCCTGCTTGAGCGCGCCGTCGAGTCGATCCTCGCCGACCCCTCAGATGTTTCTCTCCTTTGTCGCCGCGGCCCATTCTGGGACAAGGTGAGGGCGAATATGGTATAATCTGGATATGAAGCACAAACGAATCGAATTACCCAATCTTCCCTACTCTTACGACGCCCTCGAGCCCGTCATTTCTAAGAAAATCATGGAACTCCACCACACTCGCCATCACTTGGCTTATGTGACTGGTGCCAACGCCGCCATGGATCGCCTCGAGAAAGCTCGTGCCGGAGAGGGCATGGAGATCGATTTCAAGGCTACCATGCGCGATCTCTCGTTCCATATGAATGGTCACAAGCTCCACAGTATTTTCTGGATGAATCTTCGCAAAGCCAAAAAAGAAAACTTACCCACCGGCGCCCTCCTTGCGAAAATCGAGGAACAGTTTGGTTCATTTGAAATGTTCAAAACCGAATTTAGTGGTGCCGCCAAATCTGTCGAAGGCTCTGGTTGGGCCGCGCTCGTCCAGGATGGCGAAGATCTCCACGTCATCCAAATTCAAAACCAAAACCTGATGGCTATCGTCGAGACCAAGCCCCTCCTCCTCCTCGACGTCTGGGAGCACGCCTACTACCTCGACTATGCCAATGATCGTGGTAAATATGTCGACGCTTTCTGGTCGCTCGTGAACTGGGACGACGTCGCCTCTCGCCTCGCCTAATTTTGTGTTTCTCGTGTTAAAATAACTCTGCTTGCATCAAAACTTCGTCGGGCCTGCCCGCTGTAGCTTTAGCGCAGGCGGGGTGTCGTATAACAGTAGTATCTGCGGCTGGGGGTCGTAGGGCCTCGGGGCAGCACCGAGCACCCCGACACATGAAAAATAGTACTTATTTGCGCAACTTCATCTTCGGCATCGAGGATTCCCTTGTCTCGACCGTCGGGCTCCTCGCTGGCGTCGCAACGGCCGACATCTCCCACTCAGCCATTGTCACGACCGGTCTTGTCCTTATCGTCGTTGAGGGCTTCTCCATGGGAGTAGGATCATTCTTGACCGAGGAAACAACCGAAGAGATAGCCGGAGAGAAAGTACAAACCCTCAACTCACTCAAAGGTGCCCTTACCATGCTCGTCTCTTACTGCGTAGCCGGCCTCATTCCACTTGCCCCTTATGCATTTCTTACAGGGCCAAAGGCAGTCACGCTCTCAATCACGCTGTCTCTCCTGGGGCTATTTTGTCTGGGCTTTGGCACCTCCCTCTACTATCGTCGCCCTACCCCCCTGCGTCATGCCCTCAGAATGCTTATCCTTGGAGGATCAGCCGTAGTCGTAGGTATGCTCATTGGCAAACTGTTCCACCTCTAGTACAATACCCACATGTTCACTTGGTTCAAGTCTCACAAACTAATTTTATCCGTCTTCATCCTCACGATTCTGGGTGTTTGGTATTTTTATAGCCACAAGCCCAAAATAGTTTATGAAGAATTCACTCCCCGCTATGAAAGTATTCGCGAGACTCTCGAGTTATCAGGTAAAGTGCGCGCTGAGCAATCTGCCTCACTAAAGTTCCTTGCAGGTGGACTAGTCACCTATGTAGGTGCCAAAGAGGGGGATACAGTCAAAAAATGGCAAACTCTCGCCTCAATCGATGCCCGCCAGCTCCAAAAAACTCTCGAGCAAAAACTCAATTTATACGCGATTCAAAGGGGAACATTCGACCAGACGATTGATGACAATGACAACTCGGTGCCCGGGGGTGACTTGGCGCGCACCCTGGAGCGCTTACTCGCCAAGAATCAATATCAGCTCGACAATACGGTCAAAGATGTTGAATATCTCGATCTTTCTCTCAAACTCTCAAGAATCACTAGCCCCCTCGCAGGGATACTCATCCAGTCGCCCATTTCCACCCCCAACGTTCAAGTCACAGCACTAGACACCTGGGAAGTGATTGATCCCACCTCACTCTATCTCTCTGGTGATCTCGATGAGACTGATCTAAAAAAAGTTAGTGTCGGCCAAAAAGTGTTGGTCACCCTAGACGCTTACCCAGACAAGAATATCAGCTCATCGATCTCCTCTATCTCTTACAAACCCAAGGAGACCTCAACTGGTACTACCTACGAAGTCAAAATAGATCTTTCTGGGTTTAGGGATCCACTTCGCCTTGGTCTAAACGGGACAGCCGCCGTTGTACTACTGGAAAAAGAACATGTCTTGACTCTCCCATCCTCCGCAGTCAGCGCAAGCGGAGGTAAATCTTTTGTTTATGTGAGGTCGGGTAACAAGTATATAGAGACGACTGTGACTATCGGGATCGAAAATAGTGGTTTGGTCGAGATTCTAACTGGCGTCAGTGAAGGTGATCATGTCTACGCGAAAAAATAAATCAATCGGAGAAGTAGTGCTCTCCCTCTCGCATGTTTCCAAAGTCTATTCTCTTGGAGATCAAACACTCCAGGTCTTGGATGACGTTACTGTCTCTATTTCTCGTGGTGAGCTCGTAGCGATTGTGGGTCCCTCAGGGTCCGGCAAGTCCACCCTCATGCATATCATGGGTCTCTTGGATCAGCAAACGAGTGGTAGCGTGGAATTGGCAGGTCATGACGCCTCTGCACTTTCGGATGTAGAATCCGCCAAGTTGCGCAACAAATATATAGGTTTTATTTTCCAGCAGTTTAACCTGCTCCCTCGCACCTCAGCTCTCGAAAATGTTTTGTTACCCACAATCTATACTGGCTCTGACTTAGATAAGACAGCATATGCCAAGCAAATCTTGATTGATTTAGGACTAGGTGACCGACTCGCCAATTATCCCAACCAACTCTCTGGCGGTCAGCAACAGCGTGTGGCCATTGCCAGGGCGCTCATCAATGACCCCGCGGTGATATTCGCCGACGAACCCACCGGTAACTTAGACAGTAAAAGCGGGAGGGACGTGGTGGATATCCTGAAAAAACTCAACGCAGATGGTCGCACGATTGTCATAGTTACGCATGACAGCGAACTTGCCAAGATGGCCAAGCGTACAATCAAAATATTTGATGGCCAAATTGTATCGGATATTACTAAATGAAAATATCAATCCTCGCTCGTGCCGCCATCCTCTCAATTTTGCGCAACAAAACTCGCTCATTTTTGACGATGCTTGGGGTCATCATTGGTGTTCTCTCTGTCATCCTCCTGACTTCCATCGGCAACGGGTTAACCGTGGTGGTAGAGCAACAATTTCAGGAACTGGGGAGTAATCTCCTCATTGTCACTCCAGGTGAAATAGTCAACGACGAAGGCGGTTTTGACCAACAAGGTGCGGCCCTCAGCTTTGCCACTTCCAAGTTGACAATCGATGACTCTAGGGCACTTGAACTCGCTGGATACCCAATCGCCATGTCGGTCCCTCTCTCTGGTAGTAACGGAGAAGCGCGAACGCCAGTGGGTAAGCGCAGTGGCATGATAGTAGGTACGACCCCAGGTTACTCCCTCGCGAGAAATACCAAAGCCGCCAAGGGGAGATTCCTGAGCGAATCGGACCTCGCAGGTAATCGCAAGGTAGTAGTAATCGGGAGCAAGATCGCCGAAAAATTATTTCCTTCTACCAACCCTGTGGGTTCCATGATGACGATTAACAAGCTCCGCTTCGAGGTCATTGGTGTCGCTGAGACCAAGGCGGCGGGCTCATTTGGGGGCCCAGACCTCGATAGTTTTATGTATATCCCTATCACAACTGCCAAGATTGCCTTTGGCTCTGATAAAGTGATGGAAATCCTGGTTCAATCAGCCTCCAAAGAACAACTTCCCCGCACCAAAGATTTGATCAAGTCGGCACTCTCCAAGCGCCACGATGCCAAAGATTTTGCCATCACAGATCAGAGTGAAATCCTCAAAACAATCCAAACGATCTTGGGCTCCTTAACCATTGGACTTACTGGAATTGCGGCGATCTCTCTAGTAGTTGGGGGGATAGGCATAATGAATATTATGCTCGTCGCCGTATCTGAGCGCACTAAGGAGATAGGGCTCCGGAAAGCACTGGGCGCGACTCCAAATAATATCCTAATCCAGTTCCTTATTGAGTCTGCAGTGATCTCCACCCTGGGTGGAATCATTGGCATTTTACTTGGAGTTCTTGGTACCTTGGCTATTCGAATTATTTTCCCTGCTACCCCGTCGCTGAGCTCAATCCTCATCTCTTTTGGAGTCTCTCTCGCCACGGGAATTGCTTTTGGCGTTTATCCTGCCAGGAAAGCAGCTCAGCTCTCTCCGATTGAAGCTCTGCGATATGAATAGGATATGATTAGGCTATGAAACGATTTCTCGCACTCTTGATTTTGGCAGGCATTGCCTATGGTGGCTACCTCTATTACTCCGCCACCAAACTCCAATCTTCCCCAGAACCCACTTTCGAGACTGTGGGATCTCGCAACTTAATACTTTCCCAAACCAGTGACAAACTCGGTAGTCTCGCCTCTGTCTTGGGAGCGAGTATCAGCAATACGATCGAGAATGGTAAGGAGTTGTTGAGTTCTGCCACAAATGGTGCCTCCGAGCCCATCATTAACCAGCTCATCACCAAGACTCAGGAGACATTGAAGGATCTCCCCCGCAAAGAAGCCGAAAAAATTAAATACGAATTCTGTAAAGATGTCGTCACCGAATATGAAGCCAAATAGAAGGGTAGGAGGACACGTCTCTATCGCCGGTGGAATCCAAACCGCCATTTACAACACACTAGATATTGGGGGTAATGCCATCCAGATTTTTGCGGGAAGCCCTCGCATCTGGGCTCGTTCGTTGTTTGATCCAAAAGTGTCTTCTCAGTTTAGGCAAACTGTTATCGAAAAAGATTTTAACCCAGTTTATATTCATGCTCTTTATCTGACTAATCTTGCCTCCGACAACCCAGAAATATTAGCCAAATCCAAAACTGCGCTCATCACCGACATGACCAACTCGGCCGCGATTGGGAGTGCCGGAGTAGTGCTCCACATTGGCTCGCATCAGGGTAGGGGCTGGCCAGCTGCCAAGGATTTAGTGATAGAAAGTATCCAAAAAGTTCTGGAAGCGACGCCAGAAGAGTCCATCTTGCTACTAGAAAACTCCGCCGGCCAGCAGGGAAAGATAGGCTCTCTGCCAGAACTAGCATCTATCCTCTCAAGCCTAACGTCTAGCAGACTGAAAGTCTGCTTGGATACCGCCCACGCCTTCGAGGCTGGCTACAATCTCTCAACTCCCGATGGTATTAAGATGTGGATCTCTGAGATAGAGAAGACTATTGGGCTAGACAAGATCGAGTTATTTCATCTCAACGATAGCAAGACTCCCCTTGGTAGTGGCCGCGACAACCACCAAAATATTGGCGACGGCTTCATCGGAAGCGACGGCATCAAAGGTATCATCAGTCACCCCAAACTTGCCCACCTCCCACTCATCCTCGAGGTCCCCGGTCTGGATGGCGGGGGCCCCGATAAGGCTAATATAGACCGCGTGAAACTACTCCTCAATTAATCTTGGGGTACAATATCTCCATGTCAGATTTACGTGATCGTCTGAACGATCTCAAAAACAAACTTGACCTAGTCAAAATCCAAGGAGAAAAAGAAGGATTACTCAAGGAGATGGAAGCGGGTGATTTTTGGGACTCCCCAGAGGCACAGAAGAAAAGTCAGCGCTTATCCCAGATCGATGACCTCTTAGAAACTTATTCCCACGTCGAGTCATCTATTGGCGACGCCGAGTCTGCGCTAGAGCTAGGTGACGAAATCGATAAATATCAGGGCATCGCGCTCTCCGCCTTAGAGAAGCTCGAGATGAGCACCTACTTATCTGGTCGTTTTGACGGCCTCGACGCGATCCTCTCTATCCACGCCGGAGCCGGGGGTACCGAGGCCATGGATTGGTCCGGCATGTTAGAGAGAATGTATCTACGCTACGCCGAACGTGCTGAATGGGGTTACGAGATCATGGAGGAAACAAGGGGTGATGAGGCCGGTATCAAATCAGTCATGATCAAGTTTAAAGGCAAAAATGCCTACGGTCTCCTCAAACGCGAAGCTGGTACCCATCGGCTCGTGCGCCAGTCTCCCTTTAATGCTGACAAGCTCCGCCAGACGAGTTTCTCTCTGGTCGAAGTCTTGCCGGCGGTTGAGGAGGATACCCCGGAGGTAGTGGTGCGTGAGGAAGACATTGAGTGGCAGTTCTTTCGCGCGGGAGGCCACGGCGGCCAGAATGTGAACAAGGTGAGTACCGCCGCCCGGCTCATCCACAAACCCTCTGGGATCGTCATCGTTTCGAGCCAGGAGCGCTACCAGCAAAGTAACCGCGATATTTGTATGAGGCAACTCAAAGCCAAACTCTGGGAGATCGATGAGGCCAAACGCAAGTCCGAGATCATTAGTGCCAAGGGAGAGTACAAAGTCGCTAGTTTTGGTAATCAGATCCGCTCCTATGTCCTCCACCCCTACAAACTAGTTAAAGATGTGCGGACTGGATATGAAACCAGCCAGGCTGAGACCGTCCTCGACGGGGATCTTGACGCTTTCATCCAGGCCGAGCTGAAAATGTTACTCTAATCTGCTATAGTGAATATTACTGGAGGGAAATATTATGGACGAGCTCAAACATCTCAATCTAGAAGGCGTAGATCAGTCAGATAATACACTCATGGAGGATCGCATTATGGAACCAACCCAAAAAAGCCGACTCGTACCCCTTATGATTATGTTAGGAATCTTCCTGGGACTCGGGACTGGATTCTATGTCGCCAAGACTCGCCTCATGGCGAGCGGCACAACCTCTCTCTCAAGCGCCAACCAAACCTTAAGCAGTACCACCAACGTCAAGGTCGGGGACACCTTTGGCAGTGCCGACGAGAAAACTTTTCGCGATCAAGCCGAGGGCATCCTCATGTCCGGAGGGATAGATGGTGAGGGTTCCCATCACCTAGAGCGCGGTGCCAACAAGAGTCAGTGGGTTTACGTCACTTCCTCAGTTGTCGATCTTGACCTCCTGGTGGGAGATCGTGTCACCATTTGGGGAGAAACTAATCAGGGGAAGAAAGCCGGTTGGCTCATGGACGTGGGTAAATTAAAAGTTCTAGAACTGAATGCGGCCTCGCCTGAGGGCACTACTGGTCCGCAAGAATAACATGATTGTTTTTGACAATGTCACCATTACTTTTGGCAACGGTACTCATGCCCTGCAAGACGTCTCCTTCGCTATAGGTGAAGGAGAGTTTGTCATAGTCGAAGGTCACTCAGGAGCCGGTAAAACTTCCCTGATGCGGGCTGTGATCAAAGACCTCCCACTCGCCAGTGGCAAAGTTGTCATAGAGGGAGATGACCTGAGCAAGATCTCTGCCAAGAATCTTCCTCTCCTGCGGCGTAAAATCAGTGTTATTTTCCAGGATTTTAAACTACTCATGGATCGTACAATCTCAGAGAATATTGATTTGGCGCTCGACATCATCGGAGTGGAGAAAGATGTTATCAAAAAACGCCGCAGCGAGCTCCTTGCGCTCACTGGACTCTCTGGCAAAGACAACTATTTCCCAGTCCAACTATCAGGAGGAGAACTACAGCGGGTCGCCATCGCGCGGGCCTTGGCTACAGAGCCCAAAGTTCTCTTTGCCGATGAGCCAACAGGCAATCTTGATGCCAAAACTGGCTTATCCATTATCAAGCTTCTACAAGATATCAATGAACATGGGACGACTGTGGTCATGGCGACACATGACCTAGAGCTAGTCAAAAACCTCAAACTGCGACGGTTGAGACTAGATCACGGCAAACTTGTGCATGATTCACATGTTGCTAAACTATAAATATGAACTCAAAATTACGCACCACCTTCAAACATATACGCCGCTCTCCTTATCAGTCGCTGGCTGCCATTTTTATGACTATGGTGACTTTTTTTATTGTGAGTATCTTTACGTTTGTAGTCTTTGGCGCCCACAGCATGCTCGCCTTTTTCGAGTCGCGTCCTCAAGTTACGGCTTTTTTCCAGGACGATACGCTAAGTTCTGACATCGACGCACTCAAGGTGACGATCAGCTCTAGCGTGATCGTAGACTCCATGCGCTATATCTCCAAAGATGACGCACTCGAAATCTATAAAAAACAAAATTCTGACAACCCCCTCCTCCTAGAGATGGTGACCGCCGACATTCTCCCTGCCTCTCTCGAAGTGAGCGCCAAAAACGTCACTGACCTCGAAATGATTGCCACTCTAATGCAAAAAAATCCCCACGTGGAAGAAGTAGTTTTTCAAAAAGACGTGATCGACACTCTCAAGAAATGGGTGAGCGGGATCCGACTCTCTGGAATCATTCTCTCTAGTTTACTCATCACCGTCTCCTTGACTACCATCATCGTCATTCTCGGGCTCAAATTTACGGCTCGCAAAGCGGAGATTAACACACTCTCCCTGCTGGGGGCGACTTCATGGTATATCCGCGGACCCTTTGTGGTGGAGGGGATACTCTACTGTGTGACAGGCGCTTTGATCGGCTTTGGGGTGGCTTACCTCACCTTGCTCTATCTGACCCCTAATATCATCACGTTCATGGAAGGGATGACCATTCTTCCGATCCCGCTTTGGCTTATCTTGGCGATTTTTGGAGCCGAAGTCCTGCTCGCCACTCTCATAGGAGCGTTTGCGAGTCTGATTGCGACCAGGCGATATGGCCGATGAAAAAGTTATTTTCACTCTCTATAGCTCTATTACTCTATTACTCTATTACTCTTGTACCCCTCGCCCATGCCGCCGTTTGCGGTGAGACTATCCCTAAGGATGAGGGCTCTTTGCGGACTTATATCGAGGACTGCAACGCTAAACTGGGGACTCTCTTGGGACAAAAACAAACCCTCGCGCAAGCCATTGATTATTTAAATACCCAGATCAAGCTCACTCAGGCCAAAATCGCCTCCACGAGCACTCAGCTAGACAAACTAAACTCCGAAATCGCTGACCTCTCTACCAGGATCGAGAGCATTGATTACTCTCTTTCTGATCTCACCAAGCTCTTTATTTCCCGAGTGAGGGAGACTTATATGCGCCACGGTAGCGACGATGTACGACTGATTGCACAGAGCTCGGGAATAAGTACAATTTTGCGCAATATTGAATACGCCAAGCGAATCCGTGACCATGATCGTACACTGTTGATTACCCTAGAAAAATCACGTCTTGATGTCAGCACGCAAAAAGATGTCAAGGAGCTCAAACAAAAAGAAATTGTGGCACTTAAAAAAAAGTTGGACAATGACAAAGCTTCGCTCAATACCCAGATCGCATCCAAAAACAAACTTCTAGCCGAAACGAGAAATAGTGAATCACAATACCAGAAGCTCTTATCCCAAGCTCAAGCCGAACTGGTAGCGATCAATGGGATCATTGCCGGACTAGGTAAAGAGGTCAAGGTGAAAAGTGTAGGGGAAGGAGAGCGCATTGCCTCGATTATCCAGGGAGCCTCTCCGTGTTCTACCGGTACCCATCTCCATTTTGAGGTAGTCCAAAACAATGCCAGGCGCAATCCCTTTGATCTCCTTAGAAATACCAATCTAATCTGGGACAATTCCGACCCAGCCCAGAATGGAACAGGTAGCTGGGCCTGGCCACTGAATGACCCCATCAGGGTCACTCAGGGATATGGTCGGACTGCCTATTCCTCGCGCTACACTGGCGACGTCCATACCGGGGTAGACATGGTCGCAGACAATAGTACCGTCAAAGCCGTGAAGCCAGGTGACCTCTACCAAGGCAGCATGAAATGCGGCAGTGGTTCTCTCTTCTATGTTCGCGTCAAGCAAGCCGACAACTTTGATACATATTACCTCCACGTGAATTACTAACATATCATTTTGTTGACAGAACTTGCCTAACAATCTACCATCGAGCTAGATGGCCAAAAAACACGTTAGTTCTTTCAAGAAATACTTTCACTTCTTTGCCATCGTCTTCGCCGGCGCGCTCTACTTTGGTGTGAAATCACTTATTCAAACTGCTCAGATTGCGGAGATCAGGGTTGGAGCGGAGACTTCCGCCACTGTTAGTTGTATCCCACGTCCAGCCTGTCTGGATGCGAACCCTGCCTGTATGATCAAGATGCCAGAGGGGACAGTTTTATGTTCCCCTCTACCCAGCTCGATCCCCTTGGCTTCTTGTCGCCCTCGCCCCGCCTGCCTTGATGCTTCTCCTCAGTGTCGGATGAAAGAGACCTCGGATATGTGTCCCCGTTCCCCAGTCCCCTCGCCGACCATTTTTTATGACCCACGTCCCACCCCCACTCCAGTACCACAGGGTTGCTATTATCAACAGATCCAGTGCGTACGAGCCCCGTGTAATCCCGTTCTAATATGTGCCTCACCCTCTCCCACTCTCAAGCCCAAGCCGACCCCAACTCCCACACCTCTTCCTCGTAATTGCTACACATTCTTCGGTCGCAAGTGGTGTAGATGATATGTTTTGGCTGGTCTGCCTGACCGCACTATTTTTCCCGACCCACGTCTTTGCTGTTGATCTCACTATTAGCGAGCCTATCACCAACAACCTCGAAATCAGTGTCTCTGCCTCACTCTCCGCCACCAGCAATTATTATCTTCAGGGGACACTGCGCTCACAGTCCAGCAGCAAATATTTTGGCGAAACTCAGAACAACAGAGGGGACTGGATCGATTATGTGAGCTCACCAGAAAAAGAATATATTACCAGCAATTTTTTCTTGACCGATGTCAAAAACGCGACTTGGTCAGGAACCCTCAACCTCCGCTTCAAAATTGACGATCCCAATTATTTAGGTCCCGGACTCTATGATCTCAAACTCCGCCGCTTTACTGGCAACAGTAATAGCCCAGCCGGAGAGTCCAATACGCTCATAGTCAATCTCACGGCTCCCTTGCCCACCTCGACCCCTTCGCCCTCACCTTCACCCTCTCCCTCACCCAGTCCTACCCCACCACCGACTCCTACTCCGATCCCCTCACCGAGTCTAAAACCATCCCCTAGTCCCCAGCTCTTACCACCACCTGTGGGCACAGTCGCGGGGGAAACGGCAGAGATTGACTTCACTAGTTTCGGCGTGTCACCGCCTGCCTCGCCGAAGTCCTCAGCCGAAGGTGAGTCGCCCCCAATACCCACACTCAACAAATCTCGCGCCAAGACTGCGCTCATCGCTGGTACCGGACTTCTCCTTGTTTCTGTCGCTGGCTTCTTTGGCTATCGTAAATTCCGTGCATCATCTATAATTTCAGAGTGAAGACAACTTATTGGTGGCTCCTCACTTTTGCTTGGGCTTACCTGATCTGGTATTTGACTGGTATCCCCAACCTCAAACTTTCTCACGACTCACTCCTCAATTACTTAATATCGGCGAGCTCTCATTTCAGTTTTTTTGGCGTCCAAGCGATTCTCGTGTTTTTTTCCACGCGGAATAAAAACTGGTCGATTATGCTCACAAGCCTCTACGGCGTCCTCGATGAGCTGCGGCAAATCCAAATTCCTGGCCGCACGGCCGATCCCGTCGACTGGGCGCTCGACACCCTCGGCGCCATCATCTTTTTGGCTATCACCAAAAAAATCTTAAATCAAAAATTCTCCAATTCTCCAATTTAATTTGAGAATTTGTCATTTATGATTTGTGCTTTACAATATCTTCTATGAAGATATTGTTGACAGGTGGGGCAGGGTATATTGGCGCGATCACCGCCAAAGAGTTAGTTCAGCAAGGCCACGAAGTTCTGGTGTTCGATCATTTTGTCTCCCATGATCCAGTCAAGCTGGGCACGATTCCATCTATCAAAGGCGATCTCCTTGATCCTGGCTCTCTCGACTCCGCACTCTCCAGTTTTCACCCCGACGTGGTCATGCACTTTGCCGCCTATATCCAGATGGGGGAGTCGGTAAAGAATCCCCAGAAATATTTCGACAACAATGTCGGCGGGAGTCAGAACCTCTTTGATTCCATGGTCAAGCACGACGTCAAAAAACTCGTCTTTGCCAGCTCTGCCGGTGTCTATGGCAACCCTGTTCATTTGCCAATTCCAGAAGATGACCCCAAACATCCCGAGAACCCCTATGGTCAAACTAAGTGGGATACCGAACAAATGCTCCTCGATTACGACGCCAAACACGGTCTCAAATCCATCTCCATCCGTTTTTTTAACGCCGCCGGGGCGACTCACGAGCTAGGAGAAGATCACCACGACGAGTCCCACATCATCCCCAATATTATTCGCGCCCAACTAGCCGGCAAAGAGTTTATTCTCTTTGGCAACGACTACCCCACACCCGACGGCACCTGTGTCCGAGATTATATCCATGTCGCTGATCTCGCCCAGGCCTTCATCCTCTCGGCCGAAAAATTATTGGCTGGCGCCCCCACCACGTCCTACAACGCCGGCACGGGACATGGCTATTCCAATCTAGAGATTATCAAAATGGTGGAGTCTGTCTCAGGTAAACCTGTCGCCGTCAAATACGCTCATCGCCGCCCTGGTGATGCCAACGAGCTCGTCGCCGATGTCTCGCGTATCAAGTCCGAACTGGCCTGGTCCCCGACCCACTCCGACCTGGAATCTATCGTCAAATCCGCCTATTTATATCATTCCAAAAAGTGATATAGTCAAACTATGGACCAAACTTTCAATAACTCTCAAATTCAACAATTTAAGCTGGCCATGAAGCAAGTTCTAGTCGAAGAATTGGGAGAGGATTATAAAGGTAGATTTGATCGGATCGAAAACAATACTGACGCCTCGTGTAAGACTTCCTCTGATACCCGAGAAGAGCTGACAGTCACACAGGCCAAGGTCGACAAACACGAAGATCAAATCATAGCCCTCCAAAATTTTACTGGCTTCGTCACTGTATAAACTAATATTAATAGTAGGAGAAATATGACCAACAATACAAAAATTATACTTTTTTCTATAATCTTGGGACTATTCTGGTCTTCACCGGCTCTTCGCGCAATTTCAATGGGTACTGCTACGATGTTAGAAATTTGGCTCAGCGTGTTAATTCGTGTACTCATTATTTTTGGTATAGTCAAATTTATCGTCAGCATGGCAACTAAGACAAAGAAATAGTCAGGATCCTATTGCATCCCACTCATCTTCTGCTACAATACTCCTACATCTGTGAATACACTCTTGCTTGTCTAGGGTAAGTGAAATACCCCCTCGGCGAGTTTTGTCGTGTTTCCAGATAAAACTCTATCGTACTTTAACATTTGAATAACTACACATCTAAATACAATTCAAAGAGATGGTAGTACCGTTTTTAAC
>CAYFZD010000006.1:0-40789 GCA_964347565.1 uncultured Pseudomonadales bacterium | reverse complement strand
GGGTTGGACTAGGGCTGGGTGAGGGGGGAGGAAAAATGGTGGGAGCAAGTTGTTGGAGAGCAGGCTTAATCCCATCCTGCTGAGAGTAAGCAAGTGAGCCGCCAAGCGCGGCGAGGCCGAGCGCGATGAGCCAGGGGAGAAAGACAAATCCTGATCGAGAGACTTTGAACGTTATCACGAGAGAATTGTAGCAGATAGGAGGTAGAGCACGGTTAAATGGAGAATTTGGTCGATCCCCAAGAGTTGCCAGAAGAGTCCGTTATCGGGGGTAATATGCCAGCGGCGGTGGAGGTAGGGGCGAACGACATCGATCGCGAGGTGGGAGAGGAGAATGATCGCAAGAGCGAGAAGTATCCGAGCTAGAGCGAGGTGGAAAAAGACTAATGGGAGAATAATCCCAATGGCAGTGATTCCGAGATGGGCGAGCATGTAGCGGTTGAGACCGTATTTGTGGGGGCCGATGCCCCATCCCTGGAGGAGGAAATCGGTAATGAGATGGGTAAAAGTAAGAGCGAAAAAAATCTGGAGTGAATCCATGCTGTTATTCTATATCATCACGTCCTAGACATCTTGCAATGTTGTGACGGAGGGAATTGCGAGGGTTGATCCCTTGTAGTAAACTCTTGTTAATGCCTGGGAAAAATACTATCAAGGAACTCCGGTCCGGTGGATACTATCACGTATATAACCGAGGAGTCGCTAAACAAACTATCTTTCACAATGATCACGACTACGTTGTCTTCTTGAGATTTTTAAAGGAATATCTTCTTCCACTCGATCATCTTGATAGGCAAGAATTACAAGGGATCAACCCTCGCAGGAAAGCTAAGAGTTGCTTTGGGGAGGTGCAGTTACTGGCTTATTGCCTAATGCCTAACCACTTTCACCTCCAGGTCAAGAATCTTACCAGCGATGGTCTAACGAAGTTTATGAAGATGTTAGGGACCAATTACTCGATGTATTATAACCATGAGTATAAAAGAGTAGGCCCGCTTTTCCAGGGAATATATAAAGCAGTTGAAATAATTAACGATGGACAGCTATTGCAAGTAAATCGCTACATTCACAGAAACCCTCTGCCCCTACTTACAAGGGATCAACCCTTGTATGAATATGCCTATTCGAGCTACCCTGCTTACTTAGGTAATTGGCAGGCAGATTGGCTCGAGACGGACGAGATTGGTGGGAGATTCTCGAGGAATAGTCCTCGACTGTCATACGTGTCGTTTGTTGAGGAATCAGAGGAGATTCCCGCCTCGTATGAGAAACTGTTTCTGGGACTAGATGACGCCTAAATTACAAGGGATCAACCCTAGTAAGATGGGAGAGCTTCGCGTTTAGTTTGAGTTCTGTGGCGAGGATGAGGATGAGGTAGAGGCCGAGGCGTAGGCAAAAGGCGCGGGTAAAGTGACCAGGCGTTAGACCTAGGAGGATTCCGCTCCCCACTGAGGAGATAGTGAAGAGACGAAAGATTTTTCTGATCTGAAAGGTCGGGCGATAGAGTGCCAATATGGCGGTCGAGAAAGTGAGAATGGCGGTCGCGATGTGAAAATACAACACTACACTTCCTCTTCCTCGGCATCCTGGAGGGTGGTGACGGAGGTGACGACGTCTCCGTCGTGGGGGCGCATGAGGATCACGCCCTGGGTGGAGCGACCCAGAACCTTGATGTTTTTGAGTGGGAGCTTGATCACTTGGGCTTGTTTGGTGGTGATCACGACTTGTTCGTCGTCCTCCGTGACCATACGCACGGCGGCAATATCACCAGTACGGCTAGAGAGCTCAGCCACTTTTACTCCCTGCCCTCCCCTCTTTTGCTCTGGGTATTCGCCTACATCGGTACGTTTTCCTAGTCCGTGCTCGGTCACGACCAGAATCTCACGGAAAAATTTGCGCCGCTTATCGTCGGGTTTGGGAGGGCTAATCTCCACTGTTTCCATGGCGATCACGGCGTCACCGCTCTTGAGCGTCATCCCCTTCACCCCCATAGTATCGCGACCAGTGGCTGTCACATCAGTTTCTTTAAACTTTATTGATTTCCCGCCCTTGGTGACAAGGATGAGATAGTTTTGGCCGTGAGATATCTCGACTTTGATGAGGTGATCACCTTCACGCAAAGAGATACCAATCTTGCCACTTTGGCGGATGTTCTCATACTCAGAGAGTGGGGTCTTTTTGATCATGCCGTTTTTGGTAGCCATAGTGATAAAGTGTCCCTTGTCACTTAAGAGGTCTTTGGGGACAGTGAGCACGGCTTGGACCATCTCCCCTTGCTCGATATTGAGGAGATTAATAATCGCCTGACCTTTGGCGGTGCGACTCCCCTCTGGGAGCTCAAAAACCCGCATACTATAGACTTTGCCGGTATCGGTGAAGAAGAGCGCATAGTCGTGGGTATTGCCCACTGTCATATGCATAATTTCGTCACTATCTTTGGTAGTCATCCCGATAACCCCCTTACCTCCCCTACGCTGGGTGCGGTAAGTAGAGAGGGGCATGCGCTTGACGTAGCCATCCCGAGTGATCGCCACAAGATTATCTTCGGAGGCGACCAGATCTTCCTCGCTAAACTCCCCGAGCTTGCCTTTGATAACTTTGGTTTTGCGGGGATCACCATAGACCTCTTTGAGCTCTGCGAGCTCCTGGACGATCGTGGCTAGGATGGCGGAGGGATCTTTGAGTAGTAGCAATAATTCGTTGATCCGCTTCATCAAGGCATTGTATTCGTCTTCGATCTTCTGGCGCTCCAGAGCAGAGAGACGGCGTAGTTGCATGTCGAGGATAGCCACCGCTTGGATCTCACTAAAGCCGAATTTTTTGATCAGGTTGGCCTTGGCTTCGTCGGTATCTTTGCTTGAGCGGATAGTTTTGATGACTTCATCAAGATGGTCGAGAGCTTTGATAAAACCTTCGAGGATATGGAGGCGGGCACGGGATTCTTTGAGCTCAAACTGCGAGCGGCGGACGATGACAGTCTGGCGATGTTTGACATAGTGAGTGAGAATAGTTTTTAAATTCATCAAGTGAGGGGTCCCCGCCTCGTCGAGGGCGACCATGTTGACAGGGAAACTAGTTTGGAGTTCGGTGTGCTTATAGAGGTTGTTCAAGACAGACTTGGGTTTTGAGGCTTTCTTAAGTTCGATGACGATACGCATGCCGTCACGGTCGGACTCGTCGCGTAGATCCGAGATACCATCGAGCTTTTTGTCACGGACTAGGTCGGCGATACGTTGGATGAGCTTCGATTTGTTGACCTGATAGGGGATCTCAGCGACGACAATCTGGAATTTGCCAGACTTGGTCTCTTCGATCTCAGCTACCGCGCGGGTAATGATGCCACCCTTACCGGTCGCATAGACCTCGCGAATAGCGGTGGCGTCGTAGATGATACCACCCGTGGGGAAATCGGGACCGGTAACACTGGTTAAGAGATCGTCCACGGTCGCGCTTGACGTAAAGTCACCCGTGAGCTCCTGGTAAGGACGTAACTCAATGCCTTCGTCAGTGACGATCTCTCCTCTGTCAGAGCTACCCATCTTGATCAAGGTGGTGAGGGCGTCCACAATCTCTCCTAGATTGTGAGTAGGAATCTTGGTTGCCATCCCGACAGCGATACCGTCTGAACCCATGAGTAAGAGGTTGGGGAGGCGAGCTGGCAAGACAGTAGGCTCCTGGAAAGTGCCATCGAAGTTGTCGATCCAGTCGACAGTCTCACGATCTAGGTCGATAAGTAGCTCACTAGTGATTTTGGCGAGACGGGCTTCGGTATAGCGCATAGCGGCGGGACGATCACCATCCACCGAGCCAAAGTTACCCTGTCCATCCACCAGGAGATAGCGCATGGAAAAATCTTGAGCCAGGCGTGCGAGGGCCTCATAGACGGCTGTGTCGCCGTGGGGGTGGTATTTACCCAACACTTCTCCCACAATACGGGCACATTTTTTGTATTTGGCGGGGGGCAAGAGGGCGAGCTCTTTCATGCCAAAGAGGATGCGGCGATGGACAGGCTTGAGCCCGTCGCGAGCATCGGGGAGCGCGCGAGAAACAATGACCGACATGGCGTAGTCTAGGTACGATTTTTTCATTTCGTCGACCACGTTCACGTTGGCAATCTTGCCAAACTGGGTGTCGACGTCTAGGTCCCAGGGCTTTGCCTCACCCACAGTGAGGAAACTCGTGCGAGTATCACCTTGATCTAATGGTTTAAGAATTGAGTCGTCTGCCACTTATTTTGCTCCCCTTTTCATATCGGCAGCTAAGACTTTTTCGGCATCCTGGGCTGACAAAAACTTGCCAGTTTTGACGAATTTGCCAGGCTCCAAATCTTTGTAGTGATCAAAGAAGTGTTTGATTTTGGCCTTCGTGTGCTCTGGGATATCTGAGATATCATTCCAAGTACCAAACAAGGGGTCAACCTTTTGGATGGGGACGGCAATCAGTTTGGTATCCACCCCTTCTTCATCCTCCATCTCGAGCATGCCGATTAATTTGGCTTTGATGCCTACTCCAGGAATGATGGCCTCTGAAGCGAGTAGGATAATATCGGTAGGATCTCCGTCTTCACCCAGGGAATCTAGGACAAAGCCGTAGTTGGCGGGATATCCCATGGGGGTGTGGAGGATGCGATCACACATGAGTAAGCCAGTTTTTTCGTCGCGTTCGTATTTTACCTTCCCACCTTCGGGGATTTCGATATAAACTTTGATATCCATAGCGCCTCCTTTTATACGTCTAATGTAGCTTGGGTAGCATTAACTTGAATAAACTTTTTGCGGGGGGGGACCTCGTCACCCATCAGTACACTGAAGATCTCGTCGGCGGCCTGAGCATCTTCGATATGGACACGTTTGAGCATGCGATGCTCTGGATTCATGGTAGTCATCCAGAGCTGTTCGGGGTTCATTTCTCCTAGACCCTTGTAGCGCTGGAGAGTGATCTTTTTACCTTTGTTGGCCGCCAAGATGCTGTCTCGCTCTAATTCGGTATAGACATATTGCTCTTTTTTGTCGATCTCGATGCGGAATAAGGGTGGCATGGCGATATAAAGGTATCCCCCTTCAATCACCTCTTTCATGTGGCGGAAGAAGAAAGTGAGCGCCAGGGTCGTAATGTGTTCGCCGTCGACGTCAGCATCGTTCATGAGGATGACGCGATGATAACGGAGTCTCTCTGCACTATAGGTCTCTCCGATACCAGTACCCAAGGCGATGATCAGGTTTTTGAGTTCTTCGAAAGCGATAATTTTGTCGAGCCTGGCGCGCTCGGTATTGAGGATCTTGCCACGGAGCGGGAAAATAGCTTGGAAACGACGATCCCTCCCCTGCTTCGCACTGCCTCCGGCGGAGTCGCCCTCTACAATATATATCTCAGAAAGGGCTGGATCTTTCTCCTGGCAGTCGGCGAGCTTACCAGGGAGAGTGGTGCCCTCTAGCACTCCTTTACGCACGACGGCGTCGCGGGCGGCTCTGGCGGCCATGCGAGCGCGAGCGGCGAGCTCGGCTTTCTCTAGCATCCGCTTGGCTTCACCAGGATGCTCTTCGAGGTAGGTTTCAAGCTGAGATTTGACGATAGCGTAGACGGCAGACTGAGCCTCCATATTATTGAGCTTGGATTTGGTTTGGGATTCGAATTGGATATCACTCGAGCTCATTTTGATAAAGACAACGGCGGTAAGTCCCTCTTTGAGATCTTCACCGGAGAGCTCAATCTTATTTTTGGAGTCGCCCATTTTTTTGGTCATGTAATCTTTAATAACCTTGGTGAGGGCGGTGCGGAATCCGGTGAGATGTGTGCCCCCATCATAAGTACGGATCACGTTGGCAAAGCTCAAGATGTTCTCAGAGAAGGAGTCGTTGTACTGGAAAGCGACCTCGACGCCGATTTTGAGGTTCTCGACAGTTTCGCTTCCACTCATATAAACGACGTCGTGGAGGGCTTTTTTGTGAGTATTTAGATGGGCGACCAAGGATTTGATGCCAGACTCAAAATAGAAATTGGTTGACTCGTTTGAGCGCTCGTCGTTTAAGTGCAGATAGAGTTTGGGAACCAAATAAGCGCGTTCACGGATTCTAGTCTTGATCTGTTTGTATTCGAATTCGATGGTTTTTTTGAAGATGGTTTTGTCGGGGATAAAGGAAGTGTAGGTGCCTGACTCATCGGTTAGTAAATGTTCGTGGCCGCCTACGAGAATTTTTTTGATCTCAGCCTCAGAGACTATTTTGACTGGATAGTCGGGCGCGCCGATCTGATAGGCTTGCATGTGATATTTGCCATCGCGCTTGACGATCACAGAGAGGTGTGAGGACAAAGCGTTGACTGCTGAGGCACCCACCCCGTGTAAACCTCCAGAGGCTTGGTAGGCAGTCTCTTCGAATTTGCCACCTGCGTGAAGTTTGGTCATGGCAATCTCGAGCGCAGAAACGCCCGATGGATGCATATCAGTGGGGATACCACGTCCGTCATCCGAGATCGTCGCGTAGCCGTTCTTGCCGAGGGTAATAAAGACGTTTTTGGCGTATCCTGCGATCGCTTCGTCCACGGAGTTGTCGATAATTTCTTTGAGAAGCTCCTGGATACCCCGCTCGTCGGTACTCCCAATATACATGCCTGGGCGCTTGCGGACAGGTTCTAATCCCTCGAGGACTTTGATGTCAGATGCGTTGTAGGAACTTTTTGGCATACAGAGCATTCTAGCAGGCTACGTTTATAGCGTCTATCGACCTATATTATTTTGTTTTGGGGAGGGAGAGGAGGAAAACTTGGGTAGTGAGACTGACGCTACAATTCGCCGAAAACTGGAAGTGGGCGTCCTGGGCGAGGCGAGCAATTTTGGCGAGCAACTGGTAGTTTTTGGAGGCGAGTCCCGGCTCTTTGAGTTTGTCGCGAAGGGCCTGTTCGACTTGAGAGATCCATATTATGGACTCACTACGATCTCTTTTGACAAGATTCATGAGCCGATCACCGGGAGTGAGCGACATCAGATCTTTGAGGGAGGACAAAGTGTCGGGAGTTGAAGCATTGGCTCCACCCAGCTTAAGTGACAGACAGCGGGAGCGGATAGTGGGGAGGAGAGGATTCTGGGACAGACAGGTGAGGTAGAAGGTGGTACTCTCTGGGGGTTCCTCCAGCATTTTGAGGAGAGCATTTTGCGCCGGAGTGGTGAGTAAGTCGGCCTCTTCAATCCAGACGACTCTAGGTAGACGCGGGGCTATGCTCAAGGGACCACTTAAATCCTGAACTTGCTTGATGGTAATGGAGCTTTTTTCAGTGAATATATGAATTAATTCGCTTTGAGGAGTGATTTTTGAGTGGATATGCTCAGCCCTAGAAGAGCGAGTGCCACCAAAGAGAATGTGCGCGTGCATATGATTAGTATATGCTACTATGGAAGGTGTATGCAGGATCTTGCCCTCATCCTCAAGAAGGATGGTCTGTTGTCGGAGCCAGATTTCGCGCGCCTGGAGAGTGAAAGTTACAAGTCTGGGATAAGCCTCGATGAACTGATAGAAAAATCTGGAGTAGTGGATCAAGTTGAGCTCACCAAAGCTAAGGCAAAATATTACAACGTGCCCTTTGTCGCACTCGATGACTTGGCTGCTTCTCCTGAAGCATTGTCAAAAATCCCTGAATCGGTAGCAGAACATTATCAGGTTCTTCCCTTTGCGTTTGATGTAAATAGCAAACAGCTCTCAGTCGCCATGGCGAACCCCCTCGATTTACAGTCAATAGCATTCCTGGAAGCAAAGTCGGATACCAAAGTGAAGCCGTTTATGACCATAGCCAAGGATCTTATCGAAGAGATCCCCCATCGCTATTCACAAGGACTCTCGGCAGAAGTGACACAAGTGCTTAAAGAATCAACCGATTATGACAGTCATAAAATCCTGGATGTCGAAAAAATAGGTGACGTGATTCGTGAGGCGCCGATCGCCAAAATCGTAGCGACGATCCTCGAGTTTGCAGTGAAGGCTCGCGCTTCAGACGTACATATCGAACCTTTAGAGGAACATACGCGTGTCCGTTATCGTATTGATGGTATCCTACTAGAAAAGTTAGTACTACCGAAAAAGGTGCATGAGGCGGTCGTATCAAGAATTAAGATTCTCGCTGAGCTCAAGATCGATGAGCGTCGACTGCCCCAGGATGGTCGTTTTACTTTCCGGGCGCAAGACCAAGAGGTGGATCTACGTGTTTCTACTCTCCCGACGGTCGATGGAGAAAAAATTGTGATGCGGTTATTGCGCAAAACCTCCAACGTCCCCACTCTTGGCGAGCTAGGATTACGAGGAATGGCGCTAAAAATCATTGAAGAATCGATCAAGGTTCCCCACGGCATCGTTTTGATCACTGGCCCCACTGGATCAGGTAAAACAACGACCCTCTACTCAGTCCTACACATTCTAAACACCTCGAGAGTCAATATTGTGACACTAGAGGATCCTGTCGAGTATCAAATCGATGGGATCAACCAAGTCCAAATCAATCCCAAGGCTGGGCTTAACTTTGCCACCGGTCTTAGATCATTCTTACGGCAAGACCCCAACATTATTATGGTAGGAGAAATCCGCGACAACGAAACGGCAGATTTGGCAATCCAGGCATCTCTGACTGGTCACTTGGTTTTTTCGACCCTTCACACCAACTCTAGTGCTGGAGCACTACCGAGACTGCTCGACATGGAAGCAGAGCCTTTTCTCTTGGCCTCCTCCATGACTTGTGTGGCGGCCCAGCGGGTGGTGCGAAAAATTTGTGATAACTGTCTAGAGACTTATGAGCCACCTGCCCAAGCGCTAGAAGAAATGAAAAAAGTCTTGGGACCACTATATGAGGCGTTTGCGAGTCAGCGTGGTGGCAAACCAATTGTACTTTCTCGAGGGAGGAAATGTGAAAAATGTGGAGACACAGGATACAGGGGGAGAATCGGGATTTTTGAGGTATTGAAAGTCACCGAAAAAATCGGCAAACTGATACTAGACCGCTCACCAGCTAGTCAAATCGAAGCAGAGGCAGTCAATGACGGAATGGTGCTGATGGAGCAGGACGGATATCTAAAAGCATTAGAAGGTCTGACCACCCTGGAAGAGGTCATTAGAGTAGCTAAAACATAAGGGGGACAAGATGGATATCAAGAAAATACTCGAAGTTTGTGTGCAGTACCAGGCATCTGATGTGCACGTGATGGTGGGGATCCCACCAATGCTACGACTACATGGCAAGTTGCTAACAATCCCAGAAACCAAAGCTCTTACTCCCAAGCAGGCAGAAGAGCTCATTATTCCACTCCTCAATGAACAGCAGAGTGAACTAGTAAAAATTGATCGTGAGCTAGATTTCTCCTATACCTTGCCAGGAGGGTCGAGATTCCGGGTCAACGTCTATTATGAAAAAGGTAATTTGGCCGCGGCTCTGAGATATATCCCTGCGCAGATCAAGACCTTAGAAGAGCTACACTTACCACCCATATTGGGACAGCTCACACAGATGAAACAAGGTCTGGTCCTGGTCACGGGTCCCACGGGGCATGGTAAGTCGACGACGATTGCGGCCATGATTGCACGGATCAATCAGGAGAGGAGCGAGCATATTGTGACAATTGAGGATCCAATTGAATATATCCATAATCCCATCAAGAGCATTATCTCCCAGCGTGAACTCCACTCTGACACCCATTCTTGGGGAGTAGCGCTCAAATCAGCTTTGCGCGAGGATCCCAATGTGGTGCTTGTGGGAGAAATGCGCGACTACGAGACGATTGAGGCGGCACTCACTATCGCAGAAACGGGCCATTTGGTGCTGGCTACACTCCATACCAATTCAGCTGCACAGACGATCGATAGGATTGTGGATGTCTTCCCAGAGAAAGAACAACAACAGATCAGAGGACAGCTATCGCTCTCGCTCGAGGCCGTGATAGCTCAGCGACTCGTCCCGTCGGAGGATGGAGCCAGGACTGTTGTGACTGAAATATTGCTGGCGAATCCAGCGGTCAGATCCCTGATTCGCGACGGGAAATCACATATGTTAACGAATGTGATGCAGACATCCACTGATGCGGGAATGAGAACCCTCGATATGTCACTGGTGGAGGCGTATCGGGCTGGTAAGATTTCTATCTCAGTCGCCAGGGAATATGCCCTAAACACTGAAGAGCTTAACCGCTTAGTGAGTAAAGGATAGCGGATGCAGAGATTTCGCTTTAGAGCTCGCTCAATAGAAGGGATTTTACGCAAGGGGATCGTGGAAGCTCAAAGTGTCACGACGGCTGCTCAGGTGTTGCGTGATCAGAAACTAGTTATTATTGAGCTCCACGAGTTAGGGAGCAACAAATCTTTCTCGACCTTTGGACAAAAAGTGAAAGCCGATGACATCGTCAACTTTACGCGTCAGCTCTCGACTATGATCGGGGCCGGTCTTCCCCTCACTGACGCCCTATCGATCTTACAAATTCAGGTGCCAATAGCCTTGCAAGGAAAAGTCGCCGATATTTTGCGCTCGATCGAGGGGGGGTCGACTTTTGCCGACGCACTTACTCACCACCAAGAGACGTTCTCGCGAGTTTATATCTCCCTGGTGCGAGCAGGCGAAGCGGCCGGGGTTCTCGACACCATCCTCATCCGATTAGCAGATACTCTGGAGAAACAGAGAGAATTCCGGGAGAAAACTAAAGGAGCCATGATCTACCCGATCATTGTGCTCATTGGGATGGTCTTGGTATCGAGTGTGATGATGATTTTTGTTCTGCCGAAGCTCACGGTGATGTATAAGGATTTTAATATTACCCTGCCCTTGATGACGAGAGTGTTGATCAGTGTCTCTGATTTTATGGTGAACTCTTGGTACATCATGGGCCTAAGTATTGCAGGAGCTATCTATTTGTGGCGTAAGTGGAAGCAAACGGCGATAGGGGCTTACCAGTGGGATGCAATCATCCTGAAGATGCCGATCTTTGGCAAGATCAAATCCATGGTGCTGATGACCGAGTTCACGCGGACGCTTGCGCTCTTGGCCTCAGCGGGTGTATCTCTAGTTGAATCGCTCGTAATCGTAAAGGAAGTGGCCGATAGCGAAGTGATGAGGCGAGCATTGGCAGAGGTCGCTAAGGACGTGGAGAAAGGTAATCCCCTGGCGATGTCCCTCGCTAAACATCCTATCTTCCCGATGATTGTGTCGCAGATGACATCGGTGGGCGAACAAACGGGGAAGCTCGACGAAATTTTGAACCGCGTGGCGGGCTATTTTGAAAACGAATCTGAACATGCGATCAAGAATCTCTCGACGGCGATGGAGCCAGTGATCATGCTGCTCTTGGGGTTGGGAGTCGGGTTCCTCATCATCGCCATCATCGTGCCAATTTACAATTTGACAAGTGCGTTTTGATGTGTCATAAATAAACTATGTTTAAGAGACTCCAAATGTTTGGTTTCACCATGATTGAGTTGCTTATCGTGATTGCGGTGCTAGGTATCCTGGCTGTTGCCGTTTTGTCCGCGATTAACCCGATCGAACAAATCAATCGCGGGAAGGATACTGGATCGAGGTCAGATGGCGAACAGCTACTCTCTAGTATCGATAGATTTTACGCAGGGAAAGGATTTTACCCCTGGATGTTGAGCGCAAGTAGTACTAATGAAGAAATCACGAATAATGTGGGCGGTGGTATTCCTGCGCTAACTGAAATAACTGGATTGGCTCAGGTAATAGGTGATGATCCTGCTGTACAATTCCTGGCGAATTTGTCCTCAGGTGGGTCAGCCGAGATCAAGGAGTCGTTTGTGACTAGAATTACTGACGCTACTTATAATAGCTTGATGATCTACAACAACGGAGTGAGTGGGTCTAGTACATATGTCTGTTTTACGCCGAAATCTAGCTCGTTCCGCGAGGAAGCTTGGAAAAGATGTGCAGATGGCGCTGGACTTGGACTTACAATGCCCAGCGATTTCCCGGCTGAGGCATGCCCCGCTACAGCCTGTGATGATGCGGTGACTGCGGCCGCGGCGACGGCTTGTATGATCTGCTTGCCATAATGTATTTTGTTCTGACTTTTATCCTGGGTAGCGCTGTTGGTAGTTTTGTCAATTTGCTGATTGATCGAACTATAGTTGGTGAAGACTGGGTGAGGGGGAGATCGCACTGTGATCACTGTAAGAAAACACTCTCCTGGTATGACATGGTCCCCATCCTGAGTTTCTTGGTTTATCGAGGGAGGAGCCGCTGTTGTCGTACTCCCCTCTCCTATCGCTACCCAATCATCGAAGCTCTCGTAGGATTACTTTTTGTTTGGTGGCTAGCAGTAGGCTTTTGGTTTTTCCGTCTAGTAAGTGCACCTCTGAGCGTCTTGCAACCGGGTTTCTGGTTAGTGAGTGGGATATTGCTATTAATTTTGACATTCGCTGACTTGCTCTACGGAGTAGTACTCATACCCATTGTTTGGATAGGGAGTATTTTATTGGTAGTTTACCGACTGACCCTCGTTTATTTTCAGGAGTATCAGCCCGTTGATTTGGGATATACACTCCTGGTGGGTGGCGGGGCCTACATATTCTTCTGGAGTTTGTGGAAATTGACCAAGGGCAGAGGGATGGCGGAGGGAGATATGTACGTGGCGCTTTATCTAGGCTTGTTGCTGGGTTACCCCAAAGGAATTATTGCGATAATGGGAAGTTTTGTCCTAGGAGCAGTGGTGGGGATATTTTTGATTGGGACAAAACTGCGTAGTCGCAAAGATACCCTCCCCTTCGTGCCATTTATGGTGGTATCGAGTGTAGTCACACTCGTCTGGAGTGAACAGATTATTCGTTTCTTAAGTTAACGGAAGTTTCAAAGTGCAGGAGCGGATTTTCGGTGGCCTTCGTTGTGAGCGTACTCTGGAGGTCAAAGGAAAATTTGACTAGTGAGGGGTAACTATCCGTAGGTTCACAGACTAGATTGAAAGAGGATGTTTGGGTGTCGCTGGGGGTGAGGTATATGCCAGAGTTAGAAGCGATACGTGTGGAGGTACCGTCTGATTCGCTTGCAATGACGGTCGTGCCTCCATCGGGGTTAGTGAGGGTAATACTGGCGCTTGAGGAGTCACATAAAGGGATGCCCTTGGCATTACGAAGAAGTCCTTGGAGTTGATCTATGACGTAGTTACCGGCCTGTTTGACCTTGGTGGTCGTGCGTACGCGATTACTGGAGACAACGCTTGTAAGCATGATGGTGGAGATCGCGAGGGTCAAAAGACTCATAAGGCCGATAACCACAGTCAATTCAATGATAGAAAACCCTCTTTTTATTGCCACGAGGTGAGCTCCGTTTCAACTGTTGATTGACGTTCAATTTTGTCCTGCCAGGTCACACTGACTGTAACTTTGAGGATGCCGGCGTCTTTGGAGGCCGTGTTGATGATCAGTTCCCGTGTATAGAAAGTGTTGGAAATGAATGAGCCGACAGTGCATGAGGAAGCAATCAAATCTCCAAAATCATCGCCTGCAGTGGGGAGAGAGTTGAGACAATAAGTGGCAATACCGCCTACGGCGTCAGAAAGTGCTTTCTGCGCAATCAGTTCCCATCCCAGAGAGTCTCGTTCTGACCTGAGCCAATCGACTGCTTGTCTGGTATAGGTGGTAGCTTCTGCCACATACTTGGCGTAGGAGTTTTGTTTCTGGGAGTGATTAGCTAAGGAGAGGGTTGCAATGATAGCGACACTAATCAGGGCAGTAGCAATCACTATTTCGATGATCGAAGTCCCGCGTAATAGTCGTGTCATATAGCTCCCAATGCTTGTATGGTCCCAGAGCTGTTAAGTTGAAGGCGATAACCTGTTTGACTACTCGTAGCGAAGTCGAGAAATATCTGATCGGGTCCACCCAAGTCAATCCCAAGTGATAATGGCTGAAAAATAAAAGAGCTTGTGGCACTCCAAGTGATGCCGGGGATAATGGTCGCTTGTGGCGTGCCTAGTTCACTATTTTCACAAAGGCTCTGGCTAGTCAGGGAGCCGGTAGAAATCGTCAAAGTGATTTGCTGTCCGATAAATTTACCTGCACAATCTTTTTTACCGATACTGGCGTCTTTTTGAGCTGAGTGGAGGAGGGAAATAATTTTTTCCGTCGCATTTTGACCGATTTGCTTGTTCTGAGCTTTGGTGTAGGCAGAAATGCCCATACCAAATAGGAGGGAGACAATGGCGATGACCACCATGAGCTCGATGAGCGTAAAGCCTTGATTATGGTTGGTTGACACAGTAGGAAGCCTCAGTAATTTCTAGGGTAGCACAGAGAGTATAAGTGAGATCCAAATCGGCAGGGGTATAGGGAGAATAATCTGTAAGGTTGTCGGTTGGATCTTTGGGGAGTGTTGTGATGTAGTTGGGTTCAAGATCAGCGGTAGTGGCAGGATAAGTACCATTTTCTGAGCGATAAGTTTCGAGTGCCTGACGGATTTGTTCCAGATCAGTTTTGCGTTTGGTATCGCGACTTTGTTTACTGGCCGTGAGATAACTGACAGTACTGACTGCCACGAGAATCCCAACGATCGTGATCACGATGAGGAGTTCGATCAAAGTATAGCCAAACTTATGTTTCATTGTTCGCATACGGCATATTCCTGTGTTGCATAGACTGGTCCTGGACAGCGATACTGTGAAGCTACGAGGTCTGGGTCAGATTGGTTTTCGAGGGTTGTGATCAGAGTATAACTAACTGTGTCTGAGGAGTAAGTGTAGGTAATGAGTGAGGTAGGGGTGGAAGAGGGGTCATAAGGTAGAAGGCTCATGTAGAGCGTGCCAGCGTCAGTGAGTGACGTTCCCCAGGTAAGTGTGGCAGGAAATTGTCCATGATCGTTGTAGTAGAGCCGCAAAGCTTGTTGAACACTGTTGAGATCAGTTTTTCTTCTGGTATCGCGCGCACGCTCACGGGCACCGGAGAGATTGGGGAGGATGAGGGCGACCAAGATACCGATAATGACGATGACAATAAGTAGCTCGATAAGGGTAAACCCTTTTTTGAGAATGTTTTTCATTGATTGGTGCTCGTGATTTTGTAATTGCAAGTTTGGGTACCGCCACAGGTCACAGGGACAGCGAGAATATTGGGGTCTTCTGAGTTAAGAAGATTCGTGTAGAGGGTATAAGTTTTGCCATCTGATTCGTAAAAGTACTGTGGACTCGTGGCATCACCAGGTAGTTTGGAGATGTAGAGAGTAACCCCGTCAGTGAAAGGTGACCCCCAATCGCAGATAGTATTATCTTGGCAGGTAATTTTGCTGTTGGTCGCGAGGGGGTAGGCGCGATGATCATAGACATATGCCTCTAGACTTTTGGCGATAGTTTGGAGGTCTGATTTTTTGGCGAGATCTTGTGCCTTAAGCCTGGATGACATAAAATTTCCGATTCCGATCACAGATAGTATGCCTAGAATAGCGGTCACAATCAAGAGTTCTATGAGTGTGAATCCTGGGATATTCTTTGAGATCATAGACATAGTATGGGCGATTTGACGGATAGGGTCAAGTTTGGTTTGATAGAGGCATGCATAATCGGCGTCCCGAAGGACAAATTGGGTTATTGTTGTTGCTAATTATGGGCGTGGTGGTGGCACTGGTTATGTCGGTCGCATCTAGAAGTCTTTCAGATACAGTACTATCTCGACAAGAAAAAGAAAGTAGCGCCGCGTTTGCCCTCGCTGAGTCTGGGGTAGAGAACGCCCTCAACGCCATTCGACAAGGATCGGTACCTAGTGGGATCACGACACTGAATGACTCAACAGGCTTAGTGAGTGGGCAGTATGGCGTCAGTCCTGAGAGTACCTATACCCTCTACCTGCGAGAGGGTGAAACAGCTACCCTTGATTTAGCTGGATTTGTGGGACCTAACCTCACCATTCTATGGACAAAGAAAAGTGACCAAAGTGAGAATCTGACTTGTGTGGGTGAAGGGAGTGGGTCAGCCCCAGCCGCCATAGAGATAACGGCGATATCTAGTAGTGATAATACTGCCACACGAAGTTACTATAACCCAAGTGGTTGTGTGCTCCCTGGCAATGGATTTGATACAAGCTCTAGTGGAGGGACTGATTATTTGAGCTCTATCACCTATCCCGTGATTGCCAATACGACATCTGTGAGATTAAAACCACTTTACGCTGGAACTACAATCTCGGTGAGTGGAGCAGGTTTACAAACTCAACTTTATCTCATCAAGGCGAGTGCGGTGGGTGGCGACGCTCAAAAAGAAATAGAGGTGAGGAGAGGTCTAGAAGCACCTCCGTCGATTTTGGATTACGCATTATTCTCGGGTGGGACAATTGTAAAATGACAGGGAAAGTAATAAAGTAGTGTAGTAAGTAAGTATTGGAGAAAACTGCCCATGAGTGGATATTTTGCGCTTGATATTGGCTCATCTACGATCAAGGTTCTTCAATCTAGTCTGATGGGAACCAAATCTTATACAGTAGAAGCAGTAGGTCTGAGTCTAAACCCAGCAGGATCCGTAGATTTTTTAAATCCTGCTGTCACAGCCAAGTTGGGACCAGCGATCAAATCACTACTTTCAGAATCTAAGATTCGTGGCCATCGAGTTGTGGTGTCCGTATCAGAATCAAGAGTTTACAGTCGAATCCTGACAATGCCAACCATGTCCGAAGCAGAGCTATCATCTGCGATTAAATGGGAAGCCGAGCAGTTTGTCCCGATACCAGTTTCGGAGGTTGAATTGGATTTTTCTATTATTTCTTCTTCGGAGGGGACGGGAAATGATAAGAAAATGCTCGTCTACTTAGTGGCCGCTCCCAAGAAGTATCTTCAGGCTATGGTCGATTTTTTGGTTGGATTAGGTCTAGATCCGATCGCTGTCGAGAGTGAGATGGTGGCTCTCACGAGAGCGCTCACATTTGGGATGGCCCCGTCGACTTCTCTCATAGTTAATCTTGGAGCGATGTCGAGTGTGTTGGCCATAGTGGACTCCATGGCTTTGACTTTTTCGTATGTAACCGAGTCTGGTGGGGTAGCGCTCACGCGGGCGCTTTCACAATCCTTGTCGTTGCCCCTCCCCCAGGCTGAAGAATATAAGCGAACTTATGGTCTGGATCCGACTCAACTTGAGGGTAAGATTAGGACGGGACTGCTGATAGTCTTTGACAATGTGGTGAGTGAAATGCGTAAAGCAATGGAATACCACCTATCTACACGTGGCTCGCGAGTAAGTAGAATTGTTTTAACCGGAGGGGGGGCATACCTACCCCAGCTGACCAATCATCTATCACAAGTGTTTGGGGGGATTGAGGTCGTGGTGGGCGATCCATTTGGACAGGCGAAGCCAGGACGTAATGTAGTTATTCCACGGGAGAGAGCGGTATATGGGGTCGTAGCTGGACTATCCCAGAGGGTCTTCTAATGGTAGATATTCGCACTAATTTGCTCAAAAACCGTCCCACCTTGAGCGAGAAAGACTACCAACAAGAGAGAACCTTGCTTAAATTGAGTGTAATAGGACTCTTACTAATTGTGATTGTAATAGTGGCGATGTCTGCATGGAACTACGTGCTTGCGAGAAAAATCGCGGTGATAGATAAATCATTGACCAATACTGCGCAAGAAATGCAGGGATTTGTACAAGCGAGCGCACAGCAGATTTATTTGAAAACGAGACTAAAATTAGTGACAGCTTTTCTCTCTGATCGATCACTCACGCGCAATGCTCTACAGAAGTTATTTACTACCAAAATACCTGGCACTCATATTGGGAATCTCGCTTTTGAGAGTGAGACCCAGCTGAGCGTGCAATATGTCTGTGATAATTACAACTCTATGGATGAACTTTTACAGTACTATAGTGCAGATACGGGATATTTTACCCAAGTAGTAAGTAGGGGGATTGATAGGTCTAAGGATGGTAGTTATCAAATTACTCTCTCACTCACCATTCCTAAAGGAGATAACTAGCATGTGGATAAATCGACATAGAACTTTAGTTTCAGCTATTTGTGTAGCACTCGTGGCGATTGTGCTGGTGACGATCGGCGCTTTACCACTCTATCGCAGTGTCAGAGAATATACTAAAAAAATCACAATTAAGTCGGCTGAATTAGAAAAACTCACAAGCAGAGTAGAAATATTATCCAAATTAGACGCGAATGTCTTGCAGGAAAGAGTGAATATCTTAGATAATGCACTGCCTGTGAAAAAAGATGTCTTATTATATTTGGATTCAATCAACGGGCTCTCAAGAGAACTGGGACTGACATTTGGGGGTATTTCTCTCACCCCTGGAGAACTGAGCGAAGCCACTGGATCGGCCAAGAAAAATACCCAGATGAATCAATTACAGAGCCTGGAAACGGAGGTAAAAATGCGTGGGGGTCAAGAAAATGTTTACGCGTTTTTGGGGACGATTGAAAAAGTGTTACCACTGATGCAAATCAAAAATATTAAAGTCTCTATATTAGGAGAAGATCAGTACGCCTTAACCCTGAATCTAGGGATGTTATGGGCAGAACAGGCGGCGCCTGACTTGAAAGGGCAAGTTACCCTCTTTGGTGATGAAGAGGAAAAATATTTTAATCAGTTGGCAGAATATCGTCGATTTGAGCAGATGATCTATAGCCCCATACCGAGTGAACCGAAAGGTGATTTATTTGCTAACCCTGAGGTTATACCTCTACCGTAATACTTCCGTCTTCTTGGGGAACTGCCTCAGTGGAAGCTACCTCTTGGGTAGGGGCAATAGGCTCTGATTCAGAAACAACAGAGACTCGGATATGCACACCTCTCTGGATGGCGATCACGCGCATGATCGTGCGAATAGCTTTGATGATTTTGCCTTCTTTGCCAATGATGCGGCCAACATCAGCAGGGTTCACGGTCACGAGATAATTGGTAGTCCCCTCTTCTTCTTGCACTTCGACTTTGACATCGTCAGGGGTGGTTGTAATGTTTTTGAGGATAAACTCTAAGACGTCTTGCATAGTGCTCCTTTGTTAGTTATTTTGTAGTTTTGGTAGATTTTAGAACGAGACTACGAACTGTCTCTGTGGGTCTAGCGCCCTTGGCAACCCAGGACTGATATGCCTTGGTGTCGAGGCGAAATTCTTTGGTAGGACTCAAAGGGTTATAGTAGCCGATTTTGGCGGTAGGGCGAGTACCAGAGTTAGTTTTGTCCTCGACGACCACGACGTGATATTGTGGCTGGGCTTTTTTGCCGATTCGAGCCAGTTTTATTTTAAGCATAGGCGGTATTGTATCAGGAACGAGTAATCATCTCAAGCGTGTTTTTGGCGGCGTCCTCCTGGGCAGTCTGTTTGCTCTTGCCACTGCCCTCCTTATAGACTTGGTCACCAATCACTACTTGCATAACAAATTTTTTATCATGGTCGGGTCCGGACTCAGAGAGAAGATTATAGAGAGGAGTAGCCTTGTAACGCGATTGAGCAATTTCTTGTAGGAGTGATTTGTTGTCTTTGTAGGTAGCAGACTTGAGCACAACTTCGGCTTTTTGGAATAAGTGAGTGGAGAGGATACTCACACAAGTTTCATAGTCAAGATCCAGGTAAATGGCGCCGAGGAAGGCTTCGAAAGTATCGGCCAAGATAGAGCGGTTTTCGCGCCCTCCGGTAGCCTCTTCGCCTTTGCTCATGAGGAGAAGTTTGGCAAAACCTAGACTCTCGGCAGTGTCAGCCAGTGACTCGGTGCGAACGAGCGCGGCGCGGAGATTGGTCAGCATCCCCTCCTGGAAATCAGGATATGTGTTGTAGAGGAAATGGGAGGTGGCGAGCTCGAGCACGGCGTCCCCCAAGTATTCTAGCCTTTCGTTCGAGTTGGAGAATGATTTGGACTCGTTCAGGTAGGACCTGTGGACGAAAGCATTCTCGATGAGGTGAGAATCGTTCACTTCAAGATTGAGGGTGACCAGCAGTGCAGAAAGTTGCTTGTTCATATAGTTTGTATGTTTTTAAGGATACTACCTAAGACACCGTTGACGAAACTACCAGAATGTTCGGCGCCAAATTGCTTGGCAATCTCTACCGCTTCGTCGATGACTACTTTGGGGGGGGTGTTGCCCAAGATCAATTCCTCTGTAGCATGGCGGAGAATCGCGAGATCAATTTTGTTGATATTGGCGAGAGGCCACTCTGGTGCGGCGGCACTGATCAAGGAGTCGTGGGCGGTAGTAAAACCTGATTGAAAACTCTGGGAAAATAACTTGGAGATATCGGTTACGCGTTGTTTATGTCTAGGGTCAGTCGAAGTTTTCATTATTGATTACAGTTGGTGCAGACTGTGTGGGATTTTTTCATTTGCCCACAGTTACTACACTTGACGAGTTTGGGGAGGGCCAACTTGATGCTAGCGCGGCGCTTGCCCTGACGAGCGGTGGACCATTTGCGTTTTGGTAGTGGTGTCATATGGGGTGTATTCTAACAGCTTCGTAAGTTCTTCGCAATAAATCGGTATCATAGATCGAGGCGAATCGCAAAGAGAAGAAACCGTGTTGAGACTCCCCAAACAACTCTCCTGGGCCACGATTGTCCAGATCATAGAGAGCCAATTTTTCGCCGTTAGTTTCGTCTTTAAAGTACTTGAGCCTTTCAGTGACTCTCTGTGATGGAGAGGATGTAAAGAGCAGACAGTGACCTTGGATATCGCTCCGACCTACCCTCCCCCTGAGTTGGTGGAGCTGAGCGAGGCCAAATCTCTGCGCATCTTCGATGACCATAATATTAGCAGTGGGAATATCGATGCCGACTTCGACCATGGATGTTGCAACCAGAATCTGAGTAATACCGTCGCGGAACTGTTGGAGATGAAGTGTTTTGTCTGCCGCTTTCATTCTGCCATGCATAATGTCGACGACAAGGTTGGGGAAGCGTTTTTTGAGATCTGACTCGAGTAATTTGAGTGACTTTTTGGCATTCCCCTCCTCATCCTCGGCTTCTTCGATGAGAGGGACAACCACAAAGGCTTGGTTATGGTTGGTCTCGACCTCTTTGTTAATCCAGGAGAAGGCAGAGTCGCGCTTTTCTTCTCCAACCAGATATGTTTTGAGAGGAAGGCGATTTTTGGGTAGCTCGTCCAGTCTAGAAATAGCCATACTGGAGAAAATAGTCATGGCGAGAGTGCGAGGGATGGGGGTGGCGGTCATCATTAGAGTGTGAGGAGCGGGGGTAAGACTAGATAAATACTCGCGTTGTTTGACACCGAACTTGTGTTGCTCGTCCACGATGACTAAGCCGACCTTGCCAAATTGATGTTTAGGTGAGAGGAGTGCCTGAGTGCCGACAACGATATCGGCGGTTGAATCACCTTTTTGACTGGCGGTGATGAGGGAATGGGTAATGGGGTTAGGGAGTAACTGGGTAAAAGAGTCAAAGAGTTGCTCGGCGAGGATCTGAGTGGGGGCCATGACGAGAGTTTGGTGACCAGATAGGTGGGTGGCGAGGGCAGCGGCAGCGGCCACGAGCGTCTTGCCCGAGCCTACTTCCCCCGCAAGGAGGCGGTGCATGGCGAAGGGTTTGGATAGATCGGTCGTAATTTCGTTGATGACTCTGTGTTGAGCCGAGGTGGGGGTAAAGGGTAAGCCCGCGATCCAGCGATTCAGCAAATCAGCATGAGAGCGGAGCGGCGTGGTTTTGACTTTGTTGAGCTCAGAGTTTTGTAAGCTCTCGAGCTGGAGGATGTATAGTTCGTCAAAAGCCAGCCGGCGAATCGAGGCTTCTAACCCTACGGGGTCGGACCCTGCAGGTGGGGCATGGATGATGCGGATGGAGGTGTCTAGGTCGATGAGGTTATTTTTAAGGCGGATTCGTAAATCAAGTGGATCAGGGATGGGGGGAGTAATGGCTAGAGTGGAAGAGATAATTTTGCGAAGAATACCGGATTTGAGAGTACCAAGGGAAGAATAAATCGGCATCATTTCATCTTGTGCCAGGTAATCTGGCGTTACTTTGGAGAGTTGAGGGGATACAATTTGACGGGTGTTACCAAAAATGGTCAGCTGGCCACGAACTAGGTATGTTTGGTCGGTCGAGACCGATCTGGTGAGAAAAGGGCTATTGAACCAGCGGAGGGTGAGCGTGCCCGAGATATCACGGAAAGTCGCGAGCTGAGTCGTGGTGAACTTGGTGTGGTGGCTCAGGGGCCTGGTGAGGGTACCAACGAGCGAGACCCACTCCCCTATCTGAGCCTCACGAGAAGAGGTAGTGTGGTAGGTGCGATAGGTGCGAGGGTAGTAAGTGATTAAGTCGAGGGGAGTAGTGATCTCGTGCTTGGCGAGTGTAGAGAGAGTTTTCTCTCCGATCCCAGGGATGTCTTTGAGTTGCATATCACTAGTTTAGCTTACTGGGCGAAAAAGGGCGCAAATGACATCGCCAGGAGCGCGATCGTCGAGATCGCGGTGATCACAGTCCAGACTCTGCGCTGGCGTTTAGTGAGTGACATAGGTTACTTCTCCAATTTGCGACGAATATTTTTGCCGAATTTGATCTCTGATCCAGAAATTTGAGAGTTGGGGTCAGTGAGCTTGATGCCATCGACCTCTACCCCACCCTGCAGAACCGTGCGTTTGAGATCGCTATTACTGAGCCCCAAGCCCGCATTTTTGAGAGTCTCAAAAAGTGACGAGGCGATCTTGATTGGGGATTGACTGGGGTCGACCCCCTTGGCTTGGACCACTGTTTCGAAATGGGTTTGACCAGCTTGGGCACCATCATCGCCGTGAAGCTGGCGAGTGATGTCAAAAGCCAATCTTTTCTTATTCTCGACTGGTTTAGATGGGTCTAAAGCCTTGATCTCGTCGATGGGAATGTCGGTGAGGAGTTCGAAATAAGTGTTGATCATGTCGTCGGACATGGCCATAATTTTGGTAAACATCACTTCGGGAGTGTCAGAGAGCCAGATGCAGTTGCCAGCAGTCTTACTCATGGGCTTGCCGTCGGTGCCGTTGATCATGGGGGTGGTGAGGACATATTTCTCACGATTATTCATCTTGCGTTGGAGCTCGCGCCCCACGAGCATGTTAAATTCTTGGTCGGTCCCACCAATCTCGAGATCGACGTCCATCACGACCGAGTCATATCCCTGAAGGAGTGGGTACATAGTCTCGTGATACCAAACGGGGTCGCCCTTGGCGATACGGCGAGTGAATGATTCTCGCTTAAATAATTGTGTGGCACTGATATTGCTAGCTATGTGAATGATGTCTTTGAGCGTGAGCTTGGTGAGCCAGTCACCGTTTTGCTTGATGGTGACCAAATCAAAGTCAACTATTTTGCTAACCTGTTCTTTCCAACTCTTGATATTTTCATCGATTTCTTCTTGAGTGATCAACTTGCGACCGGTGTCGCGTTCGCTGGGGTCACCCGCCAAGACAGTTCCTGTGCCAAAAAGAAAGATTACCTCGTGGCCCGCCTTCGCAAAGTCCATCAGTTTGCGAAAACCGATCGTGTGACCGAGGTGGAGTTGGCTAAAAGTCGGGTCAAATCCCTGGTAAAGACGAATTTTTTTACTCTCAATTAATTTTACGAGCCCAGCTCTGTCTGGAAGAATCTTGGCGACGCGGCGAGTGAGTAGTTCAGAATTATTTTGCATGAAACTATTGTACATCAAGTGATATACTCTAAGCTATGCAAGATTGGGCAAAGACGTGGCGGTTCCGGAAATTGGGAAGACGAGGTAGAAGGTGGGACAAACAAACCATTGTGAAATATCTGGGTCTGACCGCATTGTTTGGTACTTTAGCGGCTATTTTTGTCATGCTCATCATGTTCGCATGGTTTGCGCGCAGTCTCCCCGACCCCAATAAAATTGTCAGGCGCGATGGGTTCTCGACCAAGATCACTGATCGTGACGGAGGAACACTTTATGAGTTATACCAGGACTATAATCGAATTCCCATCAAGTTAGCCGATGTACCGCTCCAACTACAACAGGCCACCATCGCCATCGAAGATAAGGAATTCTACACTCACCAAGGATTTAGCACCTGGGGAATGATCCGGGGAATGTTGCGTGGTATTACTAGGGGGAGAGCACAGGGGGGGTCGACTCTTACCCAACAGTTGGTGAAGAATGTCCTCTTGACGAGCGAGCGGTCACTACCACGTAAATTTAAAGAACTTGTCCTCTCGATGCAGATTGAGAAAAAGTTTAGTAAAGACGAAATTCTCCAGATGTATCTAAACGAAGCTCCCTATGGAGGAACGGCCGTGGGGATCGCCGCCGCGAGTGAGCGATACTTTGGGGTAGAGCCCAAGGATCTGAGTCTCACTCAGAGCGTGGTTCTTGCGGGGATGCCCCAAGCTCCTTCCCGCTACTCCCCGTTTGGGAGCGATAAGTTGGCCTATGTGGCGAGAGCGACCAACGTACTCCGACGCATGAGGGAAGATGGCTATATTAGCAAAGAAACTGAGACCCAGAGCCTCAACGAACTAACAGAAATTAAGTTCCGTGAGCAAACGGGGGCACTCAAGGCGCCTCATTTTGTGTTCTATGTCAAAGACCAGCTCGTCGACCTACTGGGTGAGGCGGTGGTGGAAGAGGGTGGATACACCGTAACGACAACCCTAGATAGTGAGCTCCAGGACTACGCACAAATTGGAGTCAAGGAAGAGATCGATAAACTGGAGAAGGTGCATGTAACCAACGGAGCGGCCATGGTCATGAACCCCCAAAACGGCGAGATTCTCGCGATGGTGGGGTCCAAGGACTATTTTGCGAGCGACTATGATGGGCAGGTAAATGTGGTGATGGCTCCGAGACAGCCAGGCTCGGCGATCAAGCCAGTCACCTATGCCACGGCCTTTGCGAAGGGCTACTCCCCTTCTACTATGCTCCTGGATGTAAGCACCAAGTTCCCTGGGGTAAAAGAAGGCGAGTTTTATGAACCGAAGAACTATGATGGTAAGTTCAATGGTCCAGTCCAGTTACGATTTGCCCTGGGTTCCTCACTGAACGTCCCGGCCGTGAAACTGCTCTCACTTATCGGGCTCAAGGACATGCTGACAACCGCTTATGACATGGGCTTCCCCTCTCTAGAGCCAACTACAGCGAACATGACTCGATTTGGACTCTCAGTGACACTGGGTGGAGGTGAGGTGCGCCTCTTCGATCTAGTTCATGCTTACTCGGCTTTTGCTAACGGTGGGGAGAGAGTAGAGCCTGTCTCGATCCTCAAGGTCGTCAAGGACGGTCACACTCTCTATGAGGCTAAACAAGCCAAGAAGCAGCGAGTACTAACGGAGGAAGTCGCATTTTTGGTGAACCACGTGCTCTACGATAATAATGCCAGACTCCTCACTTTTGGACCCAATAGTTTCCTCAACATGAATGGGCGTGCAATTGCGGTCAAAACCGGCACAACCAATGATAAACGTGATAACTGGACGGTAGGGTGGAGCACCAAAGCGGTAGTGGGGGTGTGGGTAGGGAATAATGATAACTCGCCGATGAAAGAAGTAGCATCGGGTGTGACGGGAGCATCTCCCATTTGGCGCAAAATCATCTTAAAAACATGGGAGAAGTATAAGGGTGATGACTTTAAAGTTCCCCCTGGAGTCGAGGCAAGGCAGGTAGATACGGTATCAGGATACCCTGAACACGATGGCTACCCGACGCGAGCGGATTACTTTGTAAAGGGCACAGCTCCCATCGAGCCAGATCCTATCCACACCAAAGTGAAAGTCTGTAGAGCAGACGAGAACAAATTAGCGAGTGAAGTGGATGTAGCAAGAGGTGAATATAATGAGAAAGAATTCTACGTTCTTAAACAAGAGAGTACAGCGTGGATCAACGATATTAGAGCGTGGATCGATGGGCAAGGAGAGGCAAAATACAAAGTGCCCACTGAGTATTGTAGCGCCGACACCGACACAGTCATTGGGTTTGAGAAACCAGGTAACCACGACAAGTTGAGTAGTAATACTTTTGAGGTGAGAATAAGGACCACGACGGCCAAGGAGATGGAGTGGGTAAAGTTATATGTCGATGGTGTCTTGCGGGAGAGCTTTAATGGTGACAAACTGGTGACGACGACGATCACAGTCAGTGACAATGCGACCCATGCGCTCAAGGCCATAGTGAGGACCAAGGATGGCAGTGAAAAAGATAACACGATCAATATAGGTGTGAATGTGGAGTGGGATTTTGCACCCTCCCCTTCCCCGTCGCCAAGTCCTAGTCCATCACCTAGCCCACTAGTCCCTTTACCTACCTAAGATTTTGAGTCGATGTTTAATTTCTCTTTGAGAGTTTTGACGGCAAGATCTTGGTCGTCTATCACTGATTTGCTCATGGCATCCCAGGTGAAGGTGAGTAAGTAGTTATTAGTTGTGGCATTCAATTTAGTCATTGATTTGCAGGAGATGGTTAACCAACTTACTTTGATCTTTGAAAGCGCCTCTTGGATGTCGCCATAGTTGATGGAAGATGGTGCAAGGAGTGAGAGGTCACGAGTAGTGAAATGAGAAAACTCGGAGACTATCCCAGTATAGCTCTTCACCAGCGGCATGAGTGCATCAGTGACGAGAGTGTAGCTAGAGGGGGCGAGGTTGCCGACTGTTTTGCCCTCCACAATGATCTGACCAACTCGAGAGATTTGATACTTCAGGATCCCAAGAGATGAGAAGAGTGTGGCGAGAGAGTCTGGTGATCCTATGACGCTGAGGAGTCGACCCTCGAGATATTTATCAGCCGATCTCCGGAAAACTTTGCCGATCTCAAAGACAGAGATACTCGTCAATTTGTGTTTAGAATATGTGGATAAGACGTGAGTGAGACCTGGAATTAGGTTAGTGCGGAGGGCGCTTTGTTCACTGGTGAGTGCATTGGCTAGGACTACCTCATCCCCATTGCCACTGGTGCCCACTAGTGAGCTGGTGATGTGTTCGTGGGCACCTTGGGCTACCAAGAGATCGCGCAGGCGCTCTTCAAAGCGATAGATAGCTGGGGTGATATCTGTAGGGATGGGAGTGCCTAGAGAACTGAGCGGGATGTTGGTGTAGTTGTAGATACGGAGAATGTCGGAGACCAAATCATCTTCGACTTCCACATCGGTGCGGAAGTAGGGGATCTCGACTGTCAGACTGCCCTCCCCTTCTTCTGTAATGGCATATTCGAGCGATTTGAGGATTTTTTTAGCTGTCACCATGGTGATATCCATGCCAGAGAGTAAGTGGAGGCGACTCAAACGGAGGTTCATGGTTTTGGGGAGCACGGGGGTCGGGTAGTAATCGTCGTTGACATAGTGGGTACCACCCGCGAGCTCGAGGATGAGTTCGGTAGCTCTCGCCATGGAGAAGTCGATGGCCCTCTCATCGAGGAATTTGTCGTTGCGACTGACAGATTCGTTCAATATTTTGAGCTTGCGTGAGACTTTGCGGATGATTCGTGAATCGTAGTTGCCAGAGTCAAGGACTATGTCTGTTGTGCTATCTGTGACCCCCGTCTTTTTGCCACCCACGATGCCTCCGATCACAGTGACTTCGCCACCGGAGGTGAGCACAAAAGCATCTCGATCTAGGGTGACATCGGTTCCAAGAAGAGTAGTGAGTCGTTCACCTTTATTGGCTTGGCGAATAGTGATATCATGTCCCTTCAATTTTGCAATATCTTGCGCGTGCAGTGTTTGGCCGTACTCGATCATGACGAAGTTGGTGATGTCGACGATATTGTTGATAGGCTCCATGCCGTAGGCCGTGAGGCGATCAACTAGCCATTTTGGGGAAGGTGCGACTTTAACACCTTTGAACACCCTGGTCTGGAAACGACTGACGGCGGGAGTGTTAACTTTGACCTTGATTTGTTGTGAGATAGGTAAAACCTTGCCTGGTTTTCCACCGAGCTTGGGGAGCTTGAGGGGAATGCCTTCGAAGGCCGACAGGTCGCGAGCACAGCCAATGACAGAGAGCCAATCGGCGCGATCCATGCGATGTTCGAGGTCGAGAACATTTTTACTATCGAGTGGTTTGTCGAGCATGAGGCCAAGCTGAGTGAAACTGGCCGCTAATTCTTTAGCAGATTTATTCGAATCGACGTAGTCTTTGAGCCAAATCAGAGGTATTTTCATAATTTGTATTTGGGGGTCCGTCCCCTAGGTGTATTTGTTATACCTAGGGGACGGACCCCTAGGCACATGAGTTTATGTATAGATCAAATCTCCTCCATATAACTTACGAATGTCCGTAATCCCATATTTGGACATCACGAGGCGATCGAGGCCCATGCCAAAGGCAAACCCAGAATAAATCTCAGGGTCGATACCACAGGCTTTGAGGGTATTGTAGTGGATCATGCCACTCCCCAACACTTCGATGAAGCCGCGATATTTACAAACTTGGCACCCAGAGCCCTCGCAGAACCGACACTCCATGTCGACACCCATGCCGGGTGAGACTTCGGGGTAATATTTGTAGCGAAAGCGGAGCTTGACGTCTTGCCCAAACAAAAACTGATGGAATTTGGTGAGGGTATCTTTGAGGTGGCCAATGGTGATCCCCTGGTCTACCACAAATCCTTGGTACTGGTAGAAGAAGGCGGAATTGGTGAGGCTCGTAGTCTCGTTGCGATAGCATTTACCGGGTACGACCACACGAAGAGGTGGCTTGTGGGTGCTCAGGAGACGGGTTTCGACGGAGGAGGTATGGGTGCGCAGGAGCAGGTTGGGTTCCTGGATGAAGAGCGAGTCTTGGAGATCGGTCGCGGGATGACCCTCGGGCAAGTTGAGGCGGCGAAAGTTGTACTCGACATCTTCGATCTCGGGTCCCTCGCCGATCGAGAATCCCTGGCGGAGGAAGAACTCGTTCATCTCGCGGATGATGATAGTCGTGGGGTGGAGGCGACCGATGGGTCTCACAATTCCGGGAATGGTCAAATCGCTGGTCGCTGGTCGCTGGTCTTGGGTCGATTTTTTAGCTGTTATTTGTGATTCTTGAGATTTTTTGAGCTCGTTGAGGAGGGGGCCATATTTCTGTTTATCCGGTAAGGCCAGGGACTGAAGGCTTTTGAGCAGAGACGTGGTGTTCCCCTTCTTGCCGAGGTATTTGAGGTAAATGGCGTCGAGCTCAGGTTGAGTTGTGACCGATTTTAAGTCAAGATCGAATTGAGATTGTACTTTTTGAATTTGCTCTTTCATGGATTTACCCATTTTATACTAAAGCTTAGCAAAAAACCCCTCTCGGGGCCTAGATACGCCAAAAGCAACCTTCCAGTCAGCAAACCCTTATTAGTGGGAATGTGCGGATGGTTGCTCCTCGCGAAAGTGGACTATACACTATGAGACAGAATCTTGTCAACTACTGATTTGAAAGTGGGAGCGTCGGTGACGGCGAGGTCGGCGAGGATTTTGCGGTCGAGCACAACGTTGGTTTTTTTCATGGCAGCAATAAATTTGCCGTAGGTGTATTTGGCGTCAAGACTACGGAGTGCGGCATTAATCCGGATAATCCAGAGTGTACGGAAGTCACTTTTGCGGTCCTTGCGACCCTGGAAGGAGTAGTCGAGGGCGTGGAGATAGGCCTCGTGGGCGACTTTCCAGAGGCGATGCTTGGACATGCGGAAACCCTTGGTGCGATTTAGTACCGCTTTGTGGCGGGCGCGTTTGACAGGACTATTTTTTACTCTGGTCATATTAGATGAGTCCTAAGATTTTTTTAATACGTCTGGCGGTACCACCAGTCAAGAATTTGATGGTCTTCATGCGACGAACCTGGGCCTTGCCCTTGTGAGCTCTACGATGGCGCATGTTCTGTGTACGACGCATGACTTTGCCGGTCGCACTAACTTTGACACGGCGAGTGAGAGATCTTTTGCTGCGACGTTTGGTTGATTTCATAGACTATGCCTTCTTCTTGGAAGGATTGATGATGAGGAAGAGCTGTTTGCCCTGGAGTTTGGCAACTCCATCAGCACTAGCTAAACCCTCGAGGCCAGACATAATTTTTTTGATTAAATCATGTCCAAACTCGACCTTGGTAATTTGGCGACCGGTGAATTTTACCACAATCTTGACTCTGTCGCCATCTCCCAAGATGGTCCTGATCCTCCCAAGACGCGAGTCCATATCGCCCTGGGCAATGAAGGGGGAGAAGCGAATCTCTTTGATCTCGACTTTACCACTCGCGGATTTGCCTTCGCGCTCTTTTTTGGCCTCGAGATATTTGAATTTCTTGAAATCGATCACTTTGGCGACGGGGGGCTTGGCCATGGGAGCGATCTCGACTAGGTCGACGCCTTTATCGTGGGCGATATTGAGGGCCTCCATCTTGGACATAACCCCGATCTGTTTGCCGGTTTCGTCAACCACCCGGAGCTCGGAGGCTTTGATAAGTTGGTTGATCGCGATGTATTTCATGAGGTGATTATACCTTACTTACCACTTCTTGTTTTAGTTTGGCGATGGTTTCGTCCAGATTAAGCGTGATCTGTTCACCGGCGCGATTTTTGAGGGTCAGCGTTTTATTTTCGACCTCTTGCTTCCCCAGGATCGCCATATAGGGAATTTTTTGCTCGCGCGCGCGGACCATCTTTTTACCCAGGGTGTTAGCGGACTCGTCCACCTCGACCCTAATCCCCTCTTTTTGGAGTGAGTCGGCGACTGATTGAGCATAGCTTAACTCGTGCTCAGAAATGGGGAGCAGTGCAACTTGGACTGGGGAGAGCCAGAGGGGGAAGGCACCGGCGTAGTGCTCGAGTAACACCATCAAGGCACGCTCAGAGGAACCCAGGATCGCGCGGTGAATCATCACGGGACGCTGCTTGGAGCCATCGTCGGCCGTGTACTCTAGTTTGAACCTTTCTGGTTGAACCATGTCGATCTGGACAGTCGAGAGCTGCCATTCACGTCCTAAGGCATCGGTCGCCATCAGGTCCATCTTGGGGCCGTAAAAGGCGGCCTCACCAGGTCCGTCGTAGTACTCTATTTGATTGCGCTCCATAATCTTGACTGCCCAGGCCTCGAGCCTATCCCATATTTTGGGGTCTCCCAAGTATTTCTCTGGATGAGCGACGTCGCGTGTACTGAGGCGGTAGCGATATTGGAAGCCGAAGGTATCCATGATTTTTTTGGTCATGGCCAGGGCGATATCAACCTCAGCATCCACCTGGTCTTCCCGACAGAAGATGTGAGCGTCATCAGTGCTGAAACTGCGGACGCGGGCTAAACCATTTAGTGTGCCAGGCTGTTCGTCGCGATAAAGCATGGCGAAGTCGCTCAACCGGAGAGGTAGGTCGCGGTAAGAGCGAGCCTGGGCGGCGTAGATTTGGGTATGCTGAGGACAGTTCATGGGCTTGAGGAAGAACTCTTCCTTACTGTAGCTACTCACGACCCGGAACATATCCTCTTTGTATTTGTCATAGTGACCACTGATTTTGAAGAGCTCGGCTTTGGCGATCTGGGGAGTATGAACTTGTGTGTATCCCTGTTCACTTTGGAGCTCTTCGACGAAGTTATTGAGAAGACGGCGGACGAGCGCACCTTTGGGTGAGTACAGCGGCATGCCTGAGCCCACGAGGTCAGAGAAACTAAAGAGGTCGAGCTCTCTCCCCAACTTGCGATGGTCGCGCTTTTTGGCTTCTTCTTGTAGCCAGAGGTATTTATCGAGCTCTTCTTGGGAGAAGAAAGCCGTGCCGTAAATGCGGGTTAACATCTTGTTTTTTTCGTCCCCGCGCCAGTAGGCACCAGCTAGCTTGGTGAGCTTGAAAAACTTGAGGACTTTGTTGGGCTCCTCGACATGGCCACCACGACAGAGATCGCGGAAAGAGCCTGACTGATAAACTGTGAGCGTCTCCTCCATTCCGGCGTGTTCGTCGATGAGTTCTATTTTATATGGATTGTCTTTGAATTCTGTTTTGACATCGACGACTGAAAGCTCATTTTTTTCAAATGATTTCCAGGTAGTTGCTAGCTGGCGCATCTTTTTCTCTATTTTCGGGAAATCGGTCTCGGAGATTTTGAGATTGTCAAAATCATAGTAGAAACCATCTTCAATCGAGGGACCGATCGTGCGTAACGCGCTGGGATATAGTTGAACGATTGCGGCAGCCAATAAGTGTGCTGTGCTGTGACGAAGTTCGGCTAGATTTTGCTCTGACATATGGAGAATAGTATATCAGGTAGGGGTTGTGGGCGGTATAGGGATCGAACCTATTACCTTTACAATGTCAATGTAACGCTCTACCAAGTGAGCTAACCGCCCGATGTGGAGTATTTTAACAGAAAAAGTGGAATTATTAATCCTTCGACAAGCTCAGGACTTCGAAGCTAGCTTCTCAGCCCGCACCCATTTGGACGTTGCGCTCGGAGGACATAGAATATTTGGTGCCGGAGCGAGACTCTTGTGTCCAGTAGTAGCCTTTGGACTTGCGCCCGCCAGACATCTGGAGCCAACTAGAGCTATCTTCGAGACTTTTGCGCATGAAGCGAATCCAGGTCTTGAGTTTTTGGAAGTAGTTGAGGTGATAGAGTCCCCCATCCACAATATTGTCCATCATGGCTACTTCGATCTGTTTCTCGACTTTACCCATGGTCGCAACAAGCATAGCGAGCTCCTGTCTGACCCCGTCGACTTCTTTTTTGATTTTTTCGTCGGCGAAAGAGAAAACCACTTGAGACTCTTTTTGCTTGTGTTGCTGGAAAGAGCGCTCGTGGTGGGTCGCCTCGGCGGCGGCTTGCGCCTCGCGCTGTGCGATTAGCGACTCTAGGTTGGGGGTCGTGTTTTGATCGATGTTGGGCGCTTGGCCACTCTTGGTAGATCCCAAGATCTGATCAAAAATACTCTGGGCGGTCCCCTTGATCACGTCAGTCTGGAGTGATTTGACCACGGAGCTACCCATGTCTCGCATCGACTCTACAAAACTGTTGTTCGTGTTCCCCTTGTTCGCAGGCTTGGACTGTGGTTTCTGATTGAGTGGTTTGAAATTTTTGAATGGATCGTTTGTCATATCGTGTATCTCAAATACACACTTATTATCCTATAATGCGGAGAGAAAGTCAAGTACCTTCCGCTTTTGGAGGACGTATTTGGCGTAGCTTTCCTGGCCCTTGGGGGGCTTGAGCGTGGCAATTTCGGCGTCAGTTACCTCTGTCTTTCTCACCTCAATGAGTTTTTGGAGAATAAATTCTAGCTTGAGATTATTTTGGGCTGACTGCTTGTATTCTCCCAAGAGCTCCTCAGGAGTCTTTTTGATAGATTTGGCGTAACCTGCGAGCGTCAACTTGAGGGGCGTAAGCTGCTTGGCCAGGCGTGCGAGAGCGGAATTGGTCTCCTCCTCGATCAAGAAAGGAGAGACGTCAAATTTGATCCCGTCCAGGAGCGCGTCAAAAATTACGTTGAGTTGGTGATCCCTGATCTCCTCAGGCTTGGCGTCTTCGTGGGTGGGGTGGACTTTGGCGTGTTTTTTGAGGGCAGAGACCACGAGTTTCTCATAGTCACCTAGTTTGATCTCTGGAGCGATGGCAACCTCGACCGACATGACCCAGTCTTTGCCTGTTTCCATGCTCTTGGGGTTCACCCTAGGCTCGAGGAGGGGTATGAGCTTGTGCTCATGAATCACTGCCGAGTAGGCGGGAGACAAGACGTGGTCTAGGACGTGAGAGTAGAGCTTGGACTGATCCAGCTGAGCCTCTACCATGGCAAGGGGGGCTTTGCCTGGTCGGAAACCCTTGATTTGCACAGTCGCGGCCATTTCTTTTAAGACGTGCTGGTATTCTGCGGCGATTGTCGTTTTGGGGATCACGAGCTCAAAACTGACGCTACCATCTGGTTTTTGGGTTATTTTGGTCATAGTTTGGGATTATATCATTGTGCGGAAGACGATTCTTATTTTGAACCGCTCTCCGACAATTACCTAGTGCATTTTACCAGGTTAATGGAAGTGTATCAATCGAAGTCGGAGGAGGATTTACATGATTAAAACCTCTTTGCACGACGAAAAAACCTTCTTCTCCAAATTTCTGACCGACTTAGAGAATAGTCAGAATGAGGTAATTATTGAAAGTCCATTCATTACCATCGCTAGAATGAAGACTTTTTGGCCAGTATTTAGGCGACTTGTGGCTCGAGGCGTGAAAGTCTACATAGTGACCCGTGACCCACGAGAGCACACAGATGGCTACGATGACCAGTCAGAGGTCGAAATACAGGAATTCGAGGCCGTTGGCATCCAAGTGTTGCTTTGCACAGGCAATCACCACAGAAAACTAGCCATTATTGACCGCAATATTCTCTGGGAAGGAAGCCTTAATATACTTTCTCAGGCAAAAAGCAGAGAATTTATGCGCCGTCTTGAGGACGGCGGCTTTGCCGTAGATTTATTTAACTTTATTGGGTACGAAAAATATCTGTAGCGGAAATATAGGCAATTTCCTCTAGTAGCTTTCTTGGATTATAATAAGGCCATGCAAAATGGCACGAATGATGATTTAACAAATGTGGTGGATGCTTTGCCGTGGGATGAGTTGGATGCCTTTTCCAAGGGGAAATATGAAAATGTTTCTGAGGAAACCTATAAATTCGTGCTCGATGAGGCAAACAGGGATATGTTGATAAAGGCAGCTTTCAAAAGTTTGAAAAAGACTGAGCCAGAGAACGCTTCACAATACAGGGCAGAGCAATTGGCGGACATGATGATTAGGTTTGCGAAATTGGCTTTGGAGAACAAACAAGCTACGAAATAGTGATCTTGAGCTTAAGGACTTTGACGATACTCTTCATTTTTTCAAAGGACAAATTAGCTTCACCGCGCTCAATCATGGCGTAGTAGTTGACGGTCATATTGGCTTTTTTGGCTACATCTGCTTGAGTCAGAGATAGCTTCTCTCTAGCAATACGAGCTTTATCTCCAAACTCTTTTTTCTCTTTCAAATTCATAGAATCGCTATTCATATATTTATATTCTAACATCAGAGAGCAACTTTGCAAAAACCATACTACAATTTAATTTGATTATTAGGATATATCGAGGGTGAGGTGTTCGTTTGACTTATTGTAAATTTCAACAGTATTATCGACATCAACTTGATTTACTAACCATCCACGCAACTCACATTGACGAATAAAATCATTTATTCTATTGACTCCGTTGATTTCCTTCAAAGTTACTACTAGACCAAATTTAATACCGTCACCAACTCTCTTGCTCAATCTTTCTTTAGTTTTGACGCTCACACCCCACATACCGTTCTCATATGCTTTTCGTGCCACAACTCTATCAGTGAAAGATTCACTAATATGCTTGGTATTATCCCATTTTCTATAAAATCGCCTGGCGTTACCCTCATAAACATAGTGTTTTTCTCCATCATCAACACTTTGTACATTCTTGTTTATAGATTTAATACCATCCTTAACGACTCTTCCCAAGTAAACGTCTAATTCTGTATTCGTATAGTCAACTCCTTGATTTACTGAACAGCTAGGAAAATAGCAAAGTGTAGCTTTTGCAACAAACGGGTGTTTTTGGTTATTTACCGGAACGGGAAGATTATATGTGTAGGTTTCCCACTTCTCCGAAATACCGCTAATAAAAAACTTTATTTCATCATTATTTGACTTTACTATTTCCTCAATTCTTTTTGGGACAACACCATGGCCTAACAGAGGTGCAAGTTCGATATTATTTCCAACACCGTTCCAATCAGCGGCCGCATCTACGATTAATGCTTTTGCAACTTCACGACTAAATCCAAGAACATCAATTAAAAAAGCGACTTTTCTAGTTACCCAAGGTGCGGCATATGAAGTACCCCCAGTACTAGACCTTAACCCCTCTGGTGAATATACCCAAATATATTCTTTTTTATCACCACCATAACTACTTACGTCAGGTTTATTAAAAAATGACAAAACCAATCCCTTACGTGAGTAAGTAGCAGGATTACCAGATCGATTGACGGAATTTACAACTATTGCATTTATTGAATCTGCAGGAGAGCCAATCATCTTATCAAAACTAGGATTATTATCCTGATTATTTGTTCCCGCTATTACGAATATGACATCATGATCGTGTTGGATCTTATCTAAAATGGCCGCTTCTGGTGATATAAAGTTTGGATTAATTTCTCTATCCGAACCCAACGATAAATTCCAAACTTTTATATCTGGGTTTGACTCAACAATTTCCTTAATTGCCTTCATGATTGAAAAAGCACTATATTGACCTTGAGCAGCGACTCCAAAATGTCTCACTCTAAATCTTCCACACCCATCATCTAAATCAGGATTAATTACTGGGCCGTCAACGATGAGTGAGGTTACGGAAGTGCCATGTACGTAATCGCTTGGTGAGGTCGGAATTTCATCACTAATTACTTTTTTGTATTCTACCCATTCTGAAAAATAGACGGATTGATCGAATAAAGTATCAATTACCCCAATTATTGGCTCGCCATTTGGTGAATCAATTTTAAACGTTGTCTTGTTTTTTTCCTTTTCACCAAAATCTTCATAACTTAATTTTGATAAATCCTCGGTTGACATGGCAATTAAGTATGGGGCTTTTTCAGCTAGCAATACGATTTCATCTGGATAAAGAAAAAGAGTGGTTTCACTGATGATTTTGTCTGGTTGCACATCTACACCAATTTGCTTCATTAAATTAACTAAATCAATATTAGTCTTATATATGGTAATAATAGACTGATTACGAGTATTTACACTATTGTCTGGGATTGTAAAGCGGTCTAAATAATGCGAGTCTACGACTATATTACGAAAAGTTGTTTTTGCGATATTGTATCGACTATAGTCGATATCATTCTCCTTTAGATTATCAATAGCCTCATATGTGATGGAATCACCAAACTCTTCACTTATTAAGTGAATACAGCTTTTTAAATTTTCTATAGTATTACCAAGAAGCTCGCTGCTTACATAGTGAGTAATCACATGCTTTGGAGATTTCTCATTCGCAAACCTGGCACCTACTACCGTATTATTCACTGATTCTTTGCCAGAATAGAAAAATCCACTTATTCTATTGCTTTTCGCAATTACATCAACGTAATTAACGTCAATAAGACAGCCTTGAATTATATTTTGACGTTTCCAAAAACTACCAACATTTTGAAGATCGTTTAATAGGGATTGAAGCTTCTTGATAGTTATAGGGGAAGAATTTTTAGGCACATTCCTTGGCCCTGGCTTATTGTCATTCGATCGTTGTTGAAAGGCTCTTTTCAACTGCAGAATATTGTTCATATCTTTATGTATTTAGTTCTCTTGAAACCTGACTCTTAGAAATTCCTGTCAGCACCTCAATTTCTCTAACAGTAAAATCGTTGTCTTGCAAAAATTTAAAATCTCCAGTTTCAATTTTAGGGTTAATTGACTCATACAATTTTTTTAAGTAATCATACTCATTAGTTGGATCACTGAACGCGAGTGCAGTCTTTATCAGGTTTTTCAGCTCACCCGGATAAGGTATATGTTCCATAACGGATATTATTTTTTTAAATAATCTCACGTTGCGACCAGCAAACTTGAATTTTGCAAGATAATCATTCAAAACTGACTCGGCAACTTCGATCAATTCTTCTCGACTATATCTATTAAAGTTTATGATTGAGTCAAAACGCCTAATAAGTGCTTTATCAAATTGCTTGTATAGATTAGTAGTAGCTATAAGAACAATGTCATCTTTTAGACCATCTAAGCCTTTTAAGACAGAGGACGTCACTCTTCCCATTTCTCTAAGGTCGTTGGAATTTATTCGATCTAAAGCTATTGCATCAATCTCATCAAATAAGATGATTATCTTTTGTGGCTGAGGTAGGTTACGTAACTCCGAAAATACAGAGGCTATATTTTTAGAGGTTTGTCCCAGTTTGCTATCAATGATACTTTCAAAATCTATTATATATAGGTCGCGTTCGAGAATCCGTGCAATTTGTTTAGCAGTTTCAGTCTTACCAGTTCCAGGTTCACCCTCAAACAAGAACTTATTTATTCCAGCTTTATGGTTTATAGAATTAATTACACCAACAATATCATTTTTGATTTTAACTGGAAGAGGAAATGAACTTCCGTTTGTTAAACCTACTTTTGTAAGATAAGGTAGGTTGTACTCACTTTCTTGAGGCACGAAGGTATTGGCACCAGATAATAAAGCCATGATATATTGTGCTAACTCCGAATCTCCAATAGAATCAAAATACTTAGCTATGCTGTAAGCTTCTCTTCTGAAGCCGTCATCATTCCTCTCGGCATAATACTTTATCAAGTTGAGGATATTCTTTTTTCGCATCTGTCCTATCATATAATCATACTAACACGATTGGGACAAGTACACAATAAAGTGGGACAATTTTTATATTTTTAGGTAAGCGTAGATTAATTTACAAGGAATACGCGTGGGTTTACGGGTATTCCGTACACGTTCACCTGAAAGTGAAGGTGAACTCCTGTTGCCCAACCAGTTTGACCTTGGCCACCAATTACGTCACTGGTGGTCACCTTTTGGCCTTTAAAGACGTAAATCTTGTTTAAGTGGGCATAGATAGTCACGACATTATTGCCATGATCAATAATGACGTGTTTGCCGTAACCCCAGAATATCTCTCCCGCGTAAATAACAGTGCCATCCATGGCAGGATTGACTGGCTCATCAAGTTTACTAGCTAGATCAATCCCAGTGTGGAAGACCTGATACATACTTGATTGTGCAAATTCCAGAGTAATTACGCCCTTGGTTGGCCAAACAACTGTTGGGTGAATTTCTGTAGTGACTTCACCAGTCGATGGGTCTTTGATCTGGATGCTTTGATTAGTTGGATTTTGATCTACCAACTTGTCAGAGATGACATTTATACCCACCTGGGTCAGCAGAATGACCGCAATGACAGGGAGCATGAGGATGGTGAGGAAAGCTAACAGGACATATTTAAGTTCTTTACGAAACGACCAGAGTGTTAGTACTAGCTTGGGATTCATAGCTAGATATACACTTCCCTTGGGTCAGTGGTTAGGAGTGGATGTTCTTGCTCTGAGGCCACAATTTTTACTGCAACATGGTTTTGATCAGCAATAATTAAAGCCTCACCCCGATCACAGGTTAGCAGGTAGTGTTGTTCATAGGCAGATAAATGGAACTCATCAGCCACTTTTTTGATAGTAGTTGTATCTTGGCGCATAAGGATGCGAAGTGATGACTGGCTGGCAATGGCTTTACCATAATCTTGATTGAGGAAATCATTTGCTTGCTGGGAAATAATGGTTACACCTAGATAGTATTTTCTGGCACGTCTAACGAGTCCTGAGATAAATCTGGCACTTTCTGGCTCTTGGAGAAGTATCCATCCCTCATCAATAACGAGCATTCGCTTCTGAGGGTTTTGTTTAACTTCATTATTTACGAAGTTAGCAACGACCATCATCATGATTGATCTGATTGATTCATTTAAGTCTTTAATGTCAAAGACTATTAGGCGATTATCAAGTTTTATATTTGTCTGGGAATCAAAGACAGTTGATAACGACCCTTTTACAAATCGCTCGAGTCTGTCGCATAAATCTTTATGCTTCATGGTTTTGAGGTTTTTGTAAAAATCCTTAAGGAGTGGATATTCAACTTCTTTTTGCTTTTTAGCGTTCTTTCTGGGTGTTAGCTTGGCCTCTTTGTAGGTGAGAAGCAGTGCTCGATCCACCGATGCCCGCTCCTCTGAGGTAAGTGACCCAACCATGAGTGAGACAAGCTCGGTTAAATCCTGAATGTGTTCTGATAAGTTGTTTTCCTGCGTTACTGAGTGCTCTGAAAATTGGAACGGATTAATTTTCTCTTTGGATGTGGCTGAGAGTTTAATGTACGTTCCTCCAACACTAGCAGCCAACTGTTTATACTCGCGTTCAGGGTCAATGATAATAACTTTGGTGCCTTGCATGAGGTGGCGTAAGATCTCGACTTTGGCGGTATAGCTTTTGCCTGATCCAGACTGTGCAAAAATAATTGAATTAGCATTGTTAAGAGAGTAGCGGTCGATGATTACCAGTGAATTATTGGATTTATTAATACCGTAAAGGATGCCTGATTCCTGCACCAGTTCAGATGAAACAAAGGGAAAAGTGAGTGCTGCACTAGAGCTATCAAGATTACGCTTTTGAGCGAGTTTATTCTCGGCTCTAGGGAGAATAGACTGCAATCCCTCGATCTGTTGGAAGGTAGCAGGCTTGATATAGAAAAGTCTGGTCTGCATGACTGTCTCTAAAAGTTTGGTGACTTTGTTTAGCTCAATAAGCGATTCCGCGCTAATCGTCATATAGATTGAGATTTGGAACAGTTTCTCCATACCTCGCTGGATTTTGTCTTTAAGCTCCATAGCGGATTCAAGTGGATCGGTAATTTCGCTCCCTATGACCTTACCTTCTTTGAGCATGGTGCGCTTGGTTGACTCAAGCTCGGTTATTTTTCTGATTAGTTTGGGCAGGGCGGTTAAAGGATCAACTTGTTCGATGTGGTAGCTGATATCAATATCATGATTAAAGTTAATCAGGTTATTAAGCCAACCAGTTGAAGCGACATAAGGATAACCAGAAACAAACAAGGTTCGTACAAACCTATCGTTAATCTGTAAATAGCTTGATTCTTCTTTGAGTCCTGCGTAGGAGATTAAATCCACTTGATCTTGCGTACCAAAAGCAATCTTGACCGCCTGATTTGTCATGGCTTTGAGCTTACGCTTCTTTTGCCAATCTTTTATTGGTTTTAGGCTAGTGAATTTTTTCTTTAGATTAAACATAGTTGTTTTTCAGTATTGCTTCGACTGTTTCCCTCGTTATGGCCTGAGTTTTCAGGCTTTCCGGGTTGTAGAAGCCATAAAATAAATTAA
>CAYFZD010000005.1:0-43039 GCA_964347565.1 uncultured Pseudomonadales bacterium | reverse complement strand
GGCAATGATCACGATCTCGGTGGTACCTATGTTCTGGAACATATGACCTCCTTTTGTAAGTAATAATTAAGTTTTAGACTGTTTATTCTCATCCGTCAAGGCCTTCTCGAGTTCTGCCTTGGCTTTTTTGAGTTCGCGGCCTGACTGACCTAGTCCACGAGCGAGCTCGGGGAGTTTTTTGCCGCCAAAGAGGATGAGGACGACGACGGCGATAATGAGGATCTCGGTGGTACCTAGGTTTCTGAACATATTATTTATACTCTTCTATTTAATAGTAGCGTGATCTCAAACAGAAGTAAAGGGGGGATACTGAGTAAGGCGAGGGAGATGATGTCGTTGGGAGGGAGGAAGGCGACGAAGATGAGGATGGCGGTATAGATGAATTTACGCGATTTTTTGAGGCCAGCCAGCTTAATCAACTTGAGCTTGAGGAGAGCGGTGAGGACGATGGGAAGTTCAAAAATGAGGGCGAGGGAGATGCCGGTTGCTAAGATCTGGCCAAAGAAATGCGAGACGTCCCAGAGGTTGCCCACGGCAAAGTCGAGACTAGTTTGGGAGTAGAGATTGATGATGAGCTGGATGATCCATCCTCCAAAGAAGAAGCCCACAATGAAGAGGAGCACAGCGAGGGGATAGAGGCGCAGGATGAGACCGTATTCCCTGGGAGCGAGAGCGGGTTTGACGAAAGTGAGAAAGTAATATCCCAGGAGTGGGAGGGCGAGGACGAGGCCGATGAGGAGACCCGTGTTGACGGCGAGGTCGATGAATTGGTAAGGGGAGGTGAGGACGAGATTGATATTTTCCATGCGGAAGAGATGCATGATAAAGGCAAGGATCTGCTGGTAGTAAATGAAGCCGATGACCCCACCCCCCAGGAACACACAAAAAACGGTGAAGAGTTTGGTCTGGAGTTCTTTGAGGTACGGCGTGTATTTGATGATGGCCTGGTCGAGAGTAGATTGTTCTTTCATCTATTTTTACCTTTTGATGGCGGAAATACCGGCCTTGTTGCGGATAACCTGGAGCATCTTGCCGGCAGTACCAGGAATATTGTGAGGGAGCATAACCTCTTCCCAGACTGCGGAGGCAATCTGAGTCTCGGAGGCACCGCCCGCGGGTGTCTCGATATAGGTATCGGTACCCAAGTTGCGGGTGTTGGCGGTTGTGTTATTTACGAGCGTATTGCCTGAGCGGAGGGAGGTTCTGGCCACGCCTGTGCCAATGTCGACTCCGTAAGTGCTATTTTTGTATACCAAACAGTTTTCGATGACGTTATCGGTAATATTTGTGCCCGAGAATCTGATGCCGGAGTTGTTATCTCCAATAATGCATTTACTGACGAGGGCTTGAGTTGTGGTTGGTCCAAAATCGATGCCGTTCTGGACACAATGGTCAATCATGGTGGTTAGGAGTCTGAAGCGAGCAGAACTAGAGAGGGCAATTCCGTGACCTCTAACCTGGCTAATCCAGAGATCACGCACTAAAATATTGTTTCCGTTGATGGTAAGGGCGTTTTGAGTGCCTGTTGGGGCTGTTTGGATCGAGAAGCCAGATATTTCTACATTATCGGCGCTGACGTTAACCGTTGGATCCGCGGTAGTTGTGGGGATGATTTTGACGTTGTCACCTGGACCTCGGAGCTTGAGATTGTGTTTGGTGATGTTGAGAGTTTCATTGACGATAGTAGTTCCCCCTGGGTTAGTCGAGCGACAAAAAATGACATCATTGTTGCCTGAGCTCGCGAGCGTGTGGGCCGCGGCAAACGTCTTGACGGCAGTTGTGGGGGTGACACCACTACCTGTGTCATTCCCCCCATAGGGATCCCAGTAGAAAACATTGCCAAAAGCGGGATGTGAGTTGCGCAGCGACTCGACTAAGTACACGAGGTTGGTGTCTGATTGGGGAGTAATGATCGTGGCAGAGCTTGACTGAGTGGTGGTAACTTGGGTGTAGAGCGAGGGAGCGACAGGGTTGGCGCCAGCCTCACCCACGAAGTTTCCTCCAGTGATAGAGACGGAGATTGTGTCTGGGCCAGGTCGCGCGGCAAACATGACTCGCCAACCATTGAGGAGCACGACGGTGATACCCACTTTTACCCCGCCTCCTAGATCTTGTTTACCAAAGGCATCGGCGATTTTGGCGTAGGACATGCCGGGAGTGAGATCGTCTTCAGCGTCGCGAATAGAGTTGATGAGATATTGTAAATCTAGAGTGATATCTGGGAGTGGGACTGTGATAATTTGAGAGGGAAAGTCGAAAAGCAATGTTTGTGGCATACCGTTATTTTAACAGGTGAGCTAAGCCTTTGAGTTTGGCACGCTCTATTGCCAGCTGATCTTCCAGGATTTGAATGTTCTTTTTAATACGCGTAAATTCTGATTGGAAACCGGCAATTTCCTCTGGTGTGTAGATGGGGTCATGGTAATCGTGATGAATTAACTGAACTTTGGGAAGTTTTGGAACCATATTACGTGGCGATCGTATCGGCGGTACGGATGGCGGCTTGAGTCATGCCTGTGTTACCGATTGAGTTTTCGATTTCAAAAGGTAGAATGACTTTGCCTTGACGGACACGCACGAGGACGGGGATGGCGGGCTGGAGAGTGTCTTTGATCAGTGAGTTGGAGACAGAGGTGGTTGTAGCCTGCTGATTGATGATGGGGACATAGGCAGTATCTTGGGGAGAAGTGGTGTAGGCACGATCAGTAATGGTCTCGATGTAGTAGGAGTTGCCATTTCCGTAGGTCCCGACAGAGAGGGTGGTGGTAGTGAGCTGAGTGGCCGAGTCTACGCTAACGACAGTGGCGGTACCACCCGTTGTTTGATTGGTGACACGATCACCAACTCTAATTTTGGCGGAGATGAAGCTAGTACCATCAGAATCGACGAGGACAGTGGCGCTACCACTAGAACCGGTGGCAGTACCTGGAGTACCGGAGCTATAGAGGGTGTTGAGAGTAAAGGTAGTGCCTGACCAAGATTTGTACTCGTATTGTTGTTCAGCGAGCAAGGTATCGGAGAGGTCGACGACGCGGATCACGCCAGCCTGGGGAGTCTCGGAGTTGATGGTAGCCCCGACGACGATGGTGCCAGAGGAAGAAGACTGGGCAGTCATATTATAGGTATTCTTCTTGACGGTCCCACCAGCTGTGGTTAAGACAAATACGCCGACACGATCACCTGAGACGACGGAGGAGACGACCACTTGGACGGTATTGGGGGGAGTTTGGGTGGCACCGTTACTATCGATGAGTTGGTAGTTCTGCGCGTCAGCGGCAGGCACATTGTCGAGCCACACACCTTGGGCACCGAAGAATTTACCTCCAGCGAAGGTACCAAAGGGTGAGGCCTTGACTGGTGTGAAGCTAGTTAAGAGATCGATGTATTGTTCGCCGTCGATATTAGTATCGGCGGTTGAGCCTGTGCCAGTTTTGAGCTGTTGGGGAGTAGCGGCGTAGCCACGGCGGGTCACGAACTTGAGCCACTCATACATCTGAGCGACTGTTTTGGTGCTCTTGAGATCGATGACGACGTCATAGGGCTTGCTACCATTACCGTTATTTAAATCTTTGTTGGCGTCGGCAAAAGTCATGGTGATGCCAGTGCCACCGGTGGCATAGTCGGCTACGACGGCGGTTGGGGTGACGACGGTGCCCGTGGCTCCACCGGAGGTGGTGATCGCATCACCGTTAGTGAAGGCAGTCAAACTCGTACCAGATAAGTAGTATTGGAGAGTGATATTGGGGTTCGAGCCAGAAACGGCGGTGATAGTGCCCTCGCGGGTAGAGTCAGAGTTTTTGGTGAAAGTGTGGCCGACAGTAAAGGTGCCGGCGGAAGTAGCGGAGAAGACAGTCTGATATTGACCGGTCGTATTGTTAAGGTCAGCGGCGGTGGCTAGAGGCACAGGGTTACGTCCGCCGGTAATGCCTGTTGAGACAAAGTGGTCAAAAAGCTTGCTATATTCGCGGGCACCGATAAAGATGGTGCCGAGAGTAGTACCGTTGGCACCGGTGGTAGAGCCTCCCTCTTGGACACGGACTAGCACGTCGATTTGACCGACGGGCCACCAGGCGGTGATTTTGGCTTTGTCTTGGATGATATAAATGGCCGTATTGGTCTCGAGGGTACCCAGGGTGAACATGTTCGCCCAAGTATTCTCGCCACTGGTTGAGGCGGCAGTCGAGGTGCCAGCCCCGGTGCCGGCAGTAATCGTGTAGGCAGAGCCGGGGTCGTCAAAGTAGTCGCCGGCGGCGCCGGGGACATCGGGCTTGATCCACCAGCGTTTGCGGGTATTGTCGGCGAAAAGGAGCGTGCCCGTGTCGCCGGTATCGGCTTCGGTGACGACTTTGCCTAGATCAGAGGCGACGACGTTGGTATAACTAGTAGGGAGTATTTGTTGGATGATGGCACCGGAGGTCCAACCGATCGTCTTAATAGCGCCTCCCTTGAGGTATTTGATCGAGACTTCGTCGATGAACCAGCCATTGATAAGGGAGTACTCAGTCGGTGTTTGGGCGGACATGGGGACAGTGTCATCGAGCTGGCCAAGGTCATCGAACATATCCTGGAGATGAGAATAGAGAGCGTTGACACTCCAGACGGTTTTACCGACACCCTGGACGCTGATAGTGATGGTGAAGCCGGCATCGACGTTCGTGGCGTCGGTACAGGAGCCAAAATTGGTGTTGGTCACGGTGACGCGGTTAGTGGAGACGGTCGCCACAAAATCGGCGTGCGCGTCGATGACTGCTTGGGTGGCGGATGCGACGGCGTTAGCAGTCGCGCCTGTTGTGATGGCTACCTCTAGGGGAGTACTACCAGTAGGGGCGGGATCAGCCGCAGAGCCTCCCGAGGTGTTGTACCAAACGTGATATTTGGTTGCGTCGGTCGCAGAGTAGATGAAGAAATATTTGCCGTCGAGTGAGTTGGCAGAGTCCGCCACAGTGTCGACAAAGGTGACTTCTTTGATGGAGGAATCCGAGCCTGTGATCTCGTCTTTCCATTGCAAGTGATTAACTTGCTTGGTGACATAGTTGATATTCCAATCGTTGCTGATGGCCATATATTTTAGCTAACTTTCTTTTTAAAATCGGCTTGAGCCGCGGCTATTTTGGCGGACATAATTTTGTCACGGAGTTGGTTAGTGAGGAATTTCTTGGGACCCTTAGTGATGTCTTGACCAAGGTCATCCTTTTCATTAGCTTGCCAGAAGGTCAAGCTATTAATGTCGTCACTTTCGGTTAGATCGGCTTCGATTAGACCCTCGCGAAGGGCTGAACTAATGGTATAGAGATGACCGACGCGTTGGGCAGGTGAGAGCGCGAGCATTTCTTCGTTGGTAATGATTTTACCGCCCTTGCCATCACGACTTGTCGCCAAATACCATTTCGTACTCGAATTTGTCATATATTAACTTTAGAGGTAAATTAAATGACTGTCAATACGATCATTGGGTATATTGCTTGGGGGAGGGGGCAACACCACGTTTGACGTCGAGCGCGCGCGCCTTCTTTTCGAGTGCTTGCATCTCTACTGTGGGGAGAGTGTTGCCGCGACTGGCGGTAATATCGCCGAGCTCACGGGAGAGAACGTATTGGGAGGTAGTATTGGGGAAGGGTTTGTCCCACGGTTTGTCTATTTTGAGAGTATTTTTAGTACAAGATAAAATCGTGCGAACCTGTCCCTCACCAGCCCCGCGTGAGATCCAGACGTAGAATCCAGCATAATCATTGACTTCCCAATTTTGCGAGAGATCTTTGAGGGAAGTAGAGGTAGAGGTTGTGACAGTGCTAGCGATGTCTTTGGCTGGAGTAATGTCGACGCCTTGGATGAGATGGGCGAGATTGGGATTGCGGGAGAGAAAATCAGGGATAGGATACCACTCCGTGTGTTTGTAGCCAGGGCGATTCTTGGATTCGTAATCGATCGTGACAAATCCAGGCCAGTGAGGATCGAGGTGAGCGCGCACACAGTCGCGCTCTTTGCCGTTGATATCGATAATTTTCATAGATTAGTCATCATCGTCATCGTCCATGAGAGATTGATCGGGGTTTGCGGGCTGTGGGTACATTTTGGTTTGGACACCACTAAGACCGTGGCGAAGGAATAGGATGACAGTAGGGATGAGGAGCAGGAGGCCGGCAACGGAGAAAGAGAGTGACCACTCTAAGGGGATCACCTGGGCGCCGGTCGCGATCTCCTGGAGCGAGTAGAGCTGGAGGAGGCCGGCGAGCACGAGGAGAACGCTACCCTTGGCGGCATAGGCCTTTTGGATGAACGACATGAGGAGGAGAGGAGTCCAGAAAAGGGCGATGCTTTTGATGACAATGACGGCGGAGGTGAAGGGGTATTTGAGGAATATGACTGGCGAGAGGAAGCTGTAGGGGGTGGCGAGCTTGACGGTGAGTGGGTTGACGAGTGCTTCCAGCACGTAGGCGAGGATAAAGAGGCCACCGATAATCAAAAGTTGGTATTCTTTGGCTATTTTCATATGTACGTATTTTAACAGGTGGAGGAACGTCTGCAAGTTAAGCGAGGGCGGCAATAATGTCCTGGATCATTGTCACAGACAAGGTGAAGCCTGCTGAGTTGATCGTACCCGTTGTATTGACTGGAACATAACGTGTGCTCCCGATACTAGATTTACGGATCCGTATAATTATAGGTGTGTCTGAGGTGTAATTATATGCCTCGGTTGCGACGCCACTGACGCTTGTGGTCTCGTTCATGAGTTGTGTTAGATCTGATTCTTTATAGATTGCTACTGAGGCGCCGACAATCGCAGTATTACTTTCGTCTTTGACGGTAATTGTGAGACTGACGGAGTTGTTGACGATGGTTGTAGCTCCACTCCCATTACGATAGGTGGGAGTTGAGCCACCACCTAAAATGTTGAGGGTCACTGACCCACCAGAATCGTTGTATATTGCCGCACCAGTCGAACTTGTGGTACCAAAACCGTTAAAGATATTGCCGGTCATGTTGTAGGTGCCAGCAGTGGTGATGCGGATGGCGTGACCACCACCTCCTGTAAAAGTACAGGATGCAAACTGGTTGGGAGTCGTGGTACTAACCCAGTAATTGCCGGCCGTGACGGTTGAGACGTTGATGGCGCAGGCGGTAAAGGAGGTAGTGCCACTCACGGTAATTGAGTTGCTGGTTGTGGGGGGGTTGGAGATAGTACACGAGTTGAGCGTGGCGGAGCTGACGTTGAGGGTGGAGTAGTTGTTGAGGGTAAGTTCGTTAATGGTGATGGCTTTGTTTAAGACAATGGTTCCGGCGCCAATCACAGAAAGACCCGAGAAGTTGTAACTGGCGGAGGTACTCCCGCTTGTGTGAAGTTGCCAGTGGAAGCGGGAAGCCGAGGAGATAATGGCGTTGGTATGGATAATGGTATCACCTGCGCCTGCGTAGTAAGTGATGCCTGCCACGTTGTCGACTGAACAGTAGTTGACTTGCTTAGCTGCTTTGTCGTATTGCTTGGGGAACTCGATGGCACTGCCGTCGAGATTGAGGTAGGTGGGATTGGTGCCACCGTTGCCAAATTGGAGGGGCTGAAGGACTAACATTTGTGAGGCACCTTGCTGAATTACACTCATTCGCTCGTGGCCGATGGCGGCGGTCTCGACGACACCCTCGACTCTGATGGGCTCGGAGCTGTTCCCGCCGCAAATGGCGGTGGTGTCGAGCGCCCAAGCGGAGCCAAAAACCCAGTCGGGGATCACGTTTTTGCCGGAGACGGCGAGTCCGATCGAGTAAATACTGGTGTCGTTAAGTGTACCGGTGGATTGGATAACCCCGGTAGAGTTACTGGTATTAATCACAAGTGGAGCCCGGCCAACTCCCCAGGGTGTGCCGGCCCCGGAAACGTGCCACCACTTGTAGTCGACATTGGCAGTACTACAGAGGCCGATGGCGACCCCCATGGCGCCAGTTAGGGCAACCGAGTCGGTAGTTTGGATATCGACCGGTAAATAGGGAGAGCCATGAAAAAGCACGTTTTTGCCACTCACATTGGGTTTGTTGGCGGTCGCAAACCGCATGACGTTGCCGGCGTAGGTACCCGAGGTGGTGACGCCGGTTAAGGCAGTCATGGCGTGATAGCTATTAATCCCGTAGTCGGCGCGGCTGTAGGTGGTGCCGGCCGTGGTCAAGGTTGTGCCGTTTAGAGTAGTGCTAAAGTCGGTGGTAACGGTATTGACGGTGGCCGCGTCGCCGTTGTAGGTGGCGCCGGTTAGGGGAGTGAGATAAGTCGAGTTATCTCCGGCACAGTAGGTGGGAATCACGGCGGCGCCACCGCTAGGGGGCGCGATGGCAATGGTTGCGAGTTTGCCCGCGACTGCGCCCATGTTGCTGAGCCCCACGTTGCTGGGAGTGGTACCGGCAGTAGCCTGAAATCCCCAGCCACAGCCGTCGGAATGACCTGAGCCGTCTTTACCAAAAAGCAGAGTAACTGGACCTTCGATGGCGCTTGGTACTCCGGCTGCGGATTTGGAGGAAAGATATAAAACTAAACAGTTATTAATGGTTGTAGTGAGAGTGGGAAAGGTGTCTTTGGCGAGACTACTATTTTTATTACCATCCGTGCCGTTGAAGGGAGTGGTGGTGTTGACATCGCGGATGCTAATAATGGCGCCATTAAAAGTTTCGGACGTGCTAGCTGTAAAAGTGACATCAGATTCGCTGCTGCCTGCAATTTTGTACATTACACAAAGCTGGCTGGTATTGGTCGCGCGGAAACGTTCGGTCCAGCCGGAGGCGCTCCAGGTAGCAGTGCCGGTGTCGGCGGTGATCAGGGCTAATAGAAGATCATTTTGCTCGTAGGCCGGCATGGGAATGAGGATCGTGGTCCCGGAAGTGCTCGTGGTATAGGCTTGAGAAAAATCGCGGATGGCCGGCATAGTTTATGACTCGCTTAAAAACTTTTTACCATGATCTGACATATTCATGAGAAAAGTGACTTTTTGCACGAGATCGTTGAGACTGAGGTTACTTTTTACGATGTAATCACCTGCACCAAGTGCATAGCCTTTTTCTAGGTCTGATTCGGAGTCGAGATTGCTCGCGATCACCACAGGAATTTGTTTCCAGACAGGATCGGTTTTCATAATTTGAAGGAGATCAAGTCCGTTTTGATGGGGTAGAAGAATATCTAGAATGACTACTTGAGGGGTAGATTGACTGAGTGCGGCCATGGCGAGCTTACCGTCTGATGCTATCTTGACTGTAAAACCAACTTGGACGAACTTGGCTTTCATGGTATTGGCGAGGAGCGCATCATCTTCGATGATTAGCAGTAATGGTTTTTTGATCATAGATTGATGATACCCTTTGGCAAGCTCAGGGTAAAGGTAGTCAGCTTACCAGGTTTGCTGTTGAAGCTTAATTTGCCACCTATTTTGGTGGTAATCAGATGTGCCAAGTAGAGCCCCAGCCCATTGCCATTTGGGCGGAGAGTACGGGCGGATTGGTCACGGTAAAAGCGAGTAAATATGTAGGGCACTGATTCTGATCTGATACCTATGCCAGAGTTAGATATTTTGAAAGTAAAATCTGTACTAGATTCAGCGACGATGATTTTGACGAGCGTATTTTTCATAGAATACGAGATCGCATTTTCTAGGATGATATGGAGTACTTCTTTGAGGAGGATGGAGTCTGTTGTGAGTGTGCCCTGAACCTTATTTGTGGTGAATCTTATCCCTCTGCGCCCCGCGATAGGTTTTAATTCACTCATAATTTGATCTAAAAACTGTTTTAAATTGATTATCTTTGGACGAATCGTGAGAGCCCCTGACTCTAGGCGTGAAATATTGAGGAGTGTGGTGGTCATGGCAATTAGCCGTAAGGTGGTTGCATGAATTTTGGAAATATTGAGTAGATTTGATTTGGACAAGTGAGACTTTGATTCAAGGAGCGATTCGCTGAGCCAACGGATGGCGGTCATAGGTGAGCGGAGTTGGTGAGAGACGAGAGAGATAAATTCATCTTTGAGTTGATCTAACTTTTTGAGTGATTCAAGTTGTTTGATGATTAAGTGCTGACCTATTTTTTTGGCTAACATAAAGGATAGCGTGCTGATTACTAGGATAGTAATCAAACTTCCGATGAGTGATTTTTGTGTGGAATCATAAACAGTTTGTTGAGGTAGGCCTACTGCGACAAAAGTAGTGTGTGAGTTGTCTAGGGATGTAAAGGAATAGAGTCTTAGTACTTGGTCGATACCAATTTTAGTTGTTTGACCACGACCTTTGGCGAGTATTTCCTGTACTAAGGGGTCGGTAGCAAAGTTTTGGCCGATGGCAGAAGGTGTGTCTGGACTCCTGGCTAGGACGATCCCGTTTTGATCGAGAATATTAATCACAAAGTCGACTGGTACACCCAGAGTGGAGATAAAATCTGATACCCATTCTAGAGAGAGTGAGGCATAAATTAATCGAGCGGAGTCTAGGGGATAGGCAAAATTGATTACGGCTCCTTCTGGAGTTGTAGAATAATATGAACCAATTGTGAATTTGTTCTCTGACAATGTTTGCTCAAGGAGACGAGAGCTGGGCGGGTTGGTTTGTGCTTGATCTTTGTCCGCGGAACAGATGATTTGACCACGCTGATTAATGACTCCAAAGTTGATGTAGCGGACATAATTTTGTTTTAGTTTGCTTAGGTAACTTGCACATTTACTCGAATTATTTGAGCTAATTTCTGGACTTGCAGAGAGTGCTATGAGTAATTGACGAGCACCTTCGGTAATTTGTTTATGTTCGGCGGCGATCAATCTCGAGATTGTATCGAGCCTGTCAAATTCTCGCGCTTTCTGGGCTTGAATATTGAGATTGTGGGAATAAATGGAGTAAACGATAAATGGAAGGGTGGTGACTATAATCAACAAGTAGAGTCTAAGTTTTAGATTATGCATGTTTAGAATGTAGCTTACGTAGGTGCGACGACGGAGTCTTGGATTTGAGAGACGTAGGTATTGGCAGCGAGACTAGCTACAACGGCTTGTGTCTCGAAAGGAAGATATTTTTGGCTCGGATCGGTGCCGGTGGATTTGCGCACTCGGATACGCAGATTGTCCCCGTTACTAGCGACTGCCGAGATGACTACAGTTGAAGTGGCGGCGGTGCCTGAGGCAAGGGTGGTAGAGGTAGTTAAGTTGTAGATTTCGTACTTTGAGCCCGTGACTACATTGGAGAGCGTGATGGTTGCTAAATCAAGAGGATATTGATAGGCCTGGGAAGTGGCATCAGTGACTGTAGGTATGGCAATGAATTGCAGCAGATTGGTCGTGGCAAAAGTATTGGTTTTGGCACGTACCTTGAGTTTGATTCCAACTGCTGCATCGATACCCGACTCGTTGGGGAGCTGATTGAAGTTGAGTACTCCCGAGACTGTGCCGGCGTTGGCTACCGTGACTGTGATCGTTGTGGCGTTGTCGACAGAGACTACTTTGGTAGCTGCGCCAACGTTTGTACCATATACATAGTCGTTGACCCCAACTCCAGTTGTGCTAGTCATGGTGATCGTAAACTGACCGCTTGTCCCTCCTCCACCAGCGCGTCTGTAGCTGAGGTTTTTGAAAGTTCCGCCAAATCCAGACCCCTTGTCGATATCATAAAAGAGATCAATGCTCGTAGCCGTAGTGACCGCGTTGATTGTGATTGTAGGGGCGGCTGTGCCAAAACTTTTGTGACCGAGGAGATAGTAGGGGTGAGTCCAGGTGATCTGATCATTCACATTGGGCATATAGAAAGCATTGTTGGAGTTGAATCCCGTCCCGATACCTACCGTATCGATAGTGTAGGAACTAGCGGAAGGCTCGATACTAGTTTTTTCGTGGGCGGCGATCACAATTTTGCCGGTTGTCGTACTATCAAAATAATCCTGAAAATGAGAGCCATATACCGCAGCTACGAGTGTCGTGACATTAGTTGCACGGATGCCTTTCATAATGGTATTGAGTGAGGCGACAGAGTAGGTGTCAGCCGTGTCAAACCAACAGTTTTCCCAGGTAACGTTGTTATAAGAGTTGTCGATACCAGTGTCAATACTTGTTCTGGTGTTGGCAGTATAGATGCGCTTGAACTCCAAGTTTTGGGACCCGGCCCCGGCGGCTCCAACCAGGAAACGAGCGGCGGCGTTGGTGGGACCAAGGGAGAGTGGGGTGGCGGAGGCACCCATGTTGCGAATTTTGATATCCGAGGTGGCAGAGATGATCTGAAAAACACCCAGATATGGGTTGACGTTGGCGATATCAAAGAAGTCAAGGCCGTTGAAAGTGCAGTTGTTGGTGTTGGTGGTCAAGGAGAACCAGTATGTGGGCGTAGTAGTAGTGGTTGTGCCGGAGGTCAGATCGGCGTAAGAGCTAGTAGTGAAGGTGAGGTACGAACAAGTGACGATCGAGGTAAGGGCACCGATCGATTTATAACCGGCAAAGGTTGAGTTGTTGACGCGAGTTAAGGTACAGGCAGTGCTTGTGGCGCTGCGGCGGATGGGATAGAGCTGGATCTTGAAATTACTAAAAGAAAAGTTGAAACAGTCGGTGATGGCGGATTTGGCTTGAGCTGTGGTACCAGAGGTTGCGACGTGGCCGGCCACGATAAAGTCGGTGAAGGTGCCGCCGGCGAAACAAAGCGAAAAAGTAAAGCTAGCGACGGCGTTGGTGCCAGATCCACTAGTACCAATTCCAACATTAGTGAAAGTCATTGGGGCGGCAATCTCTGAAATAGTTCCCAGCCCATCGACCACGCCTACATTGACCATAGAGACCGAATAGGCCTGGGCGAGTGTCGCATTCCAGCTCCAGTTGATCCCGTTTAAGTCGATGACTCCTCCACCAGTGGTTGCGAGTGAATAACGTCCAGTGATTGTAGCTGGGAGTGCGACGTGGGGATAGGCACCGACCGAGGCGGCTTTGGTGGTAGAAGATGTAACAATCGTGGGGACGCGGATTTTTAAGCCTGATGCTGGGACAAATCCATTGTTATTGGTGCCGTCGTTACCAATACGGACTAAGCCCTGTACCGAGATCCAGACTAGTTTGCCCTGGGCACTAGTTGTGGCGACGGTCCCTGCTGCAACTGCGATGTTGCAGCATGGGTAGAACTCATAAGTGTTGGAGCCCACGCTAGTTTCGATCCAGACCCCGGGATAGATGGTGTTAGTTAGTGGAGCGGGAAGCTGAATGGTCTGATTGGCGGTACCACTGGTACAGACCTGAGTGATGAAGTCTCCTTGAGTGGAGGCTGAGCCACCTGGATCCGAGGCCATGACATAGTCAAAAGTATTGGCGGTCACGTTTTGCACTGTGTAGGTACCGTTGTACTGAGCGGGTGAGGCGCCGGTGATTTTGACAATGCTACCTGTGGTGACGCCATGGGCGGTTAAGGTGAGTGTAGCCGTTGTGCCGGAGCGGGTGATAGAGGTCGAAGTTTTGGGGACCAATAGGGGATAAAACCAGTCGCCTACGGTTTCGAAACTAGCGGTACGAGCGACGGTGCAGGTGCCAGTAAGGGGAGAAACGAGCTCGATCCAGCCTGGTTCTTGGGGACCGATGGCGGTAGCGGCTGGGGTAGTGCCTCCTTCTATAGTCAGAGCTCCAGGGGCGTAGTTCCCCCCTGTGACATTTTTGACTTTGATAAAACCGGTGGCAGGGACGGTGCCTGCGCCGTTGGTGCCGGTTGGTAGTGGGGGTACCGCGAGGCCAGAGAAAAATCCCAGCAGATATGAATAGACGTTTTTAGTAGCGGTCCCAAAGACACTCCCTGCTGCCTGAGTAGTGTTCATCCAGACAGTAAAGTTGGTCGAGTCGACAACTGTTTGGATGTGCCAGACTCCGTTGTAAGCTGAGGGAGTAACACCAGCGACGGTGATCGAGTCTCCCACGCTAAGCGAGTGGGCGCTACTTGTTGTGAATGTGGCTATATATGGGGCAGCACCACCTGCGGTACTTGCGGCAGTGAGAGTCAAGGCACTCCCTGTAGGCTGGGAGACTTTGTTGTAGTAAACCATGCGAGCGTTACTAGCGACAGTTGCAGCGCCTGGGTCGGCATTTAAGCGATAGACGATGACTGTTGAGGTAGTGACTAACCCACAAAAGACGCCGTTATAGCCTTGGGTGATCGTGGCCCCTACGACTCCACCGATGCGGATGCAGACATTGCTCCCGACTGTGAGCCCGTGGGCAGCTGTGGTACAGGTAGCAACGTTGCCAGAATAGGTGAGTGTGGAAATTTGGAGTCCGACGAAAAGATTGGGGGTAGTACCAGAACCTCCTTTGTAAGGGATCAGTTTGGCGACTGTTCCATCGATCCTGACTTTACCCACCATGCCTGATGAGACGGTGTCTAACGAGCCGGTATTGCCTGTGCTGGCGCCGATATGACTTGCACAATAGTGAGTATCGGTATCTATGAGGAGGGTGGAGTCGTTGGAGATTGCATAGGTGTCAATTGTGGCAGAGGCTGTTTGACCGATCAGACAGTCGTAGTTGATATCACCGGGGATAGTGAGTGTGGCCATGAACCTTATTGTACGACAAAATTAATTAGAAGACGTTGTCGAAGTAGTCGTAGGAGAGGGAAGCACGATTGGTCCAGCTCGTGGAGAAGTCCGAAGCCCCTTTGGCGTAGCGGTATGCCCCGGCGGAAGTCTCCTTGGTGATATACCATGCACCAGTTTTATGTATAAATCCATAATAAGAGATAGTATCGCCATCCTCAACTTCGGTGATCGTGTAGCCGTCGGTGGGCTGTTTCTCGGCGGGGTCGATGGCGGTGCCACTACTATCCTTGATCGCAACCGTACCAGGTCCTGGGACGGAGCCAAAGAAAGCGGCCTTGGCAGTTTTTTGGCCAAACATAGCCATGATCACGACCGAGAGGCCGGTCGATCCCACGAGTTTGAGGAAGAGGCGGCGATTGCCGTCGTCGATGCCGGGCATGGGAGTACCCTCCTCGGCGGGCTCTAACGCAGTAGTACTCAAGGAGGGGAGAGAGGCGGCAAAAACTTGGGCGTCTTTGAGCTTCTTATACCTGGGTTTGCGCAGGAACTCTTTGCTCAGATAATAGAGGAGAGGAAGGAGGAGGAGGGGGAGGAGCAGCTGAGTGATTGACTTTGCACCAGAGAGACTAGTACCCAGGATCGCGAGCGTAAGGAGGAGATTGTAGAGTACCCAGATTTTTAACATATATTTAAGGGATCATGGTGAGGGTCGAGGGGGTCACTTGGAGGCGGGCGAGAGTGGTCAAGACGACCAGAAAAAAGAGCAGAATCGAGAAGCGGAAAGCCCAGTTGGGCTGGGTGAGGAATTGGGGGAAGGAGAAAGAGTCACGTGGTAATAGAGTAATGGAGTAATCGGGAGTTAGGCGAGTTTTGTGGTACAGCTTGAGTGACTGTAGACCAAAATAGAGAGGCAGGGGGAGGATGAGGAGGAGGGCGGATAGTGAGGAGAGTGAGAAACCAGATCCAAAAGAGGAAATAGTGAGGAAGAGCGAGAGGGTGAGGCTGTAGTAGGCGAGACGAGCACGGGAGACGCGGGATTTGTATTTGACTAGTTCTCTATCCACGGCGGTACCCACCATCGGCGTAAGCGAGTAAGAGCATGATCAGGAGGAAAAAGAGCCGAGAAAGCTGACCTGGGAGCGAGATCGTGCGAGAGAGGAAGAGATCGGCGAGGAGGGCGAGGAGGGCCAAGAAGAGGAGGAGGCGGGCGATTTTTGTTGGCAACTGAGTAACGGGGTAACTGAGTAACTGGGGATTAACCTCTGTATCTGACACACCCGGTGTGTGGGCGCCCTTCACACCGGGTGTGTAGGAGTCAGGCTCTGGTTGCGAAAGTTTAATTCCCAGAAACTCTTCGAGTGCCGACTCGGGGATGCGGAAGCGGCCTTGGACGGCGGATCCGCGAGCGGCATGGATGCGGTCTTCGTCCAAATATTTATACAGTGTATTGGTGGATACACCCACTATTTTGGCGGCTTCTTTGACAGTGTAGAGTTTCATCGTGGGCAGTCCTCTGGCACTTTACAACTTTTTACTAACAGCCTTCACTGTATCAATAGAGTTCAGACGTTGTCAACAGGGAGTTTGAAAATAGAGGATTTTTATCAAGATATTTATGTGATATAGACCAAATTATTTACTCTATAAATATTTGAGATATCCAGATATAATGGCAATTTATTTACAAGATATTACCATTTTTGGAGCAAAATATTCATGAGAGAAATTTTTGTTGAACAAATCACTCTTGACACGATGATGGGATGTGATATAGTCCAGGTATTGAAAAGTGAATAGGAAAATAATTTTGCCGTCGCGAGGCAAAGAAAATGCAGATCAAAATATCTGACGGGTGTGACCGTAATATCACTAGAGTATGTCGGAAACGGAGTACTTGAAACAATGAGGGTAATACCTATTTTTCGAGATTCCGCCGTGAGGCGGTTTTTTGTAGGTATTGCTGAAGAAGGGTGGTAACGTCCGGAAGGGCCCCTTTAACTATCTGAGCAATTAGCTCGGGAGTTGAAGGGGCTTTTTTGTTGGCCCAAATGAAAGGAGGTGAGAAAAATGACAATTAAAGACGTACAACCACTGAGTTACAATTATATTAATGAAAAGCTTCACCATATCAAGATGGATGCTTGTATAGTCGCAGGACAAACTTATGAAAGGTTAGTCAGGGAAGTCATCTCTGTGGATGATGAGCAGGCCATATTTATCTTGCTTTGCCAGAGCTGTGGAAGTGACGTGCAATACAATGTGCGTTATCCAAAACACTCATCAAGGGGAGATGTTACTAAACTGGTAGCTGGTGATGGATTTCCCAGAGATAGGGGCTTAAATGCGTATGGCAACACGATTCTTTGCGTAGCGTGCCATTCACTTGTTGAGCAGATGATTGACGCAGGGAAGGTTGAGTGGGAAGGATTACATCAAACGGAGGTTGCTGATGCCGCTGATCTAGCATTTAGGGTAAAAAATTCAAGGAGACATTCTCCTGTTTCTTCAGGGGGTGGAGGAAGCCCGACGAAAGATGGTCCACTACCGCATGGGAATGGATACAAAGGTCACTGGCACAGGTAAGATGTCCGGCAAGGAGGAGGGGGACGCCCCGTACTCCTTGCAATAAATATAAGGTAAAATGAAAGGAAGCTATGACAGCACCAATTAAACCAACAATACAATTTGAAGACTTGGAGAAGCTCGATATTCGGGTGGGGACAATCGTGAAAGTAGAGGATATTGAAGGGAGCGACAAGCTGGTAAAGCTCACCGTGGACATTGGCGAAGAGACTACGAGGATCATCCTTGTAGGGATGAAAAAGGAACGGCAAGATCCGAAGGGGGAGATTGAGGGGAAACAGGCGCTATTTGTGTTAAATTTGCCGTATAAAACGATGATGGGGATCGAGTCACAAGGCATGATCTTTGATATTGGCTACGCTGACCATATTACCCCAGTGCTCTCGATGCCTGAGAAGCCAGTGCCACCTGGGACGAGAGTAGGATAGAGTTATGAAACAAATACGAGATCTAGTAGACCAAGCATTGAATGAATTGAAGTTGGAAACAGTGGATCCTTCGGCAAGCTCAGGACAGGGTTATAGCGTGACACACCCCAAAGAAGAGAGTCACGGCGACTATAGCGTGAACGTGGCGATGATACTTTGGAAGAAATTCTCAAATCAAAAATTCTCAAATTCTCAAATGAAATCGCCCAGGGATTTGGCGGCTAGTATTGTTGAGCAGATTTACAAAGAACCGTTCTTTGTAAAAACTTTTGACAAAGTTGAGGTGGCGGGACCAGGGTTTATCAATTTTTATTTAAAATCAGAGTTTTTCCTCGAGCAGGCGAAGAAAGCAGTAGAGGAGAGGTTTGGGAAAAATGTAGCGGGAAAGGGAAAGCTTGCGATTGTGGAGTATAGCTCACCCAATATCGCCAAACCGTTTACCATCGGACACCTGCGATCGACCGTAATCGGAGACAGTGTGGCGAATATACTCGAGATGAATGGATGGAGAGTGCTAAGAGATAACCACCTGGGGGATTGGGGGACGCAGTTTGGGAAACAAATCGTCGCGATCAAGAAATGGGGAGATATCGAGATGATTGGGAAGGCCGAGAACCCCGTCAAAGAGCTAGTGGCTCTCTACGTAAAATTCCATGAAGAGGCAGAAAAGGATCCAAAGCTGGAGGAAGAGGCGAGAGCTTGGTTTGTGAAGTTAGAGAAAGGTGATCGAGAAGCGAGAGACTTGTGGCAGAAATGTATCGACTGGAGCTGGAAAGAGTTTAGTAGGATATATGAATTATTGGAGATTCATCATTCGGAAGAGTTCAATCAGGGCCGGGGACTAGGGGAGTCGTTCTTTGAGGACAAGATGGGAGAGGTGCTGGAAGTACTGGATAAACAAGACTGGTACAAAGAAGGTAAAGAAGGCGCAAAGCTAGTATTTTTCCCAGGCGATAAATATTCCCCCGCGATGATTTTGAAAAAAGACGGCGCCACCCTTTATCATACGAGAGACTTGGCTACCGATAAATATCGATTACAAAAGTATAAACCAGATCTAGTCGTGAATGAGGTGGGGATGGAGCAACAACTCTACTTTCAACAGCTTTATGAGATTGAGAAAATGCTAGGGTGGTATAGCGAAGGACAAAGAGTCCACGTGATGCACGGAATGTTCCGGTTCAAGGAAGGCAAGATGAGTACGAGGAAGGGGAATGTGATCTGGCTAGAGGAGGTGCTAAAGGAGGCGGTAGAGAGGGCGGAAAAATTGGGAAAGAATGATAAGAACGTGGCACAAATGGTAGGGATCGGAGCCTTGAAATGGAATGACCTCAAGGGAGAGGCGAGGAGAGATATTGTATTTGACTGGGGAGAGATCCTCAATATGAAGGGGAACTCCGGACCATTTGTGCAGTACACATACGCCAGAGCTACAAGTATCTTGCGAAAAGTAGCGATTGCGAGGGTTGATCCCTTGCAAGAATTGACCACGCAAGGGATCAACCCTAACAAAGAAGAATTGAGCATTTTGCGCTGGATTTACCGCTATCCCGAGGTGGTGGCGGAGGCTGGAGAGAACTTTGCCCCCCATCTGGTGGCGACGTATATCTATGAGCTGGCGCAGAGGTTTAATAGTTTTTATCAGGCTTGTCGGGTGGAGGACAAAGGCGAGGTCAATCCGTTACGCTACCTGCTGACGCAGGCTACGGCCAATGTGCTTGAGAGTGGATTGGGGTTATTGGGAATTAATGCTCCTGAGGAGATGTAAGCTATTGACAGACAATATACATAAATGTATATTTATTGGTAATGAAGATACGTGATTTTGTAAGACAGTTGGGAATACCCATATTTGCGACGGCACAAGCTGTGAGGGTGGTGGGGGAAGATGAGCAAAAGCATCTTAATATCCAGTTGTCTCGGTGGATCAGGAGTGGTCAAGTCGAGAGAGTGAAAAGAGGACTTTATATCGTCGCAGATCAGGCAATTGACGAGTTGGCGATAGCACACTCAATTTATCCCTCGTCATATGTGAGTATGGAATCGGCACTCAATTTGGCGGGGATTATGCCAGATATTACGGCCGAGGTAACTTCAGTTGTTACGGGCAAACCAAGGAAATATCAGACTAGGTACGGGATATTTAGCTATAGCAAAGTTCAGAAAGACTTGTATTTTGGTTATACTCCCCAAATAACTGGGAAGTTAGTTTATTATTTGGCTGTACCAGAAAAGGCGTTACTTGACCTGATTTATGTCCGCAGGGTACGAGATTTGAGTGAGATGAGGGTTGATTGGGGAAAACTTAATAAACATTTAATTACCAATATGGTGAGCAAATACCCAGTATGGGTGAGAAAGGAGATCAAAAAATATGTCTAGTCTCAGCTTTATGTGGCCACAGGTACGTAAAATGGCTATAGATTCTGGCATGCCAGACAAGCCACGAGCGATTCTGCGAGAGTATTTGCAGATCAAGGCCATTGATTTTCTCTATAGTCAAAAGGGAAGTGGGAAAATGGCTTTTATCGGCGGGACGAGTTTGCGACTACTACTCCATTTGCCGAGATTTTCTGAGGACTTGGATTTTGATAACCTGGGACTAGCAGATAAAGAGGTGATAAAACTGGTCAGACAAATAGTGATGAGGTTTGAGTCAGAAAATATCCCAGTCGAACTATTTGAGAAAATTACTGAGGGTAAGACTTACTTTGAACTACGCTTCCCCGATTTGCTCAAAGAACTGGAGATCTCGACTAATCCGAGGGAAAAATTGATGATCAAGATTGATTATGGACGGAGCTGGCAAAATCAGCAGACTAGAACAATACTGATGCAGCGGATGGGTGTGTCACAAAGTGTGGTGACTAATAGTCTCGATCAAATGTTGTGTGAGAAACTCGTGGCTTATGCAATGCGCAAGATGACCCAGCCGAGAGATATGTATGATGTGGTGTGGCTTGTTGCACAGGGAGCGAAACTGGATAGCGATTTTTTGGCGAAGAATAAGATTATTAACTTAACGGAACAAGTTAATCAAAGATTGGACAAAGAGGGAATTACAGAAGAAATGAAGCGAAAGTTGGCGCCATTTTTGTTTACTCCGGGCGATGAGCAGAAGCTCGATTTGTTTAGGGAAGTTATAGATAAGCTGTGATTAGCGAGAGTAGTTCTTTTTGACCACTGGGCTGGGTGAGGTCGAATTTTTCCGAGTCGAAAGTGAGGAGGGTGGTTTCTTTGATGTTGGATAAGCTTTCGGCGTACTCAGTGAGGCGATCGGTGATGTTCTCTAGATACTCGAGGGTGTAGCCGGACTCGAATGACCGTCCCCGAGCTTTGATGCGCTGGAGTTGGGTCTTGGGGCTGGCCAGCAAGTGAATGACAATATCGGGAGTAGGGAGGGATTTTTTGTAATCACTGACGATGCGGGTGAAAAACTCCCACTCGGCGGCGGTCATGGTGCCCTGGACTAAGTGATTCTTGGTGTAGACCTCGTGGGACATAATGAGACCAGAGTCCACGATCACGCTAGATTTTTTGAGCATCGCTGGCAGTTGCGTAAGTTTGTCGATGCGACCGAGGGTAAAGAAGAGCTCAGTGGCGAAGGACCAGCGGGCGTTGTCCTCGATATAGCTCGGTAGGAAAGGGTTGGTCTCGAAGAGGTCGGCGTCGAGGAGAGGGAGACCCAGTTGCTCTGACAAAATCTGGCTGGCCGTCGTTTTGCCGCTGCCGATCGGGCCGATGAGGATTATCTGGTGATGCATGCAACTACTTTACTACACTTGGATTTAATTGGGGAAGATCAGATCAGCTGAGTCAGCAACCATTGGGGCAATCATCCTTCCACTATTCATCGCACCACTAAGCGCAAGCGCAGTCGATGTAGCGGCGGTCATACCTATGGTGCTATCGAGGATAAACTGTAGCCTACTTTGGGGCGTAACGGACTCTATGTCTAGGTTCGCCACTAAGGCTAGCGCGAGAGTGGCTTTTAACAAATGATCTGCGGCAAATTGTGCGACGGGATGGTCAAGCGTGCGCAAACCTCGCTGAATAGCGAAGCCAGCGACAACTAGACCTGCCGAGATCGTAGAGTTGCCGACGTAGGCGGTGTAGATGTTGGGAATCGGAGGATGTTTTTACCTGGATCTATCTCTTGGAACATAGAGCGTAGATTATAGCAAAATTATATGGGGAGCTCAGGCGAGGATTTGGGAGAGGCAGTGGATGCCGCCGCCGGACTTGTTAAATTCGTGCATCTCGAGCGTAAGGGGGGTCAATCCCAGGTCAATCAGTTTTTGCTCAAATGTCGGATTGGGTTGGCAGAGGACAAAGTTGTCTAGCACCACACTATTGCAGGCGAAGCGTTCGGCCTCAGCGCTAGTTAAGGGGATGAGCATTGGGAAAACCTCGCGCAGGACTTTGATACTAGCCGGATCAAAGGCGGTGGGGTAGTAAAAGGCCGTGTCGGCGACGGGGAAGAAGCAAGTGTCGAGGTGGTAGAAGGCGTCGTCGATCAAATGGAGGGAGTGGGTGGGGAGGTGGGTATGCTCGGCGAGAAAATCGGCCGAATTGGCCGAGGTGCGGTAGCCATAGCCGACGAAGATGTGACCAGCGTGGGTCAAGACGTCGCCACCCTCCATGTAGTGTTCTGGAGGTAGAGTTTGGAGTTTGACCTTGTGATCTTGGTACCATGGGACGGCGACGTTCTGTTCTTTTTGACGCTCTGGGTAGCGGAACTGGGAGACGTAGAAAGTATCCTTGATAAATTTGCCGTGGTCGGTAGTAAAGACGAGGTCGGGGAGGCCTTTGACAGCTGGGATGAGCTCGACGGCATAGTCGAAGCGCTCGTAGATAGATTTTAGCGTCTCCCATTCTTTGCGCGCGTGCTCGGGGTGGACTTTGTTCTCGACGTTCATCCAGGGATTGATGCTGTACTCGATGTCAAAGTGGTCGGGGGGAGACATCACGATGCGCTTGGTTGTGGCCATACTGGGAGAGTATAGCAGGAGTAGCAAGGGGATGAAAAAAGACAGCTTGCGGATGGGGAGTAGAATGCACCAATGACGTTTGTTGTGAGGGTTAATCGAGAAAGAGTGTGGGGTGAGTATTTGGTGGCGGCGGAACAAATGAAAGAGAACGCTATTCTGGGGCCAGCAGAGGCACAGGGCTTACTAGACCTGGTGATGGCAGATTTGGGGGGTAGTGAGGCTAATGAGGTGCAGTGGTTGTTGTGTCAACTGGTGGGGAACGCAGGCCGCTGGGAGCCAGGGCAAGGTGAAACAAGGGATACAATCGGAAGGCGAGTGGCTAGAGCGCGGGAGTGGTTGCAAAAGTGCTCAGATTGGACGTTGGAGGCAGAGAAACACAGGTGGGGGTCGCGTCAGCCGCCGGTTTACCAGATGAAGAGGGTGAGATAGGTGTGGTTTGAGTGGAATATGTGTAGTGGTTGCGTATTTGATGATTATAGGATATAATTTTACTCGCTAGCATAGCTTTATTCTCTTGAGGCAAGAGAAGTTTCGGATAACGACAAAGCTAAACCAAACCCTATCGGTACTTTTACATTCGAGGTGTCACATGGGTATAACTGGTAATACCGGGATTATGGTTGAGAATAACTGTCTTTTCCTCCACAAGAAACAGTGGGGCAGGAGATTACAGTTCGTGTACGCTAGACCTGATGGAGAGGGCGGATGGAATACAATCTCTGAGACTACCATTAAGATGGATCAAGGAGACGAAGCCAGCCGTGGAACCCAGATTAAGGACTTTCTGTCCAGCAATGGACTGAGCGACTACCTTTCTGAGGTTGGAAACAAACTCCGTGCTTTAGACATGGTTAAGTAGTTTTACCGACTAGGGTTGCTAGCAAAAATCGTACTATTCTGTACTACTTGTGCCTCTTTGGGAGACCGTAAGGTCGAACCACCCCCCCCAACAAACAAGTAGTACAGAAAGATTTTCCTGTATATTTAAGAAGTGAAGAAGTTTAAAAAAACTTTTGCCGAAATAGTCTCGCGCGTGCTCGACCCTGTGTGGGAGATCCCCGCGGCGATCCTGCTCGCGGTTGTCTTTGCCCTAGAAGAGGGGATCCGGTGGCGATTCCTCGGGGTCATCCTCTTTATCGACGCGGTGATGCCGATGATTTTTTTCCTCACCATGCTCTACCACAAGCAAATCCGAGACTGGGATATCCAGAAGCGGACACAGCGGATCCCGCTCTACCTCTTCACCCTAGCCTGCCATTTAGGTGGGTTGTGGCTGGCGCATGAACTGGGGAAGGGCGAGCTGGTAAATGTCTTGCTTGTGTACTACGTGACCGCGATCGTCTTTTTCCTCATTACCCTCAAATGGAAAATTAGTTTGCACGCGGGAGTGAACGCAGTGTTAATTACGAGTCTCAATATGTTTTATGGCTGGCATTACGCTTGGTTATACGGCTTGTTATGTCTGGTGATGTGGGCGAGAGTGGAGCAGAAACACCATAACTGGGAGCAGGTGATCGTGGGGGCAGTACTTGGAGGAGGGATGGTGGGGGTGGGACTGTCGAGCGTGATATAATGACGAGCCTAGATTAAGGAGGTGAAGATGTTGGGTAAATATCCAGTGATTGCGTGTGCGTTGTGCCGCTTGGCGATCGCAGAGGGAATGAAGACAACCGTAAGAGAAGGCGCACAACTTTGGCAAGCTCATTTGGAGAGTAGTCATGGGGGGAAAGAGGTTCAGAAAGTGGAGGGTGATATAGAAATGACAGCCGCGTCTCCTCAATGGTTAGTTGACCTAGCGGAAATTTACTGGAGGACGTTGACGACTATCAGCCTGAGAGGACAAAAATAAACTCATCAGGAGAGAGGAGGAGAGTAGGTTCTGGTAGAATATGTCAAGTTGGGCTCGTAGTATAGTGGTAGTACAGTACATTCGCATTGTACGGACAGGGGTTCGATTCCCCTCGAGTCCACAACTACAAGTCCGATCAGGTCCACAGTTAGTTGTTACTGCCCAAAGGAGGAGAATATGGGAGAGATTACTCATGTGTTAACTTGTAATGACTGTAAGTTGGTCCTAGCAGTTGGAAAAGTCGAAGAAGGAGTAAGAACGACCCATATTCAAGAGTCGCATGACCCAAAATGGTGGTCTGCATTTTTTGAAGGTGAAATAGATCTGGCTACAGCAGCGCCGTGGGTGAGAGCGGGGATTAGTGCACTTATGGATTTGGGGAATGTAGAGTAAGATAGCGCTATGCAATTTGACGTGAATTATTCCAAGTTAGGCAACGGGGTGCGGGTACTCACGATCCCGATGCTGGGGGTAGAGTCGGTTACAGCCATGATCCTGTGCAAAACGGGCTCGCGCAACGAGACAGTAGAGCAGGCCGGGATCTCTCACGTCCTAGAGCACATGGTGTTTAAGGGGACCAAAAAATACCCCTCTCCCATGCATATTGCCGAAGCGGTGGATGGGATCGGGGCGGAGCAGAATGCCTTTACCTCCAAAGAATATACGGGCTACTACATCACCTCGGCCGCAGAACACTTGGGACTAACCTTGGATATCCAGGCAGAGATGCTCACCAAACCACTCTTGCCCCAAGACGATCTCTCGCGTGAGCATGAAGTAATTGTGGAAGAGATCAATATGTACGAAGACCATCCGATGGAGAGGGCAAGCGAGGAATTTGAAAATCTCATGTACCAGGGGACGAGTATGGGGAGGTTGATCATCGGGACCAAAGAGACTGTGAGGGCGACGACGAGTAATGATTTACGTAAATACTTGAATGAGTGGTACGTGGGTGGCAATTTACTAGTGGTGGTTGCCGGCAAAATTCCAAATTCCAGCTCCCAACTCTTAAAATTGGTTGAAGATAAATTGGGGGCAATAAAATCAGGGCCAATTACGGGCTATACCACGGTGGCGACATACGGGAAAGCCGAGGCGAGACACCATAAGAAGAAGACCGAGCAGGCCCATTTTGTGATGGGAGTGCCCGGACTCTCCAGTAGTGATCCCCGTAGATACGCGCTCCAGATGGGGCAAGTGATCCTGGGGGGAGGGATGAGTAGCCGACTATTCAACGAGATCAGAGAGAAGCGGGGACTGGCCTACTACGTCAAAGCCGACCTGGATATGGCTTATGACGTGGGGTATTTCTCGGTGCGGGCCGGGGTGGCGCTCTCAAAACTAGGAGAGGCGATGAAGGTGGTGCGGGAGGAGATGCTCGACCTTGCCGGGACGATCACTGCGAGTGAACTGGCAAAAGCCAAGGAGTATATCCTGGGGCATATGCCGCTCTCGCTCGAGGACTCGATGGGGGTGGCCCAGTTTTTTGGGATGCGAGCTCTCATCAAAGACGAGATCAAACAGCCTGAGGATGTCAAAGAGATTATTGAGAAACTGGAGTTGTCGGAAGTGAAGAAGGTGCTCGGTGAGCTCGTAATAGAAGATCAGCTCAGGAGTGTGGTCGTTGGACCAAAAGCACAATAATTGCTAGGGTATAATTGTCGAGATCGGGGCGTGGTGCATCGGTGGCACGCACGGTTCGGAACCGTGAGGTAGAGAGTTCAATTCTCTCCGTCCCGACAATTTCAGAATTTTCAGGTCGAGACGGATCAGCGCGCCAGGCGCCCCGCCCCGCCTGGAGCGCTGTATAGCCCCTTTTTAGCTCGCTGGAGAGGCGACGGCAAAAAGATACAGCCAGCCAACGCAAAAATTTTAAGGTGCCTGATCTTTGCTGTTCGTACATAATTGATGGCGCAACCGGTGGACTCAGCTAGAATTGCGTCTATGCTGTCCGATTGCGCCATCAAAAAAAGCGATTTCTTGCTATTGAGTCCAATTCAAGCATATCAGTTAGGCAAATATTTGCAATTCCAGATCTGTTATGTGTTTCGCTCTTAAGTATTGACAGTAGGTGTATTATGGGATGTATTAGATACACACAGGGAGATTGAATATGGCAACGCCAGAAGAAATAAAGAGAATACATGGTGACTACTTTGATAGGATGTATTTAGCACTAGATCAATCTGCGCGATTGCTTGGTGTTGATACAACTAATTGGATGACAAGTAGTGGCGAAAACGCTTCGAGCGGTTATGATCATGATGATTACGATGAATTTAATCATCAAATGAACTATTTATTAAGTGTTGAAGCTAGGAGTCAGTTTAATGGAATGTTTAGAGAAAAAGTAGAATGTTGGGGTCACGGTTTGGATTCTATTGACACAGCCGAGTTATTTTTAGAATTTGTGAAACTTGCAAGACAAGATGGAGTTGCGTTACCAACTGCCGACGAAATATCTACCAGTGTACAGGAACGGACATATCGTGAATGGAAAGGATGCGGAGGTCCATATTAAACCTCAATATTAGGTACTGTACTTACATTGAACCATAGCTCAAGCTAGAAAAATGGATATGAGTCATGCCAATAGTTTGTCCCTATCTATGTAATCGTAAAAATGTGTCATAATGTCGCCAACGCAGTTGGCGGATCGCGCGCGCAAAAAATAAAAAGACTGGCGCGGCGCCCGGCCCGCCGCGCAACATTTTAGGCCGCCGCAGGCGGCCGGAGAGAGGTTAAAACTTCTCTGTATTCGGCGACAAAAGATTGCGTCTTAGAGTAAAATACAAGTAATGACTAAATACTGGCTTTCTAGTAGTCCTACAGGAAACCCAGTCGCGGGGATAGTAGATATTCACCCTCATGGTGAGGGGGAGTCGATTTTAGTCGCAGATCTGGCATTGGGCGAAAGCAGTCAAGTGACGAGATATATCAACGAAGCGGCTAATTTGACTAATGAAAGTGATGTGCTAGATATGCTAGGAGAATATTTTTTAGCTAAACATTTCCTTTATTTGGTAGGGGAGGTCGCGGAGGAGATAGAGAGCTAATGAGGTTGGGCGAGGATCAGGATGGCAGAGTGGGGTAAGTATGGAGAGATGGCTAAGAGACCCGCTTCAAATGACTCGACGATCGTGCCCATTTGTTCGAGAGCATCTTCTATCTTATCAACTGGAGGATTGAGGGGCATGTTGTCAGGGAGAGAGGAGGGGAAGAGCGAACTAGAACTCCTCTGTAAGAAAGTGATCTGATCGAGCAGATCACCACGACTTGGTTGCGCAATCCAGACAGGGATACCTCGACTGCTCGCCGTGGCATAAAACCTTTCACTTGGAACACTTACATCGTCTATCTCTATATTAAACTCATCAACGGGGATAATCTGATGGATCTGATGATCGGTTTCTTCGAAGAAGAGAAATAATCCAGCGATCTCGGTCATACGGGCGCATTATACATGTATGGTAGAATATTTCTATGTCTATGCAACGCACAGTCGTACTAGTCAAGCCAGATGGGCTACAGAGGGGGTTGATCGGGGAGATCATGACCCGCTTTGAGCGCAAGGGGATGAAACTCTTGGGTCTCAAGATGATGCGACTGACTGACGAGCTCCTGGACACCTGGTACGCCCACCACAAAGACAAATCTTTTTTCAAAGATCTGAAATCATTTATGACCTGGACTCCTATTGTCGCGATGGTCTGGGAGGGCCAGGAGGCCGTCTCGGCCGTACGCAAGATCGTGGGGGTCACGAAGGGGTGGGACGCCGAGGCAGGGAGTATCCGAGGAGACTTTGCGATGTCGGGGAGTCAAAACTTGATCCATGCTTCAGATGAGCCCGCGAACGCGGAAAAAGAGATTGCTTTGATCTTTACACCTGAGGAGATGTTTGAGTACGAAAACGCCGGAGAACGCCTCGTGTACTCTGATTTTGAGCGAGGGAAGTAATTTTTTTGTGCCCCCACCAAGAATTGTCAGCCCAAGGCTGATCCGCCTAGGGCGGAAACTTGAATACATTTCGATATAAGGAATCGAGGTATAATAGAAACGTGTAGTTCCGGTAGTTCAATGGATAGAACAGAGGTTTCCTAAACCTCCGATCCAGGTCCGATTCCTGGTCGGGACACTTATTTTAACTTGATTGTATAAAGATTTGGAATAGTGTCAGGGGAAAACTGGATCTTGGTGATGAGCTTGGAGCCATCGGGCCAGGGGTAGACGATGGATTTGTCCATGGGTCCGCCATAGATGGTCAAGCGGTTGGTGCCATCGTACTCGACGATATCGATGCCCTCATCGCTGGTTAAGATCAGGTGGGCAGAGTCGGGGTACCACTGGATATTGCCCACGAAGATGGGAGAGTATTGGGCGTTAAAAAGAGCGATAGACTCGTTGATTGAGACACCACTTTGGAGTTTCTTAAAAGCCGAGGGCGAGGAAATCAACTCGGCAGGGATCGGATCTTGGAAGTTGGCGAGTAGAGTCAGTTTGGAGGGTGTAAAAGGAGGGGCGACCTGAGTTTTCTTCAATAGAGTTTTTGAGAGTTTGGCAGAAGGGGAAGGTGCTGGTAAGCTGCCTTGGGTTACCAGGAAGTTTTTATCTTCTTTGAGATCGTAGACATACCATGAGCCAGCCACTACCTGGCGATGCTCGAGCTGGGTAGAGGAGGAGGGGAGAAGGGGTAGGAGTCCCTCAGGGATCGTGAAATCGGCGAGGGATTGATAGAGTAGGCGTTTGCCATCTGGTGAGAAATAGAGGTTGGTGGCAGAACTGGTGGCGATACTCGCCATAAACTCTGGGAGTTTGAGGAGCTGAACTTGCTCTTCTCTGGCAAGCTCGAGCTCCCATTCAGAGAGGATTTGGGGGAGAGTCACGGTGACGTCTTTGATCCCGCCACTCTCGCTAAAGCGCGAGGAGTCGAGGAGGATGTGAGATCCAGAGTTAAAGGCAACGAGCACCTCAGAGCCATTGGGACTCCAGGTGTAGGTTGCCTGGGTATAGTCAAATCCAGGTTCGGTACGAGAGATTTGACGGGCCGTTTTGTTGAGCGAGATAGCCGAGGTAGTCAAATCCTGGACATACAAGCCATTTTTAGTCGTGGCAGAGGCAGAGGCGACGGTGAAGGCGAGCTGGGTGCCATCGGGGGAGGGGATGGTCGCGATCGCGCCGGTATATGTGAGAGGTTCCAAGCTTGGAGATGTGGGGAAGAGCTGAGCGGAGGTTTCGGTCACGAGCTCCTTGATAATCTGGATTTGTTTGGACCAGGTGTGATAACCATCTTTTTTTAGTGAGATATTGTAGAGTCCAGGATCGAGGTTAAGGGTGTTATCGGTAGCGGAGGTCAAACGATCATTGATATAGACTTCGGCCGCGGGAGGATAGGAAGTGGCGGAGAGGAGGCCGGTACCCCGTACTGCCCCAGTTTTGGTGGGGCGATAACCTTGGGCATAGCGGATCATCAGGTAGGTCCCACCCACCAAGAAAATCAGGGTGAGGAGGAAGATGATAGGATAAATCGTGGGTTTTTTACGCATAATCAAGGCTATTATAGCAAGATGTAATTAAAGGAACTATCTTGGGCGACGGGGAAGTCGGTGTGGAGAGTAAAGGAGCCGGTCTCTTGGGTGACCCAGTATTTTTTGGCGGGGGTATAGTCGGTGTTGAAGCTGATCGTTACCAGAGTAGTGGGAAGGATTTTATCGTTTGTGACCGAGATTTGATTTTGGTTCTTGGGGAGGGTAGCGCTGCCGGCTTGAATCGTGGTCGGGGTGGGAGCTTTGGCTTTTTCGAGCATATCTTGCTGGAGGTGCTCGCGCAACTTGATTTCGAGTACATCAAGTCTTGGGTCTGCGAAAGTGGAGGCACCCTGAACGCTAGGGGACTGAGGAGTGAGTGGGGATTTGGGGGTCGTGTTGAAGAAGAGATGATATGTCATGATCAAAAGTAGAGAGATGAGGGTGTGGGCGAGGTAGGGAGCCAAGTGAGCACCTTGGGAGACAGTCCTTTTGGGTGTGTCCTGTAGGGTCTGACCTTCCAGGCTAGACACACCCGGTGTGTGGGCGCCCTTCACACCGGGTGTGTAGGGGGTGTAAACAGGTTCGGGCATAGTTTTTTTCAGTTCATCCATTTTCTCCATCAGGCGGGGGCGAGGATAATACGTCCCGGCTGAGGTAATAAAGGGATGGATTTTGCCGTCATTCTCCCACCTACCGAAAGTCGTGGGTGAGACACCGCAGAGCTGGCTGGCTTGGTCGAGTGTCAGGAGATCTTTTTGCTGAGTTATGGTCCCGTGTTTGAGTGCATCAAGGATCTGGAGATCTTCGAGACTATAGCGTCTTTGGTTGCCCAGGGTGCGAGAGGAGCTAAACTTGCCTGCCTCCTCCCAGCGCCTGAGTGTCTTGTCCGAGAGATTGAGTTTGGTCGCGACTTCTTGAATAGTGTAGAGTTTATCCATAGTTGTACATCCAGATATATGTCTAAGTTTAGTGAGTAGTGTGAGCTTTGTCAAATCGATTAATTAACGCAATTTCTATACCTGGCTATGCGTTAATAACATTCACTCATGCGGTAATCGAAGTAACGCCGTGAAAAAAAGACTATGCTAAAATATCTGATATATGAACTTAGGGAAGCGTTTAGGAATAGATCTGGGGACGGCGAACTCACTGGTTTGGGTCGCTGGACAAGGGCTAGTGTTGAACGAACCCACAGTGGTGGCGGTGACGATCCCAGATATGAAGGTGGTGGCGGTGGGAAACGAGGCGAAGACCATGTTGGGTCGTACACCAGGTTCGATCATCGCTAGCCGACCTATGAAAGACGGAGTGATCGCTGACTACGCTGTGACTGAGGCAATGCTTAAATACTTTATTACTCGAGCGCTGGGCAAAAGCTGGCTATTTAAACCTGATATTATGATTTGCGTACCGGCTGGGTGTACCCAGGTTGAGCGCCGCGCCGCCCAAGACGCTACAAAAGCCGCAGGGGCGAGAAATGTCTACCTCATAGACGAACCCCTGGCCGCGGCAATTGGGGCCGGAATACCCATAGGAGAAGCCTCTGGCAATATGATCCTAGATATCGGCGGGGGATCGGCGGAGGCAGCGGTGATCGCCCTAGGTGGGGTCGTGGTGCATAAGAGCGTGCGAGTTGGAGGCACTAAACTGGACGAGGCTATCATGGACTTTGTCAGGCGGAATCATTCTTTGATTATCGGAGATCAGACGGCAGAAAAAGTTAAAATTAAAATCGGGTCAGCCACGAAGTTGGCCCGCGAAGAAACCATGAATGTGAAGGGTCGGGATACCGTGACTGGCTTACCTAGAACGATTGTCCTGACATCTGGTGATGTATTAAATGCGATGCAGAAGCCACTGTTACAGATTGTGGGAGCAGTCAAATCAGTCTTAGAGGAGACGCCGCCTGAGCTGGCCTCGGATATTATCGATAAGGGGATCGTAATGAGTGGAGGGACGTCCACGCTACGGAATCTAGATACACTCTTGACCCGCGAAGTAGGAGTGCCGGCTTATATTGCGGAGGATCCCTTGTTTTGCGTAGTCAAGGGAACGGGGAGAGCGATAGAGAGTATAGATACTTATCGTCGCGCTCTGCGCTGATATAGTCTGGTATGATTGTGATATGATCATCGGAATCGACGCCTCAAGAGCCTTCCTAAGCCATAAAACTGGGACCGAGAACTACTCATATCACCTTATCAATCATCTCTTGCGATTGCCAGAGGCACGCAAGCACCAATTTATCCTGTTTACCCGTCCAAATCCTCTTTTGCCCAGTGAATTGAGTGGTTACAAACACGTCTCAATCAAGGTGATCAACTGGAAATACCTTTGGACACAGATCGGTTTAGCCTGGGAAACGTGGAAAAATCCAGTTTTGGACGTGCTTTGGATCCCAGCCCATACTCTGCCGTTACTGCGTAACCCCAATGTTAAAACCGTGGTGACCGTGCATGGATTAGAGTATCAGTGGCTACGCGAGTATAAAAACTACCTACAACGTTGGTATTTACCGCTTTCAACCTTTTATGCGGTCAAAAGTGCCGATAGGCTGATCGCGGTCTCTCATTTTACCGCCTCACAACTCATCAAAGAGCTACATACTGATCTTAAGAAGATCACAGTGATACAGGAGGGAGTAGAGTGAAAAACATCTTGTTTGTGGGGACAATCCAACCAAGGAAGAATTTAGTGGCGCTAATCCAGGCATTCTCTCTGGTTGCCGGCAAATTACGAGATTATCGACTGGTGATTGTTGGAGCGGCTGGGTGGGAAACCGAAGAGATTTTCTCTGCTCCCGCCAGATTCGGTATCCAAGAGAAAGTCGAGTTTCGCGGTCGGGTAAGTGAGTCTGCACTCCAAGAGTTATACCTGGGAGCGAGTCTTTACGTCCAACCCTCGCTCACGGAAGGGTTTGGATTACCAGTTTTGGAGGCAATGGAAGTGGGAGTGCCGGTTATAGTAAGTGATGGCGGGGCTCTTGTGGAAGTAGTTGGAGATGGAGGGGTCGTGGTGGGCTTGGGAGCTAATTTTGTCACAAACTTGGCCAGCGCGATGGAGCGGGTCTTAACTGATCAAAAATTGCGCAATCGACTAATAACTACAGGGTATAAGAGAGTCAAATTTTTGACATGGGATAGAGCGGCTAAGAGCACCCTCAAACTATTGGTAGAGTAGGGATATAACTTTCTTACCCAATTCTCCAATCCCAAATTCTCAAATTCTCAAATTCAGGATTTATATTAAGTATAAATAATTTGATCAAAAGGGCTTATTTACGATCAATACCAGAGAAATATATTATCCTAGAGGAATATTTATTAAGATTGCGTTAAATTTTTGCCGAATTTCTATCTTAAAATAATATGGGATATATAATTTGACTAAAATTTGAGTGATTTTTGCACAAAAAATCGGGAAAGTGTATGATAGAAGCTAGTTTCATAAAGGAGTCACATTGAAAAAAGTGAAATCTAGCAAAAATAGGGCCGTCGCGACAGGTAAGCGAGTGATTAAAAGGGCGGATAAATGGATAGAAATTTATGGAGTGCCTCTGTTTGGCACTCAATTAAGCACAGTGATAAGTAAAATTTGGCTCCAGAGGAAGGAAATGTTACATGTGGCGACCGTCAATTCTGAGTATATTATGGAGGCTCGCCACAGTGAAAAGTTCCGCAATATACTGGGTAAGTGTCTCACGGTCGCGGATGGATACGGAGTGATATGGGCAGTAAAAATCTTAAATCATAAATTCTCCAATTCTCCAATTGAGCGAATCACGGGAGTACAGCTAGCGGAGAAGATATTGGAGAGAGCGGATCAAAAAGGAGAGAAGATTTTTTTACTAGGGGCGGCAGAGGGAGTGGCACAAAAAGCCGCTCAAGCAATGCGGGCACGCTATCCTGGAGCGAAGATAGCCTGGTTTGAGGGAGCCAAAACTGTGAAAGTAGAGAAGTCAGAGGAGGCGAGCATGACGATCGCCAAGATCAACGGGTTTGAGCCTGACTATCTCCTCGTAGCCTATGGCTCGCCGGCGCAAGATCTCTGGATAGAGGAGAATAGACCTTACTTGCGGGCGCGTGTGGCGATCGGGGTGGGAGGGGTACTCGACGAATGGGCGGGGGTGGTAAAGAAATGTCCAACCTGGATAGATCAACTAGGATTTAAATGGTTATGGAGAGTAAGTCATGAGCCATGGAGATGGAAGAGAATCCTGCGCGTGCTCCAGTTTGGGATATTGGTTTTGTATCAGAAGTTGATAGATTGATATGGTAATTGGACTCTCTCCCATGGATGGTGTGACGGACGCGGCTATGCGCTACATGAGCGCCAAGTACAGCCGACCGGATCTGATGATCACGGAGTTTGTGAGCGTGGACGCACTCCACTATGCCAGTGGGGAGAGGAGAGAACGACTCCTTAAGACTTTTGTCAAAGCGCGCGATGTGGGAGATCTTGCCAACAAACCGCGAGAATTGGCCCAGATTTTTGGGACTAAGCCAGAGTTATTTAAAGAAGCGGCTGAGCTCATAGAGAGACTGGGCTTTGACGGAGTGGATATCAATATGGGTTGTCCCGCCCACAAGGTAGAGGAACAGGGATCGGGTGCGGGACTGATCCGGACGCCAAAACTTGCCCAAGAGATAATTAAAGCAACAAAGTCAGCTACCAGTTTGCCAGTCTCGGTTAAGACGCGGATTGGAGTCGACCATGTCGTGGTTGAAGAGTGGATGGAGTCGCTCATGGAGGTCGCTCCTGTCCACATTAGCTTGCACGGGCGGACTCTGCGTCAACTCTATCAGGGTAGGGCTGATTGGGAGGCGATAGGGAGGGCGGCCGAGGTCGTACACAAGTATGGAGGGAAGATTTATGGTAACGGAGATATCATGTCTATCCAGGAGGGCAGGGAGAAAGTAGAGAAGTATGGGGTGGATGGATTTCTCATTGGACGCGCTGCTGAAGGGAATCCGGGAATATTTGAGGGGAGTGAGGAGCCTAGCAAAGAGCAGAGATTAGACTGGTTAGTCGAGCACGCGAGAGTTTATGAGCAGATTTTTGGGACGACCAACTTCAATCCCATGCGCAAACACTTGGCCTGGTACTGCAAAGGGTTTGAGGGCGCGGTGGAGACGAGGAGCAGACTCATGCTCACCAATTCGGCTAAAGAAGTGGCAGAGATTGTGGAGAGAGTTGTATAGTAGGGGGATGGATGGAGTAGCATCGAAAAAATTCGATTATGAGTTGGATTGGAATATAGGCCATGTTCTGAATCGGGTGGCAAGAGAAGATAGTAAACTTTGGCAAGACGAAGATTTGCTGTCACAGACTTTGACTTATTTGGAAGAGAACCACGATGACTGGTGGTCGAGATTATTAGACAACATTAAGCCTGGAAGAAAAGGAATAGGGGATGAGGGAGTGATCAAAATGGCCGAAATTGCAGCTGAAAATAAGGAATTGGCAGGATACGATGGGTTAACTGGTTTGTTAAATCGTAGAGCGCTAGATGAGAGAATGCTGTCTACATGGGCTCATTATCGGAGAGATACTATAGAGAATGGCTTTACCGTAGCTTTTGTCGACGTTGATTTTTTTAAAGATGTAAACGATGGACATAGTCACCAAGCGGGAGATGAGCTGATTGTAGAAATTGCAAATGCTCTAACGAGCAATCTCCGCCTCGAAGATTTAGTGGCAAGATATGGTGGAGACGAATTTGTGATTATATTACCCAACGGAAAATTGGATGAGCAAGAAATGAAAGAGACTATTCGTCTGAGAATTGAAGCTGTTGATACAAGATTGCGAGAGTATCGGGCAAGTCACTCTTTGAGTAAATGGAGAGGGGTAGTGTCTGAGGGAGAGACAGAAAATTTATCAGTGGGAATTTGTTATGTCGGTGAGGGTGGGGGACATCAATTCCAAAATCCATCAGAGGTGATGTATGCGGCAGATTTAGAGTTATACAGAAATAAAAATATTAGACATGCTAATCAAGAAAATTAAAGAAGAGGTAATTATCCCTGTTCGGGATTGATACCAAGTAACCAGAGCACCTGTTCTTTTTTGTAGCGACGATCACCCCTAGAGTTGATGCGGATGGCGGGAAGTTTGCCCCTTTTACCCCAGCGCTTGAGTGTGAGAGGGGAGACGCGTAGGAGATCAGCGACTTCGCGGACAGTGAGTAAATCAGGGAGATTCTTTAGATCAACTTTATCTGGCATAGGTGCATATTAGCAATTGTCGTGGTGTGTGTCAATAGGATACTATTTGATGATGTATATGATGTGTATTGATCAGTCGTGATATTCAAATGATGTTTGATGAATAGATTGATGTAGTTGGATTGTGCGTCATCCTACGCGCGTTGCGCTACGGACTGATTCACCATTGGAAAATATCAGACACTATATGTAGGGGGTAGGGGGAGTGGGGAGATGTGGAAAATATATTTAACTTTTGCGGGTCTCGCCCCGCATGGCGAGTTCTTTTGCTTGCTCACCCAAGAAAAGAACCAAAAGAAGGGAGCCTTGCAGGGTCGCTACAATGAGTCATTCACAATGTCGTGTAGTTTTTCTGGCTCGTCACTCGCTTGGCTCGTGGTTACTCGCCATATGCAATACACAACATCTTAGAGTATAAATGGCTCATTGTTTGACGCTCCCGGCTGCAAGGAGTCGGTTGGACTCTGAGGTCAAGAGTAAAAATAGCGCAAATACCAAAAAGCCCCCAGGGTTGGGGGCTTTAAGATCGCGTGAGCGACGTGTAATTACTTAAGTTCGACTGTTGCGCCAGCTTCTTCGAGCTTTTTCTTGGCAGCTTCGGCGTCTTCTTTTTTGGCACCTTCGAGCACGGTCTTGGGAGCGGCTTCGACCAAGTCTTTGGCTTCTTTGAGTCCCAAAGTCTGGTTGAGTTCGCGCACGGCCTTGATGACACCAATCTTATTGGCACCACCAGCTTTGAGGATGACGTCAAAGGCGTCTTGTTCCTCAGCGGGAGCTGCGGCTCCGGCAGCGGCGGGAGCGGCGGCCATCATCGGGGCGGCGGCACTGACGCCGAATTTTTCTTCGAGGGCTTTGACGAGTTCGGCCACTTCGAGGACAGATAATTTCTCGATTTGCTCTACTAGAGCTTTTTGATCAGACATATTGTCTCCTTTTATTTTTTACTAATAGCAGATAAAGCGTAAACGAAGTTGCGCATAGGCGCGGAGAGGACAGAAACGAGTTGTCTGGCCGGATTGGTGAGGGTACCCATCAACTTGGCGAGTAGTTCTAGCTTGGAGGGGAGCTTGGAGAGTTGAATAACTAAATCCCTCGATAAGATTTTTTTGTCGAGTATACCGGCCTTTACCTTAGGTAATTCTAGTTCGTTAGTGCCGGCGAATTCCACCATCGCCTTTAGGGGTGAGACAGCGTCGCCACTGGCGAAGAGGGTGATATTGGGACCCTTGAGCTCCTGCTCGAGGGCGGCGGCATCATAACCCTGGTTGGTGAGGGCGATCTTAAGAAGGCTATTTTTGGCGACGGTCATGTCCCCGCCAGCGGCGCGCACGAGATCGCGAAGTTTGACCTGGTCACTGACCTTGAGCCCGGCGTAGTCGGCGAGGTAGATAGCCTGGGCAGAGGCCACTTTGGTCTCGAGTTCGGCTACCCCTTTAATATTTTTTTGATTTGGCATACTTCGATTCCTTTCAGTCACTCAGTATAAATACTGATATATACAAAAATAGCTGTCCCTCGCGACAGCTAATTACTACAACTTGTAGTCATTTGCCTTCGACAGGGCTTATTGATTGCCTGTTGTCTAGAGGTATGAGGACAGTATAGCAGAGTTTTAGTTGAGCTGCAACTTGATCCCAGGCGACATGGTCGCGGCGAGCGTCGCTTTGGTGATATTTTTGAGCTTGACGGCGTCGAGGAGTGCCTGGATGTTGGCGAGCAATTCTTTATCATCCTGATTGATCTTGCCTACCGTCACGTGCATGAGGGGGAACTTGGCTTCGGCTTTGACCACGGTTTTTCCTCCAGCGAACTCGGCGGCCTTTTTCTCTGGATCTGGGGTGACGGTGCCAGCCTTGGGACTAGGCATGAGACCCTTGGGGCCCAAAACCTTGGCGTACTTGGCTAGCTTGGGCATGAACGCGGGGGAGGTGACGAGAATGTCAAAATCGAGCTTACCTTTGTCAATATCCTTGAGGAGCTCGTCGGTGACGATGGCCACGCGCTTGGCGACGCCAGCGAGGTAGGGGAAGGTGAGCTCGACGCGGGTGGGGGTATCTTTGGTGACAAGGTTCAAGTGGAGGGTGACGGTCGCGACAAACTTGGTGATGTTGCCAGCTTTAACCATTTTGACTGCTTCGACCAAGGGATATTTTTTCTGGGGATCCACTTTGGACTTGGCCGACGTGATAGCTTTGCCACCTCGGAAATCGTGGCGCTTGTTGGCGGGTTTGGGACCCTCCTTCGCCTCGCTTTGCTCGGCTACGGCGGGCAAGCCCTCTTCGCCACTGTGATCATGAGATTCGACTGATTCAATAGGAGCTGACCCTTCGACTTCGCTCAGGGTTACGGAGGGAGTATATTTGCTCCTAATTTCCTCGAGGCCATTCTCGTTCATGCCAGCGATGGCGGTGATGTCTCCGTCGGTCATGTTCACTAGTTGCTCGGGCTTGACGCGGGCTTCGCGCAGGGCCATAGCGATGCCTGGTGAGAGATCTGTATAGAGCTCTTCCCAGATGGTCATGGATTTTTGTTTCTTGGGGGCGACTTTGTCAGTTGTATCTTTGCGTTTACCCATATACATCTCTCCTTCTTAATGTCCGATATCATCGGACTCAAGTTATTGCGGATAATATACAAATCTCAATTTACAAATTCCAAACTGAGAAATGTGAGTGAATTATAACACAGGGGTGGTTAGGTGAAAATAACTGATCCGGAGGGGGATTTGATTTTGAGTTTTTTCTCGGCTGTCTTGAGGCGCTTTTCGTGTTTGTTGACCTTAGCTTTTGTAATTGTGTGCTCTTGTTTGAGATCCACAAACATCTTGAATATTTTGTCGACGACAACTGCGGTTTTCTCGACTGTTTTAGCTACAGGAGCCACAATCTCATTGACTATTTTTTTGACCTGTTGTTCTTCTTGAAAATTGAGCATGGTTTTATTTAAGCAAAAGGGGGTCGCGAAGTCAACGGATTTTTGCCATAATGGGGGGATGGGAATGGATAGAAATCCAATGAAAGAGAATGCTAACCTGGGTGAACCGGTTATGGTGGATGTGAGAGAAAATCCAGAGAGAGAGAGAGTTAAAAGAAGAATCTGAATATCAATTACTTGGCTTGTTTACTCGAAGTGAGATGTTTTCATATCTGGGTGCGGTAGTGTATGGCTACTGGGAAAATGCTAGAGCTATGGCATTTGGCTCGACTGGGATAGGGGGAAATCTTGAACCAGGCCAGTTTGTAAGAGCTCAGGAGGGATGGCAAAAACTGCTAGATCAAAATACTGGCGATGGAACGATTGTGGCTCTGGGATTTTTAGGCGCAGAAGTACTATCAAAAAGTTTAGATAAATTGGCAAAGAAGGCTGGATTTAAAGGATTTGATCCAACAATCAGGTTTTTGTCATCGGTTGGTTTTGGAGTCACACTAGCTAGTTGGTTAGAATCTACTACTATTATGAATAACACGATTGATCTTCCAGGAGATTTGTTTGGTGTTGGGTTGGGGGCAGCAGCCATACTTACGACTAAGCTTATTGCAGATAGAGCGACAGAAGATAACTTTGCGAAAATGTTGGATTTTGCTGGTAAGATTTTTAATTCCACGCGTGGAGGTCTAAACAAAATAGATCAAATGATGCAAAATTTTGCTGATAAAATAAGAGGAGATGAGGATATAGATTCTGCAGCGTTAGCTCTGGCCACTAGAATAGAAAATGAAAGTAACCTAGAGGAGAGTTAGTTACTTCTCTACTTCCACTCCCATTGAGCGGGCGGTGCCAGCGACGGAGCGCATGGCGGAATCGAGCGAGGTGGTGTTGAGATCGGGGAGCTTAGCTTCGGCAATTTTTTTGAGTTGTGCCTTGGTCAACTTACCCACTTTGGTCTTGTTGGGCACTCCTGAGCCAAGTTTGAGACCTAGCTCCATCTTGATCATCTCAGAGACGGGAGGTAGCTTGATGATGAAGGTAAAGGTGCGATCCTCGTAAATGGTGATTTCGGCGGGAGTCTTTTGGCCTTTCTTATCCTGGGTCGCTTTGTTGTATTGATTGACGAACTCCATGATATTGACGCCGTGTTGACCCAGGGCCGGACCGATGGGAGGCGCAGGAGTAGCCGCCCCACCCATAGGGAAGACTTTGATAACTGTCTTAATTTTTTTCTTGGCCATAAGTCCCTTATTTTAACATGACGATTAGATCTTGGATACCTGAGCGAAGTCTAGTTCCACGGGGGTCTCGCGACCGAAGATCGAGACGAGGACCGAGAGTTTGCCCTTGGTTTCGTCGATGTGATCGACAGTGCCGAGGAAATCAGCGAAGGGCCCCTCGACGATCTTGACCGCTTCTCCAGATGAGAAAGTACTCTTGTACTTGGGAGCTTTGACTTCCATGAACTTCATGATGGTATCGACCTCTCGCTGGGGGATAGGGGTGGGGCGCTTGCCAACCGAGCCGATAAAGGCAGTGACGCCCTGGGTAGTGCGGACAGCAAGCCAGGACTGGTCATCGACGATCATTTTAATGAGGATGTAGCCAGGAAGAATTTTTTCTTTGATGGTCTTTTTCTGGCCTTTTTTGACTTGGATCTTGTCTTGGGCGGGGATGACGACCTCGAAGATCTTACCTTCGACGTTCATGCTGGCGATACGCACCTTGAGTTGTTCGGCCACTTTGAGCTCGTGACCACTATAGGTGTGGACGACGTACCACTTGGCTTTGGCTTCTAACCCCTCGTTCTTTTCGTAGATGACGTGGTAGGGATTGGCTTCTTTGACCTCGGACAAGATGTCGCCATCTTGGGCTTGCGCTAATCTGGTGGTGAGAGTTTGGTCATCGGCCATAGTTGATTTTCCTATCATCTATAAATAATTAAAATCTTGGGGAACTTGTCAAGTATAGCATTATTTGAGGAATAAACCAAGAGTCGAGGTGAAGATATAGTCGAGCCCGCCGATATAGAGGCCAGTCGCCAGGGAGACGACCAGAATGATGATAGTCAAATGCGTGGCCTGGGCACGGGTAGGCCAGGAGACTTTGCTGAGTTCGACCTTGACTTCTTTGACATAGGTGATGAGGTTCATAACTACAATGTTACCATAAGGTCTGTCCTTTCGCCTGCCGGCGAGCCCAACTTGACTTGCAGTCACGTTTTCCTTTTAAGGACAGACCTTCTCACCTTAGCCTGATAACTAGATTGGTCGTTGCAGGTCTCTCCACCATGGGTCTTTTATGCTAATATAACTTTGATGAGCGATGTAATACTGGACAAACTAAAGACCCGCCTCGAGACAACCACCCTCGTAGTCAAGAAAGATCTCTCGAGCGTGCGGACAGGCCGTGCCAAGCCATCCTTGGTAGAGGATGTGAAAGTCGAGGCCTACGGCACGCTAATGAGTCTCAAGGAACTAGCGACGATCACTGCTCCTGATACCACTCTGATTGTGATCTCTCCCTGGGATAAAGGTCTGGTGGCAGCTATTTCTACAGGGATCCAAAAATCTGGTCTCAACCTCCAGCCCATCGTCGATTCCGAAACAATCAAGATCTCGATTCCCTCACTCACCCAAGAACGTCGGGAAGAACTAGTGAAATTGGTGCACTCAAAACTTGAGTCTGCCAAAGTAATGATCAGGGGAGTGCGGACTGAGATCAAAGAGGAAATCGAAGCCCAAGAGGGAGAGGCGGGGATCTCGGAAGATAGTATCAAGTCCTGGCTCGAGTCGATGCAGAAAACGATTGACCTATACATGGGGAAAATTGACGAGCTGGGCAGAGAAAAAGAGAAGGAGCTCATGTCGTTATGAGCCAGCAACGAGTGAGAAAAGCCATCATCCCCGCAGCTGGGTTTGGGACCAGGTTTCTTCCCCAGACCAAGGCCATGCCCAAAGAAATGTTGCCGGTTGTCGATAAGCCAATCATCCAATACGTCGTTGAGGAATGCGTGGCCTCGGGCATCGAAGATATTATTATCGTGACCGGCTACCACAAGCGGACGATCGAAGATCATTTTGATAAGCCCTCGGCTGAGCTGATCAAAAATCTTGAGGATGGCGGTCCCAAAAAGCAATCATATATCGACGAAGTTAACCGCATTGCGGACATGGCCAACTTTATCTATATTCGCCAGAAGGGAGGCTACGGCAACGCGACCCCAGTCAAGAACGCCCAACACATCATAGGAGATGAGCCGTTTGCTGTGCTCTGGGGGGACGAGTTTATCTACTCCGAAGGCAAGCCGAGACTTAAACAGTGTATTGAGGTGTTTGAAAAATATGGCGACCCCGTGATCTCTGGGGTAGAGATAGAGGTGAGGTCTGACCTATCACGCTATGGAATTGCCGAGCTCGAATATGTCAAAGATAACGTGCACAAAATCAAACGCATAGTGGAAAAGCCCAAACCAGAAGATGCGCCGAGCAATATTGCGACCCACGGCTGTTATGTGTTGACCCCCGACATTTTTGACGTACTCAACAGTCAAAAACCGGGTACCGGCGGAGAGTACTATCTACCAGAAGCCATTGACGAACTGAGGAAGAGGGGGCGAGACATTTACACTTGCATTATCGAAGGAGGGAGATACTATGACACGGGCAATAAGATCGAGTACATGAAGACCGTCGTCGAGTTTGGATTGCGACACCCAGAATTAAATGGCGAGTTTAAGCGGTATTTGAAGGATTTGGATCTTTAGTCGGTAAAGAAAACCCTCGCTTTAGTCATCGCATGCCAGTATAATATGGGAGTTGTTTGCCGACGTAGCTCAGTTGGTAGAGCGCATTCTTGGTAAGAATGAGGTCTCGGGTCCGATTCCCGACGTTGGCTCCAGTTTTACAATCGAATAATTGCTGAGGTACTCAAGCGGTCAACGAGGGCAGACTGTAAATCTGCTGCTTCACGGCTACATAGGTTCGAATCCTATCCTCAGCAC
>CAYFZD010000004.1:0-50609 GCA_964347565.1 uncultured Pseudomonadales bacterium | reverse complement strand
CTCTTCCTCACCCCAACTCATTATTTCTTCTCCCGTACCCCCCACTCTCTCGGCCTCACCCTCACCAACTCCTCGGCCATCTCCATCTATCATCACACTCTATCTTCCTCCCAGCGCTACCCCTCGCCCTACCCATGCTCCAACTCCTCCCCCGATGCTAGAAGAGCCGACCCCCTCCAACCTCCCCCAAATGATCGCCAACTGGACACCCGCACCACAATCGCTACCACCCACCCGTACATCAGGATTATGGCAACGCATTTGGGAAACGATTCTCTCACTCTTTGGTAACTAGTTTTTCTCTAATTCTCGCGTCAATCCGTCGACCTCCCCCATCCCCGCACTCACCCAAACTATCTCTTTCCCGATCTTTTTAGTCATTTCTGCCTCTATTTTCACTCGTAACTTCTCCTCTACCAGCTCCATTTTGTTGATGACGACTATTTCGCTCTTCTCCGCGAGCCCATGCCCATATTTCTCTAGTTCCTTGCGGACTATTTTATAGTCATGGACCAATTGCGAGCCAATCTTCTCTTCCACGCTCGGCGCCAACACATGTACGAGCGTCTTAGTTCTCTCTAGATGGCGCAAGAACCACGGCCCGATCCCCTTGCCTTCCCACGCATCCTCAATTACTCCCGGTACATCTACTAGGATCAGTCTCTTCTCATTCTTTAATGTCAACACGCCTAGATTCGGTTCCAGAGTCGTAAAGGGGTAGCCGGCGATTCGTGGGTTGGCGTTGGTGAGTGATTTCAAAAGAGACGATTTGCCCACGTTGGGTAAGCCCACGATGCCGATATCCGCAACCATCTTGAGCTCGAGGAGTAGCCACTTGGCGTCGCCTGGCTTGCCTGGCTCAAATTCCTTGGGAGCTTGATTAGTCGAGGAGCGGAAAGTAAAGTTACCCCTCCCTCCCTTGCCTCCCCACGCCGCCTCAAAGCGCTGGCCGTGTACTGTCATATCCACCATCTGACGCCGTGCCTTGAGCATTTTTTCAAAGACGTCGCGCTCTCGCAAGTTGGCGTTACTATATTCCTCGCTCAGCTCATACACGACGCTCCCCACGGGCACCTTTACTTCGAGGTCATCGGTATTTTTTCCGTGCATATTCTTGCCCCAACCATGATCGGCGTCAGGGACGATGAACTTCTTTTTGAAATTGAACTCAACTAGGTTGGCCATGTTTTCATCCGCCACCAAGATCACGTCCCCTCCATCCCCTCCGTCACCTCCGTCAGGTCCCCCCATGGGTTGATATTTGCCGTGAAGGAAATGGACCGAGCCGTCCCCCCCGTCCCCAGCTTTGATAAAAATCCGTGCTAAATCCTTCATGCCTGGGATTATACTCTACTCAGCCAGAGGCTCTTCGACCGGCACCGCCATCTGCACTCTCTCATTCTCCACCGCGCTGCCACCCTCTTTGGTCATGGTATACACCGGGCCTGGATAACCCCCGCTAATATTTCCGAGACTAAATCGGAAGTTCAACCACAATCCCCCAATCAAGAGCAATAATAGCGTCAACAACCCCACCACTCCCACGTACCACCCCCAAGGTTTTCGACCCACAATCAGCCGCAGTAGGAGTGATAATACAACTCCAATCGCTCCGATCCACCCGATTCCATATCCTATCTCCCGATAAAACAACTTCCAGATACTCGTTGCACTCATAAACTCAAATTTATATTGCTCACCTGGCATCAAATTACTCCAGTATTTGCTCACAGCCCCGCTCCCAGCCATGTCTAGCGCCATCGGACCCATGAGCTTGCCCAGTCCGTCAGCTGAACTAGCTCTCCCCATCATCATTTCGTTCATACTCGCCGCCCACTGGGACGGTCCTGTCTGGTAGTCTCGGACATAGACTCCATCAGGCATCGTTACCCCGATCGACAAATTTGAGACTATTCCATCACTCGCCCCACTCCATACCGCCACTTCCCGCCCCCACCATTGCTTCTGTGTTACATCCAACACCCGGTATCCCAACCCCACGCTAATACTCCCTTGATAATTAAAAGATTGTTGAGTCGTTTTGGACGGCGGGATCACCACGCTCATACTTCGTCCGTCCTGTTTAACCTCTGCTTCGCGCCATTGGTTTTCGTACAAGACACATACTCCCCGCTCGTACCTCCCACACTCATCACGTTTGTACCAACCCAATACTCCTTCTTGCGTTCCCTCTGGTAGTGTAATCTGGTAGGTACCACCCTTTTCCATTTTTGTCAGCCCATCCACTCTCAGCCACGCTCTCGCGCTCCCATCCTCTTTCACCACGTAACTATAGTTGTGATACTCCATCTGTAAAGGATTAGGCATGATATCTGGCTTGGCTATCATCATCTCCTGCGCACTCACTCTCCCTGCTGTCAAAACAAGTCCCAAGACCCACAACCATTTCTTCATATTTCCCACTCTACCATATCATTTTTCACTTGACAAATATAAACTATAGGGCTATCATCATAGTATGATACCGAGTGAAAAAGAACTGCCACTCAAAATCCCCTAGACAAAGATCATTCGTGAATAATCCTCTTACTTTGCTTTCCCTCTCCCTTTACCTAATCCCGTGTTAACCACTGGATTAAAACTCGCCACTGGCACATACAGCGTGATTTGGGTCTGACTTGGAGTACTCGACATGCTAGTCAGCATCTGACCAAGCATCGGCCCAAACTCGCCCATAATCGTCTCCCACAACTCACCCCCCCCACACACAATGTTCCCACTCAATATTTTCAAACTCATATATACTGGGTCATATTCCACTAGATTTGACAACCTCACGCCGCTAATGATTAAATGATTTAAATCATTTAATCAAAACAAGATGGGAACCAACTTATGTCACAAGTTTCTCGTAGGTATCTAAATCCCAAGGTCGAACAGCAAATCTTTGACACTTTCGTCGAGTCATTTACTTCGCTCTCCTCCGCTCAAAAATCCTCCGACTTCCTCTACGACCTCCTCTCACCTGTCGAGCAAATCATGCTGGGCAAACGCCTCGCTATCGCCTACATGCTCATGGAAAATTATTCTCAACGTGATATTGCTGATACGCTCAAAGTCAGCCAGCCCACGGTCACCAAAGTCAACGCTTCGCTCAAAACTGGTGCCGGCTATCGAACCATCATCTCTCACATGTTACAAAAAGAAAAAATCGTTGCCTTCTTCAACAAACTTGAAGAAAAACTAGACCATCTCTTGCCCCCCAAAGGCTCCAACTGGAGCCAGCACTACAAACGCACTTACTCACAGAGAGTCAAACTTAAAAAAGCGTTCTAGCTTCTTACCCTTATCTACCTTTCGCAATGATCCCTCGGATCGTATTCGCATAGTTTGCTTTATCACTCTCCGCTTTTTGCATAGTAGCCTTGGATTCCTCACATTTCTTGGCAAACTCTTCGCTAAACCCGTTACACGTCACATTCGCTTGCCCCGCCGCCCCGTTATAGTCAAAAATTGCACTGTTATAGCGCTGTATGTAATACATCAGATCATCGTAATCTGTCCTAGAGTAGCATTTGTCACTAGCGAACTCGCCTTCGCGGATTTTGTATTGAATACAGTTGGCCGGCGCTGGTGCCGCTACCTTGGGTTTGGCGGGAACATTAGTCTTACTCACTGGCGCCGCTCCCCCAAACATCTGGGCGATGATGGGTCCTAACTCTTTCACAATCATCTCCCACAGCTCACTCCCCTCCACTATTTCGGTAGGGATGACTGGTGATTCGACTTCGTCAAATTTGTCAAAACGGATAGACCCCAGTTGCACGAGTTCTGTCTCGTTCTTGCCCCATACGAGTCCCTTAGCCATACTCAAGAGCCCGCCTGCCATGCCAGTTTTATCTTCTTTGGCTCCCTCCGCAATCCCCTTGTTGAGCACCTCATCCTCGATTTGAGGTAGTTGCATGACGATCACGCGTAGATCACCCTTTTTATCGATGAGGAAGGTGAGTAGATCCCTGTCCCAGTCATCACTACTCTCTACAATATCAATGAGGGAATTGATCTGAGAGACTTTTACATCAATCTCTAGGTCTTTGAGGTTATCGATTGCTTTGATCAGTCGCTCTTTGCGAAACCCAAAACTGACCTTGGTGTAGTTCTCTCCTTCAAATGCGTAATTTTGCTCAATTTTGCCTGGGCGTACTGCCAATAGCCAGTCCTTTATCATCCCTTTCCCTTCTTCGCTCTGCCACACTTCCTCCCAGTCGATCTCCTCTTTCTTGTCGTCTGTCTGAGGGAAACTCACGTGCAGCCATTTCTCTCCGCTCCACAATGGTACGGCCATCTTATAGGCGTTAGTTTTGGTAATTAAGGGATAGACCATCATCAGGCCTTCCTCAATTTGTTTGGGATTTGGGTAGTTCGCCTGTGCGTACAGCTCGTTTTCAGAGAATATTGCTGCCAGTTTGATTTCTCCCTCCAGTCCTTCCACATCTTTGATAATTAGCTCGGCCTTAGCCGATTCTTCTGTTGACTCCACTACCACGATCACATCCGACTCGTCACTTCTATAGGTAACTTGGGCGGAATCATATTTTGCGAGTTTAGCCATCCCCTGGCCCACGACGAGATATGGTTTGAGAACGCTCGTATATAATATCGCGCCAATCAACACGATTGACAGCAATATCCCCCCGAGTATTTTCCCCCACGATCGGCTCGGCCTCAAAATCTGAGGTTGACTCACAGTCTCGAGCGTAGTTTGGGCTGGATCTGTTTGCATCATCTCTTCCATAAAGATATACTATCACTAATTAACTCAGAATTGGAGGCTTATGACATACATTATCCCGCTCCTCATTTTCCTCATTCTCGCCTGTCTCAAACAAGTGAACGAGTACGAGCGCGGGGTGGTCTATACCATGGGTAGATTTAGCTACATCATCGGCCCCGGCTGGAAAATCGTCATCCCCATCTTTCAATCATTCATGAAAGTCGACATCCGCACCAAAGCCGTCGACGTCCCCAAGCAGGATACTATTACCAAAGATAATGTCACCTGCAAAATGAACGCGGTCATCTACTACAAAGTGACTGACGCCGGCAAGACTATTAACGAAGTCGAGGATGTCTTCTACGCCATGCTCCAACTCGCCCAGACCACCATGCGTCGCGTCGCCTCCGAGGCCACGCTCGACGAATTACTCTCCCAAAGAGAGAAGATTGCCACCAAAATCCTCTCGATCGTGGAGAAGCACGCGACTGCCTGGGGTATCGACGTCCAGACTGTGGAGCTCAAAGATATCGAGCTCCCAGAGTCCATGGTGCGCACAATGGCCAAGCAAGCCGAGGCCGAGCGTGAGAAGCGCGCGACCATCATCAACTCCGAGGGTGAACTCCAAGCTAGTTCCAATTTAGCTCAAGCTGCCTCTACCCTCGCCAAGTCCCCCGGCGCTCTCCACCTCCGCACTCTCAACTCGATTAACGACATCAGCTCCGACGCCAGCAACACGATCGTCTTCGCCGTCCCCATCGAGGTCCTCAAGGCCATCGAGGGGTTTGGTAAAAAATCATAATAATCAGTTCTGCATGTCTCAAGTGGCAAAATACTTCGCAGCGCGACGGCGCGAGAATTAAGATAAAATTTTCAGCAGAAAATTATTATCGGTTTTGCGTTTGAGATCGTGCAGAAGAAATTACAATCTATCTATGAATTTTTTCCAGCAAGTCTACGAGCTCGTCCGCCAAATCCCAGAGGGTTATGTCACCACCTATGGTGAAATCGCCAGAGCGCTAGGCACCCGTGACGCCCGTCGCGTCGGTCATGCTCTCCATGCCAATCCTGACGGCGACGCCACTCCTTGCCACCGCGTCGTCACCCACGACGGCCAACTCTCCGAGTCCTATGCCTTTGGTGGCAGTATGGAACAATACGCCAAATTATTAGAGGAAGGCGTCACTTTCTTAGACAGAACCCACGTAAGTTTAGCCAAGCACGTATGGCACTTCTAATTTAAAAATATTTTTCTCCACCATTTTTTTCACTCTCTCCACAACTTTCTTATCCATGCCCTCGATCTGCCCCATCAAAACCTTGTCAGCCTGGGCATACGAGAATCCCATCTCCCCCTCATCCGTCTGCCCTTCCCACAACCCAGCCGACGGTTTTTTGGTATAAAAAATCTCTGGCAATTTTAAACACTTCGCCATTTCCCATACCTCTGTTTTATAGAGACCTGCAATCGGCTCCACGTCGCTCGCACTATCACCAAACCTAGTGTAGTACCCCAGCTCGTGCTCAGATTTGTTCTCTGTCCCACACACGAGTGCCCCCAGTTCTTTGGCTTTATCAAACAGGACTATCATCCGCACCCTCGCCATCACATTCCCCTTGCGCAGATCATTCTTTATTTCTAATTTTCCCAAGATACTCTCGACCATCTCTCCAATATTGATCTCTTGCATCCGCCCGGTCAGTCCATTAAATTCCACGATTGTCTTGGCGTCTGCCATGTCTTGATTTTTATACGGCAACAACATTGGAGTAACTCTAACTGTACCTAGCGCTCTCGTCAGAAGTGTCAGCGACAAGGCTGAGTCCACTCCTCCCGATACCCCAATCACGCCGGGTCTCTCACCATAAATCTTTTTGATTCCTGCCACGATTTCGTCAATTTTATTTTGCATATTTATCATCTTCAATATATTTTACAACTGATGAGGGTACCCGGTCTCTCCAGTTTGTATCTTGTCTTTTTATCAGCTCCCTAATCTTGATACCTTCTAGCTCATCTCTCTGGTATAAGCCTGTCTCATGCACCGCAATCCCCCTCGACCTCATTATCCGATTAGTCCACTCGTTATTCCCTACCCCCACCACCTCGCTGGGCTGATAGCCGTACTGACCGATCAAATCGATGATTTGCCCACCCCATTTTTCGTCATTAAATAGATCAGGTACTCCCACAATTTCGATCTTTTCGCCCAAAGACTCGATCATTCTTTTACGCTGCTCATAGTTCCAGGGATTCTTATCTGTCCCTGATTCTTGGCTACTTCCCACCCCCACGATCACTTTCTCTGCTAGTTCAAAACATTTATTCAGACTATATAGATGTCCCTTATGGAAGGGCTGGAAGCGACCAATGAACAAAGCTATTTTGTATTTTTTCATACTCGAGTATATTACCATTATCGCAAATGATCTGACTCGCGCAGATCAAGTTGCAAAATCACCGCAGGCGGGTAGCCGAGGTCTAGGTCGCTGCGTCACCAGGCGCAGATAGACCGCTTTTGCGTTTGAGATGTGCGGGTCAGATTTTTGTTTTCTTACTTCAAATACCCCAGTGGGTCCATATTGCCGCTGGACGTGCGGATCTCAAAGTGGAGATGTGGCCCTGTACTCCTGCCGGTCGACCCCATCAGTCCCACCTGTGACCCTCTACTTACCCTGTTCCCCACTCCTACCGAGATCACCGACATATGGCCGTAGAGAGTCAAATATCCATTCTGGTGATCGATAATCACGTGATTTCCGTATCCAGTGTTGGTCCAGCCCGCCACTACTACCACCCCCGAGTCCGCCGCCACGATACTAGTTCCCGCCGCGTTGGCGATATCCGTACCCTTGTGGTAGAAACGAAATGGCTGCGTTAGTCTCCCTTGCGTCGGCCAGACGAAAGTCCCCGTGGCCGAGACAGACCCAGCATCAGGTGTGAGGACCGTGGCGAACCTGGGCGCTGTGGCTGTCTCGTCCGGCATGATCCCGTCCGGGATGATCAGGGTCTGCCCGGCTACCAGGGCAAATGTCTCGTCATCGGAAAAAGTATTGATTGGGAAGTCGACGATTCCTTGGGGATCTGTCTGGAATTTCTTGGCGATCGAATAGACTGTGTCACCTGGACGGACCTTGTACACGACCCCCGTCACCGGCGGGATCGATACTACGACTCCCGGCTTGACCTTTTGCCAGTTGATGCTGGGGTTGGCCCATTTGAGGGAGTCAATCGAGAGATCAAACTTGGCGGCGATCGAGGAGAGACTATCCCCTTCTTTGACGCTGTACTCAGATACTTGGTTCCAGGGCTTCTCCGACTCAAGGGTCGCAATACCCGTTGAGTCAAGCGATACGCTCAGTGTACTCGCTCCCCCAACTGACTCTACTCTACTTGACTCACCTGCAAAACTCGCCTGGATAAAGCGGGGACCGAGCGTGACAGCAAAAAAGATGATCGCCATCATGGAGGAGTGGAGAAAAGGTCGGGCGTATTTCCCCCGCTTATGATATAGCACCCCCGTCACCAGATCTTTACCTGCTTCAAAGCGGAAAAAAGCGCGAGCCGCATGTTTAGTCACGTAGCGCCACAACTGAGCGTTAAATTCTCTAAATTCTGCGTATCCCGTCAAATCACTCATGCGTCTGCTATCCTACCAAACTAGGGGTGGAAACTCAAACTACCTATGCCCCTGCTTTAACCGCTCGTGCAAAATTTTCCCCTACAGCTACTACTGCTTCTGGATTAATGACCGGCAATCTGCATTCAGCATTAGTACCGCCCATTTTAAACGTCAAGGTTGCCGCTCCGTCCTCACCAGAAACACACGCTATAAGAGCTCGCCTTCCCCAGCTATCCTCCAGGTTCCATTCACTTTTATCCTCAACATCCTCATATCCTCGAACCTTCCACACACCCGCGTTACCACGTGTTAACCTTATCCATCTTGATTCTGGTTTACTACCATCCGGCTGTGGCGACCAAGAATCACAACAAATTGCCACCTCGTTCACCGCTCGCTCACCATCAATGTCTTGATAGTAGCCAACCATAATGCGAGGGTCACCATACTTATGATCTCCTTCTACATGTATAGCGTCGTTTTCCAACCAAGCCGAAACCCTGCCCTTATCGACCATCACTTCCTCAACGCCCTGATCCCTAATCATTTTTGGCACGGCCACACCGTGAAGCTCCACTCTTGGATCCAATATGTTAGTCACAGAAATAAAGCCATGATCAGCTATTCTCTCCTCTCCCCTCCTACCCCCTACATACGCATCTACCCCAGATAGACTACCCTCCAATCTGCCTCCATCCTGATCAGGATCAAACAACCCATCAAAACTTTCGAAACCGACTCTTGTTTTCTCTCCGTTCCAATTCATCATCCCATCAAAATAACCACCCCTATATCCATGTTGTCTACGTGAGTAAGGGCTATCTTCCCAACCGCCCCTATGTTCACTCCCACTCATTTTGGCAACTTTACCAAGATCTGCCCAAAGGTGTTGCAACCTACCCTCCACAGTGCCTAGTTTTTCTCCAGTGTCCTCTATTCTACTCATCCCCAACTTATTTAATAATTCTCTTGCTCTCCCCTGCCATGACTCTGGTAGATAATCCAACATACTCAACACAAATTCATTTTTTGGCGTCATAAGCACACTCCTTTAGCATTATTCTCTCACTTATCTATCCCTCTTTCAACATCGCCAAAAATTCTTTATTACTCTTACTCTTATTCAGTCGCTCCACGAGCACGCTTGTGCGCTCATCATCGTTGAGCATATCTAACATTCTTCGCATCACGACCACGTTCTGATACTCAGCCCCGGAGAACAAGAGATCCTCGCGGCGGGTGCCTGATTTATAGACGTCGATGGCGGGGAAGATGCGGCGTTCTGAGAGGCGCCGGTCGAGCACCAGCTCCATATTGCCCGTACCTTTAAATTCTTCGTAGATGAGTTCGTCCATGCGACTGCCCGTATCCACGAGCGCTGTCCCGATGATCGTGAGCGAGCCTCCATCCTCCATCTTGCGCGCGGCGCCAAAGAACCGCTTGGGTGGGTAGAGGGCGGCGGGGTCAAAACCTCCCGAGAGCGTGCGTCCCGAGGTGGGGATCGCGAGGTTATAGGCACGGGCCAGGCGCGTCACGGAGTCTAGTAGGATCACCACGTCCATCCCCAGCTCCACCAGGCGCTTGGCGCGCTCGAGGGCTATCTCAGCTACGCGGGTCTGATCCTCGGCGGGCTCATCAAAGTTAGAGGCCGCACACTCCCCCCTCATCAGTGAGTCTTCGGTGACTTTTTCTAGGTGCCTTCTGATATCAGTCACCTCTTCGGGGCGCTCTCCTATGAGCACGGTCATCAAGTGGATCTCGGGATAGTTTTTGGCGATTCCTGTCACCATATCTTTCATGATCGTCGTTTTACCTGCCTTGGGTGGGGCCACGATCATCCCCCGCTGACCCCGCCCTATCGGCGCGACCAGGTCAATCACCCGGTTAGAGAGAGGTTGGGCTCCCATCTCGAGCTGGATCTTTTGGATTGGGTAGATGGGTGTCAAATTGTGGAATCTAATACGCTTGTGTAGATCTGTTGGGGCTTTCCCATTCACTTTGGTGACAGTAACTAGTGCCCAGTAGCGCTCATTGTCCTTGGGCTTGCGGGCAGTCCCCTCTACATAGTCACCCGGTCGCAGTCCTAGGCGTCTCACCACCATTGAGGAGGTATAGGCGTCGCGCTCGGTGGGGTGGAACTGGGGTCGGATGACTCCATGTCCATCGTTGGATTCATCGAGATATCCGGCAATCGGCTCGATGTCTGCCATATTTTGGGGAGGAGTGTTAAATTGGGGGCGTGGCTGGTAGGTATTGGGGCGTGGGGAGAACTGCACAATCGGTTTGGGCGCTGGCGCCACCACCTCTACAGGTTTGATTTCGGCTGGTTTAGCCTCAACTACTGGGGCTATCGCCTCCACTACCTCGGGCTCCACTTTTTTCACTGTCTTCGTGCCTGGCATAATTTTCTCCTGAGATCAAACCTTTAAAATTTGAGATTCTGTCTACACATTGTCGGGGAACTGGTATAGTATGACAAATTTATCCCAGTTCGTCAACTATCGCCTGTGCCACACTCAGAATCTTAAGTTTTTTATATTTGAGAATTTGAGAATTTATGATTTGTGATTGTGCGCTCACAGTATCACTCACCACCACCTCATCGATCTCACTATCCTCCAATTTCTCCTGCGCTCCCTTGACATACAAATGATGAGTCGCCGCCACAGAGACCGATTTCGCCCCCATTTGCTTCAGATACTTGGCACTCGCCATCATGGTCGCCCCCGTCACGATCATGTCATCGACGATGATCACACGTTTTCCCTTTACTTCTCCCGACATCCCCACCACCTCGACATTACCGCTGCCTAGATCTCTGCGCTTATCCATATAAACTATCCCCACGCCGAGCTCTCTGGCAAAATAAGCGCTCGCCTTGACTGCTCCCGCGTCCGGCGCCACCACGACCGTATCTTTACTGATTGTTTTTCGGAAATAATCGATGAAAATGGGCTTGGCCGAGAGCTCCACGACCGGGATCTCAAAGAATCCCGTGATGGCTCGGTTGTGCAAGTCGAAGGTAATGATTTTTTTGATTTTGGTAGTCTGGATGATTTGCGCAATCACTTTGGCGGAGAGCGCCTCACCTGGGAGAAACACCTTGTCTTGCTTAGAGTAACCCATCCACGGGATCACTCCGATTAAATCTGTATATCCACTCCTGGAGAGTGCGTCACAAAGTAGGCAAAACTCGATCAAATGTTCATCCACTGGCTGAGAAAATGCTTGTATGATAGCAGCCGTCCCGCTCCCCTTCTCTACCCGTATCCGCCGCTCTCCGTTCTCAAACTGTGAACTTTCTGTCCTACCGCTTTCCCATTTCCCCAACTTTGCGATACTCTTGGCTAATCCTGTATTACTACTTCCACCAAATATCTGCATAGTCATGATTCTATCTCAAAATAGGCAACTATTCCTCATGATCGGCTATACACGTCTCTATTTGACTTTCGCTCTTCAATAATGCCACTCCAAGTGGGGGGGGATATCTCCAAAAGTGACACCCAGGACATACGTCGGGTACTGAGTGCTCTACCTTGTCATCAATTCTGATTCCGTATCCCAGAGATTCGTCATCCACATTAACCTGACCTTGCTCACACCATACCATATCTTTTGATCTTAAATTATAAATCTGCTCATCATAAATAGTTACAAACAGTGTGGAGGGACTATGAGCCTGCCCTATCTCACATGCCCCTCCACACTATCTACAACTCAAGACGTTATAGGTCAAAGCACTACATATAGTGTGTGCGATATAGTGTTACACACAAAATGTAGCTTGACGCCTCTATATGACAATGTTAAAGTTTAGATACGCTTGTGTAGATATTGAAACAGCTACACTTCGTATTTGAATAAGAGCATTGCTACACGTGATCCCGTGCAAATGGAGAATCAGCGGTAGGAATGCTCTTTTCGTTTCTATCGACTTTTTAAACTATCCCAGGCTACTAATCTTGTGAAACTCAAAACTAGTTGGGTTAGTGGAGGTAATATACTACCTCTGGTATCAATAGTCAACCTATAACTTTTATCACCCTACATTCCCACCTACCCCATATAAATAATAGATCTGGATTTTCTCCAAATTTTACTTCTGTGGATAACCTTCTCAAAAGTATTTTACTCAGAGTTCGAATGATCCTTCGTAGTCAGTAGCGTAAAAATAGCACGAAGTAATCCGCATGTCTCAAGTGGCAAAATACTTCGCAGGCCGACGGGCCGAGAATTAAGATAAAATTTTCAGCAGAAAATTATTATCGGTTTTGCGTTTGAGATCGTGCGGATTACTGAAGACCTTACAACCCTTTTACTATTTCACTCACTTTTTTAAAACTATCTCTCGAGTAAATCTTCGTGTAACCAAGCTTCGTCGCCTCTTTCACTCTCTTCTCACTCCACGACACGCTGCGTACCTCCCCCAACAGCCCCACTTCCCCCACCGCCACACTATTTTTGGGTAGGGCCTTCCCGCTGCTTGAGCTCGCGACCGCCAGGACAATGGCCAAGTCGATGGCGGGCTCTTTTACCGATAGTCCTCCTGTCACTTTGACAAACACGTCCTTGTTCCCGATCGCCAATTTTGTATACTTTTGCAACACTCCCAGCAAGATCTGTACTCGCCGCACATCGACCCCTTGTGACACCCGCCTGGGTATTGGCAGCTCCGAGTCCACTACCAGGGCCTGTACCTCCACAAGCACCGCACGGGTCCCCTCCATGATCACGCTGACTGCCGAGCCCACACTACCTTCCTCACGCTCAGCGAGGAAAAATTCACTCGGATTTGGCACCTCGACGAGGCCTGATTCCACCATCTGGAATACCCCCACCTCATCCGTCGCCCCAAAGCGGTTCTTTTGCGTACGCAGTAGGCGCAAGTCATGGTAGCGATCGCCCGTGAGCTCGAGGACGACGTCCACCATGTGCTCAAGCACCTTGGGTCCCGCCATCTCCCCATCCTTGGTCACGTGGCCCACGAGGACCACGGGGATGTTGGTACGCTTCGCGTATCCAATCAGCCTCGCGGTACACTCTCTGATCTGGGCAATATTTCCTGCCATCCCCGGCAGATCCGTTGTATAGAGTGTTTGCACTGAGTCTATGATCACAAGCGATAGATCCAGCTTATCTATGCTGGCGATAATGGCGTCAACGTCCGTTTCAGCCAACATTTGCAGACTATTTCCTATTTCCTGTTTTCTATTTCCTATCGCGAGCCTAGAGACTCGCAATTTCACTTGTCCCGGCGACTCCTCTCCACAGACATAAACCACTTTTTCCATAAGCAATGACAGTTGGGTAAGGATGGTACTCTTTCCTATCCCCGGTTCGCCTATCATCAGGATAACTTCTCCTGGCACTATCCCACCCCCTAGCACTCTGTCCAGCTCCCCTATCCCCGTTTGCCGCCTGCTCACTGCGCCAACCTCTATCTCACTCAGCTTCTGCAGTTTGCTCCCCGATTTGAGAATTTGAGAATTTTTGATTTGTGATTTCTTGGAATACACCGCTTCAACGAGCGTATTCCACTTCCCGCATTCCTGGCACTGCCCGCTCCACTTCGCGCTCTGGCTGCCGCAATTACTACATTCGTATACGACAGAAGATTTACTCATGAGGCAATTCTACCCTATTCCTTTCGAGCGAGCTCGTCGGTGAGAAGCATCGTAAGGTCGGGAATGATTTGATCGACTACGTGTTTAAAATTTTTAGGAGGAAGGAGTGGATTTAAGTCGCGGTAGAGCTGATCAAGAGTTAGATTGTTTTTAACATATTTTAGGATGTTAGCTAGATACTCAAAATATTTTTGACCAGTGCGCTCCTCGACTACCGATTTATTAATAGGAAGGCCGGCGAGCAAAAACTCCCTGACATCATAAAAATCACGACCAGAAACGTGACCATTGCGCGCTATTCGCCCCAGTGCAGCCACTAGCTTGTTTGCGACCATGGTGGGAATTGTCTGTGTTTGACAAACAAGATTGAGTTCTTCAAGGTTTACTAGTTCGTACTCATTTTTTGAAGAAACCAGGTCTGAAATTTCGAGTTTGAGTGTATTTCTCTCATCATCCCGAGCCTCGTACTTTAGGAAAAATTGTAGAGCGTGCTGACTTTGTTCCTTGAGAGTGAAACCAAGGATTTTGGTGAGTTTGATAATCCTTGGGCGCAAAGTAGGAATTAGAGATTTGTCTAGTAAGTCAAAATCTAAATCTACTGAAAATCGTGGCAAAATCCCCCTCAGGGCTGCGCATGTTCCACCTTTAAAATATAGTTTACTCGAGAGAGTTTTGTCTTTGAGGATGGCGGAGAGAAGCTTCAACATATTGGATTTGTGGCGCATATCTGCTCGTTTAGGCACTAACATAGATATCCTCCCCCTCCTTGGTTTCGACTAATTGTGGGTTGTCGATATAGTATTTAGACGAGACGTGATGCAAATCTGCCATGGCCCGTCCTGGGGTAGCCTTGCTATAGCGTGGTTTGTCAGTAATGCCCTGACGATTACTCAAGTAATGAGGATGAAGATAGCGACAATAATAGTGTTGATTACCCAGGGAAAAATCGAGAGTTTTTTGACCAAAAAGAGTAATTTTGCTGGGAAGCTGGTTGATCGCTCCAATGCTGCTAAGTACTGTCTCAGCAGAGATATATGATAAAGATCCAGCCATGGCACAGCCATACTCGTAAGGGTCGAGCATATCAACCGGAATAGTTGCATACAATCCTCGCTTGAGGCGGAACAGCTCCCCCCTGCTCACGGCACGAGAAATAGTGATCTTGAGAGTGTTTGGGTTGGTTATATTCCAGAGTAAAGCTAGTTCGCTAAGGCGAAAAATCCGCTTATCTATTTTGGACAAGTACTTGAGTTTGTTAGTGTTTCTGTTAGTGTACATATATGTACACTATAAGAAATGAACGGAGATTTGTCAACCCCCCCTACCTTCCTCGAAAAAGCACTTGCAAAACTTAAATCTAGCAAAACAATTTAAATTAGCAGAAAGTCAAACCAGGGGTGCAACTAAAAGTTTATTGTCTAGAATAGATCACGGCATTTCTCACGGGAGAATTCAAGGCCGCAATCGTCTTTGTAGATGCTTCAACTGCCACCCCTTCGCTAACCCTATCTCTTAAATACCAAAAATCATTCCAAAATCGCTGATCTAAACTATCAGGCAATCTTGTAGTTCCCTCTCTCAGGTTAACACCAAACTCAGTCTCAGCATGTTCATCGCTTAAATAAACTTGTACACCACCGTATTGCAACGCATAATCTCTACCTTGTTGTGGAGTAAAATTCTGTTTTGGGTAAACACCTCCCTGCATAGCAACGATTTGTTGACCACAATGCACATGATCATCATGAATATCATGCATTCCGGGGACATGGTCACCGAAATTCATTGCGGCCGCAAGAGTTGGTATCCCAAATTCCCTCTTACCCTCCGACATGGCAATTAACGCAGCAAGGCCGAGAACACCACCAAAAATCTTCGGACCAAAAAAATATCCCCTGTCGGAACTCGAAGCCCTACCATCACCACAGAGCAATGCTCCTCCACGACTTACTCTTACCAAACCTCCTGTCTCAACCACATTAACTCTCCAACCAAACCTCTCAAACTCACGATAAAGCTCTCTTGCGTTCATCATAACTCTGGAATTATAAGCCTGGATCTCCAGATCCGTCAAGATAGGAAAATCAATTTTCCAATGGCTGGCAAAACAAATTAACGTACGCGGTAGCTAGTATCCAGTGCAATGGCTGGGGCAAATTCTCAATCCAAGTTGGTATACTGCATTGCTCTTGTTCCATCTTTACTTCCCCATCTCAAACGTATACACCGGCAATCCCCAGGCAAGGGACGACACAGTCTGGCGTACCCCCTCGTTCTGCAGGTGCTCCATGTGGGCTACAACTGCCTCTGGGTCAACATCCAAATCTTTAATAATATTTTTTCCCTCTTTTGCCAACAAATACGCTACTTTTTGGTTCATAAATTTAATTACCTGTGGGTGGTTCACAAACACCGAGGTCGTACCATCCGTCGGAGCCACCATCGGTACTAAAGTTTTTTCGGTTAACTCTTCTTGTGGAATCACGATATTCACGACCGCTCCCTCCTTATGGTCTCCCGGTAGCATCGGGTAGGCCAAAAGTTTGGCATTCTCCGGTACGTTCCACATCGTGTCAAAAAAAGCGACTGATAACGACCTCAATACTTTTTCACTCATCCCGTACTGCTCGGGTTTGGTCATCATCAACTTCATATGCCCACACCCGACAAAGCGGGGGTCCAGTAGGTAACGGGATAAAAACACTTGCTGTCTGGGATCTGGGTTAATTACGTAGTTATACGTCTCGTCTGCCGCATGGAACTTCTTGCCTCCCATCCTCTTTGCCCCATACCCCTCATTCAAAAACTCGGCCAAGTGGTGCATGGCATGTTCATCGGTATGCATATAAAATCGACCAACATGGTACAGGTACCAATCAAAAATCTTGAGTATTTCTCCTGGGTTAAAGTGTCGCCCGGCTACAGCCCCGACCGCAATCACGGCTTCGGCCAGGCGTGACACATCTCCGCCTGGATTCCCTACCACTGGATTAGTTTCTCTCCCATCCACACACGCATCATATTCTTCGTTAAACAAGTCTCCCAGTTTTACCCATCGCACCACACCTTTTTGTTTGAGATAGGTTGCCACTTGCTCATGGGTATAAATCTTCTTGGCAAAAGGCTGTAGCGACACTTTCACGGTTTTACTCCTCCACCGCGCTCAGTAGACCCTTGAGCTGCTCTTCCACGCTCTTCCAGTCACCATTAGCCCCGCGGATCTCTTCAAAGATCCACTGTAGGTCTACGAGGATCTGGTCGTCCTTTACTATCATTTTTGTTTTTGACATATTGCTCCTTTAGTTTATTTATATCCTACTGGCACTTCGGTAAGCACTGGCCCTAGCGACATACGCCTGTGTTCTGGGTCGACATTTTCCACAAGCACATCGATCTTCTCTCCTGCCTTGAGCTCGCCAAAGGAGGCGATGCGCGAGACGTGGATGAGGCCATCCACGCCAGGCTCAAAGTTCACAAACACACCAAAGGGAGCGGATCTGGACACTGTGCCCTTGACCGTGGTCCCAGCACCGTACTTCTCTGCCACTTTGCTCCACGGATCAGCCTGGAGCTGTTTCATCGAGAGGTTGAGTTTACCTGTCCCCTCTTCGACCCCGAGCACCTTGACCTCAACTTTGTCGCCGACCTTGAGATATTTGTGGATGTCCTCGACTTTTTCCCACGAGATCTCAGAGATATGGACTAGTCCCTCGACTGTGATCCCCTCTACGACGACCGCTACAAATGCTCCAAAAGAGAGCACGCCGGTCACAGACCCCGAGAAAGTGTTGCCTACCTTCACGGCCTTGAGGGCTGACTCCCTCTGTTCCATGACGGCGGCTTCAGATACATGTTTCTCTGAGAAGATCAGACGATTTTTCTCCCTGTCTACCTCTATGGGTTTGACTGAGATGTCTTTGCCCACGAGTCCCGCTAGATTACCCTGATAGGTGGCCCCAAATTGGGATGAGGGGATGAATCCACGCAGTCCCTGCCATCTTACGATCATTCCTCCGCGGTTTAGCTCGACGGTTTTGACGATGACTTCCTTCTCGTTCTTGAGATAGTCATCAAGCATCACCCAAAGCTTATCAAACATGGCGCGCTTGAGTGAGAGCATGATCTGACCCCGCTCGTTCTCATCAGAGGCCACGTAGACATCGATCTCATCTCCGATCTTGATAGTCTCGATGAATTCCTTAGCAAACTCATACTCGCGCTCAGCCACTATCCCTTCCGTCTTGGCTCCGATATCCACCATCACCATCTTGCGGTTGATTCCCGTTACCAGTCCCTTGATCGTCTCGCCTTTTTTAGGTACTGAGAGTTGGTAACCAGAGCTAGCGAGAAGCTCCTCCATGGTCGTTGGCGTCTTGACACTTTGGGTCTTTGGCTCTTTGGTTTTTTTCTCTGCCATAAAAATTTTCCTTCCTTGCTGTAGCGAGTGCACTCAAAAAATTGATGTGAAGCTACCGCAAGATGTAGTTATTCTACCAGGGGGAAGAGTTCCTGACAATCACTCAATACTATTAGTTATTGTAATTCCGTTGGAATTTTGGGGGTATTGAGGGGAGAGCACGGGATCCTCTCGCTGTCCCAGATCCATCTTCATCCGCCGGCGTGGGAGAACTAGAGGGTCTACCTCCGCTACCCGTCTGCACCACGTCCGATTGCACGGTGATGGAATCGATCTTGACTTCCGACAAACTTGTGCCGGCATAGCTCAGATAGATCTGCATTTCCTTCAACACAACACTTCTAGCCGCTGAGCCGGTCGCCAAATTCAAGAATCGATCTTTTGGGATCTTAAAATCATAGACCAAATCACTTCCAGAGATTTGTGGTTTGGCCTTGGTCTCCAGTGCCGCCTCTCCCTGACCATTCCCGAACTTAAGCATTCCCGTTAAAATAGTTGACGGAGCATTGACATTGGGGATCTGCTGTCCCTGCAATACGATTGGACTTGCAGATGGCATGGGTGGCACCACTGCACTCACCACTACTCGCACAGTTAGGTTGCCGGTACTTTCTGGCAATATAAAAGAGTTCTTCGGTCCCATCAAATAAACAGTTTTGCCCACTGATCCTGGGATCACCAACATTCCATCCGCTAGAGTCGTTGGCACAGTCGTCCCACCTGGGTTTGGGGAAGGCAACGTGCCAATACTCGCTGGCGTTATACTCTTGGCACCAATCTGCTTCTTTACTATCCATCCTTCTGCACTGACCCCATCAAACTCCCAGGTAGCCAGGATATTCTGTGACGGCACTAGGGCTATTTCGTTGATTCCAGCCGGAGCAGGCTTCATCATACCGCCACTAGACTTCCAGACAAACAATCCAACTAGGAGCACAGCTCCCGCCGCCCACCATGGCGATACCTGAGTATTGAACTTGAGCTTTTTGGCTGATTTTTTTGACATACTATCTCCTCTTAGTTATTAATACCAGGTATAAGTAAAGATGGGCTAATTTCAAAAATTTCGGTCGGTACTTGGCTAGCTACTACCATATATCTCACTACCACCACCAATGCTCCTACTCCCAGCGCTACGAGCATCATGCCAAAAAACTGGTTATACATCACTCCTTTTTGACTAACCATGCTTTTTCGTTTGGCCATATCTACTCCTTATATATTAAACACATTTACCATTTGAAGGATTTTTACCTGCTGGGCAACAAAACATTGGTTTATTACTCTGTGAGCAGGGCGTGGCACCTTCTAGCTTGACTTGGGCTGGGCCAGTTTTTGCACAGTATTTAATCAACTTGCCTTCTGAAGTTGGGATATTGATCTCTCTCTCTGTGCGACATTCACAGGCAGCCTTAGGCACTACGTCGTATGCTTCCCACGTCACGGTATAGCCGGCATCTCGATAGGCATCAATGTTTGTCTGCATGCCTTTATCCGGTACTTTAGAAGGAGCCGTGCTATTACCACCATTGGTAATCACCTTGTCTGGATGACCGGGATCCATGTAGAGCGTCTCATTACCCTTAGTGAAGGTAGGATGTTTACGCCCCGCGTTACCCGGCATACATGTATGCATGTGGGAAATATTGATCTGTTTAGGGCTAGACTTACCAGTATATTTATTCTGGAAAACGTCGCTGGTAATACTTTTCTGGTTATATAGTAGCCCTGGTTGGCACTCTGGTCCCAACAATGCATTCTTCCAACTGCGTACCATCGCAGCAGCCCCTCGGCATCCTGCTTCTGATATTCCAGCTGTACTGATCCCGTAATCTCTGGTTAGCTCTGGGGTAACTTTTCGCAGCGCCTGACAGCTTCCGCCACCCTTTGTGGATGTACTCACGTTCATGGCCACACATCCTCCCTTGACTTCATCTTTAGACCCACAGGCCGCGAGCGTCTTCCACCCTGGCTGGACTGGGCCATCCACTTCGTCACACCAGTTGGGCGTAGTCATGACAGAGTCGCTCTCCCCACCCCCTTGACCCAACAATCCTTTAGATTTGGATTGTTTTTTGGCAGAAAACGCCGCCGCATTGGCCGTATTGATCGCGTTGATCGAGGGACTTTCGTAGCCAAATGTCAAGGCTTCTTGTTCCTCGTCCGAGATTTCAGGGTCGTCGAGTTGCCACAAATTCATATCATCAATTCGAACGGATCGTACCGCATACATCCCAAGACCCAAAACTAGCAACAAGCTCACCACAAAGACAACTAACAAGTTTTTCTTTTTTGATTGTTTGACCTTCATACCTATCACTATACACAATATTTTTAGTTTGCAATAGTCCCTCCACCCACGATTCTACCTTCGCTGTCATACAAGACAGCGCTCTGTCCCTCTGCCACCCCAAAAACTGGCTCTTTGGTTTTGATTACCGTTGATTCATTGGTTCTTTGGTATATTGAGCATTCATGTAGCTCCCCTAAATTGCGTATCCTCACCCACAATTTTTTCTCGAATTTGAGAATTTGAGAATTTATGATTTGAGAATTAATTTCAAATTGGTTTCGCATCGTCTCCTCTCTCTTCCCTACAAACAACTGGTTATGATCTTTGTCCTTGGCCGTCACATATAACGGCTCCATGTCTGGGCCTTGATATCGAGGTAGTAAATTCCACCCGCCTCTGCTCCCAATCGTATAGAACCAAATTCCCCTATGTCTCCCCACTACTTCTCCTCGGTAAATCACCTCTCCTACCTGCTCTCCTAGTTTCTTTTTGAGAAGTTCTGACACGTCCACCTCCCCGATAAAGCAGATCCCCATGGAGTCCGGCTTACTCGCGGTATGTAGTCCCAATTCCCTAGCTTTTGTCCTCACCTCGCTCTTGAGCATCTCTCCCAGTGGGAAAAGTATGTGACTCAGGTGATCTTGCGGTATCTGCCAGAGGAAATATGACTGATCTTTACTCTCGTCCCTCGCTCGCTGGAGAGTCTCTCCAACTATGCGACAGTAGTGACCAGTCGCTACAAAATCGAACCCTTGTGAAAGCGCCCAGTCATAAAATATCCCAAATTTAATCTCACGGTTGCACATAATATCTGGGTTTGGAGTTCTCCCCACTTCATACTCACGATAAAAGTATTCAATCACTTTTTCCCTGTATTCTTTGCGAAAATCTAATACCTGAAACTGGATCCCCAGCTTGATCGCCACCTTGAGCGCGTCCGCCTTATCTTGGTCAGTCCTACAACCAGGCTCGTTGTAACACTCCAGGTATACCCCTTCCACCTCGTATCCTTGCTCAATCAGGAGTGCCTCCGCGACCGACGAGTCCACTCCCCCACTGAGACCAACGACTACCTTTTTCCCGTTCATATCTGGCTATTCTAAGCGTTGACTGCCTTATCCACAAGTGTAATAATCAAATTATGAAATTCTCAGATGATCAAATTAACCAATTAAGAGAGGTTGTTCGAAGTGAGGTGAAGTCAGAACTCAAGTTAGAACTCAAAAAATCCCTCGCTCCCATAAAGCGGGATCTAAAAGCAATCCGCAAAGACCTAAGCTGGACCATGCTCAAATACGACACCAGGCTGATTCATCTAGAGAAACACACGGCTCACCCTCCCACACAGTTCCTCGCTTAGTTCCAAGAGATATTGTATAATATGAACTCACTGATCTCACAATGAACCCCGCAAATTTTTAGTTTTCTCGGTTTTGTGTCTCATTTTGTCTATGCCAAAAGTCAGGAATTTTGACGTCCTCATCGTTTATAACGGAGCTTCCGCCACGAGTGCAAGTATTACAGTCAAAACTAATAGTGTTCCTTTCCCTCTGCACTCCAAAAACGCCTCTTGCAACCTCGCCTACGCCTACTTTCTTGAGAGTTGCGCCCAACGAGGATTAAAAGCAGCTTTCACAACCTCGACTGATATTATTGGGGCAGGAACCTGCAAAAGCTACTGGAGTTACCAAAATAAGCAGTGGCGCAAGTCCCATGGGGCATGTTACTCCGCCACCATCTTTGACAAATTTAGCCCCAAAAGCATCGAAAACAAGATTCTTTACGGGCTCCTCTTTTCCTCTCCTTCCATCAAACCATTTAATGACCCAAAGCTACGCAAAGTATTCTCCGATAAGCAAAAAACCTACAACTCATTCTTAAATCATGCCATCCCCACTATTTCTCTCCTTGGGGATACTCTCGCTCAAATGAATCAAGCTTGCGATCAACTATCCTCCACCATGGTCGCGCACGTAGGAAGCAAAGATTTTAGTACCGACATCATCATGAAAGATCGCTACGGTGCCGGTGGCAACCACGTCTACAAATTTGGAGCTGGTCAGTCAAAAGAAATGCATGCCATTACCGCGCTCAACCCAACCATTTCCTTCGTTCTCCAGCCTTTCGCCAGTAGTGATCTACCAACTGACATTCGTCTCATCTACCTAGGTGGGAAAATAATCGAATCCTATATTCGAGTAGCTAAAGCTAATGACTTCCGCTGTAACGAGCATCAGGGTGGCACCCTCACCTACCTCAAGATCGAAGATATCCCTAGAAATATCCTTGCCAAAGCTCAGAACATTAATGCCCAACTAAACAATCACCATTCTCTTTATTCTCTTGACTTCATGGTAAGTAACGCCGGCAACCCCTATCTCCTCGAAGGCAATATTGGACCTGGGCTTGACTGGAATCTCTCAGTTAAAAAAGAAGAGCGTAACGCCAAAAAATTTATCCGGAGGATTGTCAAGGAAATCGGTTACAGAACATCACAATCTACCCCACCACGACCGCAAATTGTTTGAGATCTCGTCTCCCTACGATCATTTTACTTCTCAATCTAGAACGATCTGCAATCGAAATTTGAGTTTTGATTTTGCGTCCTGCCATCACAAACGTCACGCCCACGATCTCGCGCTTCTTGCGACCTAAGGCGTTGCGAAAATAATCATGGTACAGAATATTTTCACTCTCCAAAAGTCCCAGTTCCTTGGCTAACACGCGGTCAATGCTTGAGCCATCCGCCCCCGTGTCAATCTTGGCGTGTACCAGTTCGGTTTTGCCGTTTAGCCCAATCACTTCTACCTCCTCATACGCCCCCACCGTCTTCCTCCCCAATCCTCTCTCCGCCAATTTGGGATCGGCAAATAGCGCACTCGCCACGCGAATCCCGTGCCGGGGCGAGACGATTTTGAGCCCCTTCACCCTCGCCAGTCGCTCCCGCAGTCCCGCGCGGTTAGCGATCTGGATCTTGAGTCCTGGCTGAGCATTGACCTCTAGGATCATTGGGGTGGAATTTTCCCCATCAGGTTTACCCTGAGCATCGCCAAATGGCTGTAGCACGATGTCCGACGCCATGTAGCCTAACCCAATCGCTTCGCTTGAGGCAATTGCGGTCTCCAGGATCTCCTCCCACTGGGGAATCTGGATATTAGCTAGTTTGCGCCGCGTCCCCGGGAAGAATTCGACCGATTTAGCATGGTGCACCCCGTAGGTTGTGATCCCTGTCGCAATATCGATCCCCACCGCCGCCGCGCCCTGGAACAGATTGGCTCTCCCCCCCGACTCTTCTGTTGGCAGTCTCACATAGCTCATCACTGGGATCTTGTTATACACAATCACGCGGATATCAGGCGTCCCGTGGTAGCTATATTTAGCAAATATTGGATGTACCCTCACCCTCTCCTCGATATAGGCGATATCGGCCACGTCATCCATCGAATAGCGCCCGGCCAGGATATCTCCCATGTGTAGTCGCAAATCATCCATTCTCCATAGCTCACCACTTGAGTCGATCCACTCTCCCGCATACTCTCCCTGCTTTTCGATCACGATGATCCCCTGACCTCCGAGCCCGTTATTGGGCTTCACCACGAAGTCGGCGGGTAAAGTCAAAAAATCAAACTTCTCGAGCGCCTCCATACTACCTATGACCGCATAAGTCTCCGGCACACGAACTTTGGCAACTTTGAGAGTTTTCTTCGTCAGGAGCTTGGAATTAGCAATCACTTTCCCTGCCCGGGAATTATAAACCGAGGTATAGAGGTGATTACGTGAGTTCAGTCCCAGTACGTCTCGTATTTTCATACTGTTCACTCCTCTTCATCTTCCCTCACTACTCCCCGATACATGAGGTATTCCGAGAGTCTCAGACCAGTATATCTCCCCATAAAAATATCAAATACTGCCACCCCAAAAAAGATTATCTCTGGATAAAGTAATACTGATCTCTGCACCATCTCATTGCCTAGCATAATTGACGACACCATCGCGAGCACAAAGGTCTGGAAAATAAGCGCCCTGGCCTCACTCGCACTTCTCCCCTGCTGGATATCGATGAAGGTTTCTGCAAGCAACATGAGGATCAAAATAGGGAAAATTCCAACTGTAATGAGCTCACTGACATTCCATATCGAGGCCAAGAGGAGGGTCACAAATACCCCCGCCGACACTACCCACAGGAGGAGTGACACTCTAGGTAAGTACTGGATCTTGAGCGACTTGAGTGAGGTGCGGGCAATAATTGAGAGAAACAAAATAATCACAAATAGTGCCACCCCTGCCCATACCCCTGTGGCGAGGAATGCCACCGAAAGAAGGGCCGGGGTCAGAATACCTGCTCCCCTGATCCCAATCAGATGTCTGGCCGCCGCTACCATAGCTACTACCAGTGGGAACAAAAGGATTAATATCACAGTATTGATCGGTACCCCATTTTTGACGGCTCTACTCACTCCGTGACGCAAAAAGTTCTGCCAGCTGAGCTCCCCTACCGGATTCTCCTCTAGGAGTTTCTCTAGTTTATCTTTCGTCTCTCCGGTGGGCTGGGTCAGATCGGTCTTCTCTACGACTACTTTTTCTACTATTCCAGCCGACTCTGTGGCCATCAGCTCTGCGCGCGCGGGCGCGACCATCAAAAAAAACATAACTAGAGCAAACAATATCTTTCTCACACACGAATTATATCACTCTCTAGGTTAAAGTAGGTTCTCGATCGAACTCCAAGGCTGAGCACCTTCGACCAGTTTTTCATTCACGATGAACGTCGGTGTCCCTACTCCCCCGGTGAGTGATTGCACAAAAGCAGTGTCTTCGGCGGCTTGGCCAGTATATTTTTTGCTATCCAGACAGGTTTGTAGCTTACCAGCGTCTACAACGTTTCTGAGTAATCCAGTGATTTTAGATGATTGTGTCAGATCATTTTTGACCGTGTTATTGAGAAGATCATAACCAGTCTTGGTCATCAAGATGTCATGCGCTTCCCAGAACTTACCTTGCTCATAAGCGCAGTACATCGCCTGGGTGCCCACCTCGCCGTTGCCATGACCTGGAGAGTAGATAAAGAGGAAGCTGGCCTTACCACTATCGATCAGTTTTTTGATCTCAGGCACAGGGGCTACATAGGTTCCCCCGTCTTTGACAAGTTTAAATTGTGGGCTTGAGTTGTTGAGCTCAGGATGTAGACCAGCGGCAATATGGCAGTATGGACAGGATGGATCAGACACTTCCGTAATGATGATTTTCGCGTCTTTGTCTCCAAAGGTGATGTGTTTCCCGTCAAATTTCTCTCTGACTTTGTCTAGGTCAACCGTGGTAGGTTTGGCTGGTTGTTGATCTGGGGCTACTTGCGCAGCTGTATTTGGCACACCCTTCTCCAAGTATTCGACTTTGGTTTTATACACTCCCAGGAAATAAGATCCGACAACCAACATGATCACCACCAAATATTGTGTGAATGCTTGTTTCATCCCTTTAATATACCAGCCCTCGCTCCTCTAGCCAACCATGCAATCTATCTCAAAAGATATCCTTGTCCTCTCACCGACTCTATTCTTGCACCATCGATCCCCAGTTTCACTAGCTTACCGCGCAATCGCTCCACTTGTTTATTGATCGCCCAGTAGGTCTTAAACTCTCCTGCTCCCCAGAGTACATCTGCCAGCTCGTCGTAGGTAGTCAGCTCTCCCTGTCTCTCAATCAGCACTCTCATTACCTTCTTCTCCAGCTTACTCATCTCTTTCCCGATCGCCACCCCTTTTAGCCAAATCTTCCCTTCCTTGGCTTCCCAAGCCGGCGTAGCCGTAACAAGTCCCAGCTCGCGCACGTACTCCTCCGATTCTTTCCTCACTCTGGCCGACACTCGCGACAACTGCGACATGACTGGGCGGAAATGAGGGAATAACTTTCTCATAGCCGGACGGGTCATCACAAAATCCATTAGCGCCTCTCGCTTGCTCCAAGTTATGCCGAGCCTTTGTCGCTCCAAATACAAAATGTTATTCACAATCATGGCAGAGAGATGTGCCAAATCTGCCTCAGCCCGCAAATAGTACACTCGCTTTTTTGTCCTGCCTCCCTGTAGCCGATCTCCCGACGCCACAGTTCCATATCTGGTTAGACTCACTTCTACTTGCTCAAAATGAGTGGCGCTATTGGGGAAGTAAGTCTCCACTATCTCCCAAAACTCCTCTCCTACCCTGCCCCACTTTTTTGCTAAGTGTCTAGACTCTAGCGGCACATAATCAAATGTCCGCGGGTAAATGACCGCCACGTTCGGATCTAACTCTCCTAGCTCTGGGACGACCACAAACCCGTGTTTAGCGTAGAACCCACTCGCGATGACTTTTTTCGTCATTTTAAGCCGTTCTTGTTCTGTTCTTGGACTATTTACAAACTCTATATCTGGCATATGTCCACCAATTGTCCACGATTATATCTCAACATACCCTATAATGTCAAGAATTAAAGGAGGTTGCATGACTGATTTTCAAGAGCGTGATGCACAAAGATTACTATCGTTAGCACAAGAATACATCTCGCTTCCAGATGAAGCCGTTAGTAGGGGAAATCAGATCCTAGAAGAAATTGGAAACTATCCTACCAGGGAAAATGTTATCGGGGAGAAAATCGCTAAAATGATGGGTATAGACTTATACATGGAACAAAATCAATTCGCAACTATTATTCTTGGTGGTGTCGTGAGAGCATTTGACCAACTTTACCCAGACCCCGAAAGTTTCGATAGACCTACACATCTCCTCAACTTGGCCAACCGGGTAAGAGATGGGTTACGAGGTCGCCCGCAAGACGGGTATCCAGGAGTAGGTATGGCAGCTGGTTACATAGCTGGCATCCAAAATCTAATCGCTATATTTACATAGCAAATATAGGTCTCCTCTCCATCTACCTCTCACAATTTAGCCCAACCTGCATGCCAGTATCACCCACCAGGTGTGAGATATAAATTTCTTCATAAATGGATTTGACAAAAAGTAATAAAAGTAATAAATTATTACTTATATGAACAATGTCATTGCCAGAACTAACGCCAAGGGTCAATTTGTCCTCCCCGTGTCTATGAGAAACGCTCTAGGTATCACCCCCGAAACCAATCTTCATGTCTCACTTGAAGATAGGGTTATCACAATCACCCCCCTTCCCCACAAACCATTTCAAACCAAAAAATCTCTCTATGAAATCCTCAAATCCACTCAAGGAGCTCTCGCTGGTGACGATTGGCCAGCGACAGAGGCTAGGCAGAGAGAAATTGAAATAGCTGCAGCCAAGAAACTCAAAAATGCATGGTAATTATCGACACTAGTCTCGTTATTGATCATCTGAGACAGGAGACTGCAGAAGATACTATTCTTGCCTCTCTCTCACTCAAATATCCAAATGGGGAACTCACCATATCTACCATTACCATTCAAGAGATATTTGCGGGAAAAAGCTCCTCATATAAAAAACCACTAGAAAAAATCGCGACAACTCTTTCCAATCTCACCACTGTCGATTATTCCATAGAAATTGCCAGATTAGCTGGAACATTAGCACGAGACACCAGAAATAATCTCCAGTTTGCCGACGCGGCGATCGCCGCCACCGCCATCCACTACGGTGCCAGTCTCGCCACCCTCAACTCCAAAGACTTTACCGGAATTCCCCGTCTTAAATTACTTGCTCTCTAGCCACTTCTCCATGTCGAGCGCCGCCATCACACCCTGCCCCGCCGCCACGACTGCCTGGCGATAGCGGTGGTCGACACAGTCACCACTGGCAAACACTCCCGCCACATCAGTCATCGTAAAGTCCTTGGTCAAGATATATCCTTGCTCGTCTAATTTGACCCCACTATCTTTGAGAAATCCCGTCGCCGGCGTATGTCCGATCGCAAAAAACAATCCCTCCGCCTCCATTATCTGCTCGCTACCCTCAGTCTCCAAAACCAATTTCTCCACTCTCTCACCGATAATTTGTTTCAAATTAGTCTTCCACATCACCTTTATCTTGTCTGGATTCTCGCTCACTCGCTTTTGCATGGCGATACTTGCGCGGAATTTATCTCCCCGCACGAGCATGGTGACAGAGCTGGCGAACTTGGTGAGTGCCCAGGCATCCTCGATCGCCGTATCTCCTCCCCCCACCACATAAACATTCTTTCCTTTGTAAAAAGCCGCATCACACACCGCGCATGTCGAGAAGCCTTTACCAAAATATTTCTCCTCTCCTATACCAAGCATCTTTGACGCCGCTCCCATGGCGAGGATCACGCCATCATATTTCACCTCACCAGAAGCTGTTTTTAAAATTTGAGAATTGGAGAATTTATGATTTGGGATTATTTGCTCAATCGTTTCATATACTAGTTTGGCCCCAAACTTCTCTGCTTGCGCCTGCATCTCCATCATCAGCTCTGGTCCCGTCTTCCCCCTCACTCCCGGGTAGTTCTCTATTTCCGTCGTCTTGATTAACTGTCCCCCCGGTTCCTCTCCAGCATAGACTGTGGTGTCCATCTCGGCCCTACTGGTGTAGATAGCCCCCGCCCATCCCGCTGGTCCACTCCCCACGATCGCGATCTTGTGTTTCATATCATTTGGAGCAATTTCTCATACATAGGTCGCCCGGCGAATCCGACCTTACGCCCCACTTCCACACCATCCTTAAACAGTATCACGGTCGGAATACTGACCACTCCAAATTTAGCCGCAGTCTCTTGGTTGGCATCCACGTCTAGCTTCCCTATCTTCACCTTCCCCAGATAATCGGTCGCCAATTCGTCTACGACCGGTCCCGCCAGTTGGCACGGCCCACACCAGGTCGCCCAGAAATCTACCATCACAGGGGTATCGCTCTTGAGCACTTCACTCTCAAAATTCTGATCGCTAAATATTTGCGTATTTGAACCGGCCATAGTCAATTCTCCTTGCAACTAGTTTTATATTTATATCTCCCATCATCTTACCCCCTATATGGCTGTAAAACTAGTCTGATCAGTCCATAACATACTAGATATATCCATATTCGATACTTAGGGGTTGATCCTCTAAGTAGTACAAACAACATCAGGTCGAGTAAAGCCTCTGCTCCCCACCATGGCAGGATGCCTACTCTTTGCACAAATTCCCCGTTCACCCCATTCGCTATCCTCCCGATCGCCTGTGCGAGTGGCAGTCCAGTTACCATAGCACTTAGTATTTTTAGATCCCCCCCACTCACCCACCATCCCAGCCCTCCTCCGATGATTCCCCCCCAGATCGACATTCCTCCATTCCAAAGATTCCAGATCTGCCACATGTTCTGGGAGTAGTAGTCCCAGAGGTCAACTACATGATAAATCCTCGCCCCCAGGAGTCCCAACCCTATCACTAGCGGGGCAACCTTGTTCACTTTTGGCTCGATTCTCTCGGCGACGCTCCACCCAACGACGATGGCTATCCCGACTACTAATCCATATATATGAAACATACTACCCCATGGTATCAAAATCCTGCTCGCATGTCTCAATTTGCAAAAACACCGCAGGCGGGTAGCCGAGGTTTAGGTCGCTCCGCAACCGAGCGGAGATAGACCGCTTTTGCGTTTGAGGCGTGCGAGTAGGATTGTGGTGTTATCTCACCCAAAAACTTAAGAATACAAACAATACCGTCATGATCCACAAGAAAACTAGTCTCTCTTCATTACTCACTTCCCGCTTGATCAGCCAAAACAATCTGACATTTAGTCTCGCTGGATCCCTTTTGAGCATCCGCCATGAATCTGTGAGGATATGGAGCATGAGCCCCATCACGACTCCCTTGCCAAACAGTCCAGTTGTGGAGGTGAGCGCGAAAAACGCGACCGGCCCCCACACAACCATAAATAATGCAGAGCGAAACGTCAGTTTCTCCTGCTCCATCCGTCGGCTGTCGATGAGAGCGAGCGCAGTCAGATACTTCTTTTGTTTCAAATACCAAAGAAAATGCTGGGACAACTGCTCTGCCGGATAACTATAGGTGTACACCACTCGGTCTAAGAACAAAATTAGCACTCCCAGGATCACTCCCAACCCAAACCAGAGCCATTCCCAGGGGTTGTGCCACCCACTCTTGACCCCAAACAAAATGAGGGTATACACAACCGCCATTGGCACATGGGACAACACATACCGCTTCATACTTCTACTATACACAATCTATTCCCCCACACCCAATTGTGATATAAGAGAGATAGTATGAGTATTAAGGCAGAAGAAATAACTGATCCTGAAGGTGGTGGTGGTGGTCCGTTCAATCCTATCATTCCATCTACATTATTAGGTAGGGCAAAATCAGCTATAAGTGATGTTGCGAATGATCTACTTAAGCCGTTTCACCAAAATGGTGATGATACATTAGCGGTTGAAGGAGCAATTCAACAAGAGCTCGAACGTCAGGCAAATCGCAAAACTGGGTCATCACTGCTTCAACCTCTTGCTCAGCGGATCAGTGATGCACTTGGACAGTTTATTGCGCAAAATCAAGCAAATAATCACGCTACAGCTCACGAGGTTTTTCGACTGGGATTAGATAAACAACCTCAAATGGTTTTCCGCCTTGTGCCAAGTGAAGATGTTGGTAAACCTGGTCATCTCAACGCAGTGGAGGTAATTGGTCACGGATATGACGTTCGTCGCTTTCGCCATCTCAACCTAGCAAAAATGACCCCAGCTGATCGAAAACCATATATTGATAAAATAAATGCCGCGGTAAGTGGCCTAGATGCACAAGAGAATGGCAAAGCACGAACAACCCCACCGCCATATCTAGAATGGTTATCACAACTCGAGCGTGGAAATGGCCATCTATATCTTCCCGTAAGCCCCGTAAAAGGGCGTAGCGACGAATTTCTAATTATGCACCCAGACCTCGCCGGCTTTATTCGACAAAATGTTTCCCGTCACCAAGAATTAAGCCAAATTAATCGTCTTATTGAGCAATATCCAACTCCCCCAAACGCAACGAATGACCAAATACTCCGTGAGTTTGCTCCTATCACAGATGAGCCACCAAGCGATGCCGAACCCTCGATCCCACCCCATCTTACTGTACAACATGCTTTCGAAAGTGCTCATCTTAAATTAGCTACTAGCCCAGAAGCCAACCCCTCTCAAGCCGAAACCAGGCTACAACTACGCTTTGCCGTGTTGCTAGAGGGAATATTCCCCAAGATACAGAGGAAACAGAAATCGATTCTCATCCAACAGTTCCATCAATTTGACGGCCAGCGCCACCACACAATAGATATTGTTGCCGCTCCCTTTGTAGGCAATCATACAATCTCTGAACGCCAATACCCTGTTATGCTCAATCTAACTTATGATAGCCAAAACCCCGAACATTACGTTCGCGCCAATCCCAATGACTTTAAACCTGAACACCTTAAGCTACTAAAACTTCAATTACCTGATGCTATTAAGCAAGCAACCGCCTCTCAAAATACTCTACTTCTAGCTCGTCTCCAATCTCTCGATCAAATGATAAAAGAGGGAGGGTCAAGTAATATCGCCGAACGTTATTTCTGGATCCAACTCAACAAAGATGATCAACCTGACCTGACCTTACCCCTACTCGACCAGCGACTTGCAAAATACTTTGCCGATGACGTTCGACATCTTACACCAGAACAAATCGATTTTAAGCTCATCCACCATGTTACCCGAACAGGAAATCATAAAAACGGTAATACTCAACTTGTTGATAAAGAAGTGTGCGAGGATGCAGCCTACTGTGCATACGAAGTTGGCAAAGGTTCGGCGGCTATAATTAGAGGTCTGGTCGCCGACGGCACTGGCGGGGCAAATAGACCCGATTACACGGCCCAAGCCGTTGCCGTAGCTATTGCGAACGACGGTGGAACCAATCGCTATTCCCTCAAACGCGCAGCACTTAGGGCACATACACAAGTTCATAAAAATGTAGCCAAATTTAACTTTGGTAAAGAAGAAGCTCAACAAATTAGAATAGGCACTGGTTTTATTGCTTTTACCCTTGATCCCCGGGGTGTTTTAGAAGTTGCTGGTATTGGCGACTTGCGCCTATACGTGGTTGACCCAAAAAATGGCACCGTCGAGCTCAAATCTCCAATCCAAAACCCACGCGATGCTAAAGTTGAAGAACTCATGCGTGATGAAAAAATCAGCTACGAAGCGGCACTTGATCGCGCCGACCAGCATAACCTCCCAAACCAGCCCAATGCTATTACAAGTGACGCAACAGCCCCAGATATTTATACTCTCGACCCAATCCAACTCCAACCTGGTCAAGTTGCCATCGTTACTTCGGATGGAATAATAGAAGAATTTTCCACAATGAAAAATCGACTCGATGCTTTATTGGCTGCAGCTAGGATGCCAGATCCTGCTGGATACCTTGATGAAATCGCCTTCCGTCGGCATAAACCCGGCAAGCGACGCGATGATCACGGTCTCGTCGCCGTTAGGTATCTACCCAACTCTTTTTAGCTCCCTCATCTTCCACATTAATAGTCTTGCCCGGCTACGGCTAGCGGTTAGTTGACTTTTTTTCTCCAAGTCTATTTAATTAGATCAGATAATAACTATCATGCAGAGAATATATTATGTTCGAAAGCCCACTAAACATATCCCCAATCGACCTCAATTCCAATCAACCTCCTCTTCACGAGTCCGCGCTACCCACGCCCGCAGAAATGCCGAACGCTGGTAAGGAAGGAATTGTTGACAGCTGCCACAGTGCCCTTGACGAACTTTTTGTCGCACTTAACCACTTGGCCACCCAAGTTGATCACGATACCATCAAGCGCGTCCATCGTACTGCTCTAGATCTGCGAGGACAACGCGTCGCAAATGGAATTACTCCCGAGCATTTTCTCCGTGTTAGTATGTATGCAGATGAACCCAATCTTATCCACATCGTTACTGATGATCCTGCAGTAGAACTCCCCGAACGTGATCAAATTTTTGCACGATTCAGCCCTGAAATGCTTAAAACTCCTGCCGAGAAAGAGGCTATGTTGGCAAAACTAAGTAGTGAACTCGAAGCTATCAAAGGTGAACGCACCGACGACGACGGTTACTGGGATAAAATCCGTCGCGACCTAACGCGCGAAATAGAGGCGATCCAAAACAACGAAACAGGATACGTCACTTATCATCGATTACGTTATCATAAGGGGGAACCACGCATCGACTACCAGTCTCCCCGCGGGCAAGAAGTCCTCGCTAACAACGTTGCTGAATTTGCCTTGCGCCACACCACTGATTCCTATGCTCGCGAACAACTCCCCAATCTTCTTCGTGAGCAACTCACGCAAGAAGATATCTTCACTGCGCTGGTAGGAAGTATTCCTATTAACGATGATCTAGTAATTGAAAGTATGAGACCAGTGATAGAGTTTAACGAAGAGCAAAGAGCCATGCAGTCAGAAAGTCCAACTCATCATGACTGAACCCCAATCCTTCTATCCTCTTTTTACAGCTCAACCTTCCTCAGCTCCCTCATCTTCCACATAAATAGTCGGCCCTTACTTTTCGCATGCTCCGCATCCACCGCAAATGCTCTGGCTTGCTCTAGGATCTGCCTCGGTACCGTCTTGGCCATGCGGATATAGAGGGATTTGTGATCCATGTCGTTGAGATCTACTGCCAGACGATAGCCATAATCCTGGAACTCTTGGGAGATATATTTCCCATCACTCCTCCCTTCAAACTTGGAGAGGATATCGCCCAGCAGTGTGGGCTGATTACTAACCTTGTTCATACATCCCCGTTACTTCCGTGAGAGTCGTGATCTGCTCCACTCCTTTATCCTCCCTGAACTTCACGAGTCGCGGGAAACGTAGAGCGTAGCCTGCCGAGTGGGTCGGAGAGATCGTGATCTCATCCGCCGCTACCTCGACCACGATCTTGGGCTCTACCCACACGTCTGGCTCCAAGGTCTTTGGCACACTATATTCTGGCTTGGGATTTAGGATTCCACATTTCTTCAGCCTCTCACCCAGCTCCCCAAAAACCTTATCGGTGATCCCTGTCCCCACCTTGGCTAGCGTCAAAATTTGCTCTCCATCTTTTATACCCACCAGGAAAGCCCCCAGTGTAAACCCGCTCCTCTTCCCCTTCCCCCGGTAGTATCCCATGATCACCACGTCGAGTGTGTCAGACAGCTTAGCCTGACTATCCTCACTTTCCTTAAACTTGACCCAGTTAAAGCCTGTCCTCCCCGGCATATACTGCCCATCCACCTGCTTGACGAGCGCGCCCTCGAGTCCTGCCGCGAGCTGTTTCTTGTGATACTCTCTCAGTACATCAGGCTCCTCCGTCTCAATATATCCATCCACCTGTAACACCCCCTCTCCCACGACTGTCTCTGCCAGGATTTTGCGCCGGGCGCGCAGTGGTAGGTGGATCAGACTCTTGCCGTCACGATACATAATGTCAAAGACAAAAAACTTGAGTGGCACACTAGCACTCGCCGCTTCTACTCCATGCTTCCGCTTGCGCGTGATCGTGAGCTGAAAAGGTACGAGATTACCGCTTTTAGGGTCATATCCCACCGCCTCTGAGTCGAGGATCACTTCTTCAGCTTTGATCTGGGTTGCAATATTTTCCAGTTCCGGAAACATAGCTGAGCTCTCGTCCAGATTGCGGGTGAATGTCTTCACTTGTGCTGATTCCCCCGTGCCAAACAATGTCAATTCGTTGTTTGCTCCAAACCCCTCTCTCCTGAAATGTATCTGAACCCTGGTCCCGTCATATTTTGGCTCAACATATACCCTACCCATCTTCTCCAACATTTCCCTGGCCGTTTTGAGTCTCTGGGCCAGCGCTGGCACGACTGGCGTCCCCATCACAATCGAGATGCTCTCTGCCGCCCTCTCTGCACCAGTCTCTTTGACTTTTTGCGCTAGCACCCCCACGTCGGGTCGGCGCTGGTAGGCATTTTCTAGTCTGTCGCTATAGTCTTTGGTCCCATTCTCTAGGTAGCTGAGAGCGTCAATTATCGTTTTGTCGCTAAACCCTAGTCGCAACTTTCCCGCCACCATACGCACGATATATTTGGCGCTTTCGCTATCACTCTCTCTGATCAGTTTTGCCAGTCCCGCCACCTTGCGCTCCTGACTCCCCACCCCACTCTGCCTGGCGATCTTCTCCAATGCCTCATATACCTGTTTGATCGTTTGAACATTAGAATTTATTTGTAAATTGGAGTTTGGAGTTTGGAGTTTATTTTTCACTATCATCGCCAGCTCCCCCAAATCCCCTATTCTTTGATATTCCCCTTCACTCGCCCCGATCGCGCGCAGGATCATCTTGTCCGCCATCTGGAACTCTAACCTGTTAAACTGAGGCTGTAGCCCGCCAAGGGCCAAATACACTAGCTTGTCAACCTCATCACCACTGGATTCCTTGAGTATTTCCGCCAAAATTACTGTTTTTTCGTTCCGCAAACTCGTCGCCTCAATTCTCGCGAAATATTCTGCCAATTTACTAAACTGCATACTCATTATTGTATCTTATATGATAGGAATGAACTCGCTGCTGTTCACAAAGAAAATATTACGGAATTTCTGGCGAGCTGGCTCCCGCCCTGGCGGGATCGCCAGAATGAGTACAAGAAAAATCTGGCGCCGGCCAGATTATTTCGGTTTTCAACTTGTGAATACAGTGAGGTCATTCCCACCACCTTGCATTTCCCCGCAAAATATGCGGTAATCAAGCTATGCCCTACACTCCCAAATATTCGATCACCAACAAAATCTTGACTCACGTAGGCGCGATCGACTCTGCGCGCGAGGTCATTACACACGCCCCCCTCGTCCCCGCCTGGGAACGCCGCTTCCAGACTGATGCCCGCACCAAGATCATCCATCATGGTACTCACCTCGAAGGCAATGATCTCAATCTTGACGAAGTCGAAGAAGTTCTTGACCATCAGCCATCGACCATCGACCATTCTCTCCCAGTAGGGAGAGATAGAGACATCCAGGAGGTTATCAACTACCGCACTGTCATGGACTACATTGATTCGCTCTCTGGTGTTCCCCTCACTCGCCACATCCTGCAAGAAGTCCACCGCTTGACTGTCGCTAGTCTCCTGCCCGAGGGCGAATCAGGTCACTACCGTAGCGTCAAAGTCGTGATCCGCAACACTGCCACGCAGGAGATCTCTTTCCGCCCCCCCTCTCCCATGGACGTCCCCTTCCTCATCGACGAGCTCTTTGATTGGCTTAGCTCTCCTGCGGGGCAAGACACCCACCCCCTCCTGCGCGCGGGAGTTCTCCACTACGAGCTCGCGCGGATCCATCCCTTCACCGATGGCAACGGCCGCACGGCCAGGGCTATGGCCTTACTTCTTCTCTACCTAGAGGGCTACGAAGTCAAGAAGTTTTTCGCTCTCGAAGAATATTATGATTCTCACCCCGAGGAATACTATTCTGCCCTCCAGTCGGCTAGCTCCGGCGAACTCACCACTTGGCTTGAGTACTTTACCCTCGGTATCAGTATCGAGTTCGCACGCATCAAGTCATTAGTGCAAAAACTCTCCCTCGATCTCCATCTCAAAGACACGATCGGCGGCAAACAGCTCACCCTCACCGACCGCCAGATCAAGCTCGTGCAATATATCGAAAAATACGGCGAGCTGGGTATGGGGAATGCGCGCGATATCCTGAGCGAAGTCTCTGAGGATACCATCCTGCGCGATTTGCGTGACCTCACCACCAAGAACCTGCTTGTGAAAAAGGGTAGCACCAAGGGCACTAAATATTATTTGAAAAATAAGCTATGAACTATACCGACTCCTCCTTCATGCTCATGCTCTTCGTCCTCCCCTCCCTCTTTGGGCTGACCCTCATTGGTGAAGGGGTGAACAAAGTCATGAACTACGACAATCACGGCTGGATCGGGGTCTCGGTCGGCTCGGTCTTCGTCGTGATCATCATCCTCGCGTATTTTATTCTTTCCTCTCGAGCCCTGTAACCCCGACACCTCCCAGTCGGGAACGTCAAGAAATTACTCTGACGAATACGCTACTTGTGCCGAAAAATGTCTGGACGAACAGGTGCAGTCCAGAAAGACTTGAGGCAATCCATGAGTCAGAGAATTTTAGTGACCCTGGGAGCTCGCTTCTTTTGGTTCATTTTCTTAAGAGGATAAGAAAATGAACTCGTGACTGCGGGGCGAAACCCGCTATAAATAATCAAGTCTAATTCCTCATTTAGCTATTGGCCAAATGATCCCGGCACCACTTCCTTCCACTCTATTACAAACGTCTTCATCTTGGTCGTCATATTGGTCAGCAGGTCGCTTCGGTACACAAACTTCTCTCCTGGCGTCGTACTATTGCTCGCCCCCAAGTCCCTCGTGAGCACGACGCTCCCCCAAGCCACCACATTTCCTTCTACAACCAGTGGAACATCGTCACTCACTCCCGCAAGGTACTGACTCTCCGTCACAAAGTCTCCGCTCGCAATATACACCCCTTGGATCTGGGAGACCGTGGGGTCGACCGTGATATTGCCCGACACGATAAATGCGAGATATCCCCCCACTGGCACACTGATATTCTCCTCGATTCGCAGATCTCCCTCAACCATTACCACATACTTCTCTCCCACCCCGAGGGTCCACGGAGTTCCAATTGTCGCCGTCCCCGAGAGGGGCGCACTATACCAAAAGTTCTTGCTCGCGTCATAGCTAGGCAAGTCGAGCGTATCACTGCCAAAGTCAGATGCTTGGTTACGCGTGACCCCCAGTTGCGCACTGAAATAGCTGTAGTCCATCTGTTTGCCCCTATATCTCGCGAGCGTGCTCCAAAGAGCGTCCGACACCTCTCCCACTCCCAGATCCGCACTTCCCGAGGCGCGGATCAGTGCTCCCGTCGTCCCCCCTACCCCAGGGAGGATCAGTCTCGCCGCGCTACTAGGTAGTTGTGAGGCCACGGTTACTCCCCCAGCCTGCGATCCCACATACACTCCCCCTCCCTGTGCCTGCCACCACGACACTTCCGAACTAGGTGGGGGCACGTTTCCGACGTTGACTGTGGCTGTATCACTACATATCGATATCCATGCCCCCCACCCTCCGTCCCACACCCGCACATTGTTGTTGGCGGTCGTTGTCCCCTCCGTCACTCCGGTAGCCGTCGTTAGGTGCGGGTAGAGAACATCGGAGCTCGGGCTCAGGCTCGCGACACCTCCTGGGGACGTGCCATAAGTCACCGAGTAGGTAGTGTCATTCGCCACGTTCGTCGACAAACTAAGATTGCTTCCCACGTCTATCTGGGCGGGGTTAGGGGTGAGCCGACATGACGCCAGATGATTACTAGATCCGTTGGTACTGCATAACGCAAAAGCTCCCGGCGCATTGCCCGCATAGACGATCACTCTCGCGCGGTAGTACCTCTCTTCTGATAGCCCCAGCACAATTTTTTGATTGGTCCCCAGCGGGATATCCTCGTCGATCACACATCCCCCACCCGTATATAGACACACCGATAAATGTTGTCTATCCACATACTGATTATTACTCATGTCCTGCCACACAACATTCGCCGAGGTGGATGTCAGCCGCGTGACCGTCGGATCACTGATAGTCCCGAGATAGTCATCGCACGAGTTCGCCGTCCGGCACGCACAACTCCCACTCACACTCCGACACACCATCCCCCCCGAGCACGCGCCCAGGCATGCCGGCGCCGCCGCCGCCCCGCATCCTGAATATGAGCTACCGCTCGAAGACGGCGCCGGACTCGACTCCGTTGGGGTAGAGCACGAGTAGCCATGCGGTGGACAAAATCTGCAATCATCACTGCTGTCTGGTAAAAACCCACAGGATCCCCCCAAGTCTTCACACGGTAAAAGTAGCCCATTCCCCGGCCCGCAAGTTCCAAATCCTGTTTCAAAATCTACATTCCACTTCAAACAATGCGCTCCACCGGAGCAGGACAGTTGAGCCTGCACTTGTCTAGTGCCAAATATCCCGACCAGTATCAATACCAACAATACCATGATAAATCTCTTCATTGTCCTGCTCCAAATACTTGTGCCTGCTCCATCACGCTCTGCACACTCTCCCACACTCGCGTATATCCCTCCCCACTATCCCCGCTGGCGATCCCAAACGCCAGACAGTTCGCTACAATCCCGTTCAATACCCCTTTCGCCTTTTGCTCGCCGTAGGCCGCGATGATGCGGTTGTAATCTGTGTCTATCGTCACGACCGAGATGCCCCGCGCCAGATATGTCTTTGGTGTCAGACAGCCCGTGATCGGCTCTTTGGTCTGCATATCGATCGTGTACAAGGAGTAATCCGCACTCCCCAGTCCCTCATGTATGCGCATAATTACAAACGGCTGGTAAAATCCCGCCGCCTCTCTCCCCGCCGTGATCATGTTAGCCAAAGTTTCTTTGTCTTCTATCTCCACTCCCTGTCCCCAGATTACATATCCCCTGCCTACCTGCACTTTATTGGCGAATACCCACACGAGCACTATCACTATTGTCAAAAATACCGTGCCAAAAATTACCCGCCGCTTCATCTCTCCATCATACATGATTTTTTTACTGTCTACTTTGCCACACGCAACAGCATCTCTTCTTCCTTTAGATCCACTGGATCCGTCGGATACGCGTCATTACTATCCGCGGTCAGAGCGATTGACATCGGAGGATTTATACCATCTGGATTATTTAAATTTAGATCACTTTCTGTAAATTGTGTCATCGCACGTAGAAAAGTATCAAACATTGCCCCAAAGACACGGATGGCATTTTCGCCAGAGCCAACAATCATTCTGGGTTTGTACTTAGGTAATGGTTCCCCCAAATTAGGACTACCGCCCACAAACACCAATTTTCCCTCCACCACAACCAAGCCATATACTTCTTGTGGTGTATATATACTTTTTACTCCGCCAAAGATTGGATAACTTCCTCTATTGGCGTCAATCACTGCTCTCCACCAATCTTTTATCCCTCCTTTATTTGCATTAAACGCATCAGGGGTCAGCACTACCATCCCAATATCTTTTACGCTTACCCCGCCAGCTGACTGCACCCCTTTATTGATATTAAATTCGGCATATTTTGCTTGTCCATTATTGGCCGACAACCACAAAAAGTCCGTGCCGTCAGGGCTTTGCGCGGGGAGCCAGTAGCCCGCTTCGTTGCCATTTGCATCGGTGTGGGTACTATTTTTGAGCCAGTTGAGTTTCTCGGCGTGCGTGGGGTTGGCTTTGCCGAGGGTTTCTGCCCAGTAGTCGGCGTTCGCGGGGCCGTCGATCATGGCATTGATCGCCATCTGCCACATCGCGTGGGGGTCCTTGGCTTCCAGGTTGGCACACCAGGTGGCGACATCTTCGGGTTTGTAGCAGGTGAGGGATTCGGAGGTGGAGGTGGCGGATTCGGGGGCAGCGACCCACTCGCCGTTTATCCAACTCAACTTACGTCCATCGGTAGTTGTCAGACTAGGAACATCAGCTCCAGCCGTGATCTCATTCACCCACAACAACTGTCCCAGGGATAATACAAACTCTTTTCCCTCCACTTCGTATATTTTGGCCTCTCCTGGTACCTCTTTCGCTTGAGCCCAGTTCCCAGTCTCGGAATCCGAGACAAACAGACCCTCGTCGCTCTGTACCCATAGCGTTTCCGAGGCGGGACTGTAGAATATTTCATCATCATTGGCTTGGACTACATCCTCTCCCACGGTAAAGATGAAGATTGGCTCCCCATTGACTTCGCTATCGTAGCTCACCCCCACGGCCTCTCCGACCGAAAGTGCGGTCGACCCTGTGAGTGGCTTACTCTCCCATTTACCCTCTGCACTAGTAAACTGGGCACCACTTGTGGGGCGCTCATCACTCACTGCCGGGAGATATCCGAGGATTTCTCCTGTTTGCTCATCTACTCGCACCCAATACAGCACGCTCGCATCCTCAGGGTTGTAGCTCACGACTTGCATACACACTGATCCATCTGGACACGGTAATCCTGCACGGACGTAGCGTGTGATTAAGCCATCATTCGCAACATATTCTCTGATTCCGCTTTGATCTACCTCTCCATTCGGCCTTAGGATTGCAAAGGAAGGGTCGCCCAGCTCATCTAGTCCTGGTGCATAGCTCAAACCATCAGCTCCTATATAGTTAACGGCTACGCCCCCATCTAGTACCGGCACCAAACCGTGGAGGGTCACAGACTTAAATAGTCCCCCGTCCCAAGCCGTCGCCTCTGACCCTGTAGGGAGGCCCATATTCTCAATACCCCCGACAATATAGTCTGGCGGTGCTTTTACACCAAAGTTCGCAATCGGCATATTCACCACCACCTCAGTTGCCGGAGCACCTGGAGTCACAACCAATGTAGGAGCTGAATCTGGAGTCGCAGGCCCGATGGTTGGGCCATCGTCAGGCGTTAGCAAATCTGGGTTTAGAACTGTATTTGAAACACACGCTGGTAACGCAGCCCCAGCCAATAGCACTAATAGCATTAAGTAGTAAAACCTTACATTGCCACTAAAATCTGGTCTCCACTCTTTTGCTCTCGCTTTATCTTGTGCGGCGATGACAGCGGCCACATCAACATCAGGACCTCTATGTTCGCGATATGGTAATCGATGTTGGATACCGTCGTAATTCGCACGAATCATATTTTTATTTATATCTCTCCGTATTATAGGTCAGAAACAATTGATAGTCAAATCTTATAGTATTTCCCCTCCCCACACCATACACACCATCTACACACTCTATAAGCCCATTTCTATCCAACCAACTCATTGCCCCCAATCTACCACTTCCCTCCACCTCGTGCAACCTAAATCCCCCACTTGGTAGACAACCGCTTGACCTCTGTTTCAAAATAATGCTTGATCCCCGCCCAATCAAAGTCTACCAACATTGTCGGTGGCACGGAACTATCTGCCTCTTCAAAGTAAGTCAGAGATCGTAAAAAATGTAGCTCAGAGTACCCAGTCTCGGCATATTTCTCTCTTGCATCAATTAATATGTCAGCTAAACCTAGTTCTCTTGAGAGATAGTACATATCCACAAAGTCGCGCATGATTCCCCTCGAGGCGATCGCCTCTAACTTCATACAGCCCAAATCGCGTTTACTCGCTACTCTCACTCCTGTCCAGACCTCTTCTTTCCCGATCTCTGGATACAAGTGTTCAAAAAAACTCAATTTAACTTGGTTGAGACTCCCGAGCCACGTCCCCTCACTCGCCTGCTCGACTTGCAGCTTCCCCAGATCCTTCAGCTTCCCCGTTATCGACTGGGGGTCCTCCGGCTCAAGCGAAAAAAAGTCTAAGTCATAGGACAGCCGGTGACCATAGTATAGGGCGCAAGCCGTCCCTCCCGCGAGGTAGTAGCGTTTCACGAAATCTACGCTCGCTAACGACTCCAGTGCTGTCTGTGTATCCGGCGAAATTCCGGTTGCAAACATAATACTTCCTCCTTGGGAATATCCCAAATGGTTGCCAAAAAATTAGCACTCTTGATCGATAATTGCCTTGATTTCACGAGTATCTCAATCAGGCGCTTACGACCATATTCAGCTATTAACCACCTATAATCAGCCGTCCGTCCCCATTCTAAGATCCGCTCTATGACATACTTATCGTATTTTTCGATATCAATTTCTTCCGGTTTTGTATCCCAAAAATACTTATAAAACTCTCTTGGTAAGGCCTTCATATCTGAGTTATATTATAACATTTTCCCTAGTACTTTTTGCGCCTCAGCGATCAAGTCCCCCGCCGAGAAAAAGGGTCCCACCCGCTTCGCCAGATTATCTCCCGCCCGCTTGTTCACCTGGCTAGCCACGATGCAAGCCGCCATCGCCGGACTCTTGGCATATAGTCCCACCACGATACCCGCCAGCACGTCTCCGCTCCCCCCCTTGGTCATCCCTCCATTCCCTCTCCCTATCTCGACTCGCTCCTCTCCGTTGGATACTATATCCATCGGCCCTTTGGCGAGGATTGTCACACCTCCTGGGATTTTATCCCCCAAAATCTCTTGCTCTCTCTTATTGGGAGTTACGATCATATTCTGATTCAGTAACCCAGGATCTACCTCCTGCAGTGCCCCCCCATCGACCACCCATCTTTTACTGGGATATTTGGTCAAAAGTTCATTGACTATTTTCCTCGTCTCCTCCCCTCGCTCCATGCCAGGCCCTATCAGGATCGCCTCATCTTCCTGGATATAGTGCTCTACCTCTTCCCATGGCACCACGATCCCCTCCCAGAATCCTGCCTTGGCCCGTACTCTCATCAGTTCATCATTCTCCATCGCTGGAGAGGAGAAATGCACCATATCCACTATCTTAGAAGCCATGCACGCGCTCCAGTATGACGCGGCGTGAAACAGGCGTGACCCCCCAATTACGAGCACTCGCCCGTTCTCGCCCTTGCGCGAGTTACTCTGGGGCAGCATGATTTTCTTGACGTATTTGCTGATTACCATACGCATATTCTATATCAGGTTATAATAACTCACTATATGGCCTTTCCTACACCAGATAATCTCCGACAAGCCCTAAGTGAATACCCAGAATATAGACCACTTATCGAAAGCCTCGCAAGTTTTGGTCGCATAAAACCGAGAGGTATCGTCAATCTTTTAAGTCGTAACAACAAATCTGGACCAAATACTGGGGAAACAATTCACGATATGCTCAGTCGAAATCAGTCAGTCAGTGAGTGGAGAAACGTTGGGGATATGGATGACGAAAGAAAACAAGAGGCCGCTGATAGTAGCCTTATTTTATTAGAAATACTTCATCAGACGATGGGAGATGAGTTTATTGTTAGAAAAGGTTCTGCGAGTATTCTTCAATTTATCGCTGGAGCTGTCAGAACTTTATATTCTGATTTATTACTAGACGACAAGGACTAAATCCGTACCACTTCCGCCCCACTCATCATCTCACCCACCTCCACTTCCGCGCTCGTGATGATCGTTTGTCTCCCCTCCATCATTTTAACTACTTCTTCCCTGTGGGTAGCATCTAGTTCGCTAAAGATATCGTCAAGCAGTAACAAGCTTTTGACCCCCAGCTTGGCCTCTACATACTCCATGCTCGCCAACTTAAGAAATAGTACTCCCAATCGCTGCTCCCCCCTACTCCCATAGGTCATTAGATCTTTCTCATGCTCACCCTTGATCCGAAAGTCATCCTTGTGTGGTCCGACCAAGGTATACCCCACCGCCACTTCCGCCTCGGCATACTGCGCGAGCCTCTCCGGCGAGACCGTCGAAGCATTATACTCAATGCGATACTCGCCAAAACTTGTTTTCACCCGCGACAAAGCGTCCAGAAAATCCCGCCGAAAATCGGTCACGATATTCCCATTTTTGATGACCGATTGGTCCCAGTATGCTAACTGCTCTCGCCTAGCCGTCCCCTCGCGGATCGCGTCGAGTAGGCGATTACGCCGCCGCAAACTCGCCTCATACACCGACAGTGCGCGACTGTATTCTGGGTGGGCCTGACTCAAACTTTCGTCAAGAAACCGTCTGCGCCTGGGCGGGGACCCCTCGACCAGTCGCATGTCCTCGGGGCGAAATAGTGTGACGGGTAGCTTGCCGATAAATTTGGCTTTCGTCCTAGAGATCCCGTCCACGAGATATCGGCGCTTAGGCGTGGCCTTGCCCATATAGCTCCCCCTCGTCAGGACCACCGACAATTCTGTTCTCTCTTCCTTGTTCTCGATGATCCCTGATACAATTCCGATCTCGCCGTCAAAAGCGATCATTTCACTCGTCTCCCCCGCTCGCTCGCTCTCGCCCGTGAGTAAGAGGTAGATGGCCTCGAGCACGTTGGTCTTCCCCGCCCCATTTGGCGCGACAACCACAGTGTGCTCCCCAAAATTAAAAACTTTCTTGCTATAACTACGGAAATTTTCTAGCGTCAGTCTCTCTATTCTCATATCTTGATTATACCTCCTCTACACCCCAGAGAATGTGTCTCGCGTGGATCAAGTTGCAAAAACACCGCAGGCGGGTAGCCGAGGTTTAGGTCGCTCCGCTACCAAGCTGAGATAGACCGCTTTTGCGTTTGAGACATGCGAGACAATCAGTCACTGTTGACAATCCTCGCACATCCAAGTCCCACGCCCACCCACCACAATTCTCTTTAATAGCTTCCCACACCGATAGCACGGCTCATTAGTCCGTCCATACACCCGAAACTCGTTTTGGTAGCTGCCTTTCTCCCCCAACGCATTCACATAGCTATTGTCGCTCGCCCCGCCCGTCGCTAGCCCTCGCTCCATCACTCGTCGCAAACTCGCTAACAATTTTTTGACTTCGGTTAGACTCAGGCTGCTAGCTTTACGCCGCGGGTCAACCCCCGCTTCCCACAATCCGTCGTTGGCATAGATGTTCCCGACCCCTGCTAACAAACATTGATCAAGTATCGCTTCTTTGACGGCTCTATTCGTCTTTTGTAGTTTGCGCAATAGCTCATTATTGCTGATTTCCCACGGCTCTGGCCCCATCTTTTTTTGTAAATTGTCAATTGATACTTGTAAATTATTCTCGACTCGTATGTACCCGAACATCCGTGTATCCCAGTAAAATATTCGTCGTCCGTCCCTCAAATTGATCACTACCCTCGTATGTTTCATGCCTTCGTATTCTGCTACATCAATGACTACCCTCCCCGTCATTTTGAGGTGTACTTGTAGTCCTCTCCCCGACGCAAAACGCACAAATAAATATTTCCCCACCCTCTCGATCTTCTCTATCCTCTCCCCCCCTATCTCGCGACTCCCCCCGTAGCAATGGGTGTCTCTGACCTCGACACTCGCGATCACACTCCCCAAGATGTGCTCGCTCAGTTGCCGTCTAATGGTCTCGACTTCCGGTAATTCAGGCATGTACCACCCTACGGATTTCTTTTTCAAATCGCTCTCTGCCAAATTTAGCCGCCCATTTTTTGATCTCTGCCCTATCCCACTTAGTTTTCTCCATTTGTTTGATGCCCTCCCCCACGCTCCTAGTATCTGTCCCCTCGATCAACACACCAGTTTTCCCAGGGATCACTGTTTCCTTGTACCCTCCGCCATTAAACGCCAAAACAGGTACGCCATAGCTCATCGCCTCTACGACGCTCATCCCAAAATCTTCATCCCGTGCTAGAGCGACGAATCCCCTGGCTCCGCCGTACAACTCGGCGAGCTCACTCTCACTCACCCGCCCCAGATAATTTTTGAGTCTACTCGCCAATTCTTTATCCACGATCTCTCCCACGATTTTCAGACTAAATACCCCTCTCTCTGCCGCCCTATCTGCCTCCTCTATCCCCTTCCCCCCCACGATCCTCGACACCAAGAGGTAGTAACTTTCCCTCATTTGAGAATTGGAGAATTTATGATTTGTGATTTCTATCGGCGGATATATAACAGCACTCTCTCGACGATAGAATTTTTTTATTCTCCCTGCCACCTCTTTAGAATTGGCGATCCACGTATCCACCCTAGTCGCAGACTGATAATCAAAATAACGCATAAAGGGTCCGAAAATCCACATGAACGCCCGCCCCCACCACTTACTCTCTGCCCCCGTGGGTGTGTCGTAGCCGTAGAGCCAACGGGGAGGCGTATGGCAGTAAGCAATGACTTTTGCACCCTCTCTCACCCTAAAACCTCTGGCAAAGTACCCAGAGCAACTCGTGATCACGAGGTCATATGCCGTTAAATCGATGCTTTTCCAGATCCAAGGTAAGAGAAATCGGAAATAGCTATAAAATCTCCCGATTTTGAGAAACCATGCCCACTTACTCTCTACCACCTTTCTGTCTGGGAAAAGTGCTTTTGCCGTCCCATTTTTTGAGAGAGCCGTATAAATCGGGGCGTCAGGATACATGTCCGCTAGGACTCTCAGCACTCTCTCCGCTCCCCCCGCTTCAATTAGATAGTCATGCACCAGTGCTATTTTCATAGTTAAAATAATCCTATCTGATTCTCATTCTTGACCTTCTTTTTTTCCGTCTCCCCCCAAATCCTCCTGATGAGACTCTTAAATCCTAGCTCTTCCAGCACCATTTTTAGAGCTTCCGTTTTGAGGTCTTTGGCTATCATCTCCTCGATATTTATTTTTAAATCCATGTCTGTCACGATGCGTGAGAGATCCTGCGATAAAAACGCACTTTCCTTCCCATCTGCCAGTTTTTTCGCCATGAGTTCCCCAAAATGGAGCTGGACTTCCTTGATATCCCGATAAATCCGCTCAAGAGAGCCAAACATTTTGATCAGATTGGCCGCTCCCTTTGGCCCTATCCCCGCTACCCCTGGGATATTGTCGCTTGTGTCGCCTATGAGGGCTTTGTAGTCGACAATCTGTTCGGGGTGCACCCCATATTTGTTTAGAACCTCATCCGGGCTATAGAGCACGGGAGGATTAGCCCCTTTCGCAGGCGTCAGGACCCTCACCCGCTCGCTCACCAGTTGCATCGTGTCTTGGTCACCTGTGAGGATAACCACATCAATTTGAGAATTTGAGAATTTGGGATTGGAGAATTTTTCCGACAGCGTCCCGATGATGTCATCTGCCTCATATCCCTCTTGTGCGATCTGTACTACTCCCATCGCCTCGATAATTGATTTTACTTTCGGTATCTGCGTGACCATCTCTTCCTCTGCCTTGGGTCTTTGTGCCTTGTAGCCCACGTATTTGACGTGGCGGAAAGTGGGCTTGGGCAGATCCCACGCCACCATCACGTGTGTCGGCTGCTCAGATTCTAGCGCCGAGTAGAGGATGGAGGCCACCCCATACACCGCCCCCACTATCTCCCCCGACTTTGTCGTCAGGGGCGGATAGGCATGGTATGCCCGGTGCAGCAGCGCCGACCCATCAACTAACAAGAGTTTAGACATATCTGCAATTGTACCTCATAAACAAAAGTGGCCGGATGATAATTTTTTGCGAACGTACGTGAGACGTATCAAGTCAAAAATACGCGACACGTAGTAGGCAAGTGTTTTTGACGTGAAAGGAATTAGTATAGGTAGACAAAAAATTCCTCAGACGACCGCGTACAATTTCCTGAATTCTATTTCTTCACCAAATACCCCAACTGCTTCTTGATCTCCTCGAGCTTCCCCTCCTGTACATCCAACCTCTCGATCAATCGCTTGGTATTAAAATCCTCTTGGTAGCGCAAGAGCTCCACCGAGATAAACGCCATCACTGCCCCAAAGAGTACCACCCCAAATACCTCTAGTAGCACTGCCACAATCCTCCCCAACCCCGTCACAGGTACCATGTCTCCATATCCCACTCCCGTCACGGTCGTGATCGCAAACCAGAGCCCATCGCCTTCGGTCAAAATCTTCGCACCCACTGCATCCTTTTCTATCGGCGCAATCACCAGTCCCAAGAAGATCACCGCTACCACCAACCCCATCAACAAGCGACGAAATCTCCCGCTATGGGCGAGCTTGGTGGCGACCTGTCTGACTTGATTACTCATACTTCACACTATACTTGTTTTTGGCCCTGATTTCTTTTTCTGTGACACCCACAATTTTCTCAAATTCTTCCCTCTCGAGTGATTCTTTCTCCATGAGCGCAACTACCACTTTATCCATGATTTTACGTTGATCTTTCAAAATCTGCATGGTCGTCACCTCACAGGCGTTCACAATTCGCTTCACCTCACTGTCGATCTCGGCTCGCTTGCTATCTGAGACGTCGGTGGGTTCCATGAAGTTACGTCCCCACTCAGACATCCCCTCTTGTGGCCCAAAATCAATCGGTCCCAGGGGAGACATACCATAGTCCACGACCATCGCTCGGGCTATTTTGGTCACCCGATCAATATCCGAGGAGGCTCCTGCCGTCAAATCGTTGTAAATCAGTTGCTCCGCCGCTCTCCCTCCCAGGAGTGTACAGATCTCCTCTAGTAGTTCTGTACGTGTGTTTTGATACTTATCCACGGCGGGGGGAATCATGGTGAATCCCAGAGCCCTCCCCCTAGAGATGATAGAAATACGGTGCACTGGATCGGTGTGGGAGAGGAAATGGGTGGCGATGGCATGCCCTGCTTCGTGGTACGCTGTCATGCGTCGGTCATCCTCACTCTGGATCCGCTTCTTGGAGGGGCCCATCTTGACCTTCGTGGCGGCCTCTTCGATATCGTCAAAGGTTATCTCGCTCCGGTTTTCCCGCGCGATCAAAATGGCTGCTTCATTTAGCATATTTTCTAGGTCTGCTCCGGTAAATCCAACTGTGCGCTTGGCGACCGAGGTCCAGTCGATATTTTTGGCGAATGGCTTACCTTTGGCGTGGATTGCGAGGGTGGCTTTACGTCCCTCAATATCTGGCATATCGAGTGACACACGCCGATCAAATCTACCTGGTCGCACGAGCGCCGGGTCAAGGACGTCTGGTCTGTTCGTCGCCGCCAAGACCACCACGTTTTCTTTGACCGTGAATCCGTCCATCTCCACGAGGATTTGGTTCAGCGTCTGGTCTCTCTCGTCGTGCCCTCCCATCGATCCAGCCCCGCGAGTGCGTCCAATCGCGTCAATTTCATCGATAAAGATGATGGCGTTGCCGGCTTTTTTGGCGGTATCAAAGAGATCGCGTACGCGACTAGCTCCCACGCCCACGAGCATCTCCATGAACTCAGATCCTGCCATCGAGAAAAATGGCACTCCGGCCTCTCCGGCGACCGCCCGCGCCATCAGGGTCTTACCTACGCCGGCTGGGCCAATTAAGAGTACTCCCCTGGGGGTTCGCGCTCCTACTTTGGCATATTTTTCTGGATGCTTGAGGAAATCGACCACTTCTTCTAGTTCCATCTTGGCCTCATCCACCCCTGCCACATCAGAGAATTTGACGTTTTGTTTACCCTTGGCAAACAGTTTGGCTTTCGATTTACCCATCCCAAACATTCCTCCCCC
>CAYFZD010000003.1:0-56042 GCA_964347565.1 uncultured Pseudomonadales bacterium | reverse complement strand
CGAACCGATTTAGTTCGGGTGAAACGGGCAATCCTCCCTGCTGCAACCGACGAATGGATCGATAAAGACGCACGCACACGCGAGATCCGAAGTTTGCGGGCTTAGAGAAATGATCATCGAGAAACAGAATCTGGCTTACTACCTACCCAAGGTAAAATAAGCTAAATGATCTCTGAGTATTTGGGTATCCCCTTTTGGCTATAATCGAGCAGGACTAGGCCACCCATGGGGATCACGCGCACAGGTTGCTTGAGAACGTGAGCTAAGAAAATGATGATTGGGTCAGCATGGGAGACGAGCAAATAATTGGAGTTCTGACTGGTTTGCTTGAGTGTATTAACAAAGTCGTTCATCCTAGTAAAAATCTCTTCGCGAGTCTCGCCCCCGCCGTCTATGTGCTCCTTGGTTGTGTAGATATCGCTCGGGAGATCTTCTGCCTTGATCCCCTGGAGCGGGGTGCGAGCCTCCATGATCTCATCTTTCTGATTGGGAAAGAGGTGTAACTCCTGCCCAATAATTGTGGCGGTTTGGACGCAGCGCTCGATCGGACTAGTGTAGATCGCGCGGATTTTTTCACTAGCTAATTTCTCGGCTTGTATCAGGGCATGTTGTTTGCCAATCGCTGACAAGGGGAATCCCGGCAGGCGGTATGGTACAACATTGTCAGGATTCTGATATTGTCCGTGGCGAGCGAAGAAGATCTTCATGATTTATTTTTGTACCAACGAGAAAGTTTGTCCCACACAATCAAGATGGGGGCCGCCGTAAAGGTGGAGGAATAAGTCCCAGATACCGTACCCACCAGAAGTGCAAAGATAAACCACTTGGTAGTCTCACCACCTAGGAGATACATGGCAAGGAGCATAAAGATAATAGTCAGAGAGTTGTTGATGCTCCTGCCCATAGTCTCCACAACAGCGCGGTTGACGATCTCTTCAAACTCCAAGTAGCCGTGCTTTTTCTTGAGTTCGCGGATGCGATCGTAAACGACGATGGTGTCGTGGACGGAGAAGCTGAGGATTGTCAGTAGTGCCGTGACAAACAGTGTGTCGACTTGGACTCCCTGGTAATAACCAAGGAGACTAAAGACCCCAAGGAGCACGAGACTATCATGAAGCATGGCGAGAATGGCTGAGACGCCAAACTTGATATTTTTGAAACGATAGGCAACGTAAAAGAGTATCAGCGAGGCGGAGAGGATTATCGCGTAGAGAGTCTTTTTGATGAGCTCGGAGCCCAGCGCCGGCCCCACGGCGTCATATGAGAGTTCTTGAACACCAGATATTTTGGACCTAAATAATTGATAGGCCGTTTTCTCGAGTGGAGGAGTAGAGAAAGTGTAGATATCTTTATTTCTGGCGAGACTGAGTATCGTGACTTGGCTAGCTTCGGCCTGTGCGCGGAGCTCGGATTCACTCAGAGGAGTGTCCCAAACGATGGTCGTGCCACCGGTAAAGTCGATCGAGGGCTTGAGACCATACTGAATGAGCGAATAGGACCCTGGGATGATCACAGCGAGCGACAGGACGAAGTAGAGCCACCAGTATTTCATCGGCTGGAGAATGTTGAGTTTATTTGATTCCATGGAGGTCTGTCCTTTCGGCTACCGCCGAGCCCTTCTCGACTTGCAGTCGGGAATTCCTTTTAAGGACAGACCTCTGGGGCGAGGTCAAGGCTCTTAACAAATTACGAGTGACAAAAATACCGGTGAATAATGAAATACAAATGCCGAGAAAGAGAGTGAGCGCAAATCCTCTGACCATCCCGGAACTATTGAGGAAGGTCCAGTCAAAGGGGTTAAAGAGCACGAATGTTGTGATGAGGGTCGCAATATTGGCGTCTTTGATCGCATCCCAGGCTTTGCCAAACCCAAGCTCCATTGAACCCAACCAGTCGTTGCCTTTTCGACGCTCTTCCTTCATGCGCTCAAAGACTAGGATATTACTATCGACCGCCATCCCAATTGAGAGGATAAAACCAGCGAGTCCAGGGAGAGTGACCGTGATGGGGACGAGCTTGTAAACTGCCAAAGTTAGCAAACCATAAATGATGAGTCCTAGATCGGCGATAAAGCCTAGATAACCATAGTTGAGGACCATAAAGAGAGCCACCAGTCCCAGACCGACCGCGCCTGCCTTGAGACTATTTTGGATGCTCTCTGCCCCCAAAGTCGGGGCGACATTTTGTTGTTTGATGATCTGGATCGGGACAGGCAAGGCGCCAGCATTGAGAGTAATTACCATATTCTTGGCTTCCTCAAGAGTGTAGGCACCATTGATAACAGCTCGTCCATCGGTAATAGCCTGCTGGACAGTGGGGGTAGTTAAAGGGACCCCATCAAGGAAAATGGCGAGTGGTTTACCCACGTTGCGAGAGGTAATCTCGCCGAATTTTTTTCCTCCCTCATCGGTAAATTGGAGATTGATCTCAGGTTTACCATCTTGGGGATTAAAACCCACCGAGGATTTCTGGAGATCCTTGCCTGTTAAGTCCGTAACAACAAAATCGGCATATGTAGCGGTGTCTGTCGCCACAGGGAGCTCGCGGAAATCGAGCGAGGCAGTTTGTCCGATCAGGCTCAGCGCTTCATCTGGGTCACTCACGCCAGGCAGAGACACGGAAATACGATAGAGGTCTTGGCTCACAATGGTCTTGATAGAAGGTTCGGCTACCCCGTAGAGATCGACGCGGCGGGCGATCACTTCTTTGGCCGAGTCGAGGGCGTCTTGGCGATCAGCGGGGGCCACACCGGTCATGTCAGCGCTCAAAATAACCTCAGTTCCACCCTGGAGATCGAGACCCTGCTTGATGTTGAGACTACGTTCCCAAGCACCTAATTTGAGGGTGGGGCTGGAGATAGTGAAATTGCCAATCTGGTAGTTCTTGGGGGCATCAATAACTAGGGCGGCGGCTGTCAAGAGGACTATGAGAAAGATATTGCGCCGCAGTTGCATAGGAGTTTATTTTACATTAAGTTTCAACTGTTTGGTTTGTGTAAATTCAGCGGAGAGAGTCTGGGATAATTCATCGTAAGATAGATTAATTTCGTCTCCCTCTTCCAGGGCTAAAGCTTTGATCACTTCGCTGGGTAATATCACACCCTTAGAGTTACCTATTTTAATAATTTTGGTGATCATGAGACGAGTTCTTCTTCGTCGCCTATGATCATGACGCGTGAAGCCTCAAGAATACGACCAATGAAGGGGTCGGCGTGGGTTTTGCGATAGGCGAGTTCGGCTTCGGTCATGACGGTATAGTTAATTTCGCGTGATAGTTTGGCTTCTTGTTCTTTGATCATCTCGGTGAGCTGGGGCATGATCAGCTCTCCAACGAGGAGTAGGTCGACTGTATCCTTGGCGCGGGGCATGTGTCGCACGAAACGACCAGAGATCATGGCGAATTTGAGTTTGCCGAGCTTGGGGGCGGCCTTACTGATGGCAAGACCGAGCCCGGTGGTTTTGCCGATCATGCTCATGAGCTCTTTGTGAAAGAGATAGTTCTTGTTGAAGGTGTAATAGATCCTATTGCCGCGTTTCTCGTCGCGAACCATGCCGGCTGATTGCATGTGAATCAGCTCGCGACGAACCGCATTGATTTCCTCTCCAATCTTACGTGTCAACTCACGGATATAATACATCTCTTCTGGATCTCTTAAAAATACCTCAAACAGTTTGACGCGAACTTTGGAGACTATAAAATCGGCTAAACTGGCCATGATCCTATTCTAGTACAAATATTGTACTCGAACAAGTCTAGTACTCTACTGTATTGTCGAGCGGGAGAATTTCGAAAACGATTTTACCCCGGTTGAAGGAAATCTTCTTACCTTTGGCATCAGTCCAGACGGTACGAGATTCGCGGTCTTTTTTACTCCAAGTAGCCTCTGTGACGGTGCCGTCCTGGAAAACCAGGCCCTTACCCTTCCCGATGACCTCATACAACAGATGTTTGTGCTCGTCGAGGGGTCCAAGTTCCTTAGTAAATTGAATCACTATGACTTTGGCTGAGAGCGTCGTTTTGTCGTTCATGTCAGTGTGGGGAGCGCCACCATTGTCTCTTGAGTATTGATTATTGGTGACGTCATAATTCCAGGTCACATCAAAATCATGATAACTCTCCCAGAATCCAAATGAGATCTTTCCCACTGAGCCCTTCTCCTTGGCATCATCTTTGAAGGTAAAGGGAGTGAACTTGTCTTTCCAGTCAGATTTACCATCAGGTGACTTGTTCGTCCAACCACGTGTTGTGGCATATTTCCATAGTTTTTCAGTACTACTGTACATCGTGTGTTCAGTCGCAACAGTGCGACCTAGGCGCTCATAGTCCCTCCAAAAAGTCGGGAAGCCTATCGAGAACTGATTGAGATCATTGCCCTTGGCCCCGCCCCACCCATATTGATTGATCTGCTCAAGAGCCTGGACTCGCTTGTCGGTGTTACAAGTCTTGGGATCGGATGAGCCACAGTTGGCTCCTCCCACGTGGGTATAGAGTGGGTAGTTGTATTCAGAAGCGAAATTAATATAGGTAGTGCGTGCACTGCGGACAGGTCCTAAAATCGTATCTCTAGCGGCCACACCACAATAGAAGACTGCAGCAAAGCGAGTGATACCTCCCTCGGCAACAGCTTCGTATAAGATGTCGGAGGAGTTTAGTCCCGATTGGGGGCGGGCATCGACAGAGTTTTCGATCATCACCACGAGTGGGCGACGAGATTGCCAAACTTTTTCTTCGGCGGTTGTATACATTTGACCATTGATGGGACACTCAGAGGTACGAGGAGCGGAGGGATCGATGTTGAGACCGCCACCAATAGCAGGTGTGGAGACCGGGGTGGGAGCATTACCCGAGCCAGGTGAATATAGATAGTTGGTAAGTGCGTAGCTGGAACCACCAGAGATAGAAAATGATAAGAGGAAAACAATAAGGGCTTTGATAATTGGGTTCTGCATATGTTATTTGCCCTTTCTATTAATAATTTTTTGCTCTTCCTCGGAGAGTGGATGGTCGATCCCTTCTCCACCTTTAACTGATTTTACATAAAAACGCGTATTTTCTCTACTGTGCAATGAGGTGATGACAACTCCATCTTTGTTACCATCTAGAATAGCCAAGATAAAGCTCTGATCACCCCCGGTATCGCCGAAGGGATTGAAGCGTTTGAGCGTAAGTTGTTGTAGATGGAGGCGCACGTCATCGCGTAGTTTAGAGAGTTCGTTCTTGGTAGTCTCTTGTAGATGTTCGTGTACCGCAATCGTTTTTTGAATACCTTGAAGGGCATTCATCAGAGTCTTTGGATCGATCCCTTTGGTGAGTGAGTTATAGTGCTTGCTAACTCTGCGAAGCCAAAAAAATAAGATGATGTTGAGGAGGAGGGAAACAAGGCTGATTATGATCGGGATAATTGCTTCTTGCAAGAGATACATCTTTTTATGATACCATAGGGGTATATGGCCTATCTCACCTTTGATCAGCATTCGACAGGCTCTGTGTCTGGAACAGCAGGTTCGGTCAAGACAGAAGCGATAGTAAAAATCTTGTCTCTTTTTGGCTTCGCGGTGGTGCTGGGATTGTTTTTCCTCATAAAAGGAGTGTTTTTCCGCTCACCGATCAATCAAGTAACGATCTCCGATTCCTTTGGGAATCTTGAATACAGAGTCCCATATAAGAATACTCTTTATGAGAGTTTTGGCTTCGTGCAAGAGCCAAAAGTAACACTACCTCTCAAGACCACCAGTGGATATGTCAACACTACCTTCCTGCTTGACTCTGGGGCGGTGGTCTCGACTCTTCCCCTCAACGCGGCTCAAGATACAGGCGTAGACCTCTCTAACGCTAAGCGGATCACTCTCCAGGGTTTCTCGGGAGTACCAGCCTTCGCTTACCTCTCAAAAATCACCGTGAAGATTGGTAGTCAAGAATTTGAGTTCCCCGCCACCTTTACTGAGTCTAGTGCGACTACTTATATTCTAGGGAGAAAAGGACTATTTGACGACTGGACCATCAACTTTAATCATGAAGATCGCGTCATTACAATCAGTAAAAGGAGTTAAGTTATGACAGAAAATTTTTATGAGCGAATTCAGCAGACATTGACTTGGAAAAAAATCATTACATTTAATGTGATTTTGCTCCTGGTGATCATTGTGCCGATCTCTGTTAAATTGGCCAATGATGACACAGAAAATAGGTCGAGTGCGGCAGAAGTCAACGTGGTGGCCATTCCCTCACCCAACTACCCCGTCGAACCACCAAAAATAGATCGCGTAAGTAATTTCTTTGGCAAGACCGGCGACACTGTGGTGATCTTGGGAGCTAATTTTGGTGATTATGAGTGGGGGAGTAAAATATTTGTGGGTAACGTAGAATCAGGTGACGGAGGAGTAGTCAGATGGAGTAATACCATCATCGAAGTAAAAATACCTCAGGCTGCTCGTAACGGAAAAGTCTGGGTAAATATCAATGGGAAAGAAGCCCAGTGGGAAGGGAGCCTACTACTTTATGATGTAGCGAGCGCCGCCCAAATCGGATTCCAAAAAACATCAAGTACTCAAGGAAAAATATATGTCTCTAACGCTCTTGGTGCGGTGAGAGGGATGATAGAAATCGCCTACGTGAGCGAACCACTCAATCTGACGGCTAGCCCAGCCATAACAATCACGAGCCAGACACCAGGAGTAGATAATCTAGGTAAAAAGATGAAAATCAATTTTGATCTGACCACTGCACTTTCCAGTTCGCGCACGGATCTGGCCGAGTATAGCTACCCCGGACTAGGCACACTTGAAATCATCAGAGCGGAACTGTATGACGCGAGTGGGAGACTAATGTCGATTTACTCCAGCCCCCTTGCCATCAAGGTAACACCTTAAAAGCGATAAGCACAACAGCAGCTGCGAGGCGATACCAGCCAAAGATTCTCAGTGTGTGGGTCGAGAGATAGGCGATCAGCCACCTCACCACAATAAATGCTACCAGTAGTGAAGAGATAAATCCGACTCCCAGGAGTGTCCAGGCCGAAGAGAGAGAGGTGAGAAGTTCTCGTCCCTGCCATAGGTCTAGAGCGGAGGCGGCAAAAATGGTTGGGAGGGAAAGCAAAAAAGTATATCTGGCGGCTTCGCTGCGTTTATATCCCATGAGCATCATGGCGACGATGACAGAGCCTGCGCGTGACACCCCAGGAATGATTGAGCAAGCTTGAGCAAGCCCAACTAATAGGGCTTGATAGCGCGTGAGAGACTCACAGTCTTTGGAGAGTTTGAGAGTGAAATGCTCGATCAAGAGAAATATCAACCCCATTAGAACAAAGACCGACAACATCAACCAGGTTGACTCGAAGAACACTTGTTTGATCAGAGAGTGAAAGACCAGTCCTACTATCGCCGTGGGTAAAAAAGAGAGAAACACATTGAGGAGGAGTTTTCTATCCTGGAGGAGGGTGTGGACATAGAGAAAGAGCAAGGCAACAATCGCTCCACTCTGTATCACCACCTCAAAGAGTTTGAGGAAGTCAGAATCCCCTATGGAGAGAATCTTACTTGCCACGATCAAATGAAAAGTAGAGGAGATCGGGAGAAACTCGGTCAACCCCTCGACTATGCCGAGGATTAGACTCTGGATAGTGTTCATAGATCAGTGTTACTTTTTCAAATCTTTCTTGAGCTCTTTGTACCAGTCAGAGAGCGCCTGACCGATGACATCTTTGGCGCCAAGTCCGATGGCTAACCCAAATCCTAGGGCTAGCATCGAAACAAAACCGATGAAAAGAATATTAATAAACGATTCAGCAATTTTGAGCTCAGAGAATGCTGCTAGGGTTGTAATCGTCACGACAGTGTAGCTGGCAATCTTGCCCATGAGACGCGAAGTTTTGAGATCCACACTGGCGAGTGCGCCTTTCACTACTCCCTCAACAATCCCGGCTAGGAGCACGCCAATAGCCATGACGATGACAGCCGAGACGACATTAGGGATATACCCCAGCACTCCGCCTAGCACATTGGAGACGGCAGAGAGCCCGACGATGTTGGTGGCGGCGATGAAGAATGTAAGGACGATGAGCCACTTGAGTATGGTGCCAATGACCTCTTCGACTCGATCAGTCACCTCTGCTTTGACAAGGAAAGCTTTGAACTTACTATCTTTGATTAACGCTTCGAACCTCACCATCTGGAGACTCTTCACGGTGATCGCCTTTACCCAATTACCTAAGACGATACCCAAGATCGCCACGATAATAGCACCTAAAACTTGTGGGAAGAGCGAGAAAGTCGAGCCGAGGGCACTCATCCACACTGAGCTGAGAGCAGCTTGCCATGCCATGATATCCATATATTTAACTCCTCCCGCCCATGGACGGATTAAATGCTTTTATAACTGTTTGAATAGTCAAGAATATTGGCATGGAGAGTACAGCTCCGGCGATGCCGCCTAAAGTAAAGCCCACAAGTAAGACAATAATAGTTACTAGAGGTTGGGTGCCCGTGGTTGATTGCATAATTTTTGGAACTATCAGGTTATTTTCGAGTTGCTGGATAATAATACTCAGGGCGAGTGCGCCTAGGGCAATGTAGGGAGAAACTGTTAGCCCAAGCAGAATAGCAGGAATAGCAGCGATCGTAGGGCCTAGATTGGGGACGGCCTCCAGTAAACCAGCGATAACCGCCAGGGGTAAAGCGTAGGGGATCCCCAGGACGATGAGTCCGATATAAGTCATAAGTCCAATGATGATCATGAGCAGGATCTCTCCGCGCACCCACCCCCCAACTTGTTGTTCGACTGCAAAAACGAGTTTTTCGGCACGCTCCTCACCATCGTGATTCTCAAAAAATCTCAGGAAATAGCGGTGTAGCTTGGGTCTCTCAAGAACTAAATAATAGGTCATAAAAAATAGAGCCAAGATATTCATCACATTAGAGAAGGCCCCAGCCGCAATCCTGAGCAAGTTGGAAGGGATAGAGTTGAGGTAGCTACCAGCGACATTAGGATCAAATTGAGCGTTAAAAATATTTTCTAAGTTGTGCATGTAGGTTGGTAGGACAAGGGTAAGATCTTTGGTTTGCTGAACCAAGGCAGGCACCAGGGAGGCTACCACAGTGGAGATCAGGGCGATCATCCCAAAATACACTACCAGCATCACCACGATGGTGGGAATTTTGATTTTTTTAGCTAGTCTCACCAGAGGATTGACTGCTGTCATGAGAATAAAAGCGATGAAGAGGAGGACGATGATACTCCTGACCTGATAGAGGATCCAAAGAGAGAGGAGGAGAAATACGGTAAAGATAATGGTTTTTTGAGAGATCTCAATTTTCTGAGTTTGCATAGTTTTTGTTATCAATATATTCCCATTGTATACTTTTTACCTTTGCAAACCAAGTGAACTGACGTTTGGCGTAGGCTAGCTCGTCCGATACCCAAGTATCAATCATTTGTGCTTCCGTGAGCACACCATCGATGAATTTGATAATACTAGTGTAGCCAATCGCTGACATTGACTGGAGGGGTTGATGGTATTTTGAGAGAAGGGATTTAGTTTCGGCAACCGCACCCATTTGAATTCTTTGTTTCACCCGCTCTGTAATTTTGTATCGATGATTCGAATCGTCGATACATCTCAGGCCGATTATCTTCGTATCGTAATTTTCTCTTTTTGACTTGAGGCTGGGTGGGGAGTGTGATACCTCGATGGCTCGAATCAGGCGGCGAGAATTGCGCTGGTCACTGTGATTCATGCTAGAAAATTTAAGATTATCTAGTTCCTTTAATCTTTCTTGCAGTTTGGTGATAGAAAGCGCATTCAGAGAATCGCGGAGTGGCTGGTTGATGGGTACACTCATCGTCTCAATCCCCTGTGTGATCGCTTTGACGTAGAGACCGGTGCCACCAACTAGAATAACTTGTTTCCCCTCTTGCCAAGCCTGATTAATGGGTGACATGATAGCCTCGTGCCACACGGCGACTGAGCAGGGCTCGTCAGGGTCAACTATATCAACCCCGTAAATGGTGGTGCCCGAGGGATGATCCTTGCCGGTCACGATGTCCATGCCACGATAGACTTGGCGAGAGTCGGCCGAGACTAAAATACTGGGATTTTTGCGATATTCTTCGATGGCTCTTTTGGTTTTGCCCGCTCCTGTTGGTCCTACAATACAGAGTAGTTTGTGCATACTAGTCGACTGAGATGAGTCCGCGCGTGAGCGTGTGTTTGAAACTACGATAAATCAAGTGGGCAGCTAGGGCAAAGTAAACCACGCAGAGTGCCGTGGGCCATAATAGTTTTGAGGTAGGTAATGGAGTACCCAGTACGGCAGCCCGCATGGCTTCAAATACATAGCTGGCGGGTACGAAGTGGGAAATAGTCTGAGCCCAGGGAGGCAAACTACTGACGGGATAATAGACGGCGGCAAATGGCGCCACAACATAGATAGAGGTCCAGGCTAATGTTTGGATTTTGGTCCCGTATCGCATGATGATACCAGCAACCAGCAGACCAAAGACCCAACCAAACATCATCAGGAGGACTGCCCAAGGCACGATGACGAAGCCAACTGACAGGATATTGGCCGAGTAGAGTACATATATCAAAATGCTAGCGTAGGTAAATGAAATAAGGGCTTTGCCTACTCCCAGCAAGAGCAAAGTGGTGATCCACTCGGAAAATTTGACGGGAGAAACAAAAATGTTGACGAGATTGCGATTCCAGAGATCCTCTAGTAGATTGACGGCGATCTCGTACTGACTACGCCAGGGGAAAATCCACAAAATAATCCCTCCAAGTAGCCCGAGAATGAGAGTACTACCCCCTCCCTCTATATTTTTGGCAAAGAAGCTACTAGTCATGCCCCATAAGACTATATCAATCGTAGGCCAGAAGAAAGCATCGCTAATCCTGTCAAGCGAGTGGCGGAAGAGATATAGGTAGCGGAGAGTGAGACCCCAAATTCTATATAGTTTCATTGGCTTCCTTCGACAAGCTCAGGGTCGGTGGCCTTAGCTATTTTTAAGAAATAGTCCTCAAGAGTGGGTTTTTCGATGGAGATCTCTGAGTAGTGAATATTACTTTTAGTCACTTCGTAAAGGAAAAGTGGGATGAGAGACTCTTTGATCATGATGGAATACATGCTGTCACTGAGATTAGATTTGAGCTTGCGAGTGCGGATAAGTTTGTCCAAATGGGAAGCGTTCTTGGTTATGCGCAAATTGAGATGACAAAATTCAATTTTCTTGGCAAGGTTTGTTGGCGTATCGTTGCCTACAATTAAACCATCTTTGAGGATGATCACTCTATCGCAAAGCTCTTCGACTTCGGCCATGTTGTGAGAGGTTAGAATGATCGAGGTATTAAATTTGGTCCGCTGATCAGCGAAGAACTCTCTCATGTAGGCGGCTACTTCTGGGTCGAGACTAGCCGTGGGCTCGTCGAGCAAAAGGAGCTTGGGGAAGTTAACCATAGAGCGGGCCAAGTTGACCCTGGTACGTTGCCCGGCAGAGAGTGAAGCAAATGATTGTGACCAGAGTTTATCGAGACGGAAAATGGATTTAATTTTGTCTAACCTTTGCTTGCGGTCTTGGATATCATATAACCAAGATGTCCAAGTGAGATTTTCTGCCACAGTTAATCTCCAGGGAAGGTCAGTATAAGTAGAAGAAAAATTCATCTTTTCCAGGATCTCTGTTTTGTGAGACAAAAGTTCTTGACCAAAGATATTGATAGTGCCGCTTGTAGGCGTGAGGATGCCCAAAAGCATCTGAAGCGTTGTAGTCTTGCCCGCACCATTTGGTCCGAGGATCCCCAAAATCTCCCCTTCTGCCATGTCAAAAGTAACCCTTTTAATCACGGGATTTTGCCCAAAAGTTTTGGTTAAATCTTTTACCTCGAGTATAGCCATTCTTGAATTGTATCACACTAGATCAGGAGGTAATTGAATAGAGTGCGGTACTTTGGCGAACAAAGTTAAAAGTGTGACGCTTGATGGGCAATCCCAAGTTGATTGCATATTCCTCTAGCGAATCCATCCAGTTAATACCACCTTTGACCTCGATGGGCTCGTCGATGACACAGCAAGGTAAGATGAGAAAATCTTTTTTGTATTTTGCGGTGGCATTCAAAATTTTGATGTTTGACCCATGAGCATGAAGACCAATGAGAAGATCAAAATCTCTCGCCATGACCTCTTCGAATGGGGCCGTGATCCTTCTGACTTTTTCAGAATTTGGGATCAAAACCCGCTGATCTAGCTTGATGTCTTTATATTTGGGTGGTAACTGTTGATCGACAGGGTCCACGACGGTTGCGTCCCAGCCGCGAAGGTTGAGGAGGTAGCTAAGGAGTCCTTTGCCCCCGCCAACATCTAGGGCTTTGCGAGGTGAATAATTGTCTGCAAGCCACGCCGATATGACTTGGAAACGAAATTGATGGGGATAGCGGCGGTTGGTCATGCGCTGATTATACAGCTCAAGACGAAGCGGAAGAATAGGTAAGTAGAGATCTATGCCAGTACCACAGTGAGATGCGTAGTTGGATAAATGCGAGGATGGCGAATCCTAGCAAATACCATGGGTTAAAGAGACCAAAGACGAGACGCGCGGGGATGGTAGCCATGAGAGCAAACGGGAAAATATACATGAGGGCGGCGGCGCCAAAGCGGCCATAGATCTCAACAGGTAGAGACGCCATTTTCTCGAGATCGCGGTAAAGCATGATCGTATTATCGACCTCAAGGTAGCGCACTCCCACGGAAATGATGACAATATGCCAAGCGACGATCATGACCTCTGAAATCAAAATTATTAGAATTAGTAATATTACACTAACCAGGGTAATGGGGAAGCCGGTGCCCACCCAGGCCCAGGCAACAATACTGACGTAAGGCAAAAACAGAATCAGGTCGAGAGGATCAGTATTGGCGAACAAACTATAAAATAGCTCAGAGAGTGGGTTGAGCAGATAAAAATCAAAAGTCCCGTCAATCAATTTTTGCCTAAAAAGGTAAATCCCGCGCATAAAGAGTTGAGTGATGGAAGAAATCAAATTAAAGAGTGCCAAAATAAAAATGGCTTGGGAGAGGTTGTAGCCAACAATAAATTTGGCTTTGTCGATAATCACCCAGATGAAGACAAATGATGTAGCGAGGCGGAAAAGTTTGCTAAAAATGAATAGAAAGGCAGCCCCTCTAGAGTTGGCCACCTGAGACTGGAATTGCTGAGCGGTAAGTTTCCACCAGACTCGCCAATAGGCATTCAATAAAGCTTTTTTCATTTAACGACCTTCGGCTTCATATGATTTAATCCCTTTTTTCCACACGAGAGAGGCCATTAAACCTAGTCCTAGTGTCCATGCGAAAGCGATCAAAAGGTGGGAAAGATAGTGTGGGTCGGTGCCTAGGTATATTTTGAGAGGAACGTAGAGGAGGGAGGGGAAGGGAGTCATAAAAACAATATTTTGCCAATACTCTGGGAGCATGTCGAGCGGGAACATCGTGCCTGAGGCAAACTCCATAATCATCATCAGTAAGAATCTGGGTGCCCAAATGTCACGCGACCAGAAAGCCAGCGAGCCAAAAATGATGTTGATGAAAAAATAGATCAGGATCGCAAGGATGACGGAGACAATAAAAAAGAGGATGCTGACTACATCAGTTTGGAGAAAAACAGGCGGGTGAAAAAGCAGGATAATGAGAGGGATCTCAAAAATGATAAAGCTCAAATTGAATAATTTGTCGGCGAGATCTCGGGTGAAGAATAGCCCAAAAATATTGATCGGGCGCATGAGCGGAATAGTGAGATTGCCGCTATTGATCATCCAGCCCAAGTCGATCGTGCGAGAGCCCATGACCAGGGAGCGTAATACTGTCGTGCCAAATAAATAAGTCATGATAGCCGCAAAGTTGTATCCGTAAATTTCTCCTCCCTGACCCAGAATAGATTTCCAGATAAAAAATGGGACTAAAAAAACGAATACTTGGCGGACTCTCCACATAAGCATGTTGAGACGATAAGCAAAAATCTCCTGGAGAGTGATCGTAAAGAGTGAGAAATATTTCTGCATTATTTGCCCGCAAAAACTTGGCGGATGACGTCTTCAATCTCGACTTCTTTGATGTTGATGTCGACGACGGCGGGATCTTTGAGCAGCTCTGCGGCTTTTTCGGCCACTTTCGCTCGTAAGACTTTGTGAGTAGTGGTGCCAGAGTGGGTAATAACTTCGATGATTTTATGTTTGCTAAACTTGGCGATGACCTCAGAGAGGAGACCATCGTAGAGAATGCTCCCCTGATCGATTATAATGACACGCTTACAAAGCTCTTTGACGTCGTCCATATAATGGCTAGTGAGGATGATAGAGCCATCCCCTCCCCGGTTGTATTCTTTGAGGAAAGTGCGCATAGATTGTTGCATCACGACATCGAGCCCGATCGTGGGCTCGTCGAGATAGAGTATTTTGGGGGTATGAATCAGGGCCGCTACCAGCTCGGCTTTCATGCGCTGACCGAGGGAGAGTTTGCGCACCTGGACGTTTAGCACATCGCCAATATCGAGCATCTCCACGAGTTTGTTTAGAGTTTTTTTGTAGATACTGGAATCTAGACCATAGATGTCTTTGGTGAGATTGAAGGACTCGATGGCGGGGAGATCCCACCAGAGTTGATTTTTTTGCCCCATGACGAGGGAGATCTGCCGTAGGAAATCGTACTCTCGAACCCAGGGATCAAAGCCAAGTACTCTGACTGAGCCACTAGTGGGATAGAGGAGACCAGAGAGCATTTTAAGGGTCGTGGTTTTACCGGCACCGTTGGGACCTATGAAGCCCACGAGCTCGCCTTCGTCGATGACAAAGGAGACTCCTCCCACGGCAACCTTGTCTTCGTGGATGGGGTCAAATAAATCGCGAAATGAGCCAGAGAGGCCAGGGCGCTTTTTTTGGACGGTGTAAACTTTGTTCAGGTTCTGGGCTAGGATGGTGTGAGTCATATTTCTAGTATACCTTAAGGGTCAGACCTTCCCCGCCTCTGTATCTGCGGGGTTGGGCACTTCCTTCAAGGTCTGACCCTGAGGGGGACCTACCAGATAATTTTGCGGAGGGGCTTGGCTGCCTTGAAGTTGACGACGTGATGAGATTTGACAGTCACTCGTTTATCGGCCTTGCCAAAAGGGACGACGTCCTTGGCTCCAACTTTACCGATAGATAGTGTCCCTACTCCAGATAAAACAACTTTGTCGCCTTTTTTGAGAGTTTTGACCACCTCATCGAGGAAAGTGTCGATCGCGTCTTTAGCGGCTTTTTTGGTCATGTGAGCAGACTTGGCAATAATGTCGTAGTAGTCGGACTTTTTCATGGATCTCTCTCCTTGTTGTTAAATAATTATTTGGCCACCTGCTGGGCACGGGTTTCGCGGATTACAGTCACGGTCACGGTACCAGGATACGTTAATTTCTCTTTTATTTCATCCCTGATATCGCTGGCCAGTCTAGCCGCCTCGTCGTCGGTCGCTTTGCCGGGGTCTACCATCACGCGGACTTCGCGACCTGCCGAGATAGCGTAGGCCTCTGTCACCCCTGGCTTGCTCATGGCAATATCCTCAATCGCGTTTAAGCGTTTCACATACTCGGCCACGTTTTCATAGCGGGCACCGGGACGAGAACCTGAGATGGCATCAGATATATAGACAAGGATCGACTCTTTGCTCGTGAATTCCTCATCTTCGTGATGTTGGGCTACACAGTCTATGACAGCCTGTGGCATATTATATTTCTTGAGGAGTTTGACCCCGAGCTCGACGTGACTCCCTTCTTCGTCCGTGATGATCTTGCCGATGTCATGGAAGAGACAGCCAAGACGCACAATATCCACATTGGCGTGAGTCTCAGAGGCCAAGTTCATGCCGATGCGAGTCTCCTCGAGGGTATGGGCCAACATGTTTTGCCCGTAACTAGAGCGGAATTTGAATCTGCCAAGCATGGCAATCAAGTCTTGGGGAAGGTTGTACGCTCCCACCATATGGCAGAGTTTTTTACCTTCTTCATACATGATTTTTTCGATATCCTGACGAGCCTTGATCACATATTCTTCGATTCTTGTTGGTTGAATACGACCATCTTTGATGAGTCGCTCGAGCGCAATGCGCGCCACTTCGCGCCTCACCCCGTCGTAACACGAGAGTCTGATTTGACCGGGAGTTTCGTCCATGTCAATGTCCACGCCAGTAACTTTTTCGAAGGTGCGGATGTTCCTACCCTCTTTACCGATAATGCGTCCCTTGACGTCATCGTCGGCGATCTTGACAGTGGAGATCGTGAACTCAGCTACATACTCGGTAGAGCCATGATACATGGCGTCGATCAAGAGATCGCGTGACTTAGCATCCACCGCCTCTTTGATCTCGTCCTCGGCCACTCGAATGCGCTCGGCCACGTCGCGGGCAAGTTTTTTGTCGACAGCCTCAAGGAGGACATCTTTGGCCTTTTCTTTGGTCAACCCACCAATTTTTTCTAATTTTTCGACTTGTTTGACACGTAATTCTTGGATCTCAGACTTGGTCGCCTCAATTTCGGCGAGCTTGGAGCTTACTTGGGTGTCTTTCTTGCCCAAATCTTCTTCCATGCGCTTGAGTTTGTCTTCTTGTGATTTGAGGGTGCTTTGGAGTGCCTGCATCTCTACTCTGGCCGTTTCTCTGATTTTGTCGGCTTGCTCCCTAGCAAAAGCCAAGACTTCTTTGGCGGTGCTTTCTGCTTGTTTGAGAAGTTCTGAGTTCTCAGATTTCACAACGTCTTTCTTGGTAACGATTGGCTTGGCGACTTTTGGTGACTCTGATTTTGCCTTCTTAGTTTTGTTAAACGTGGCTAGCAACGACTTGAGTAAAGTACTCATATAGATCTCCTAAAAAAAACTGTTATACCCTCTTAGAAAAAACTCACCACAAAATCAAGTGACTTATTTAGCTCTTTTGGCTGAATGCAAAGATAAACGATAGCACATGTTTGATTTTTGTAATATTTTTCTAATAGGTAGGGTTATTCTACTCTGATTCCCAGCTTTTGACAACCTCAGCGATCTTGTCCCAGGCGAAACCCTGGCGAGAGAGGTAAGCAAGCAATTTCTGTCGTTCTGGCTGGGCTAGAGTTCTGCCCAGACCAAGTTTCTTAGTGAGTAGACGATGGATCGTCTCTGACTCAGGAGTAATTTGGGTGAGGACAGCTTGGATGATTTCCTCGCTAACACCTTTGGATTTTAACTCGCTCTTGAGCAGGCGGGTAGAGCGGGGGCGGTGGGTGTTGCGCGAGGCGATAAACCAACTGGCAAAACTTGAATCATCGAGATAACCCTGGCTTTTGAGTTTGTTGACCAAAACATCTTGTTTAGTTGCGTCTCTTACGTCGTACTTGTAGAGCCGATCACGCACTTCTTTGATTGTGCGGGGACGGTAGGAGAGGAAGTTGAGGAGCTTGGCGTATATGTAGTCGGTCTCGTCGGTGTCCTTGAGATCGTCTATCTGCGCTTCTGTTAGTTCGAGTCCTTTTTTGAGATCACGTTCACCGACTTTATCGATAGAAAGCGCTAAGGCAAACTGGTTGTCTAGGTATAGATTAACCCGATTGGGATTTTTCTTACCTTGGACAAGGCGAGTGATGATGGGCATGATCAGGTCGCTTTGGCGTCGGCCTTTTCGACAGCCTTGATCTTGTCCCAGATCTCTTTTTCGATTTTCTTCATGAGTTCGAGCTTTTCTTCTAGCATCGCTTTGGTGGCTTCCCTACCCTGGGCAAGCATCTCCCCCCCATATTTGAAGAATGAACCAGATTTTTCAATAATTCCTTTTTCGACCGCGACGTCGAGGATCCCACCTGAGCGAGAGATCCCGCTGGCAGTCATGTCGAACTCGGCGACTTTAAAAGGAGGCGAAACCTTGTTTTTGACGATCTTGGCGCGGTGATGGGAGCCCACGATAACCTCCCCTTCCGTGATGTTGCCGACCTTACGCATATCGATGCGCACAGAAGAATAGAACTTGAGTGCTTGACCCCCAGCTGTTGTCTCAGGGTTGCCAAACATCACACCGATTTTCATACGGAGTTGGTTGGTGAAGATCATGACGGTATTACTCTTGCTGATAGCCCCTGTGAGCTTGCGTAGCGCCTGAGACATAAGTCGAGCTTGCATACCCATAACGGCATCTCCCATCTCTCCCTCGATCTCGGCCTTAGGGACGAGGGCGGCTACGGAGTCCACGACAATCACGTCGACGGCACCGGAGCGAATCAAGGTCTCCGCGATCTCTAGAGCTTGCTCACCGGTATCTGGCTGAGATATGAGAAGTTCATCGAGGTTGACGCCCACGGCTTTGGCGCGAGCGGGGTCGAGCGCGTGCTCGGCGTCGATAAAGGCGGCAGTACCCCCCCTCTTTTGAGCTTCGGCGATGACATGGAGACAAACGGTGGTCTTGCCGGAGGCTTCGGGGCCATAAATCTCGGTGATGCGACCACGGGGGAAGCCTCCGATGCCAAGGGCAAGGTCGAGGGCGATGGCAGAGGTGGGGATACTAGCCACGTCCATGTGGTGTGAGGTACCAAGTTTCATTATCGAGCCGGCCCCAAATTGCTTGTCGATCTGCTCCATGGCTACTTTGATTGCCTGAAGTTTCTCAGTTTGTAGGGCGCTCTTTGGTGTAACTGTTTTTTCTGATTTGTCGTTTGATTTGGCCATATATTCCTTCCTATAAATAAATATTTATTGCGACTAATTGATCTCAGTATATCCTACTATCGGACTTGGTTGCATTTTTGCTATATTTTGTTATACTCACCTTATCACGATGACTGGACTAGCCTAAGGTTTCGACCGACCGCGAATGCCAGTCTTTTTATATTCAAGTGCTTTTTTCAACAAATCTATCCTAACTATAAAATCATTAAACTTTTTCAGTAAACTAGAATAATGTCTAGTCGGTGCCAATACCTTGAGCAATTTGTTCTTTGCTTCTAAATATTCTATTAAGCAGAAAAAATCTCCATCTCCAGACACAATGATTGCCTGATCGTAGTGGTCATATTCGATCATGGTATGTAGAACTAGCTCGGAATCAACATTCCCCTTGATAACTGTTTTTTTGCCTTCTTTACGCTCTAGAGTGGGTTTAAAAATACATACGTACCCCGCGAGACTCAGAGATTTGTAAAGCATTTCATTACCGGGGACCATGCCAATAAACAAGAACGCTTTAACCACGTGATATTTATCAGTTAAGTACCGACGGAACTTGGCGAAGTCGAGGGTCCAGCCTTGAGATCTGACACCAAGATTGAGATTTTGACTATCGATGAAGGCATAAACTATTTTTTCTTTAGTGTTCTTTACCATACTTTCAATTTATCCCAAACACTACCCGAATGTCAATGGTTCGACTACGCTCACCACTATAGCCAGATTCTGAAAAATTAGCGCTTGGGGGATTGCTTGGCGGCACGAGACTTACCACCGGTGCCGATCATGCGGCGTTGGCGAGTACGGGCGTCCCTAGTCAAGAGACCGGCAGACTTGAGAGTTGCACGATGTTTGGCTGGATCAATCAGGGAGAGGGCGCGAGCGAGTCCATGGATGACAGCCTCGAGCTGACCCATCTTGCCAGATCCTGCCACCACGACCGAGGCGGACATTTTGGTCAGTGTCTCTGTCAAAATGAAAGGTTTACGATAGGCGGCCTTGGCGGTCTCCCCGGGAAAATATGTTTCTGCTGGTTTACCATTGATCGTGAGTTGGACGCCGTCCATTCCCGGAACACTTTTTGTGGCATAAATCCTGACACGAGCATTGGCAGTCTTGCGGCGGCCGACCGCATAGGTATAGGAGGGGGGGCTAGAATTGCGCTTCATGTGGATGGTCCTTTCCTTTATATACTTTAAGGCGCGACATACGAGGATCCTGGAGCTTATTTTTTGGCAACATACCACCCACAGCGTGTTCAATCACCTTACGCGGATCCCTCTCTAGTAAACGGCCGGCTGACTCTTGAGAGAAACCGCCGGGATGACCAGAGTGGCGAGAGTATTGCTTGTCTAATAATTTGTTGCCCGTGAGTTTGATATCCCCCGCATTGATGACTACGACAAAATCTCCCATATCCATATGGGGAGTGTAATTCGATTTGCCTTTACCAATCAAGAGTGTGGCGATGCGAGTAGAGAGGCGACCCAGGGTCTCCCCAGTACAGTCTACTAGATGCCAGGCTCTGGTGATTTGTGCTGATTTGACCATGGATGTATCTTTTTTCATTTGTCACCCCTTTTACCCGTACGTTTAACTATTTTTGGAGCGGCCTTGGTAGCGGTCACTTTTTCGGGAGTCACGGCGGTGATCTTGGTCGCTTTCTTTTGTGAACTGGCCTCTTCGACCTTGGCTTTGGTGGTAGTAGCTGGTTTTTTCTTGGTGAGGGCGAGCTTGGCCATAGAGGCACTATCGCCGCGACGAGTACCTACGGGAGTCAATTTGGTATATCCTCCCATAATAGTCTTGTAGCGAGGAGCGATTTCGCCAAACAACTTGGTGACTAGACTACTCTCTTGAACATATGCCTGGACGATCCGTCGGTTTTGGACTGAGTCGACTTTGGCGCGAGTAATCAATTTCTCAAAAATTGGAGTCACTGCCCGCGCTTTGGTTTTGGTGGTCGTGATTTCCTCATGTTGAATCAGGCTGTATACCAGGTTCTTCATGAGCGCGAGGCGCGAGGAAGAATCACGATTGAGTTTGTATCCACCAATGTGTTTTTTCATGCGCGTTTCAAACCTTTCGACCTAAGTGCCTCATCAACGAGGCCAACTGATTTACCACCCAAATTTTTGACATTTTTGAGATCTTTGTCAGTGGCTTTGGTGAGATCGGCGGCTGTTTTGTAACCGGCGGTCTTGAGAGCATTGGCTACTCTCGTAGGGAGCCCCAAGTCATCAACCATGACCCCAACAGTAGAAGTTGCATCAGCAGCCTGGTCTTCCACCATAGTGGGCTCTACAATTTGTCCAAATGCTTTGACTAGGATACTTGCGGCTTCTTTGAGTACCACTGAGGGTAATTGTGAGCCGTCGGTGTAGATATCCATCACTACTTTGTCAAAATCGGTGCGACGACCGACGCGAGTAGCCTCGACTTTATATGACACTCGCTCAACAGGTGAGAAGATGGCATCAATGGCCATAGTGCCAAGTGTGGAAGAGGTGCGCTCTTCGGCACTGGAGTAGCCATAGCCTGTTGAGATCGTCAGTTCTAGATCGAGCTTGGCATCTTTGCCTAGCGTGGCGATCACGGCATTGCTGTTCACGATTTTGACATTAGCGGGAGTGACGATATCTTTGCCGGTCACCACCTTGGGACCCTTGAGACTTAGCTTGGCGACAACTGGCTCGTCTCCCTCATAGGCAACTTTGATGGATTTGAGATTTAAGATCAAATCGATCATATCTTCACTCAAGCCTGCGAGCGTAGAGAACTTGTGGGAGACACCAGCGACTTTGACGTCGGTAATAGCCGCTCCACGGAAACTAGAAAGGAGTACGCGTCTTAAGGCATTGCCCAAGGTATGACCAAGACCGTTGGCCAGGGGCTCAATAGCGAAGACACCATAGTTGTCGCGTTCCTCGATTGTGTTGACAGAAAAATTCATTACTTGCATAGAACCCCCTTTGTTTTATATAGCGTATTAACGGGAATAAAATTCCACAATTAATTGTTCGTTAATAGCCTCAATGATGTCGCTTCTTACAGGTAAGCGAGTAACCTTGCCGAGTGTGGCTTTTTTGTCGAACCAGGATGCGGCTGTGATATCTTTATCCGCCAAACGAGATTTGATATAGGGGATCTGGGCACCGGTTTGGGAGAGAGAAAGTACGTCGCCTACTTTGACTTTGTAGGAAGGCACGTTGAGTTTTTTACCATTGACTGTGACATTGCCGTGGGCAACTAGTTGGCGTGCTGAGGAGCGAGTGGGAACAAAACCTAGACGATAGATACAATTATCTAGACGTCTCTCTAGGAGTGAAAGCATCACTTCGCCGGTAGCAAGTGGGTTGCGAGAGGCTTCTTGGTAGTATTTTTTGAATTGACGCTCGAGGATACCATACATAATTTTGGCTTTTTGTTTCTCGGCCAGTTGGACACCATAGTCAGAGACCTTGCGAGTTCCTTTGCGTCCGTGTGCACCAGGTGGCGTGCTGAGGCGACGTTCGAGTGACTTGGGGTTCGATTTAAGACCCAAATCAACTCCCAAACGTCGAGCTTTTTTATTTTTAGGACCAGTATATCTTGCCATATTAGCCGTGCCTCGGTTTTTTTGCCCTAGTCCCGTTGTGGGGGATAGGTGTTACGTCTTGCATTTCAGTGACTTTGATACCGATCGTACGCAGTACCCGTAAGGCAGCGTCACGTCCAGGACCGGGGCCTTTGATATAAACGGCAGCCTGACGCAAACCCTTGAGTTTGGCACCGTCAACAGCAGCAGTGATGGCTTGGGTGGCGGCAAATGGAGTAGATTTTCTGGAACCCTTAAAACCTACTTTGCCTGTCGAGCTCCAGTTCATGACGTTACCAGAAGTATCTGTGACTGTCACTACTGTATTGTTGAAGGTGGCCAGGATATAGATACGACCATCGGTGGTGAGCTTGGTGTTTTTGGGTATTGCCATATTATTTCTTTTCCTCTACTTTGGCGGCATCTTCTTTTTTCATAGCGCCGATGGTCTTGCGTTTGCCGCGCAGGGTACGTGCATTAGTTCTCGTGCGTTGACCATGGACGGGGAGTCCCACAGAATGACGGCTACCGCGATAACTACCGATGCGTTTGAGACGCTGAATATTTTCACGGATTTCTTTGCGCAGGTCTCCCTCTACTTTGAATTCTTCGAGAACCTTCTGGAGTTTGGCCACATCTTCGGCTTTGAGAGCTTTGGCGCGAGTATTGACATCAATCTTAGCTTTTTCGAGAATAATCCGAGAGATTTTGGGGCCAATACCATAGACATATGTCAAAGCAACTTCGATACGCTTATTCTCTGGTAAATCAATTCCAACTAGACGAAGCATAGATTATCCTTGACGTTGTTTGTGGCGAGGATTATCGCACACGATAAATAAAACTCCCTTGCGGCGCACATATTTGCACTTGAGGCAGCGTTTTCTAAGTGATGCTTGTACTTTCATACTGTAGGTTGGCCTTCGCGTACGCGATAAGTAATACGACCTTTGGTGAGATCGTAGGGCGTCATCTCGAGCTTGACCTTGTCTCCTGGCATAATACTAATACGAAACATGCGCATTTTGCCAGACAAATGCGCAAGTATTTCGGTTCCCTCATCGAGGAGCACCCGAAACATGGTATTGGGTAAAGCCTGGGTCACAGTTCCGATCTTTTCTGTAACGCCCGCTTTACTCATAATTTATTTAGATATTGTACCAGATTAAATGATCTGAAACAATGTAGGAGTGGTCAAAATAGAACAACCGTCCTCTGTGACGACGACGGTCTCTTCGTGTACGGCTGAAAGTGTACCATCTTTGGTGGAGATTGTCCAGCCATCTTCCTCGAGTACGAGGGCTGGTTTGCCTTCTACATAGATGATTTCGATCGCGAGGGTTTGTCCTACCTTGATCAGGGGAGTTTTCTCCTTGGGACCGAGAACGACATTGGAGATCATGGGATCTTCGTGGAGCTCCCTCCCTACCCCATGTCCCGTGAGCTCACGAGTGGCCAGGTAGCCATATTGCTGGAGGGTAGTCTCCATCGCCTCTGAGATATCCCCTATATGATTGCCTGGCTTGACTGCGTCAATAGCGCGCTTTAATCCTGTGAGGCCGGCTTGGAGGAATTTGTCTTTATCGGGGGTGGAGGTGCCCACTACCTTGGAAAAGGCCGCGTCGGTATGGTAGCCAGCATAGAAAACTCCCACGTCGACGGTCACAAGATCTCCGTCTTGGAGAGGGAGCTCGCTCGTGGGGATGCCGTGGACGATCCCGGCATTCAAATTGATGCATGTAGCCCAGCGATAGCCAGGGACTTTGGTAAAAGAGAGCTCAGCACCCTCAGCTTTGATGAGCTCGCGCGCCTTAAATTCGATCTGGGCGGGAGTGACCCCAACCTGGGTAAAAGAGAAGAGTGCCTGGCGAACCTTGCCGAGCATGGCTCCACCAATTTTCATCGCGTCGAGTTGGTTCATACAGCTTTGGAGACGATCTCGGCATGAATGGCGTCGATGTCCTGATCGCCATTGATCTCGACGAGGACACCTTGGCCTCCGTAATGTGCGAGCACGTCGGCTTCTTGGGATTTGTAGAGGGCCAAGCGAGTTTTGATCTTTTCCTCGGTGTCGTTGATCGAACCATCGGGATTCTTGCGGGCGCGCTTGAGTAGTCTGTTTATACTGACTTCCTCACTGACGTTGAGGTAGAAAACTAGGTCGATTTTTTTGCCATATTTGTTAAGTTTGTCGGCCAAAAACTCGGCTTGAGTCATGTTGCGAGGGAAGCCGTCAATGACCCAGCCATTTTGAGTATCTGGTTGTTTAAGACGTCCTTTCCAGAGGACAAACATCTCAGAGTCAGCGACATAGTGACCAGAGGCGAGTGCTTCGCGACAAGTATCGCCAATTAAGCCTTTGTCAAATTCGGCACCCCAACGGACGAGGTCACCGGAGATGAGACAAGGTAGTCCTAGTTTAGTGGCGAGCATTTTGGCTTGGGTAGATTTGCCCGATCCTTCTGGGCCATAGAAAATGATATTTTTGGACATAAAACAAACTCCTAATAGATAAGGATAACTAAGATATTATAGCGCACTCACGTGAGATGGAAAGCCTACCCCTACGAGGTCTCACCTTGAAGGTTGTGGCCGGTAGTAGTTATGTGTTTAGTATATTCAGTATACTTCGAGCTACCCAGGGATTGTATCCTGGTTCATTTGAGTCCATATGAGGTATTTTTCTTTTATCTAACATTGCCTTCGTTTTGATCATATCAATCTGCGGATCAACATCTGGAGAAGGTAGTCTGGCAGTAACGAGAACTCCTTTGTCATTTATTTGTTCAACAACTTCGAGAGCTTTCTCAGTATTGATATGTGCGATGGCGACTATGAGGCCGTCAAGTCTATTTTGTAGACAAAAACTGTTGAAAGCCGTAAGTATATCTTCATCAGTATCTATCAACTGGTTAACGTTGAGAATGGCTTGTAAAGAAAAAACAGGTACAATATTCATCCCTGGATATTCTGACCACACAGTAGTAAATAGTACATTTTCTAACATGTTCCCTAATGGACCATTTTCTAGTATCCAAATAGAACCTGATTTTTCGGAGGACGACATAATACTTATTATTCAATGTAACAACTTATAGTATAACACGTGCCAATGATCTAAGAGAAAATGTTAGCGAAGAATATTTCATCTAATAAACGAGTCGTAGGATTTGGCGACCTGGTAGGACTGAGTTTTGCGGTAGGTTTCAAGGACCACAGAGACGACGATCAGGATCGAGGTGCCGCCGATTGTGAGGGTGGTGATGCCGGTCATGCCCTGCACGATACTGGGGAGGATGGCGATAGCCCCTAGGAAGATGGCTCCGGCGAGGGTAGTACGTTTGACGATGTAGCTCAAATATTTAGACGTTTCTTTGCCGGGCCTGATTCCGGGCACATATCCCCCGTTTTGTTTGAGTTGATCAGAAATCTTGTCGGTATCAAAAACGACAGCCGTGTAGAAATAGGTGAAGGCTACAACCATCACAAAATAGAAGAGATTATAAACAAATGACGTAGGGGTAAACCAAGCGCTAAAACTGGCGGCGGCGGCGGCGATACCTGAATTACCTACCCCCTTGAGGAGATTGGCAAGCATCGAGGGGGCAAGCACGAGGGCGATCGCAAAAATGATGGGGATCACCCCGGCATTGTTGAGCTTGATAGGGAGATAGGTCGTGCCACCCCCTGCTTCCTTCCCGCCACGAATGCGCCTGGAGTAGGAGACGGGAATCTGGCGCTTAGCCTCGTCGATCGCGACGATGGAGTAGATGACAAATAATCCCAAGATTGCATAGGCAACGATGTTGGCGGGATTAATAGTCGCGGCGATTGTACTAGTCTGGAGGAAAGTCACGGGAAGTCGCCCGACGATCCCGGCAAAAATAAGGAGTGAGATGCCGTTGCCCAGGCCGTACTCGGTCAAGTTCTCGCCAAGCCACATGAGGAAAATGCTCCCAGCAGCCATGGTGGCTAAGAGCGCAACCAGTGAGAGAGGATCTGTGGCAGTCACTAGATTGCTATTTTTGAGGAGCATAAACATGGCGGCACTTTGCATGATAGCGAGGGGGACCGCGAGCATCCGAGTATATTGGTTAATGATATTTTGGCCTGACTCCCCTTCCTTTTGCATTTCCTCGAGCTTGGGATTGATCATGGTCATAAGCTGCATGATGATCGAGGCATTGATGTAGGGGTTGAGGCCGAGCGCGAGGATAGAGAAGTTGGCGAGGGTGCCACCAGAAAAGACGTCAAGGAGGGATAAAAGTTGATTGGAAGCAAAAACATTGCGGATAGCCTCTAGATTGACTCCTGGTACGGGAATGTGGGTAACAAAACGAAAAATGGCTAAGATGCCCAGGGTGATAAGAAGTCGGCGCCTAAGTTCAGGATTGTGTTTGAAAGTTGAGAATAACTCTCTAAGCTTGTCCACGATACTCCCCCTTGGCTGCTAGTATAGCCTTTTGCGCAGAGAGGGTGGCAGGAATGGCAATAATGAGTTTTTTCTTGAGCTCTCCAGTTCCTAACACCTTGAGGGAAGTGATGGTGACTTGGTTCTTGGAGATCAGTTTCTTTTGGATCAAAGTCTCTGTCGTCACAGTCTCTCCGTTGTCGAAGACGTTGAGATCGTTGAGGGTGATATAGGCTTTCTTGCCAAAAGAGTTAAAACGACTCTTGCCGCGCATAAAAGGTAAGCGTTTGAACCAAACCCAAGAGGAGCCCGTGAAGGAGAGGCGTACCCCATTGCGAGATTTTTGTCCTTTTTGACCTCGACCGCTTGTGTGACCACCAATGCCCGAGCCATACCCAAGCCCTTGACGTTTCTTTTTGCCGATCACGAGTTTGGGGAGTAGGTTGAGTTTCATATTATTTGTTACTCTTCTTAGTACTAGTTTGGCCAAGCCCGTTTTTGGTGGCAACTGTATCTTTCATGATTTTGAGGGCTTCAAAGGTGGCCGCCACATTGCTCATCTTATTGTTCGTACCCAAGATTTTAGAGACGACATCTTTGATCCCGGCAAGCTCGAGAACCGCGCGAACCGAACCTCCAGCGATCACGCCCGTTCCGGCGGGGGCGGGTTTGAGGAGGAGACGCGCAGCACCGTATTTGACGAGGAGTTCGTGGGGAATGGTGCGATTGTCGACGAGGGGAATGGTGATCACAGTCTTTTTACCACGTTTGACACCTTTTTTGATCGCATTCATGACGTCTTTGGCTTTGCCCAGGGCTACTCCGACGCGTCCCTTGCGATCTCCAACCACTACAAGAGCGGTGAAACTGACGTTATTACCCCCTTTGGTTTTCTTGGAAACGCGAGAAATGCGGATGACTTTTTCGTCAAACTCTTGGGGAGCGCGGGGTGCTCTATCTTTGTTTTGTGATCGATTGTTATACATATTAAAACTCCAATCCAGCAGACCTGGCTGCCTCGGCGACAGCTTTGACGCGGCCATGATATTTATAAGAACCTCGGTCGAAGACTATTTTGGTGATTTTTTGCGCGAGCGCAAGTCGAGCGATCTCTGTCCCAACCAAACCAGCTCGAATGATTTTGGTGTCTCCCTTTTTACCCTTGAGGACTTTGGTATTGACGGCAGCTAAAGTAACACCTTTATTGTCATCAATTAGTTGAGCCCAGATATGTTCGTTGCTGCGCAAAATGGTGAGGCGCACACGACCAGAAGACTTAATGCTTGAGCGAACTCTAGTGAGACGAGCGTGTTTTTTGGTTTTTAGTTGCATAGTCTTTATGTGGCGGCAGCAGCTTTGGCGGCTTTGCCGGCTTTCCTACGCACAACTTCTCCTGCGTAGCGGATTCCCTTCCCTTTGTATGGCTCGGGTTTACGGTATGAGCGGATGACGGCGGCAGCTTGACCCACGGCCTGGATGTCGAATCCTGTCACGGTGATCAGGTTAGTGTTTTCGACTTTGAGGGTAATACCAGGAGGAGCGGCATACTCAATTTCGTGGGAGTAGCCTAGAGAGAGAATGATGTTAGAGCCTGACATACGGGCGCGATACCCAGTCCCCACGAGTTCGAGATTTTTGGTAAAGCCTGTACTAACGCCTGTGACCATGTTGGATAGAAGTGCCCGAGTCAAGCCGTGGAGAGCACGGACTGACTTGTCTTCGCTACTACGAGTGATGGTGAGGATGTCTGCGTCTAACTTGAGCTCAATCTTGGGTTTCACCTGGTAGCTCAACTCACCTTTTGGTCCTTTGACGACCACGAGGTTATCCTTGATTGTCAGGGTTACGCCAGAGGGTATCGTGATAGGGAGTCGACCAATTTTTGACATAAATATTTACCAAAGTTCGGCGAGAACTTCACCTCCTACTTTGTTAAGTTTGGCACTGCGATCTGAAAGAATCCCCTTAGAGGTACTGAGGATGGAGATACCTAACCCAGAGAGAACAGGCTTGAAGTTGTGGAGGGGACGGTAGATGCGAACGCCTGGTTTGGAAACACGTTTGATACTAGAGATGGCGGGTGCATCGTTTTTATAGGAAAGAGTCAATTTGAGGACTTTGTGCTGACCTGTCTCGACTACTTCCTCGACTTTGGTCAGATATTTCTCCTCCAACATGACCTGTGCGATCGCTTTGACTACTTTGGTGTGTGGCATAGTGACAGTTTTCTTGTGCACCATGTAGGCGTTGTGGATGCGGGTGATCATGTCTGAGATGTGGTCGTTAATCATAATATATTTACCAACTGGCTTTGGTAACTCCAGGTAGATTGCCCTTTTGGGCGGCGTCGCGAAAACACAGACGGCACATGCCAAAATGGCGCATATATGATTTGCCACGACCACAGAGTTTGCAGCGAGCATGAGCACGCGTGCTAAACTTGGGCTTGAGTAAACTGCGTTTGATGAGTGCTTTTCTGGCCATATTTATTTGTCCGCCTTTTCAAAAGGCATGCCGAGTATTTTTAAGAGAGCACGAGCATGATCATCACGGCCCGCGGTTGTCACGATGACAACTTCCAAACCATGAATTTTCTCAGTCTTCGCATACTCAATCTCGGGAAAGATGATTTGCTCCGAGAGACCGAGCGTGTAGTTGCCGTGCCCGTCAAAAGAGGTAGTTTTGACGCCCCGAAAATCTTTGACTTGCGGAAGCACTATTCTACACAATTTATCGAGGAAATCAAACATTTTGACACCGCGAAGTGTTACTGAGACCCCGACAGGGTCTCCTGCACGGATCTTAAACCCAGCAATCGACTGTTTGGCGCCACCCACTTTGGGCAAGAGACCCGTCAAGGCAGTGAGCTCGTGACGAACTACTTCGACGTCTTTTGTCGAGGTATCGGACTTGGGGATGCCGACATTGAGAACGATTTTGGTAAGGCGAGGCGTGGCAAAAACGTTCGCTAGACCCAGCTCTTGCATGAGGCGAGGGCGGTAATCAGTCTCGAACCTGGTTTTTAGATTGGCGTCGATTATTGTCATATCTTTTTCCTCTGGCTAAAGCGTACTTGCTGCCCATCTTGGACGTGACTGATCTTGCCTGTTGAGAGCGCGCGCTCCCGCGCTACCATGCCCCCTTTTGTATTTTGGGTAGGTTTGACATGGCGTTTGTACATATTGGCACCTTTAACAATGACGGTGTCATCCTTGGGGATGACTTTCATAATCTCGCCCGTTTTGCCTTTGTCTTTTCCGCCGGTCACGAGCACGATATCGCCTTTTTTAAATTTTTTCATATCAGAGTACCTCCGGTGCAAGTGATGCTATTTTGGCAAAACCACGCTCTTTGACTTCTCGGGCAATTGGGCCAAACACGCGTGAAGCCAGTGGCTCACCAGTTTTTTCATCGATGATCACGGCGGCGTTGTCGTCAAAGCGAACGTAGGTGCCGTCACTGCGACGGGTCTCTTTGCGGGTACGAACAATGATAGCTTTAACAACCTGTGAGTCTTTTACGACACCACCTGGATCTGCCTGGTCTACGACGGCGGTCACCATGTCGCCAATATAACCAAAGCGACGAGTAGAACCTCCGTGGACATGAATAACTTTGAGGCGGTGAGCACCTGAATTATCGGCTGAGAGTAAAACTGAGCGTAATTGGATCATATCTTTTTAATAATTTTGGTAATAGTAAAGCGTTTGCGCGCAGAGAGCGGGCGAGTTTCTTGAATCTCAACTTGGTTGCCTGCTACAGCTTTGACGTCGTTTTGGACGAGATATTTTTTGCTACGTCTGACCAGTTTGGTATAGAGCGGGTGAGAGAAGGAAGTCTCTACCACGACCACAGCGCTTTTTTCCAGTTTGGCGGAGATGACTGTAGCGATCAGTTTTTTCACTTTGACTCCTTTAGTTCGGCTCGAATGGTCTTGAGAGTGGCGATGGCTCTTTTGGTGAGTCCTGCCTCACGAAGATTTTTGAGTTCGTTTTTCATCTTTAATAATTTGATTTTAATTAACTCACCAGAGAGCTCAGATAGTTTGGCCTCAATAGCCTTGAGTCCACCTTTGCGTAATTCTTGATAGTCATTTTTTCTCAGTTTCATATCGCCCCCCTGATGACAAAGCGAGTAAGAATGGGTAACTTTGAGGCCGCCTTGCGGAAGGCTTCGCGGGCAGTGGCTTCATCAGTAGACCCCAACTCAAAGACAACGGTGCCGCGTTTGACGACGGCAGTATATTTGTCAATATCGCCTTTACCTGAGCCCATTTTGCTCCCGGCGGCTTTGTGGGTGAGGGGCTTGTGAGGGAAAATGCGCAGCCACAGTTTGCCCCCACGTTTAGTGTGGTGGGTAATGGTGCGCCTGGCTGCCTCGATCTGGGCGGCGGTGACCCAAGAACTCTCGATGACTTTGAGACCAAAATCGCCAAAAGCAACGGTAGTGGCACGAGTGGCGACCCCTCCCATAGTTCCTCTAAACTCTTTGCGAAATTTGGATTTTTTTGGCTGCATCATAGTACTGCTTCCCCTTTATAAATCCACACTTTAAGCCCGACATAGCCAGAACGGGTAAGGGCGGGAATTTTGGCGTAGTCGATGTCGGAGCGCAAGGTCTGGGTGGGAATAGTACCCATAGGATATTTCTCTGAGCGAGCAATTTCCGCCCCACCAATGCGACCAGAAATTTGGATCTTCACTCCTTTGGCACCGGCGGCCATGACCCGCTCTTGAGCTTGAGAGATGGCGCGGCGATGAGGGTAGCGTTTGATGAGTTGTTCGGCGATGCGCTCACCTACGAGCTTGGCAGAGAGATCGGGGTTCTTGACCTCCACGACGTCGAGCTGGAATTTGGTGGAAACACCAGCGCCGATAGTTTTAAGAAATGCTTCGAGTTCTTTCTTGAGAACTTCTAGATTGGAGCCACCCCGACCGATGATCACACCGGGACGACCGGCGTGGATAATGATTTTGATAGAGTTGGGTGAACGCTCGATCACTACCTCGACTATACCCGCCAAGTGAAGCCTGTTGAAAATAAATTTCTTGAGCTTGATGTCGGCCAGGACCAAATCCTGGTATTCGCGTTTGGGCGCAAACCATCTGGAGGAAGGTTTGTACAAAATGCCTAAGCGGAAGCTGAGAGGGTTAACTTTTTGGCCCACGGCTAGCCTCCTTTAGCTCAACGCGAATATGAGAAGTGCGCTTCATGATGGAGTGTGCCATGCCACGAGAGACTGCCTGGAATCTCTTGTAGGTAGGACCAGACATGATGTCAATGGTTTTGAAAGCCAGTTTGCTCACTTCGAGCCCAGTCTGATCTTTGGCGTTGGCGACGGCTTGTTTGATGGCTTTAGAGAGTGGTTCACTCGCCGATTTGTCCATGAACTTGAGGTGCAACAGGGCCTGCTCTGGCGAGAGGACGCGGACCGCATCAGCCACAAGACGGAGCTTGCGGGGACTAGTGCGGATGTATTTTTGAATAGTTTTCATAATTTTTTAGGTTTTGGTCAGCGTACGTTTAACGATCTTGCCATGGCCATGGAAGGTGCGAGTTAAGGAGAATTCTCCGAGTTTGTGTCCAACCATGCCTTCGGAGACAAATACTTCTTTGTGAACGCGGCCGTTGTGAACCAAAAAAGTGTGCCCGACAAATTCTGGGGGAATGGTGCAGTCTCTGGCCCAGGTCTTGATAGGCATTTTCGCACCAGTCGTACCAGCTTTCATGACTTTCGCCAAGAGCTTTTCATCGATGTAGGGGCCTTTGGTGCTACTGCGGCTCATTTATTTGACTCTCCGATCTTTAATAATATATTTATTAGAGTACTTGTATCTCCCTCTAGTCTTTTTGCCTAAGGCTGGCTTACCCCAGGGAGTCTTGGGGCCTGGCATACCGATACCTGACCTACCTTCTCCCCCACCGTGTGGATGGCTACCTGGATGCTGGGCAATACCACGCACAGAAGGTCGCCAACCCATATGACGGCGACGACCGGCTTTGCCGATTTTACGGTTCTTATGTTCCAGATTAGAGACCTGGCCGATTGTAGCAAAACATTCCTCTTTTATCAATCGAACTTCGCCGGAGGGGAGCTTGACTGTCGCAAAACCAGCCTCACGAGATTGAATCATGGCGATGGTGCCAGCAGAGCGGACGATTTGGCCACCGCGACCGGATTTGAGCTCGAGATTGTGGATCGGGAGGCCGATGGGGATCTTTTTGAGGGGGAGCGCGTTGCCTACTTTGGGTTCAACGTCTGGTCCAGAAACGATCAACATGTCGACGGTGAGACCGTCGGGGGCGAGGATGTAGCGCTTTTCTCCGTCACGATAGTAGAGAAGAGCAATATTGGCGGAGCGACCTGGATCATATTCTATCGAGACTACACGGGCTTCGACCCCAGGCTTATTGCGCTTGTAGTCAATTATGCGATAACGTCGTTTTTCTCCGCCTCCCCGATGGCGAGTGGTGACATGACCATGGTTATTACGCCCAGAGTTTTGTTTGTGGGGTGAAGTCAAGGATTTCTCAGGCGAGGAAGTTGTGAGTCCCCGATCGAATGTTACTTGATGGCGGACGCCGGCGGAGGTTGGTTTGCGAGCTTTGAGCATATTATTTGCTTTCCTTCAGATCAAATAAATCAATGGTTTCACCTTTTTTGAGGCGGACAGTAGCAAATTTGGCTTTGCTAGGATTACCCTGTAAGCGCTTGCTACCCGTGGACTTGCCTGGGACATGACGCAGAGAGGAATTGATGTCCACAACGTGGACTTTGAAAGAAGTTTCGATCGCTTCCCTGATCTGTGATTTACTGGCGAGGGGTAGAACTGAGAAAGTATAGAGACCACGAGTGGCGTTATACATAGATTTCTCGGTAATAACTGGTTTGATTATAGTCATATGGTGCGCTCGGTAAGGGTGGATAAAGCTTTTTTGGTCAGCAAGAGATGGTCAGCGGCGATCAAATCATAGGCATTGACGAGACTCGCGCGTTTCATGCTGACTCCTTGGAGGTTACTGAGCGAGAGATATAGCGAGGTCGCGCGACCGTCGGTAAGCACGAGCACAGAGTGGGTAGGGTGAGAGGCGGCAGTTTGGAGTAGTTGAGCAATCTGAGCAGTCTTACCAGTAAAATCTTTGAGGCCCGTGAGACCAGAGATTGCTTTGTCGGCGAGCTTGACTTGCATGGCGGCCGCGAGTGCCCGGCGGCGCATTGCTTTGGGTAGAACCATGTTTTCTGGTCTGACGCCGGTGGGGCCATGGGCAATACCACCACCCACAAAAATAGGAGCGTATTTGGCGCCGTGCCTAGCATTCCCCGTGCCTTTTTGGCGATAGATTTTTCGGGTGGAGCCGTTTACTTCTCCACGGGTCAGAACTTTGTGGGTTTTTTGGTGGGAATTAGAGGTATATACACGCAGAGCTTGGGATAAAATGGCACTGTTGGCTGTGCCAAAAGCCTTGTCTTCGACTTTCCAGTTGCCGGCTGATTTGCCCTTTAGGTCGTATACAGGAATATTCATATTACGATTCCACCTCTTGAGTAGGAGTATCTATAACTGGTTCTTCTTTTTTGAGGAGGAGTCCTCCCGAGATGTAGGAGAGAGTACCTAGATCTGTCTGATCCATGACTTCAAGACGTACTAGAGAGTGTCTGGCTCCTGGCACTGGGCCAGTAACCCATACTATATTGTCGTCGCCGATTGAGAGAACAACAGCCTTTTTGACCGAAACAGTATCAGAACCCATGCGACCGGGCATCTTTTTGCCTTTATGGACGCGGCCGGGAGTTGTGCCCTGACCAATGGAGCCAGGGGCACGCAAACGATCAGATTGACCGTGGGTACGGGGACCCCCCGCAAAATTCCAGCGTTTTACAACACCAGCGAACCCCTTGCCTTTGGAAGTACCCTGGATCTGACAGATAGAACCGACCTTTACTACATCTTGAGGATTGATGATAGAGCCGAGCGTGAGTTCAGGTTCAAAAGTGAATTCGCGATTCTTGCCTACTTTGGCCTTGGAATGTTTCTTGGGAGCACCAAAGCCTACTTGGATGCTCGCGTAGCCGTCTTTTTCGACTGTCTTTAATTGTGTCACAGTCATGGGCATTAAGGCAATTTTGGTGGCAGCGCGACGGGTGCCATCCACATAGGCTTCTCCCATTTCTATTTTTTTACCGTAGATTATTGTGGTCATATCATCCTTACATTTTCACTTCAATACCTACACCTGCTGGGAGCTCTAGATGCATGAGTGAGTCAATCGTTTTGCCTGTGGGCTTCTCGATATCAATTAAACGTTTGTGGGTCAAAATTTGGAAATGCTCGCGTGCGTTCTTGTCGACGTGAGGACTAGTCAAGACAACCATCAACTTGCGCCTAGTGGGCAAGGGAACGGGACCGACAATACTAGCACCGGTGGCTAGGGCTGTGTCGACGATCTTTTGGGCCGCTTCGTCGATGACGCGATGGTCAAAAGATTTGAGTTTGACTCTGATGCGACTGGTAGCCATATGTATACCTTTTGTAGTTAAGTATATAAGTGCCGAGTCTTACTACTGTAAGGCTCGGCACTTTTGCTCTATGAGGGAAACTCATGAGCGAGAAATAGTATCTTTAAGTTATTTTTTCTTAGCTTCGACTTTGGTATCGGCTAAGATCTTGGTGATCACACCCGCGCCCACAGTCTTGCCACCTTCGCGAATAGCAAAGTGGAGACCCTCTTCCATAGCGACAGGGACAATGAGTTTAACGGTCATTTTGGCATTGTCTCCAGGCATAACCATCTCAACTCCTTCGGGGAGTTTGATGTCGCCGGTCACGTCAGTAGTGCGGAGGTAGAACTGAGGCTTGTAACCGGAGAAGAAAGGAGTGTGACGGCCACCCTCTTCTTTGGTAAGAACGTAAACCTCGGCTTCGAAATCGGTGTGGGGCTTGATACTGCCGGGTTTGGCAATAACTTGGCCGCGCTCGATATCGTCTTTTTCTACGCCGCGCAAGAGGACGCCGACGTTGTCGCCAGCTTGGCCCTGATCGAGCATCTTGCGGAACATTTCAACTCCAGTGACGACGGTTTTCTTGTCTTTACCCATACCGACGATTTCCATTTCCTCGCCGATTTTGGCGACACCTCTTTCGATACGACCAGTCGCGACTGTGCCGCGGCCTTTGATCGAGAAGACATCTTCAACTGGCATGAGGAAAGGCTTGTCGAGATCGCGCTCGGGAGTGGGGATGTATTCATCCACTTTGTCCATGAGCTCTTGGATCTTGGCTTCCCAGGTAGCATCTCCCTCAAGGGCTTTGAGTGCAGAGACGCGCACGATGGGGATTTCATCACCGGGATATTCGTATTTTTTGAGAAGATCGCGGATTTCCATCTCAACTAGGTCAAGGAGCTCGGCGTCGTCCACCATGTCGCACTTGTTGAGGGCCACGACGAGTTTGGGAACGTTAACTTGCTTGGCAAGGAGAATGTGCTCTCTGGTCTGTGGCATGGGACCATCGGTCGCGGCCACGACGAGAATAGCACCGTCCATCTGGGCGGCACCAGTAATCATGTTTTTGATGTAGTCAGCGTGACCTGGGGCATCGATGTGGGCGTAGTGACGTTTCTCGGTTTCGTATTCCTGGTGAGAGAGGTTGATGGTCACACCGCGCTGACGCTCTTCGGGGGCTGAGTCAATATCGGCGTAAGACTTGGCGACGGCGAGACCTTTTTTGGCGAGCACAGAGGTGATGGCGGCGGTAAGGGTCGTTTTGCCGTGGTCGACGTGGCCGATGGTGCCAATGTTGATGTGGGGTTTGTTGCGAACGTATTTAGCGGCGTCTGCCATATAATCTCCCTTCGGCGTTGCTCAGGGCAAGCCTTATTTGTTTTCTTTGTTTATAATTTTTTCAGCAATATTACTGGGGACGGGATCGTAGTGGGACATCTCCATATACGAACTCGCGCGTCCTTGGGACATGCTACGGAGTATTGTAACATAGCGACTAAGCTCCGACAAGGGAACAATAGCATTAATGACGCGAACGTTGCCACGCTGACTGGTTCCCAAGACCTGACCGCGTTTAGAGGAGATGTCGCCGATCACGTCTCCCATGAATTCCTCGGGGGTAGTGATCTCGAGCTTCATGATGGGCTCTAAGATAATGGGACCAGCTTGACGAACAGCTGACTGGATCGCCATGCTCCCGGCGATTTTGAAAGCGATCTCACTCGAGTCTACGTCGTGGTAAGAACCATCATAGAGCTCGACTTCGATATCAACGAGGTTGAATCCAGCGATAATGCCGTTCTCGAGGGCTTCGCGGACACCTTTTTCGACTGGAGCGATAAATTCCTTGGGGATAGTGCCACCAACTATCGAATTCACAAAAGTCACGCCCTCCCCTCTACCTAGGGGCTTAATACGCAGATAACAGTGACCATATTGACCCCGACCTCCAGACTGCTTGATGTATTTACCTTCAGCCTGTGCGGGGGTCGTGATCGTCTCGCGGTAAGCAACTTGGGGATTGCCAACGTTGGCATCGACCCCGAACTCGCGTTTCATGCGATCAACAATGATCTCGAGATGGAGCTCGCCCATGCCGGCGATAAGGGTTTGACCAGTTTCCTGATTGGAGCGGATTTTGAAAGTGGGATCTTCCTCGGCAAGCCTCGAGAGCGCGACACCCATCTTCTCCTGATCGACTTTGGTTTTGGGCTCGATCGAGAGAGAGATGACTGGTTCGGCAAAAGAGATACCCTCAAGCACAATCGGAGAGTCAGGAACACAAAGTGTGTCACCAGTTCTTGTATCTTTCATGCCTACTACACCCACGATTTCCCCGGCGATGGCCTCGGGAACTTCTTCCCGGTCATTGGCGTGCATCAGGACAAGGCGGCCGACCCGTTCGGTCTTATCCCGAGTGGCGTTGTAGATATAGGAACCACTCGTGATTTTGCCAGAGTAGATACGGACATAGGTAAGCTTGCCGATATGGGGGTCAGCTTGGATTTTGAAGGAGAGACCGGCAAAAGGCTCACTCACGTCAGGGCGACGGGTCGCGACCTCGTCGGTCCCGGGAATTTTACCTTCGGCAGGAGGCACGTCTAGGGGGGAAGGGAGATAGTCCACAACACCGTCAAGGAGAGGTTGGACGCCTTTGTTGCGCAGAGATGTGCCACAGTACATGGGCACTAGCTTGTAGGCGATAGTAGCGGCGCGGAGAGCTTTTTTGAGCTCGACCAAGGTGGGGATTTCTCCATTCAAATACTTTTCAAGTAGAATGTCATCGGTTTCACAGATTTGCTCGATGAGTTTGGCGCGTTCCTTGGCGATTTCTTCGATCATGTCCTCGGGAATGGCCCCTACTTCGTATTTTGCCCCTGTTTCGTCGCCCATCCAGATGACGGACTGCTCTTCCAGAAGCATGACGACACCTTTAAAAGAGTTTTCGGCCCCGATGGGGTAGGTGACAATGGCAGTCTTGGCTCCGAGTTTTTCCTCTACATCTTTGAGGGTATGTTTGAAGTCAGCCCCCATCTTGTCCATTTTGTTCACGAAACAAATGCGGGGAACTTTGTATTTGTCAGCTTGGCGCCAGACAGTTTCGGACTGGGACTGAACCCCTTCTTCGGCGTCAAGTACGGTGACTCCACCATCAAGTACCCGCAGGGAGCGCTCGACCTCGGCGGTAAAGTCGACATGGCCCGGAGTATCAATGAGGTTAATCCGATGCTGATCACTAAAGAGAGCCTTGGGGAGGGCGGGAGTCCAGAAAGTGGTGGTCGCGGCGGAGACGATCGTGATCCCGCGCTCTTTCTCCTGCTCCATCCAGTCCATCTGGGTGTTGCCGTCGTCGATGTCGCCGATTTTGTAGGATTTACCAGTGTAGAAAAGGATGCGCTCAGAAGTAGTAGTTTTGCCGGCGTCGATGTGGGCAATAATGCCGATGTTGCGGATTTTGTCCATGGCGAGCTGGCGGTTTTGCGTTTTGACGATGGCCATAGTTTTTGAACTTGAGTAACAATTAATTGACTCACGAAATGAGGCGAGAGTTATTGTACCTCAACTTGATCTAGTTTGTCGAGGAGTTGCTATACTACCCACATGCAAAATAGTTTTAGAAAACTCGATGGGACGACGCTACCATATCCCCTCTTCTTCCCCGACGCGACGCGGGGGGAAGTAAGACAACTGAGTCTAGAGGACGTGAAGAAAGTCGGGCTGCCAGGAATACTGGTCAATACTTTTCACCTCCTGCGCTTGGTGGGAACAGAAAAAACGGAAACAGCTGGTGGGATCCATGAATATCTGAGATGGGAAGGGGCAATGATCTCTGACTCAGGGGGGTTCCAGGTCATGTCGATTGCGAAAAAAGGCGGTGGCAACAGCACGGTCACGGACGAGGGAGTTACATTTACGATTGATGGCGTTGACCACCATTTCTCTCCCGATGATTCAATCCGATATCAAATGGCCATGCGGACGGATCTGATGGTGGTACTCGATGACTTTACTCCGCCCTCTGCCACCCATGAGGAAGCGGAAGAGACGGTGAGGCGTACAACCCTCTGGGCAAAGAGATGTAAAAAAGAATTTGAGAAGTTCAGGGGTGAGAAGCGACCATATTTGATTGGGGTGGTGCAAGGCGGAGAATATGAAGATCTACGTCTGAAAAGTATGAAAGAACTGACCGAGATTGGGTTTGATGGTTATGGCTATGGAGGCTTCCCCATGAAGGACGGTAAATTTGACGAGAAAATGGCGAAGTTTATGGCAAATAATTTACCGAAAGATACTGTGCTCTATGGCCTGGGGATCGGGAAGCCTGACGATATCGTGAAATGCGTAAACTGCGGCTGGCAGATATTTGATTGTGTCCTGCCTACTCGCGATGCTCGCCACGGCCGGCTTTATGTATATACCTCAGAATCTATGGACAAGATCGAGGTACAAAAAGATGGTTTCTATGAGTTTTATAATCCACGACAAGCCAAACACCTAGAGGAAAATGTGCCTGTAAGCACGGCTTGTGACTGCGAGCTATGTACTACCCTGACCAGAGCTGAGTTTGCCGCCATGTGGAGAGCACGAGATGAAAAAGTTTTGCGACTAGCTACGATCCATAATCTAAGATTCTATGCAATTTTGATGGATAAGTTATGTAATTATAGTGATTAAATGATTTAAATCATTTAATCACTTAAGTTAAATGTTAGAATGGAAAGATGGCAGAAATAATTGCAATTGTGGTGGTGCTTTGGTTGCTTGGGATCATCCAGATCCCGTGGATGATGATGCCGCACTTCCCCGTCCTCTCGATCATGGGATATTCTCTAACGATTCAGCGACTACTAATAATTGGGATTTTGATCTGGCTCGGGATGAGCATAGGATCCCCTTTCCGACAGATGTTGTGGGTATTTTTTATCCTCTGGCTCCTCTCGACACTCGGGATTATTGGGTCGATAGCGATGGGAACTCTAATTGTTGTGTCGGTGGTGGTCGGGTTGATTTTGAGCGTGGTGCAAAAGTAATTTGAATTTGACACATAACCTATAATTACAGGTTATGAAAGAGCTATTCGGACTGAATTTTCAAAATCTAGGATTTTGGGTTGCTTGTGCCCCGCTACACTACGATTTGGCGTTTAAAATCGAGGGTCATATCGATAAGCTCAATGGGAGGGTGCCGAATTACATGGCTGAGGCTATTGGATGTAGGGAGTGTCCGGCAGTTAAGGCTGGTAAACAGTGCATCCTCAACACTTCGGTTGGTCCCATGCCTGGAAAGCATGAGCCTGATCAAGATATACCTCAGTTTCTGAAGTTTGCATGTAGTGGAATACAAGGTGGGGGATATCGACCATGTATGCAAGGATTTAATGTAGGGATACAAGAAGTTCACCAAGCAGAACGTGATGGGGTGAAGCCGTTTACTTTAAATGTAGAATGATTGTCGTGGTCTAATGGTTCGAACCATCGAACCGTCTAGAAAGCGCAAATTTTTAGTGAAAATCTTTCTCTTTACCAGCGGAAGTGAGCGAAAGCTTTGTTGGCGTCGGCCATACGGTGGACGTCATCGCGTTTCTTGATGGCGGCTCCTTGGTTGTTGTAGGCATCCATGACTTCGGCGGCGAGTTTCTCGCCAAAAGTGTGATACTCGGAGTTGCTACGTTTGCCAGCAAAATCAACAAGCCAACGCAGAGAAAGTGCGAACTGGCGACTAGGAGAAACGGGCATAGGAACCTGATAGGCGGCCCCGCCGATACGGCGACTACGAACCTCGGTTTTGGGTTTGATGTTAGAGAGTGCAGTCATCAAGACATCGAGGGGTTTGGCGCCAGTTTTCTCCCCGATTATGTCCATGCAGTTGTAGACCAGTTTCTCGGCCACGACTTTCTTACCATCTTGCATGACGCGATTGATCATTTTGGCGACTTCGAGGGAATTATATTTGACGTCTCCCTGAATTTTTTTGTTATTGGCGGCTTTGGCGCGCATATTATTTTCCTTTATTTTTTAGGTCTTTTGGTTCCGTATTTGGAGCGAGAAGTCATGCGTTTTTCCACACCAGCAGTATCGTATTTACCACGGACGATATGGTATTTGACGCCGGGTAAATCTTTGACACGACCACCCCGCACCAAGACGACTGAGTGTTCGGCCAAGTTGTGACCTTCTCCCATAATATAGGCAGTCACTTCTTGTTTGTTAGAGAGCCTCACGCGAGCCACTTTGCGCAGAGCCGAGTTTGGTTTCTTGGGAGTCATGGTTTTGACGATGATACACACCCCGCGCTTTTGGGGCGAGGAATACTCGACCATTTTACGCTTGGTGGCGTTATATCCACGACGCAGAGCATTTCCCTGACGTTTCTTGGGCTTGGTGTCGCGTCCGTGTCGGACTAATTGATTAACTGTTGGCATAGATGTGTGCTATTGTATCACAGCCCTCTCTGGACTTACTGGGATGAGACGACCGATAATCACGTTTTCTTTGAGACCAAACAAGGGGTCTTCCTTGCCTTCGAGAGCTGCCTCGGAGAGAACATTGGTAGTTTGCTCAAATGAGGCGGCCGAGAGCCAAGAGTGAGTATGGAGTGCGGCGCGAGTGACCCCAAGCATCACGCTCATGGCGGTGGCGGGCTCGCCACCTTCGGCGAGTACTCCCTCATTACCAGTGTCAAAGGCGAAGCGGTCGACAATTTCCCCACCAATCAGCGAGGTGTCACCGGACTCTTCGATTTTGACCTTGCTGGTCATTTCACGCACGACCACTTCAAAGTGTTTATCGGAGATGGGGATACCTTGGGACTCGTAAACCGCTTGGATCTCTTGGATCAAATAGAGCTGTGCATCTCGAATACCCCTCACGCGCAAGACTTCTTGAATATTTTGTGGACCCTGTGCGAGGGGGAATCCTGCAGTAATTAAGTCTTTGTCTTTGACTGCCAAAACTAGAGTAGCGGGGACAAAATATTCTTCTTGAACGCCACCTGTGGCGGTAATGGTCACCTTGTTTCCGTCGGTTGTCTCTTGTACGCTCACTTTTCCAGAGATACCGGCCAAAGGAGCGGCAATCTTGGGGTTGCGAGCCTCAAAGAGCTCTTCTACACGAGGTAGGCCTTGAGTCACGTCGAGTCCGACAATACCTCCAGCGTGCTTAACACGCATGGTGAGCTGAGTACCGGGCTCGCCGATGGATTGAGCCGCGATCACGCCTACGGGTGAGCCGAGCTCGACGAGTTTGCGAGTCCCAAAATCCCAACCATAACACTGGGCACAGAGTCCGTAGCGAGCTTTACAGGTGAGGGGTGAGCGGATCTCCATACTCTCAATGCCAGATTCAAAGAGGGCTTCGGCAATTTGGTCGTCAACGATGTCGCCTTTTTTAATTAAAGTTGCCTTGGATTTAGGATGTTTGATGGTCTTGCCCGCAACTCTACCCAGGACCCGTTTGACGAAATGCTTGCCACGAATACCGGTCAGGGGGATCTCGAGAGTTTCCTCAGTCTTACAATCGGCTTCGCGGATAATCGAGGTGTGTGAGACGTCGACGAGGCGGCGAGTGAGATATCCGGCATCGGCAGTTTTGAGCGCGGAGTCAGTCAAACCCTTACGGGAGCCACGACTAGAAGTCACGTATTCAAAAATGGAGAGGCCTTCGCGGAAGTTGGACTTGGTGGGCATCTCCACGATTTTACCCAGAGGATCGACGACGAGTCCACGCATAGCGGAGAGTTGTTTGACTTGGTCGCGACTAGCACGAGTACCGCCGGAGTCGATGATAATCTTGACCGCGTTACGCTCATCAAATTTTTCCCAGGTGGCGGTGGCGATGCTTTCGGTAGTTTCCATCCAAACCTCAAAGGAGAGGCGGCGTTTTTCCTCTTCGGTAATTAAGCCTTGGTTGAAAGTCTCCAAGATTTCGTTGACGCGCGCGTCGGCCTCCTTGATCATGGTCACCTTCTCGGGGATCATAATGTTGTCTGCCACCGCGACCGATAGTCCAGATGTCGTCAAATATTCAAAGCCGATGGATTTGATTTTGTCGACCAGGTCAGCCACGAGGTCATTGTCAAAAACACGGATAGCTTCTCGGATAATATCGGTGATTTTTTTGGCACCCACGGCTTCATTGATGTAGCGTAGATCCTCAGGTAAGGCCTCGTTAAAAACCAAGCGACCAACGGATGTCTCTATTACTTTACCCTTGACACGCACTCGGATGGGCTGGCGGAGATTGATGGACCCAGCTTCTCTGGCAGCGTATGCCTGATCAGCGTCCCCAAAGATATCTCCACTGAGCTTGAGATCGGGATTAAAGCTTGTCAAATAGTAGCAACCCAGCGCCATCTCTTTGTTGGGGACGGTAATGGGGCTACCATTGGCGGGCTTAAGCAAGTTATTTTTGGCCATCATGCGAGTACGAGCATCTTCGATCGCGGTCTCAGAGAGCGGAACGTGGACAGCCATCTGGTCTCCGTCGAAGTCGGCGTTGTAGCCAGCACAGACACAAGGATGGAGTTGGATGGCATTACCTTCGATTAGAACTGGGTAGAATGCTTGGATACCGAGCTTGTGGAGGGTCGGGGCACGGTTGAGGAGGACGGGGTGATTTTTGGTGATGCGCTCCAAGATATCAAACACAAGAGGGTCTTTGCGCTCAATGGCGTGTTTGGCGGACTTGACGTTGGGGGCCGTCCCCTCTGCGATAAGCTCGCGAAGTACGTAGGGCTTGAACATCTCTAGCGCCATATCTTTGGGGAGACCACACTGTGATAACTTGAGTTCAGGACCCACGACGATGACAGAGCGGCCTGAGTAGTCAACACGTTTACCGAGCAAGTTCTGGCGGAAGCGACCTTGCTTGCCGGACAACATATCGGAGAGCGAGCGCAGAGGCTTAACTACACGACGCCTGGTAGTCTTGGCTTGGCTGGCGTCGATCAGAGAATCTACCGCCTCTTGAAGCATGCGTTTTTCGTTGCGTAAAATGATCTCGGGAGCACCTAGATCGATCAAGTGTTTAAGACGATTGTTGCGGTTGATCACGCGACGATAGAGATCGTTTAGGTCAGAGGAAGCGAATCGGCCACCTGAGAGCTGAACCATGGGTCGTAGCTCGGGAGGCAAAACGGGCAAGACTTTGAGCACCATCCAGGAGGGGCTAAGACTCGCGTTTTTCAAGCCATCCACAACTTTGAGTCGCTTAGAGAGCTTGGTGCGCTTGAGACTAGCACTCCCCTCTTCCTTGAGTTCGGTTTTGATTTCTTTGGAGAGTTTTTGCAGGTCAATGGTTGAGAGATATTCCAAAATTGCCTCTGCGCCCATACCCACCTTGAGATGTGATGTGGCGTTATATTCATCCAGTTTGAGATATTCATCTTCTGCCAAGACTGTTCCTGGGACGATGCGCTTGGCCATGCTGGTGAGAGTTTTGTAGATCTCGCTGAGGGAATCTTTGTCGATCACCAAGCTCTCACGGAGAGATTCGATGGTTTTTTTGGCGGTGGCGGTTTGGCGCTCAGTGGGTTTGTCGGAAAGGGAGGATTTGACTTTTTCCATGTCAGATTTGATTCTGTCTTCGACCTCTTGGAGGGCGTTGACGTGACTAGTGTTGAGTAGCTCAATCACTTTAGCTCGCTCGTCTTTGTCGACGGAGAGGACCAAATATTTGGCAAAATAAACGACCGCAGAGAGAGCTTTGGGAGCGACATTCATCAGAAGTGACAATTTTGAGGGAGCGCCTTTGAAATACCAAATGTGAGCGACAGGCGCGGCTAAGTTGATGTGACCCATGCGCTCACGACGTACCCGAGACTGGGTGACTTCCACACCACATTTGTCACAGACGATCCCGCGATAACGAATACGTTTGTATTTGCCACAATAACATTCATAATCTTTGGTAGGACCAAAAATCCGCTCACAAAATAGGCCATCTTTCTCGGGTTTGAGGGTACGGTAGTTGATCGTCTCAGGTTTGATTACCTCGCCGAAGGACCAGTCTCTGACTGTATCGGGTGAGGCAATTTGAATCTTTAGTCCTTTAAAATCTAGAATATTTTTCATCATATGTTTTAGTTCTCTCCTTCGGTATTTTTCAGCTCTTCGTCGGTGGGCTCGGGAATCGCATCGAGATCATCGCTCTGCGTGGGTACTACCACCGTCGTATCGTCGCTCACCGCAGTGTCATCGGGAAGAGTGGCTGGGTCGTCGGCCAAGATAACTTTGTCTTTTTCGATTTCTTCGATGGATTCATCCGCGACCAAAACTTCTTTAGGGTCGACGGGTATCACATCAAGACCGAGTGAGTTGAGCTCTTTGAGTAAGACTTTAAAGGACTCGGGAACGGTAGACTCTGGGATGGGGGTTCCTTTGACAATAGCTTCGAAAGCTTTGGCACGACCTACTAGATCATCAGATTTAATGGTCAGCATTTCTTGGAGAACGTGGGCAGCGCGATGTGCTTCGAGGGCCCAGACTTCCATTTCTCCCAGGCGTTGTCCACCCATTTGGGCTTTTCCACCAAGTGGTTGCTGGGTCACAAGAGAGTATGGACCGGTAGAGCGGGCGTGAGTTTTGTCTTCCACCATGTGGATGAGCTTGAGGATGTAGCCGATACCTACGGTCGTGGGGTTATCGAAGGGTAGACCAGTGCGGCCATCGAAGAGGGTGATTTTGCCGTTCTCTGGTAGTCCGGCTTTTTTAAGTTGTTCTTCGATCACTGATTCATCGAGAGGCTCAAAAACGGGAAGGGCAACTTTGTAACCGAGCTTGTGAGCGGCCCAACCTAGGTGAGCCTCAAGAAGTTGCCCTAAGTTCATGCGAGCGAGAACGGAGAGAGGCGAGATAATAATGTCGACGGGCGTACCATCAGCCAGGTAAGGCATATCAGAAACTGGGATAATGCGAGAGATGACGCCTTTGTTACCATGGCGACCTGCGAGCTTGTCACCGACAGTCACTTTACGAATTTGAGCGACCTTGATGGAGACGGTTTTAAGAACACCAGGATCGAGCTCATCGCCTTCTTCGCGGTCTAGCGTAGAAACTTCGATGACTGTCCCGGACTCCCCGTTACTCATACGCAAACTGGTATCTCTGACTTCCCGCGCTTTCTCGCCGAATATTGCCCTGAGCAATCTCTCTTCAGCAGTGAGCTCTGTTTCGCCTTTGGGAGCAATCTTGCCTACGAGAATGTCGTTGCCAGTGACTTCGGCCCCGACTACGACAATGCCATCATCACCCAGATTGCGAAGGTCGTGTTCAGAAACATTGGGTATGTCGCGAGTTAGCTCCTCCGCCCCTAATTTGGTATCCATGATATCGGCCTCGTACTCATTGATGTGGATAGAGGTAAGGACATCTTCTTTGACTAAGCGGTCAGAAACGATGATGGCGTCTTCGTAGCCTAGACCCATGAAGGAGGCGTAGGCAATGACTAGATTGCGACCCAGCGAGAGCTCTCCCCCGTCTGAGGCTGGTCCGTCGATTAGGAGATCACCTTTTTTGACTTTGTCACCAAGTTTAACCACGGGTTTTTGGTTATAGCAGGTGGAGCCGGCGGTGCGATGGAATTTGATGAGTGAATAGGTGAGACGTCCCCGCTCCAAGACCGCGTGTTCGTTCTCGTTTTTGGAGTAATATTCTTTGGCTTTGACTAGTTCACTCTTATCCAGTTCTAAGACAATAGAGTTGGCGTCGGCAAAGGTGATAGTCCCAGAATGACTCGCGCGAACTACCCAGCCCATGGACTCAGCCACAGCGGCCTCCATCCCAGTTCCCACAATTGGTGACTCAGGGCGAACCAGGGGCACTGCTTGACATTGCATGTGAGTACCCATGAGCGCGCGGTTGGCTTCGTCGTGGGCGATAAAGGGAATAAGAGAAGCGGAAGTCCCTACCACTTGGCGAGGAATGACATCGATGTATTGGACTTTTTCGACAGGAACCTCAATAAAGTTACCGCGATAGCGAGCCGGGACCCAGGAATCGACAATTTCACCGTTGTCGGTCATCTCAATGCCGGCGTGGGTAATGTAGTAGTTTTGTTCGTCATCAGGAGGGAGATAGAAAATCTCGGGAGAGACGCGCATCAGCGTCTTACTACCCTTTTTGAGAGGACTCACTTTGCGATAAGGTGACTCAAGGAAACCAAATTCGTTGATGCGAGTGTAGAGCGAGAGATAGGTCACGAGACCAATGTTGGGACCTTCCGGCGAGCGGACGGGACAAATACGACCATACTGAGAGGCGTTGATGTCACGCATCGAGAAGGAAGCGCGTTCGCGAGTCACACCGCCCGTACCCATGACTGAGAGGCGGCGCAAATTGTCGATCTCCGCGAGTGGATTGGTTTGGTCTAGGATGGTAGAGAGACGATTGCGACGGAAGAACTCTGAGATCGTGGCGATCACGGGTCTAGCATTGATGAGCTGGACGGGAGTAACTGATTCTTCTGGCTTAACGAGTGACATCTTTTCTTTGATCGAGCGTTCAAGTCGGAGTAGGCCGATGCGAAAAGCCGTGGCACCCAAAAGCTCACCAACCCGGCGGACACGGCGGTTGGCGAGGTGGTCGATATCGTCAACAGTGCCGACTCCATTTTGGAGTCCAATCAGATATTTGATGATGGCGATCAAATCAGCTTTTTGGAGAACTTGGTTGTCGGGTTTATTCTCAATATCTAATCCCAACTTCTTATTAAGTTTGTAGCGTCCGACTTTGTCTAAGTCATAGCGACGAGGATCAAAGAAACTCTGGAAGAAAAGATTTTTGGCGTTTTCGAGGACGGCGGGCTCACCAGGCCTGATCTTGTCGTAGAGATCAAGGAGTGCCTCGGACTGGGTATGGTTACCATCTTTGGCGAGTGTGGCAAAGATATACTGATGATCAGGATTGTTATCAACGTCTTTAAATAAGGCTTTGATTTCTGCTTCATCCTCGATGCCGAGGGCGCGAAGCAGGGTGGTGACGTGGAATTTGCGATGGCGATCGATCTTGGCGGTGATAACATCATTTTTGCCCACCGAGAGCTCGAGCCAACTACCGCGCATGGGGCGGAGTTCGGCAGTGTAGAGAACTCTACCAGTTGTGGGATCAACGCTTCCTGCAAAGAAAGCACCCGGGGCACGTACCAGTTGATTGACGACTGCACGTTCAATACCTGAGACGATAAAGGTTCCCCGAGTCGTCATTTTGGGGAGATCACCCAAGAAAACATCTTGCTCAGTCTCGTCGCCTGTGATCTTATTAATGAGCTTGACTTTGGCGCGCAGGGGTACGTCGTAGGTCAGACCCTTTTTGACAGCTTCGTCTGGAGTAAGCTTGGGAGCTTCAAAATAGTGGGCGCCAAAGGAGAGTTCCCAGGTTTTACCGGTAAAGTCATCGATGGGACTAATTTCTTTGAGATATTTTTGGAGATCTTTGTTGAGGAACTGTTCGTAGGATTCGCGTTGAACTAGAGTCAGATCGAGGGGCGGGAGGTTGAGATTCTCATTCCCCCAATATAGACGCTGTTTCTTTGTCATGGGGTGATTACCTCTTCTTGATTGGCCACAAATATAAAATTGGACGTACTATTTGAGTTGTACGCCCAACAACGTAACTGGGGCAAGAGAGTATTAAAACATAACTAGAGCTGGACGTCAAGGGTTTTAGTCAATATTGGTCTATCTGATGTATTTGGCAATATTGGCGTTGTGGGTGGCAAGGGTCTCGCCATATCGAATAGTGCCGGATTTGTCGTGCAAATAGAACCAATAGGGGGAGTCCGTTGGATTGCGCGCTGCCTGGATACTGGAGAGTCCAGGATTGCCAATGGGTGAGGGAGGAAGCCCTGTGTGGAGATAGGTATTGAACACAGATTTTAACTTGCGATCGAGCAAGGTGGTGTTGGGCCACCAGTTACCAGGCTTGCCAAGGAAATACTGAACTGTAGCGTCAAGCTCGAGTGGCCAGCCAGCTGCGAGGCGTTTTTTGAGAATTCCCGCGACGACGGGTTTTTCGGCATCCCCTTTGGTTTCACGCTCAACGAGTGAGGCCAGTATCAGGGTCTGTTCATCGATCTCGCCGACTTTTTTGACGAAATTGTCGTGCATGATTTTTACTAGTTCAGAAGCAGTAATCCCCTCTTTGATGAAGTAGGTGTCGGGGAAGAGCTGACCCTCTAATCCCTTAGCTGCGAGGAGAAAGTCTTGGGTTGGTAGTCCAGAGACTTCTGCAATCTGTTCTCTACGGAATCCTTCGGGGATCGTGAGTTTGCGATCAACTGAGAGACCTTTGGTGAGGGTTTGGGCGAGAATGCTAGGCGTAAGTGACGGCGAGAGCTGATAGGTGCCTGCTTGGACAATGAGTTTGTTCTGACGGACGATCAAGCGGAAGAGGAGGGGTGAGCGGATTAACCCCAGAGAATCAAGTCGAGTGGCGACGGCTTTGACACTTTCGCCTTTTTTAATCTCAAATTCGATGGTGGCTGTACTTTTGGAAACTGGCAACGTGAGGACATAGAGATAGATGCCGGCGAAGAAGATAATTGCGGCTAATCCTTCGACTATGCTCAGGATCAGTTTCGGTTTAGACCTCACTGAAGAGCGCGCGGCGGTATTTTTTGGTCGTTTTGTCATAGATAAAAATGCGTCCGCATTTGCAGGTAAATTTGGCCCCGGGTCCGAGTTTGCGACCACAGCCTACGCACTGACCATTACTCAAGAGCCAGGATTGGATAGGAGCGATAATGCTTTTTAACATACATTGAGTATACAGCAAATTCTATCCTTCGACTATGCTCAGGATGTCGCTGTGAGCTCCAAGTAATCCTCTAGGATGAGGCAGGCGGCATAGGCATGATCGTTATGTCTTTTTGTACGATTGGCACCAGACTCACGCAATTTTTGCTTGGCTTCCTGAGTGGAGAGTGTTTCTGGATGTGGGACTACTTTGATCCCAGATATTTTGGTCAACTGGTGAGCGAAACGACGAATGAGGGGGTCAAGACGTCCCTCGGGTAGACCACAGATGATGTGGGTAATTTTTTCGGATTGGATCAGAGAGTGAAGGCGCGACAGGAGGGAAACATCATTTTTGAGGCTGGGCAAAGGCGTGGCCAGTGTTGACTCCGAGGTGGCGAGGCCGACGTGTGAGAGACCATAATCGATCCCTAAATATTTGGTCATATAATGTAAGCCTTGATGATCAAGCGGCGTAGGTAAGTCCCTGGAGGAGTACAAGTAATGAGGGTAAGGGTGCGAGCGTTATATACTTGGGCAAGGGGGGAGAGGTCGTCGGGACCAGCTTCATACATCTGTGAAATTTTATACTCATATGTAGCCCCGTCCGCAGAGATCTCGATCAAGTCCCCTGGACGGAGGGTGTGAAGGGTGGAAAAAATAGTTAAATAATTCTGAGGGTTAAAGAACTGTGGTAGTACCGAATGACCGAAGATGACGGCGTTGCCCAAGTCACCGGGCATGGCTGTACCCACATAATGAATGAGCGATTGCTTAAGATCGGTGTGATCATTGCGTACGACGGCATGGTCAATCCCGAGTTTAGGAATGGAGAGAACGTAGGAGAGCACAGAGCTAGCTGGCTGGGGCTTCTTGGTATCGTAAAACCAGCTAGCCGAGTCTGTGTAGTCTAGAGAGGTATTGATCACTTCGTCAACAAAGGTGGGGGTATCTTCGGCTCTGGCTTGTTTTATGGGAGACTGTGAGAGTGGGGAGAGGATATCGCTTTTTTGGAAACGGGGAGCATACACAATTTGATAACTAATCAAGGGATAGGCAACAGTCGTAAAAGTCGCCACGCCTAGGGTAATCAAAAATAATGAAACTACGTAGCGAAATTTTTGGCGAAGCCCAAGCGTGGGGGCTAACTGGAAGCCAGGTGGAGCTTTGACATAGCGATAGGTCATAAAGCGGGAGATAGATTGATGTTGATAGCGCGCGTATTGTAGGGCATAACTCGAAGGCGCGGAGGCAAGAAGCGGGGTAATAACTCTAAATTAAAATCGAGATATCCAGGGACTGATGAACTCAATACCTCCTCAACTACTTGCGTATTTTTGCCTGACAAAGCCTTTTTTAATGATAGAAGGTCAAGGACGGGTAAAAGAGTGACGGAGACTTTGGCGTTGCCCTCGACACTGTCGGAATTGTCTCCTGTAGTTGTTGCAGTAAGCTCAACAGAGGAAGGGAGATTGGCCCGCACATACCCAGGGGGCACAGAGGCATCAATCGCGGAGTTGACGAGGTTGGTGACATCACTAGTTTGATAACGTAAGAGGGTACCTGAGAGGCTTAACTTGAGGGTGAGGGCTGTGGCCTTATCCCCCACTTTGGCTGAGTAATCCTCGCTCTTTATTTTAAGTGAACTGGGGATCAGATATGTGTCCTCTGCTTGAGTCGTAAAATTATCCATGATCTGGGTCGTGAGCTCTTTGACCAAGGATTTTTGATCGTCCTTACCAACAACTTGAATTTCTTCCGAGGTTCCGCCACTGAGCTCTGACTCATTCTTGGCGACATAGGAATCCTTGCTAAAGCTAGCAACGTGTAGTTCACTGCCAGAGGGTAGATTGCTCTCTGCTCCGATCGCCACCGCTGAGACGCCCACATTGGCTTTGCCGGGCACATCCACGTAGTCAGAACCAGCAGATTTGGAGGCGACAAGTACATCAGAGTCGAGGGTAAACTTGAGTTTGCCTAATGCGAGGGTTGTGCCTTTGGTAAAATTCTTGACGGAGGTGGTACGGTTATAAAGCGTGACTTCACCTTTAGCCACTTCCCCGACGATTTTTTTACCTGTTGTAGTCACAGTTTTTTCACCACTCTCCTCAACTTCTTCGGTGGTGGCGGGGACGATGCGAGCGTTAAAATCAACATCAGTCGCGGTGGTAGAGAGTGTGAGTTCAACGTTTTCGTCGAGCGTTTTAGGAGACACGTGGATATCTAGGGTGGCGCTAGGGAGGAACCAAATTAAATAAAAAGCAAGGAGGACGAGCGCGACCAAGATTGAGCCAAGGACCCACCAGTGACGTTTTACTCTGGAGAAATCAAGTTTGAGCTTGGGGTAAGTGAGTTTGGGTAGTGTGAACTTAGGGATGACAAAGCGAGGTTTGATCACGCTGGGGGCGGGTGGCTCTGACTCAGGAACGAACTCGGGCTCGTCGTCGGGATCGATAAAATCAACTTTTTCGCTAGAAGAATCGGTGAAGCCGATCTCCTCTGGCGACAAGAGATCTGGATCGGGATCCTCTGGACCTGTAAGGTCTGGCGTTGTAGGCGAGGTTTCTGTGACTGAGAAACCGAGAGATTTGGCAATCTCGGCTCCCCCGGCAGTGACGAGGGCACAGATGGTGACGTCTTTGGGAAGCGATTCTATTTTGGGGATATGGAGGAAGTTAAAATCTTTTTGCCAATCTACGCTCAGGAGATTTTGGATAATATCGTCAAGTCCATGCATACTGTTAAAGAGGATAATGCGAGAGGGCAAGTTGTCTAGATTTTTGAAACGAGTGAGTGCCTCAGTGATATCAGCCACCTCATCATCGCTACGACCGATGGTTTCGACCGCCTCCACTCTCCCTAAACGGACGAGACATATAACAAATTCGTCACGACTGACGTGGATGAGGATAGAAGTAGAGGGAGTCCCCTCTTGTAACTTGAGGTAACTCAAAATACTATCAGTGATCGTGACGTAGCCCAAAGCCGTGAGGTCGAGATCTTTGCGAATCTGGTTGATCAGGCTACGTTTTACTCCCAGAACCCCGTTTTTATCGGACCAGCCTAGGGGAATACCCAGGATCACACTACTAGGCTCCTGATCTAAGCCATCAGTGGCGCTAGAGATGGTGGCGTCGACGGCTGTCACGAGTTCGTTGGTGGTAGCAGTATCCCCATCCCACTCGACGGGGGCGCCCTGGGAGACAATATTTGTTTGACCGGCGACAACATTCCAGACAGCGGCCTGGACGACTTCGTCGGTTAAGACCAGGGCTAAGAATTGCTGAGGAGGTTTTTTGTCTTCACCCTTGAGTTTGCCCAAAAAATTACCTATTTCCATGACTTAAGGATAGCATAAATGCGGCGCTTGCCACTGCCAAGAGCCTCGTCTTTAGTGATCTCGACGGCGCCGATCAATCCAGTATGTTCGACGTGAGGGCCACCGCAGAGTTCTCTAGAGTAGTCACCGATCGAGAATACGCTAACTTTGTCAGGATATTTCTCGGCAAAAAAAGCACGGGCGCCGGACTTGATCGCCGCGTCCTTGTCCTCAATAGTTTTGGTCACGGGGAGATCGGCTGCAATTTTCTCGTTAATAATTTTCTCAATTTGTTTGAGTTGCTCAGGAGTGGGTTTGCCGCTGTAGGTATAGTCAAAGCGCAGGCGCTCACTTGTGATATTGCTCCCTGCTTGCTGGATTTCTTCTCCCAGTACATCGTGGAGTGCCTGGTGCAGGAGATGGGTGGCGGTGTGATACTTGGTCGTGATCTCAGACTGGTCGGCCAGACCACCTTTGAACATGCCGGCGCTAGCCGTGCGACTCCCCTCTTTGTGGGCGGCAAAGATGGCGTCGAACTCGGCTTGGTCGAGCTTAATATTCTTTTCGGCGAGCAAGTCACGGGTAATTTCGTAGGGGAAACCGAGGCTTTGGTAGAGATTGAAGGCAAATTGAGCGTCGATGAGTTGGACGTCAGTGTGGTTAATCTCCTTTAATCCTTTGTCGAGCGCTTTACCAAATTTGTCCAGCTCCTGCGAAATAATTCCTTGGACATGAGGCGCGACCGAAGCATTGATAAAATCTGCGTCCGCATATTCTTTAACAATCGCCGGGATGCATTCGAGAAAGATCTTTTTGGTATCAGCGCCAAGGAGACGGGAGCGAACAGAAGCACGGCGCAAGAGGCGACGGAGGATGTAACCCTGAAGCTTGTTGCTGGGCTCGATACCCTGAGCAATCATAAAGGTGGCGGCGCGGAGGTGGTCGGCGATGACACGCATGGGCGCTAAATATTGACCTGAGTATTTCTTGTTCGCAGATACTTCGATGATTCGAATTATCGAAGTAAACATATCGATTTTGAAGATATCGGGATCGTTGTTGACAGCCGCGGCGAGGCGCTCGAGTCCACCACCAAAATCGACGTTAAGTGAGGGAAGTGGCTTAAGGCCACCTTCGATTTTTTCGTAAGCCATAAACACTGAGTTACCGATCTCTAAAAACTTGCCACAGTCACAGTTGGGGTGGCATTTGTCGCCAAATTTGCTATCGTGGACGACATCCGTAAATTCAAAGAATATTTCGGAGGTGGGGCCGCCAATCTCGCCCACGGGCATTTGATCGGGCGTGCCGGCCCTACTCCACCAGTTCTTTTTGCCTGGGTAGTACACAATATGGTCATCTGCCACGCCAAGGGATTTCCAGATTTCGTAGGACTCGAGATCTTTGGCGACAAAGTCGTTGCCTTCGAAAAGAGTGACGTACAACTTTTCTTTGGGTAGCCCAAGCTCAATGGTAAAAAATTCCCAGATCCAAGGGAGTTGTTCTTTTTTGAAATAATCACCAAGCGACCAGTTGCCTAGCATTTCAAACATGCAGGTGTGGCGGTTGTCGCCAACCTCTTCGATGTCCTCGGTGCGCAGTGAGGGCTGAGAGTCGACGATGCGGACGCCCATTGAGTGCTTGGCGCCTTTTAAGTACGGCACCATCTGCTGCATCCCCGAGCTCGTAAATAGGGTAGTGGGGTCATCCGGTGGCACAATCGGCGCAGCAGGGATGACCGCGTGGCCGCGATCAGCAAAAAATTTGAGGTATTTGGCGCGGATTTCCGATGCTTTCATGGGGTGAATTATAGCAGAGTAAAATACTAACTATGAGTGAAACTGATAATGGTGATCGTATGTGGGTCGAATCAACGATTAGTCTAGTCATCATGGCGATTCTAGTTTTACCTTTTGGCGTCGCTCTATCAGTCGAAGAGGCGACCCGGATACAAAGTGAGGGTGGTGGCAATTTCTTTGTTTTGTTGCCCTATCTTATCCTCGCTGGCGTAGAGGCGGGAATAATTGGTGCGGCGATATATTGTGGACAAAGAAATTTAGAGCCAGAATAAATCTACTTATTCTTTCCCCTCCCATTCTGCATAAAACTTGGCCAGGAACTGTTCCAAGTAAGTGTGGCGACTGGTTGCAAGCTGCTTGCCAGTTTGGGTATTCATGCGATCTTTGAGAAGAAAAAGCTTTTCGTAAAAATGATTGATCGAGTTACTTTGACTGTTTTTGTAGGCAGCTTTACTCGTGTGAAGCGTGGGTTTGATATTTGGATCCCACATAGGACGGTTAGCGCTACCGCCATAAGCAAAACAGCGGGCGATCCCAATTGCGCCAATTGCATCCAATCTATCCGCATCCTGGACGATTTGACCTTCGATGGACATGGGTTCAGCTACGACACTAGCACCCTTGTAGGAAATATGGCTAATAATTGATTGAACCTGAGAGATAGTGGGCTCTTCTACGCCAAGCTTGTGCAAGATTTCTCCTGCCAGACTGGGTCCGACTTCTTCATTCCCATCGTGAAATTTCCAGTCGGCGATATCGTGTAAAAGCGCCCCAAGCTCTACAACGAGGCTGTCTACACCTGCTTCTGATTCGGCTATGTTTTTGGAGAGCTGCCAGACGCGATAAATGTGCCACCAGTCATGACCGGAACTCTCACCGTCAAATTTTTGCTTAACGAGCTGGGCAACAGCCGAAATAATCTGAGACTGATTCATTGAATGATTGTAGCAAAGAGCTGAATTCTAATCCGAATCCGAACACCTCTCCTTTCTCGAGGTTGATTGTAACT
>CAYFZD010000002.1:20571-67900 GCA_964347565.1 uncultured Pseudomonadales bacterium | reverse complement strand
GCGCCGAAGAGACTCCCCTTGCCTTTGTTACTCCTCAAGCTCAACCTGTAACTCCACCAGTTTCAGAGCCACCAATTGCTCCCCTCCCGCCAGTGACACCAATCACCTCCATAGTACTGGAGAAGAAAAAAGGTTTACCCAAGATGATGGGGGTGGTGGTGGGGGTCGTCCTACTACTGATGGGAATAATGGGTGGATATTCTTATTATCAAAAGAATTTTGGGGCGGGATCGCTCGTGGCCAATATTGCGAGCGAATATACGACACCTGACAGCTGTAATGGAGTCTGCAATAATGGAAGACTACTGAAGTGGCGGGCCGCCGAAGGAGTGTGTGTCGATAGTGGTAAGTCTTGTACTGGGAGTGGCAGTGGAGGAACTACGAGAATTGTCGCGTGTGGAACTCCGGGATCGGTGTTTTGTGGGGCGTGCGGGGGCTTCTGTATCAACCCAATAGACAAGGCGTGTAACGAAATGGGGATGATCAAGTGCGGAGAGGGGCCACAATACGGTGCAAACATAGTGGCTTGCGGAACTGCCAAGGCAGTAAAGAGTTGCCAGGCAGAGTGTGGCTTATGTTTTGACCGGCAAGGTGAGTGTAAAAACGAGACTACTCCCGGAGTACAAGATGGGTTGTGTGCCATAGGCCCTATCGCCTCTAACACGGGAGGGGTCACATACGAATACTTCTGTCCAGGGATGATAGAGAATACTCAAAATGGATGTCAAAAACCTGGTAAGCCGGCGAACCCGAACTGTTTCTGTGGGACGGTGCAGACAGATGGTCCAAACGGATTCCACTCTCAGACTATGCAGTGTGGATGCGGGGGTAGTCCCAATCCTAGCACGCCATCGACGGCTCTTGTGTGTAACAGTCTCACGCGGACACCGGCGACAGAGTCTCCCAAGATCGGAGACAAGCTCACATTCACTTGTGCAGGATCTATCACTCCCGCGGGAATTGCGCCTTTGACTTACAAATTCCGCTACAGCATTAACTCTGGGGCAATTACACCACTCGCCAATAAAACTCCCACAACGGCAGAGCTCACAATTGCGGCTTGCGGAAGTTATTCTGTACAGTGTCAAACATGCGCGACAAAGGCTGGGAAAACTAAATGTGACCCCAACTGGACAGGAGCATCACAATGAAAAAAACAATCTTCATAGGTCTTGCGATTTTCTTAGCGATTGTGGGTGTTATCGGAATTGTCTATATGGTACGCAAGCCAGCTACGCCCAAGACTCCCCCTACCCCTAAGCCAAGCAGCATAGCAGAACCCTCTCCTACAACGGCACCAGTCTTTGTGGTTGAGCAACAAAACTCATGTAGTAAGAGTTTTGTGGTGGCGTGTGGGTCTCCCTCACCATCACCCTCACTCTCTCCTTCACCATCTCCATCAGGCTCTGTAAGCCCTTCCCCCTCACCCTCACTCTCTCCTTCGCCATCTCCATCTAACCCCCCCGAAGCAAATCTTGACTGTGTAGTGAAGCGGATGTATCTAGACGACTCCAGAAATAGTGCGGGGGTCTATTACCGAGAAATTGAGATCACCGATACCAATACTGTCCAAGACGGTCAGCTCATCCTCTATAATGTGGTCGCCAAGAACAATGGTGCTTATAGTGTGCCTGATACGACTATTACCGATACTCTCTCCAATAACTTGACTTATGTGGATGGTGATACCGGGTGTAGTTATGACGCGGGCTTGAGACAGGTGACGTGTAATATAGGCGCCTTGGCAGGGGGTAGTGAAGTGCAGAAATCTTTCCGCGCGCGAGTCGCTGCCAGCGGGACTACCTCGGTCGCCAATACAGCCGAAGTCTCCTCAACCAATGGTCAACGTGATAGCTGTAGTGTGAGAATCGATGCGACTGGTCGCGTGAGCCTACCTCCTTCTTCGCCACCCAACGAGTTGCCAGTGGCGGGAGTGTTTGAAGTGACCACGGGCACACTAGGGATCGGCTTACTCCTATTGATACTGGGTGGTTTGGGATTGCTGCTCATCTAAAATGAATCAGCCTAAATTAGGATTGGTGTTGGGGGTGGCGACAATCATAGTGATTTGGTTTCAGGGTCGTACAGCGATTTGGGGTAGTCATTTACAAGTAGATGTGTGGATACTCTGGGAGAGAATCAATTATTATTTTAGTCATCACAATACTTTCGCTGGCCTGCTAGGTAACGAATATTTGCCCGCAACACTACTTTATGCTTTTCTACCAATCGGACTGATCCCGAGTGGCTGGCTGAGTTATTCGACGTTTCTCCCAGCGATGCTGTTAATCAATATGGGGATATTGCTACTGCATTTGCCAATGTTAAAAGAGCGTTCAATTTTTTTCCTGAGTCTCCTATTTCTGGGACCGATATTGTTATTCCGATTCGATGGTCTTGTAACCCTCGTGATGATTTTGGCTTTCAGAACATTTGTGCAGGGTAATTTTAAGCAAAGTGGATTTTGGCTGGGAATTGCGACAGGGTTGAAAGTCTTCCCCGCCATCCTCTTGCCCTACCTTATGCTTATTCTCATCAAGCAAAAGAGGTCTAAAAACCTGGTCGGACTCCTGATCTTTTTTATCTTTGCACTACTGCTGCCGGTGTTTGGGTATTTATTGATGGGGGGAACCATCCAGCAGATCAGTACGGCTCTCGCTTTCCATAGCCAGAAGCTAATCAGTATCGAAAGCGTCCCTGGGAGTTTTATCACCGGTTGGTCTCTTTACACTATTGGTAGTCCCCCTCCTCGGATCCCTGGGAATGGAATTTGGGCAGTAGCGGGGCCAGCCGCATTATTTAATCGCTTGTGGGTGATGCCAGTACTGGCAGTTTATCTCTATGTTTTGAGAAAGCGATCCTTGCTAGACAAATTTAGTTGGCAGGTGCCCTTTTTTATCACCCTGATCTTTTTAATATTTTCCAAGAATTTAAATCCACAATACTTATGGTGGTTTATGGCCATGTTGCCGTTTGTGAAGCCGAGCAAACTAATGCTCTCTCTGACGCTCCTGGCTGCGCTCGCAAACCAACTGGTTTTCCCAGTTTATTATACGAAGTTTGTGGAGAACTTTTTTCAGCTAAATCAAAATCACTGGGTTTATTATTTGTTACTTTTGCGTAATGTGCTACTCATTGTCGTAACTTATCTTAGTGGTAGGCGTTTGAGATGAATAAAAAAAACTTTATTAGGATCGCGTCGGGGATATTCTTGGTCAAACTAGCGTTGGCTCTGCTACCTAGCTTCCAGGTGGATATGGGGGCGTGGTTAGCGTGGGCGTATAGACTAATTAGCGTGGGGCCCGCCCATTTTTATTCTGACGCGGTGTGGACCCAATATACGCCGGGATATCTCTATTGGCTCTGGTTGATCGGCAAGTTGGGTTGGGTAGATCCGCTGGCGATCAAAATCACCAGCATCATGGCGGATATGCTGACTGGGTATCTTATATGGAAAATAGTAGGGAAAGTAAACGTAAAACTAGCAGGTTTCTCTGCCCTTTTCTACGTCCTTAACCCCGTCGTTTTGATGGATGGATCTATCTGGGGACAAATCGATGGCATCCTTACGCTCGCGATGCTTTATTCTACTTATTTACTAATTGAAAAAAGGCAACTCACTGCGGGTTGGGCAGTCTATGGGATAGCCTTGCTGCTCAAACCACAGGCAGTGGCGATCCTCCCGATCATGCTACTGCTGTCATGGGTGAGGTTTAGTCTCAAAAAGACGATGTTGGCGGGGGGTATCGGTTTGCTCGTATTGACGGCTGGGTTCTGGCCTTTTTTCCCCAATAACCCAATTGGAGGCATGATAGAGCTGGTGGGTAAGATGGGAATATCTTATCCCTATACCTCGCTTTATGCGTTCAATCTCTGGGGGTATATTGGGATGTGGAAGCTAGATAGCACCAGCTGGATGGGGATCAGTTATTTTGGGTGGGGGGTGGGTTTGACGATACTGGCTTACCTGGGGGTATTATTTCGATATAGAAATAAACTATCGAATGGTCCTGAGATATATCTATGCTTAGCCTTGGCTTGCTGGATATTCTATCTCTTTCCCACCAGAGTACACGAGAGATATTTGTTTCCGATGTTTGCCTATCTGATCACATATGCCGGGTTAAAGCATACTAAACAATTATTCATTATCACGATGCTAGCAACGATGATCTACCTACTGAATCTGTATTTGCCTTATTCTGCATTTGAGTCATTGGCTAATCCTCTCAAGAACATTGTTATGGAAAAGGCGATCGAGAACTTGATCCCGGGGTTGACACTCCTCTACTATGGTCTGTTTGTTTGGTTGTGGCTATCTCCAGGTCGGGAAAAGAGCAAACACACCATCCCAATAAATCTTAGAAATGGGAAAACCGTAGAGGAACGGTGAGATCAAGAATAAACCAATTAAACAAAGCAACAAAATAATGGAGCGAGTACGCATAGTGAGATTACTGAGCCAAGAAGCAAGGATTATGGAGAGAAAGACTGAGGAGGGTAGATAGTGGTAGAAGAACATGATGCGAGGAGAAAAAACCCAGGGAAGGGTAAACAGTAAATAGGAAAAAGAAAAAAGAAAATAGGCAAATTGACGCAACTTCTTGACTTGCAAGATGAAGGCAACGAGCCCGAGCCAAAGAATAAGCGGATTGCCTAGCGCATAAATGTTGGCGATCTTGTCCTCTAAATATTTCACATAGTACCAGACAGGTCTGACATCAAACAACCATTGTAGGGGAGTAGATTGATATCCATGAGTCGCCACAAGATGAGTGTGGTAGTACCACATCTGCCTTTGTAGTTCCCACCACTGCGCCCAAGTGTGGCCAGCCATGATAAAGGGGGTAAATGTGAGGACATAGACAAAAATGGTAATTAATAATAGTCGAAGAGCTAAAAATAAGGAAGAGAGAGTGATTTTGTTGCCATGGAGGTAAATATATGAGAGTGGCACAATCCCGTAGAGGGCACTCCATTTGGAGGCCAGGGAGAGGCCAAACAGGAGGGCAGAGAGCTTCCACCGAGACTTGACAGCGAGATAGAGTGACCAGATTAAAAAACACAACATGTAGACATCATTCATGCCGACCCTAGACTGAGAGATGTGGAGGCCCTCGATACTCACCAAGAAAGCAGAGATCAAGGATGTTAACTTATTCCCCGTGACTGCGAGGACAAGAAAATAGAGTCCCAAGATGCTGAGGATGCCAAATGCCGCCGAGCCAAAGCGCCAACCAAAACTGTTCTCACCAAAGAGCCACATGCCCCCCATCATCCCGTATTTGGCCACCGGGGGGTGCGTCCATTCGTAGGCAACCCCTGGAGGAGGCGTAGTCCACCACTCCCAGGCCTCGGTATGGCCATGGAGGTATTCTCTCGCAGTAAAGGAGTGGTAAACCTCGTCAAAGATATATTCTGGCGGGTTCCCAAGGTTGACCAGACGGAGCGCGGAAGCCAATAGTAGTATCAGAATGAGTGATTTATTGAGTTTGAAGTGCTTTAGCCACGTAGGCATAGATGTCCTCCTGATTAGTTTTGGGGATGAGTACCCATTGACCCTGATAAGGAGAGAGGTTTTTGGGAGTTATATACTGGCCAGTGATATCTATGGTAGTGAGTTTGGAGTTGGCTTGGGCATAGCTTAAAAATAGGCGAATGAACGCGCCCGACTCCGCCTCTCCTATATCAGTGTCGAGAGAGTCCGAGAGGTTGTGGAGTAAGTTTTGGAGAGTACTCAAACTCAAGAGAGTTTGAGTGGAGAGCAGCTTAGTTTTGAGCGCGAGGATGACCTTCTCTTGCCGGGCCGAGCGGGCAAAATCGGTCCCCTCCTCCCCTTCTGCATGTCTTGAGCGAGCGAATTTGAGGGCGGTCGCTCCGTCCAGGTGGGTAGGGCCAGCGACAAACGTCAAGATTTCGTAGCGATCACTCTCAGGGAGCGCGGTCTCTTTGCCAGGGATAGGATACTTATTATCGGTGAAGGTCGTGTCTATCGTGAGGTCGACCCCCCCCACGGAGTCGATCATTTTTTCAAATCCGGCAAAGTCGAGAACCACGCTGTACTGCACGCTCTGCCCCGTCACTTCGGCAACGGCGGACTTGACGAGATCGCGTCCCCCGCCCTCCCGGCGTTCATTGCCATAATGATAAGCCGAGTTGATCTTTGCTTGCAGAGACTTTACCCAAAGATCACGAGGGATGGGGATGAGCGTTACCTGACGAGTAGAGTGAGCATAGGAGAAGAGGATGATGCTATCGGTCAGGTCTCCTCCTGCGTGTCCCTCACCCCCGACCCCCAAAAAAACCACGTTGGTGCGACCTCCCACACTCACGAGCGTGTCGGCGGGATCACTGGTGAGACCAGTGACAACTCTCCCACCAGGTCGGTTGTGCAGATACCACCAAGTCCCGGCCAAACTAGCAACCACGAAGGCGATAATCAGAATTAATTTAGATTTTGGCATGGACAACTTGCTGGATAATTTGATTAAAACTCTCGGGATTGAGACAAGCCGTGGAGACGATGACACCAGCTAAGTGAAGGGGCAGTAACTCCGAGATATTTTGGGCGTTGACCGACCCTCCATACATCACCTGGGAGACTCCATATACTTGTTTAATATGAGCAGTGACGCGTGTGATCTGTGTAAGAGGTGCGGCCACAGTACCACCGATGTCTCCTGGGGGCTCGTAACAAAAGAAGCAGCGACTGAGCAAGTCACTGTCGAGGGCGACGCTTTGGGGTAGGATATCTTCTTCCCTAAGGCAGATGATTGGCGTGATTTTGACATCCAAGAGTTCTTTGGCTTTGTTGGCTACGTCTTGATTAGTCTCGTGGAAATACTGGCGGCGCTCGGAGTGGCCAATCAGACAGTAAGTGACGCCAAGATCCCTGAGTTGCTGAGCATTCACCGCGCCGGTGTAGCTACCAGGGGGAAAAGGTGAGACATCCTGACCAGCGCTGGCATATTTTGAGAAGAGAGATAAGTGAGGGAAAGAAGGGGCAACAACCAGGCTAGGTGAGGGAGTAACCGCGTCGATCCAGTCCTTTGCTTGAGAGAGAGTTTTGTTGGATTTGAAATTGGCCACAACCAGAAACGACATATGTAGTACTATTGTACCTTATGACAGAGTATCTCCAAGAGTTAAACGAGCAGCAGCTTGCGGCCGCTACCCATAGTGGGACTCCCCTCCTGATCATGGCTGGGGCGGGCTCGGGCAAAACCAAAACGCTGACCTACAAGGCTGCCTATCTGATCCACACCCAGGTCATCACCCCTCAAGAACTCCTGATGGTCACTTTCACCAACAAGGCCGCGGGCGAGATGAGAGAGCGACTAGAGAAAGTCACGGGGAGGAAACTACCCCACGTGGGCACGTTCCACTCGATGTCGGCTAGGATCCTACGCAGAGAGGCGGACTCTGCGGGGCTGTCGCGCGACTTTGTGATCTACGACGACTCTGACCAAGAAGCGCTTGTCAAAGAAATTAGCGAGTCCCTCAGCCTCGACCCCAAACGCTTCCGGCCCCGCGCCCTGATCTCGGCCATCTCGAGCGCCAAACAAGAGATGGTCAGCAGTGAGTCCTACATGGGGATGGCGCGGGGACCATTCCAGGAGACCGCAGCCGCGGTCTATCTCAAATATCAAAAACAACTAAAGGCCTACGGCGCCGTCGACTTTGATGACCTGCTCAATCTGGTGGTGAGACTATTCCAGGAACACAGGGAAATACTCGAGAAATATCAAGAGACTTTTAAATATATCTTTGTGGATGAGTATCAGGATACCAATACGGCCCAGTACCTCTTTACCACGCTCCTGGCCAACAAATACAAACAACTCACGGTCGTGGGAGACGCCTCCCAGTCCATTTATCGCTGGAGGGGTGCGGATTATCGCAACATGGCTAAGTTAAAGAAAGACTACCCCGACCTCAAAGAGATCCAGCTCTCGCGTAACTACCGCTCGACTCAAAATATCCTGGACGCCGCTACGCAAGTCATCACCCACAACAAGAATCACCCGATCCTCTCGTTGTGGACCGAGCAAGGAGGAGGAGAGAAAATCACCCTGATGAGCACCTCTAGTGGGAGCGATGAGGCAGGGCAGATCACGAGTGAAATCCTCAAACTACACGAGAACAGAGCCTGGAGTGAGATCGCGCTCCTATACCGCACCAATGCCCAGTCACGCGCAATCGAGGAGGCCTTTATCCGCGCAGGGATACCCTACGTGCTGATTGGGGGTACCAAGTTCTATGAGCGCAAAGAAATCAAAGATCTCTTGGCGTATCTGCGGATATTACTTAACCCCCAGGACGGAGTGAGCTACAAGCGAGCGGAGAAAGTGGGCAAAAGGCGACTCGCCATGGTCTTGGCACTGCGAGAAAACTTGGAGCTAAAAAATATTAGTCCCAGCGAGTTGCTCGCGCTCGTAATTGAGACCTCCAAATACCTGGACCAGTATGAAGAGAAGCTCGAGGAGGATCTCTCTCGAATAGAAAATATTAAAGAACTCCAGGCAGTCGCTGGAGAGTTTGAGAATTTGAGCGAGTTCCTAGAGAACGTGGCGCTCGTGCAGTCAGAATATTCACAGGGTGAGAAAACTGAGGTACAGAAAAAGGATCACGTGACGCTGATGACCCTCCATAGCGCTAAGGGGCTCGAGTTCCCTATCGTGTTCCTGATCGGGATGGAAGAGGGACTCTTCCCCCACTCCCGGTCGCTCATGGACCAAGAAGAGATGGAGGAGGAGCGGCGCCTCGCTTATGTGGGGATCACCCGGGCCAAAGAAAAACTCTATCTCTCCTGGGCAGCCAGCAGAAATGTGTGGGGGAATAATAGTCTCCAAAATCGATCGAGATTTATTGATGAAATTGAGCCTAGCCTCTTGGAGGTGAGGGAACAAACCAGATTACCAAAGTATCAGCAAACCAATGATTGGCTGGTGAACAGTACGAAGAAGACAGGGATAAAAATCGACGCATTATCGGACTCGACGCTCGAAGATTTTTTGTCAGGTAATATGTCGGTTGAGGAGTTGCTCAGTCGGTAAGGCCCGCCTAGACTCGGCGAGGCTGGTACAATCAGGTTATGACTACACAACACCCGCTACAGAGCTTGGAATGGGGAGAGTTCCGCAAGAAGACGGGGGTCAAAGTGGTGCGTGAAGACCAGATGCAAATTACGATCCACCCTATCCCCCATACGCCCTGGACCATCGGCTACTACCCCAAAGGGGAGATGCTAACGAGCCAACAAACTAACATCCTAGCCAGGATCGCGCGAGAGAATAAGTGTATTTTTATTAAGTGTGAGCCAAAAGTAGAGGGAAATTGGAAACCCATAAAAGGATTTGTGGAGGGACGACCATTATTTACGAAATATAATTTCGTGCTAGACGTGACGCCGAGCGAGGACGAGCTCCTCACTCGATTTAAGCAAAAGACACGTTATAACATCAGAGTGGCAGAGAAGAAGGGTGTCACAGCCCTGATCGATAATAGCCAGCAGGCATTTGAGAAATATTTAGAGCTCACACAAGAAACATCCAAGCGGCAGGGATTTTATGCTCATTCGGCTGATTATCAGAGGCAAATGTGGAATGTATTACATCAGGCAGGGATAGCCCAGTTACTCGTGGCTAAATACCAGGGAGAAATCATTACCACGTGGGTGCTTTTTAAATATGGCGACACCCTCTACTATCCATATGGCGCAAGCACTAGGGAGCATAGAGAAGTCATGGCTAATAACCTCGTGATGTGGGAGGCGATCAAGCTGGCCAAACAGTGGGGGCTAAAATACCTGGATATGTGGGGGGCGCTCGGGAGCGAGCCCGACCCCCGCGACCCGTGGTACGGCTTCCACACTTTTAAAGCAGGCTACGGGGCGAGACATGTTGAGTACATTGGCACCTGGGATTATGTAGCAAAACCAATGCTGTACAAAATCTATAGAGTGGCAGAAGATTTGAGATGGAAGATATTGAGGCTACTCAAATAACCAAGACCAAAAACGGACGCGGTATAGAGCGCATCTCCAATTAAAGTATTCTGGAAGAAAGGGAGTGCGTTGACGTAGCAAGCCACGAAACCGGCGAGATCAAGCGTATACATATGACCAGTGAGCCAAACACCTAGATTGCTGATGACAAAAAAGATTACAGATGATGAGAGCGTGGTCGCGGCAACGCGAGTGAGGGTGGTCTTACCGCTGAGGACAGCGTGCGCAAGCACAGCAATGAGTGCAAACGCACCCCAGGTAAACAACATGGTTGTATGGAATCCTAACACAGCATCTGTGACAAACATGATCGCTAGGGGGACGATGAGGGTGTCGCGACGCGTCAATTTTGTTGCGCCATAAATGGTAGCGCCTGTGACGAGCGCCATGTTGAGGGGGTGGGGAGCCAATCTACTGAGGACGCCTGCGAATATCAGGCTCGAGATGATTGCAAAGTTGTGATTAGATGGTGCCATTTTCCTCCTGTGTTTCGAATTTCCATTCGATGAGTTGGTTTGATTTTGTAACTAGCGCATCCGCGCCGATTGTGGCCATTTTACCATCTACATAGAGTATCCAGTATCTATTCTCTACGCCACCGGCGATGCCATCTATTGAATCGACATATTCGCCGTAACTAGAAGATTTGGTGACTGTCTCGTGACTGGATTTGAGCAATTCTAGGGCAGTCTTGGTATCGACCCCTTGGTAGTTGATGATCAGACGACCGACTGGAGTAGGAGATGGAGCAAGAGATGGTGAGGAAACTGGAGAGACGGGCGGCAATTGAATAAATGTCTTCCAGGCTATAAACATGCCCACAGCTAAGACTGAGATGGCGAGGATCTTTTTCATAGCTGGATTTTACCACAGTGATACCAAAAGGCTCGTGACTAAAGGCAGGTCTCAAATAGTCACGAGCCGATCATTTATTTTCTTTTCTTGGCAGTTTTCTTTTTAGCAACTTTTTTCATCGTTTTCTTCACAGTCTTTTTCACTGTTTTCTTGACCAATTTTTTTACAGCTTTTTTAGGAGCTTTCTTGGCAACTTTTTTCACAGCACGCTTTTTAGTTAATTTTTTAAGAAGTTTTTTTAGCATTGGAGATATTCACCACCCTTCTAGTTACAAAGTTGGTTAATTATTTGCCACGGACTACAGTGATGGTGCACTCGGTCAGGAGTGCGGCGAGCGCACCCACGACTACGAGAGGAGGCAAGAGGATGGCACCGATCACGCCGGCAGTGACGGGGAGAGACATGATCACCCTGCCCTTACTATCTTTGACTGTGACCTTGCGGACGTTGCCTTCTCTGATGAGGGACTTGATCTTACTGACGACCTTTGTCCCCTCGACTTTGAATTCTTGTTTGAGCTTGTCGCTCACTAGAGGTTTTTTTAATTTCTTCACAACTTTCTTTTTGGCGGGCATATGTTTCCTTTTTTATTTTTTATAACAACTTAATTAAATCACAAAAAACGAAATGTATATATGGGAACATCTGATGTTCATATTTTTATTGCACCCTCTAAAGTAATATCAATTGGGGTTAATCCTTGTTTTTCATAAAATACTCTGACTTTTTTGTCGTCAAAATATGTAGTAGCTGCAAAATGAGTTATTCCTTTTTCAAGACACCATTTTTTGAATTCATCTACAAGCATCGTTCCTATCCCGTGAGACCTGTATGATGGAGAGACGCCCATATGGTTGATTTCTCCTCTCCTATTTGTTCTCCATGGTAAGTTGCTTTCTAGGCCGACTAGATATCCTACTGCCTTCCCATCGATTTCGACGATCATACAAAACTTGTTAGGATTCACGACGTCATCTTGAAATTCCTTTTTGGATGTTTTTGAATGGGGGTCGTCTGGATCCATGAACTTATCAAATTGATAACTATTCACGTAGACCTCAAAATTTAATTTTTGGATGATTGACCAATCTGCGGAGACGCTCTTGCGAATTTTTACTTCCATAAAAATAGATTTTACCAGATATTTAAACCAGCACGATAATCACGACGATGGTTTGCCTTCTGGCTAGGGATGTTGCTTTTACTTGGCTCGGCTATAGTTTGGTTTGTTCAAGATCATAGAAATTCTAATATCTACAAACGCTGACTAAATGTATTCCATTCATTATCTTATAATATATAATATGTTGTATGACAGAAAGATTGGTAAAAATACACGTTGATGTTATGGAGGAATGGCTTAGAAGGACAACTCCTCCACTGCCTAGAGAAAGAATATTGGCTGCCCTCACTCATATCAATGAGCTTATGACAGGCTTCTCTCCTCCCAATATTGTCGAAGTGCCTTCTAGTATATCGGCTACAGAATTTAGTATTTTAATAGATGCGGTGGGCCAAGGAAATAGCGCGCTTTTGGTGGGAGTAAGGGCTGGATACTGTCTAACTATCGCAGGCCAAGTACTAAGAGAAGGGAAAATAAATCACAGATTTGATAATCTAGGCTGTTTGGAATAGTCAAAAAAGATTGCAATTTTATACAAGTAATAAAATCCCGGCGGTGGTGATGAGGGCGGCTAAGAGTTTTTCGAGTTTGTGGTCGTGCTCACCGAGGAAAATAATGCCGAGGGCGACGGCTAGCATGGAGATCCCCTGGAAGATCCCTGTCGTGCGGCCGGCGGGCCCGAGGTGGAGAGCAGTCACGAGGGCGTACATAGTAATGATGTTGATCGCGGAAGCGGGGAGATTGTCTCGCCAGACAAATTGTTTGGCCGATCGGAGACGTGAGTAAGCATTTTTCATAAGGAGCGGGAGGAGGATCACGGAGGGCAAGGAATAAGCAAACATCATCACGGGGAGCGAGGCGAAGTTGCTCGTTAGTTTGAGCGTGATGCTCGAGATGGCCGTGAGGACACCGGCTAAAAGTGCGTAGGAGATGGCGCGATCGGCTCTGAGCGAGCGCGGGCGCGCCACAATGATCGCCCCGATAATCACTAGGAGGATACCACCCCACTGACCCAGGTTGAGGCGCTCACCCAGGACGAAAAAGGCGAAGACGGGGACATAGATATTGCGCAGCTGCATCAGGATCGTCGAGAGCGAAAGCTCGTTAGCGCCATGCATTTTCATATAGACGTAGACGGCCACGAACTCCACTAGTCCCAGGAGGGTGAGGAGGGCGAGGTGAGCCCAGGAGAAATCAAAGTGCGGGAAAAATGGAATGAGGAGAGCGAAGGAAGCGGTGCGGATCAGCTCGAACCACCAGGCATAGGCCGTGGGGTCGTGGCCATTTCTCAGCGCAGCGCGAAGGAGAGAGTTGAAGATGGCGGCACAGAGGCCGGCAAGGATGGTGAGGAGTAGCCAGTTGGTCATCATTGGTTAAGTTTAGATTATTTAGAAAAATATTTTTTAAGCGGCGACCAGTAGAAATCCTCCCAGCCCGATTCAAACTCCCCTTCAGTACCTTCTGGCAAGTTCTTTTGCGTGAAGTGGATCTCACACCCGCCCTCCACATCTTTGAACTCGAACTTGATTTTGGAGTAGTGACCCTCGCTCCAGTCGCTCGCGCGCCAAGTCTGCTCGATCAATTTATTGGGTACAAGGCGCGTGGTGCGCCCACTCGCATAGCCACCAAAGGTGCGGAACTCCCCTCCTTCGCGGGGATCTACCACCGCCTTGTCCCCCGTGAGTTTGGTGTGGAGCTTAGAGTCCAAGAGCACGCTATAGATCTCTTTGGCGGAGGCGTGGAGGATAAAGATAGTTTGGGTGAGCATGATGATATTATCTACTATTTTTTTCGTTGGCGTAGATCGAGATATTGCTGGATGGCCACAGGAGATGAAACCCAAATTCTCCCCTTTTTGTGCGCTACGATCTTCCCGCTTCGAGCGAGTAGATTTAGATGTTTTTGCGTCACGCCAAAACGGAGCGCTAAATTTGAGAGAGTTGAGGAGCGCTCATCACTTGGCTGATTTTTGGTGATGACTTCGAGATACAAGTCGAGCGACCTCTCTACTGCACGAGCAATAAAAATGATAAAGGGAACAATATTTCCTTGATCAGCTTGGGAGAGTGTGGCGTAATAATTTTTTCTGTCGTGTTTGAGAATAATCACGAGGGGAAAACCAGCTTGTAGCAATACAATATTCATCAGTAGTCTGGCAGTACGACCATTGCCGTCGGCAAAGGGGTGGATATTGACTAGTTGGTGATGTAAGAGAGCTGCCAGCTCGATCGGATGGAGACGAAACTGCTCCTTGCGAAACCACTTAATCAGCTCAGACATCATGGAGGGCAAAGCTGTCACAAGGGGTGGCTCATGGACAGATGCGGTGATAGCAACTTCAACATCACGATATTTGCCAGCTATTGATTTGTCGACACTCCCTATCACCAAACTTTGGAGCTCTCTGATGAGGTGTTCTGAGATCGTATGCTTTGAACCATGCTCTACTTGATCGAAGATAAATTCGAGAGCTTCGTGGTGATTTTTGGCTTCTAGATGCTCCTTGAGAGACTTGCCTTTGATGGTGATTCCTTCGCTCAAAATGAGATAGGTTTCTTTGAGAGTCAGAGTATTACCTTCGATTGCATTACTGTGATAGGTCATCTCCAGCATAAATCGTTCCTGGAGCTTACTTACTGTGGTAGGAGAGAGGGGCCGCGAAGACTGCAATTTTTTTTGTTTTGCTTCTATTCTGTTGATAACCAGTGGATCTAGATACATATGTTTAATATGGTGTAAGTATATTATTGATACCATACCATATTAGTGTTATGCGTGTCAAGCTAGTCCATTGACTATGCTCTCACGGCAAATTCGTAAAAACATGGCGTGGGTAATGGGACTACTCTACTGGGAATGAACGATTTATAGCTCTTAATCAAAGTTGGCTAATTTGCTAGACGGGCCTGATGGCGAGGCGGGCCTGTGGTGATATTTTTTCTGTACTTCATGCGGAGATGTTGTATACTATCGGACATGAATCCGGAATATCACATATGTAACCACTGTAAAATCAGAGATACTTGTCACCCAAAGTTGCTCCCGATAATTGTGGGTAGAGACGGGAGAGCAATTGCTGTGGGTAAATTACATAAAGAGGCTGTTTTTGGTACGAGATGCGGGAGATATACTTGCACTACTGATGGTGAATATGTAGCAAGACAGTTGATGGTTAATCCTGAAAACATGAGTGAACTTGAGGTTACTGAACTTGATAATAGTATCCACACGATTTTAGCCGTCGCACTTGGAACATCAGAAAAGAGAACCGATATTAATCAGTTTAGAATTGTTGATCAGACTGGTCGCGTGTATGCACAACAAGATGGAGTGTATTATTTCGCACAGGACCTAAATCGCTAAGATATGAAAATTACTTCCGGCGAATATGTAATTCAACCTAGTGGACTATGTCGACCTGAGTCAGACCACGTAACCTTGGAGGCGATCAAGATAGCGGGTGGGAAACGTCTAGGTCATATTTCTATGGAAATCCTACCCGATCAGGGGAATGTAGTGAAATTGGGAAAAATAACGACGTGCTATACAGTACCAGTTTGGCCAAGATCTGTATTTGATTATGGAAACAGTGGGGTCGGAACAAGACTATTACTTGAGGGTATGTATTGGGCTACTAACAAAGGAGCAACTAACTTGGTGGGCAGGTTTGTACCAGAAAAAGATCTATATACAGTAAAAGCTTGGTACGAGAATCGGAATATTTGTGTCAGTGAAGACTTGCAGGATATCAGTGGTTATGTGCCGGCAATTGTGGCCTCATGTTTGGGAATTATTGCAAGATACTAAGGGGCGTGGGTGCTGACCTGCCCACCTGACGGCGAGGCAGGCCGGGTGCGAAATGACACGACCTTGTTATTACAACTCAATGAGTACATACTGTGGATGAGGAAACTCATTTTATGACAGGATATGTAGACAATATAGAGAAGGTCACCCTGGCTAATACTTTCTTCCGTCAGGTTCTATACACCAGCCAACACGTTCAACTGGTCGTGATGTGCCTACAGCCTGGTGAAGAGATCGGATTTGAGGTACATGAGATCGTTGACCAGTTCCTGCGGGTAGAGGCTGGGCAAGGCAAGGTGATAATCGATGGTGAGGAACGAGAGATAATCGCTGGGGACGCGATCATAGTACCAGCTCGGGCAAGGCATAACGTGATCAATGCATCAGCTGACAAAGTGTTACAACTCTATACAGTCTATTCTCCTCCCCATCATAAAGATGGGACGATCCATAAAACTAAACACGACGCAGAGGTGGATACCAGCGATCATTTGTAATGATTTACCACTCAACTTGATCGTCGCCCACCAAAGTCGCGGGATCCCTGGGTCGACGAACAATATCGGGTATGCTAATCCCCTGCCCAATCAGAGAGTCTTGATAGACTAGACTCCCTAGCTGATCACGTTGAAAGATCGTGCGCACGCGTGGACCGACATCGGCACCCGTGGTGTGATGCGCGGTATGAGGCGATGCATCTTCAGTCAAAAATCCAAAAAATTCAGCGGCAAGACTAGGTGATTCGACGGCAATCTGGTTGGCATATTCTTGTGCGGAGATTGCATCACTAGGGAGATTAGCTAGTTCTGTGGCGTTCTCGACCGAGACTAGCTGAGTATCTCCATTGGCGTCGAGCGTGACAAACCAGGCCGTCCTGCTCCCGTCCGTCCAATCAGGCCCATTCTCCACAAGGGCTGCACTAGTAAAACTTGTGCGACGTTTGGACCCGGCTGTGGTTATGACAACTAGATCAGGACTCGTAAAATCCTCGGGTGGTACTTGCCGGAATTGCTCAACCTCGATCCGGCCTGCTTCCTCTACACGCGATTCCCCTACGTCTATGTATCTTTCTCTACCAGCTTGTCCCATGACTTCATTATGACAGATGTGTCTAACACTTCCAGGGCGTAATTCCACCCTGCTAAGATTGAGTGGTGAAGAGAAACACGCATACGAAACTATATTACATGACAGTACTTGCCCTTCAGAAGTCAAAACGAAAAGATTTGAATGCCTCACGATTGCAGATGACCTGGAAAATTGGCTATGTCCATGCACTGAGATTATTTGAAGAGCTGGTCGCGGCGGGACTCGTCCAGTCATATGATGACAAGAAGCGAAAATTGATGGCAATCCCAAAAGTGTATCGAGATAAGGTCGATGAGTTTGTCGTGACAGATGAGATCAAGTCTAAGTTTGGGATCACAGATCAGATGATCACGGCAGTGTTGATAAAGAAGTGATTATAAACTCTCAATATATGCGTCATATGTTTGGCGCACCTGGACACGGAGCACCGGATTGGACTTCATTGCGTCCAGCTCTTCGCTACTATACACCCGACGGATCTCGACCTCGGCTAGGAGCGCTTTGTAGTTGTCTAGTACTAGCTCTTCTAGTTGGAGCAGCATAGACATATATTTTTTATCTTTCTTGGTTTTCATCCCACGCATTGTATAAAACATGCTCTCGGGACGGACAATCCATTTCGTTTTGTGATAGTTGTACCAGGCCTCGCGGTGGACTTGCTTTTTGGTCATGTGCTTGAGGGCGAAGCTGACTATATCCTCGTCAGGTTTTGCTGAGCTAGCGGGTGGGAGTGGATCGAGAAAAGTCTGTAGCTGATACCAGATATTTGGTGGGCCATATTTCCCCGCATGCCACCAGTTCTCGAGCCGCCATAATTGGTAATTGATCCACTCTGTGGCACTGTCAAATAGGGAGTCGAAATATACATCCAGTTTGTCGAGATTCATCTATGACTATTGTAGCGCGGAGAGAAATTGCCTGGGCTGGATTTATTTCGCCTTACTTCTAATCAAGCTGATCTCGATCTGAGTACGCCCTGGCTCATGGCGGAGGAAACCACGGAGCAGAGATCTGTAAGACTTATAAAGTTCTATGCAAAAGTAAAGTCCCATCGTGAGGGAGAAAATATAGATGCTAGTGACAGCAACGAGCGCGAGCGCGATGTTGGAGGCGGCCTTTGGATCAAACATCATTTGTTCCTCAAAAGTGACTTGAAAGACAATAAATGCTCCAATCACGACTGATAGCGAGGAGAAGATCGCGAGGCTGGCATATCTGGACCTAGCGAGCTTCCAGGAAATGTAGAGACAAATGGGGAACATGATGACGGCTGCAAGGAGATAGAGTAGATCTATAGTAAATGGTTCCATGTTTTTACTATATCAGATCTTGAATAGACTTTATTCTGGCCAGAACAGGCCTGTCCCTGCTTGCGCAGGCAAGTGTGCAGGTAGGCATCTCCGGGGTTGGGTTCATTAATTGGTGTACATGACAAAAAATGGCAATTTGTCTAACCCTATATAGTTAAACATTTTGTAATTAGCGCGACGCGCGGTGGGAGATAAGGTCCGCTTCTTGAGATTATCTTTGGGGATGAAGGGATAAAAGCGAATTTCGTGACCATCTGACCATTTATAATTGGCGATGAGCGGTGGTACTTGGAATCCTGATTTGAGGACTTTGTCCATGATCTCCCATCCGGCACCGAAAATCTCACTTTTGGGCTTGCATTGATTAGTTTTGACTTGAGCTCTAAAAGAGCAACCCGTGCATTGGATATCGTACAAAGGGTAATTTGGCGGCAGGACCATAAGCTTTTTCCCACAATTGGGGCACTCTACGAGTTCGATAACTTCTAACTCTCCCTCATCACCTGCCGGTTTGTTATTGGGCATATATGTTATTGAATCATGCTGCCGAGTATTTCTAGCTTTTCTTTCATTTTACTCCAGTTGGGATATTTTTCGGCTAATAGCTTGAAAAACATTTTATCGTGATTCTTATATCGAATATGACATAGTTCATGGGTGATTACATAGTCTAGGCAATCCTTAGACACATGAATAAGTTTGGGGTTAAGAATAACTTTATCACTACTCATGCAGCTACCCCATCGTCTTTTCATGTCCCTAATTGAAAATTGAGGAGAATTCTTAAAGGAAAATTTCTTTTTCATCTCTTCGTACCGATCGACAAAAATCTGCTCTCGTTTTTCTTTGTACCATTGATTCAGAAGCTTCTGTCTGTATACGACACTCGATGTTTTCTTTGCTGTTGTGATCACTACTAATCCATTTTGGAGTATAACTTTGTCTTGTTTTCCATGTTTTACAACAAGCTGATACTGTTTCCCGAGATATTGGATGTTTTCTCCTGATACAAATTCACGTTTGTATGACTTTCTTTGATATTTACTGAAGAACATAAGCTGCTTTTCGAGCCAAAACCACTTTTTTCTTAAAAAGATCTCTATGCGATGATCATCGGCTTGTAGGGGTGATTGGAGGCTAATTTTGAGGTCAGGCATTACTGTTAATTTCAGTGTTTTTCGACTTTCATAGGTCAATTTGTAGTGATAGATCAGGTCACCATATACAAAATCTTTGCTCTGGCTAAGTAAAGATTTCATGGTTGTGCTCTGCTAGGGTAAGTACATTGTTGATAACTTTTTGAGTACTTTCTTCGGTAATCTGGATACCACGCTCCTTTTTAACAACATCGTAGAGATAATCGTCTACGGTGTTTTTAATTCTCCTTTTGACATCGATATTTTTGTACCAGTCTACGATTGTCTCACTTTCAATTAGCGTAAAGATATCTAGGATAATTTTGATAAATTCGCTCTCGGGTATGTCTGTTTCTGGTAGATATTGTCGTAAGTTGCGGTAAAAGATATCTGAGCCGGACTTTGCTGCAATACTTGGCGGGAGACTGGAGTCTTTTTTGTTGACTACATCGTCTTCTATTAGCCGAAGTTGCTTGAGTGCAGCGACATCGGCCAGCTTTCCTTCGCGCATCTTTTCTAGAATCTCAGTAATTTTTTTGGAGAATCGATCGTAAAACTCTGGATCGGTATCCATCTTTTCACTAATCGTTTTTTTCGTTTGTGCCGCGATAGCCTCAGCCTTGGATTTATCTGATCCAAGCGTTGCCACTGCCTCTTCAAACTGCTTGCGATCGGTAATGTTAACTTGTTTTGTCAGGAGTACTACTCCTTTGGCATCTATGTATTTGTCTAAGATAGCAATCAGAGATTGCTTGTAGTCGGAGAGGTCAACACGATCAGCGTATCGGAGACTAGCTGTCTTGCGTAGTTCCATGAATTTCTTAAGTTCTCGCGTATAGACGTCGATATGCTTAAATTCGTGGACAAAATCTTGTAGAACAAAGCATTCATTAAGATTTTTGATGAAGGCGTTGAGGGCTTTGTAAAACATATCTCGCTTCGGGCCACTATGGAGATGCTGTAAATACGCCTCGTCGTCTGAAGATCCTTTGATTTCCTTAAACAAATCATGTAAGAGGCTGTAGCTAGATTCTAATTCTTGGATCTTTTCACCAACGTCAATGAGGGTCCCCTTCACGTCGTCTTCGTCATAATTGCCAAACAACTTCATGGCAGTATTAATGTTCTTGGCATTCTCTGAGTAGTCAATGATAAAACCCGCGGTTTTGGGTAGTTTTTTGTTTTCATGTAGCCTGTTGACGCGAGCTATAGCCTGCAACAAGTTGTGATCACGAAGGTCTTTGGCTAAGTACAGTACCGTGTTTCTGGGCGCGTCAAAACCGGTGAGTAACTTATCGACAACAATAATGATTTCTATCCCATCTACGTTGTGTTTAAAACTATCAATAACTGATTTCTCGTACTTGCTCACACTACTATGTTTTTCTCTTATACTGCTCAAATATTCGAGAACTTCCTTTTTGTGTGTATCCTCTTCATCTCCGTCATTGTGCTCGTCTGAAATAACTACTGCAGTATTGATGTAGCCACGTGACTCAAAGAAACGCTGAAAAATGATGGCAGAGTACTTTGATGGTGCCACTATTTGGGCCTTGAGCCCTGAGTGCTTAAAGATTTTACTGAAGTGGGTCTCGATATCGCGAGCTATCTCTTGAATGATTTGGGGGTTGTTTTTGATAACTGCTGCAGTTACCTGAGCTTGCAACTTTTTCTGATGATCTAGTCCTACGCCCACATTGTATTTACGACTTAAATCTTCAGATACTTGCTCTACCCTCCTGTCAATTTGTTCGGCGTTTTGAACGATGTTGGTGTAACGCCCTTCGTAGATGAGAGGGAGAATGATGTGGTCCGCGAGCGCGTCGTCGATTGTATATTTGTCTATGTAGCCACCAAACTTGCGCCAGCTCTCCTTCTCATCTTTCATGAGTGGAGTGCCTGTAAAGCCAATGTAGCAGGCGTTAGGGATAATACGATTCATCTCGAGACTAGCGATGCCGTTCTGACTACGATGTGCTTCGTCGATCAAGACAAAGATATTTTGATCATGATCCACGAGTTGAACTTTTTTAGCCGCTGAATCAAATTTGTCGATGATGGTTGTGATAACAGCTAGGTTGCGTTCTTTAATCAGTCTGATCAGGTCCTGACCGCTGGTAGCTTGAATAACTTCTTTTTTCAAATTGCAGTTTTCAAAGGTGTCTCTGATTTGTTTGTCGAGGTCACGACGATCAGTGACAATGATGACTCTCGGGTTGCTTATATGGGGATTTTCGATGAGGGCTTTGACAAACATAACCATTGTGAGTGACTTGCCTGATCCCTGCGTGTGCCAAATAAGTCCTCCACGACGGCGCTTCATCCCTACAGAAATCTCTTCCACTTCACTGATGCGAGTGAGCATTTTATGGATAGCAAAATACTGCTGATAGCGTGAGAGTTTTTTGACTCCAGCATCAAATAGGACGTAGTTCTTAGTTAGATCGAGTAGGCGCGTAGGCTCAAAGAGTGAAACTATTCCTCTGTCCTGCTCAGTAGCTAAACGCTCTACTCTCTGAACATGACCGGCGGTGTAACCGTTCAAGTCACTTAGTATTTGGTTATATGTAGATTTGGGAATAGGTTGGACAATGAGCTGAGAAGCTTTCTCGTTGATTTCTTCTATGGTGACTCCTTTCTCTTTCCAGACTGCATAGAATTTGTTGGGCGTGCCGGTTGTGCCGTAGAGTAATTCTTTGCTATTGGCAGCGACTAGAAGTTGAGTGTACGCAAATAGTCTAGGGCAGTAATCTGGTCCTTGATTGCGATTCATTTGTTTGATGGCCTCGCCTACATCGACACCAGATTTTTTATTTTCGATCACGGCAAAGGGAATGCCATTTACAAAGCAGACGATATCGGGACGAATATCTCTTTTACCACTCGCCTCATATTCGACCGTGACATGGAAGGAATTATTCTCGGGATGAGCAAAGTCGATAAAACGGAAGTTTTGAGACATTACCTTGCCGCCTACGTGAACTTTGATCGTTTTACCCCCGCTGGTGGGCATAATGATGTTGTAGATTTTTTGAGCGGTATCAATTAATCCTTCATACTGAATATGTTCTAGCTCGTCGATGGCGTCGTGTACGTCTTTGTCGCTGAACTTGTACACAGCACCACCGACATCATAACCATTGATTTCCATGAGTTTATCCGTGGCGATCTCGGAGAGGATGAACTGGCCGGTGTCGCCACCGCGCTGACGCAATACTTCCTCTGCCGGAATATATGTATAGCCCATGTTGACCAAGATCTCGACTGCTGGGAGCTGACTCTGTTTGGCTTCGTCAAAGTTGACTGTTTCTAACATATGTTTACCATTTCATCTCGTAATCATCAGGAACATTTGTTCTGATAAAGGAATTAAGGCCACTCCCTGTTTCGGCTAAATGTTTCATGTGTTCGACGTTACCCTGACCAGCACTGTTATAGGAATATTTATATGTTTTTGACCCATCTTTCGCAGGAGTTTTAAACTCTACTACTATATAGTCGCCTCCGTGTTCGTATTTCGATATATTGGATTGTCCACTTAGATTCAAATATGTTTGCATAATATATCCTCCTAGCTAACTAATAAATTTTCCGGCGTGCGAATAGTTCCCGTAATGAGGTTGTTGAGTAGGTATTTTTTTTGACCTTGCAAAATATTGAATTTTCTTTCTAATATTCTAATTTCATTGTTGGCTGTAGTAAGAATATTTGTGATATCGTGTTGTTCTTCCTTTGATTTGGGAATTTTGAAACTATATTTCTTGATATCAGTGGTTGATAGATTTCCCTGTGCTCCGCCTTGCGCGCTATCAATCATCTTATTTAGAAATCTCCTATCGTTTAAGATAAAATATAATAACTCTCTTGATAACCCTCTTTCCTTGATTTTCCCCACTCTTTGGTTAAGTAGACAAAAGTTTCTATCAACAATGCATACTCTCCCTACATTTCCAGTCATGGAAATTAGAAGGTCGCCTTTTTGTAAAACTTGATCCTTGTTAATATTTTCAGGTAGGTCTCTTATAGTCTTAGGCTCATCAATAACCATTTGTCCATCTTGTACATTCGCTATTGTAATTACCATGTACGAACCATTTTCAGTGTAGGTAGAACTCTTAAATGTGTAGCCGTTTACAAAACCTGACACTTCTCCCAATGTTGTTGTCACCCAAGGATCCTTATGTCTCTCCAGGCGAATCTTTCCAGTCAACAACTCATGCATTAAACCTTTTTTTATTTGCTTCTTGATCTCAATTTTTTTCTTCAACTTCTCTATCGCCTTGTCCCATTTTTCCAGTACTGCGACGATGCGGCTTTGCTCGGCAAAAGACGGCAGATCAATTTTTAGATTCCTAATATCGGTGCTATTTACTGCTGAAAACGTTGATCCTTGCTCAAGGATGTTCCATTTATCCTTAAAATACTTTAGATAATACCAAATAAAGGATTTATAGTCAGATTTAATAGAGCAGACTCCTCTGCCTAAGCAAACCCTTTCGTGAGCGATTCCTAACGCACCAACAGGCGCACGCACAGTTAAGATTATGTCACCCTTATCGGCAACTTTTGTGGTGTTTTTAGTCCAAATACGACTAATGGTTTTATCTCTCTTTATATCTATATTCCCTTGTATTAGAGGAAGGCCATCATTTATTTCGTTGTATGCAGATGATGGCGGCGATTGACCCATATTGATGGTCGCAACTGAGGATAGCTTGATTTGTTGCCAGTTTTTTAGATTACTGATAGCTGTAATTATCTTCATTTTTCAGCCTTAATTATGGCTTTTGCAACTCCGCTAACCACACTGTTTTGAATACCCGTTTTCACTTCAAATATTCTTACTAATTTATCTAGAATAGTTGCATCTCTACCATAAACCCTTCCAGGATGACGTGCGATAGCTTCGATTAGGGTATCGTCAAGCTTTTTTCTTGCTTCTTTAGATAGAGGATATACTCCCTGCATATCTCTTGATGAGAAATTTAGGTACATTGTTGCAACTTGCGCTTTGTGGTTGTACTCTTCGGCCAAACGTCTATTTTGAAAGATGCTTCTCTGACCAAACCATGATATCCACCATAGTGGAATACTCAGGGTAGTTCTGCCGAAGAAATTTAGTTCAGATAACAACTTTGAAACCGAGAAATTCTCTGAGGGACTGCCTAAAAGCATTGAAATAAACTCTGGTCTCATGAGTACCAACACTGATAGTAGGAGTGGGAGAATAAATAGTGCGTAATTTAATAGCACTGTCGACTTTGCGGCAATAAATTTAATGCAGTTGATCAAAATTGCGGCAACCAGGTCGTACCAAGGCAGCTGTAATCCAACATATTTTGGCTCTTGCTGATATTCCCGCTTCGACTCTAAAAATCTATGAATTAGCGTTGCGCCAGCTGTATCAGAAAGTAGCGCCTTAACATCTTTCCTGGTACTCGTAATATCTTTTTTAGTATCTTCAAGCAATGGTATTAGTTCTTTATCAACTGTGTTTCGGAAGCTCTTTATATTTTCTATATCGGAGTTCAGTGTGGTAATTTTACTTACTCCTTTTTCATCTGTGTCATAGAGATCAGCATAGGTTTTTATAATGGTTGCATGCGCTGCTTCTACAGCTTTAGCAAGTCCATCTTCCTTGGTTAGATCATCATGAAATTTTAATATGCTTTCAATTGCTGTTTTAACCTTTGCTTCCTCTCCTGTCGAACCTTCACTACCACCAAATAGGTAAACATAAAATTCGGTTATTTTATCCTGTGAATCCTGGATGTCGGTTTTAATGGAGTCATCGTTCTCGATCAGTTCTTTGTGATAGTTTCTAATTTCGTCTAACTTTGTTTGCAAATCTGATAGCTTTGTCGAATTTTCTGAGTTCAGCGTTTGAATTTTTTCATACTCAGTTAATATTTCTTGAGCTTTTGCGTCTATGGTGGGTAGAATTGCAACTTTTTCTGCCGTACCTTCAAATAGTTGTGTATATGAGGTGTTGATTTCGCCAGCTTTTTCTAGTGCGCTCTTAATAAACGCGTTAACTTGGCGTTTGTTGTAGGTGCCATCTGGATTTTCTGCTGGGGTCTCAATTATTTCTGTCATATTACCTTCCTCTGGGCAGAGTGGTTTTTATAAAAAATATATATTTATGATCATTTTGTTGACGTCGACAAAATGATATTGGGTTGATAAATCCATATTATTTTATCCCGAGTTGGTGCAAGTAATCTTTCATTTGGTCGTCGAGCGTTTTGAGCTCAGGTTCGAGGGCAGCGAGTTCGCGGAGATTGGCTTGGATATCGACTGGCTCTTCTTCTTTAAAAGTGTCTACATAGCGGGTGATGTTGAGATTGTAGTCGTTCTCCTTGATCTCGTCTGGTTTGACGAGTCGAGAGAACTTCTCGACTATTTTGCGCTCTTTGTAGGTGGTAAAGATTTTCTCAATATTTTCCTCACTGAGCGTGTTTTTAGCTTTGCCGGGTTTGAACTCCTTGGAAGCCTCAATAAAGAGGATGTCCTTTTTGTTTTCGTCGGCTCCACCCACTTCGCGAGAGCGATCGATCACCAAGACAGCGACAGGGATGCCTGTGGTCTGGAAAAGCCCGGCAGGGAGACCAATCACGGTGTCAATAATATTTTCTTTGATGAGTTGCTCGCGGATCTTACCCTCTGCTCCACCACGAAAAAGTACGCCGTGAGGGACAATGACAGCCACACGCCCTGTTTTTGGTTTGGCGGTCTCGATCATATGTGAAAGAAATGCATAATCACCCTTGTCCTTGGGCGGAATACCTCGCCAAAAGCGATGATATTTGTCACCTTCTGCCTGTTCAGCACCCCATTTTTTCAGCGAGAACGGAGGATTCGCGACGACCACATCAAAATGCATGAGCTGATCATTCTCAACCAGTAGCGGATTATTGAGCGTGTCACCCCATTCTAGCCGGGCGGAATCTTTTCCATGAAGGAACATATTCATCCGAGCGAGTTGATAGGTAGAGCCGGTGGACTCTTGCCCATAGAGCGCGTAGTTTTTGGAACCCTTTTTCTCTACTTCTTCACCAGCTAAGAGGAGCAGGCCACCTGACCCTACAGTAGGATCGGCGATGCGATCACCCTCTTTTGGCTCAGCCAACATGGCAACTAGTTTAGCGACCGATCTGACAGTGAAGAATTCACCCGCCTTTTTGCCAGCGTCAGCGCCGAAGCGCTCTATCATGTACATATACGAGTTGCCGATAATATCATCCCCGACATCGGAGAGATCAATTTTGGCGAAGTCTTGGATGAGATTGCGGAGCATTTTGTTGCGCTGATCGAGCTTCCCAAGGATCGACTCAGAATTAAAGTCAACGCTAAATACTCCTTCTAGCTTGGATTTATTCGCATCTTCGATGCGATGGAAGACTTTATTAAGCTCCTCGCCGATATTATCTTCCTCTATCTTGCTATAGATATAGTCGAAGGTCGAGTTAGGAGGGAGATAAAAACGGTCGAGTTTCATTTTTTCTGCAATACGTGTCTCGTCGTCGCCAAAGCGAACCTTGAACTCTGCATATCTCTTTTTGTTGAGATCGCTGACGTACTTAAAGAAGAGGATAGTAAGGGCATAATCCTTGTAGATCCCGGCGTCTACGCTACTGCGAGACGAGTCGGCGGCCGCCCAGAGCGTTTTATTGAGATCTTCTTGAGTGAACTTGGTTGTGGTGGTCATATAGTATTGATACTCCCAAATATATTATTAATAATAGCTTGTTCGATCATCTTTTTGTGGTCCAATATTTTTGCTTGAGCGACAACATTGCGATGTAGGTCTACGATAAGTTTCTGCTGCGCTAGAGTTGGTAGTTTAATCTTGATATCCCCTAAACCCTTAATTGGCAGTGCGCCAATATAGTTACCGGTGATTTTATCTGCCAAGGCAGATTGACCGATAGTAGAGTTTAGGCAGTGCGAGACGTACTCTGGGTTTACCTCTGGTAAGGTGGCACGGATGATGTGAATTGAGGCTGAAGCAATGACATTAGGTGAGTCTGACAGAAAGATCGTAGAGCGGAACTTGGTACCTCTGGCAACTATTATGACATCGTTTTTTCGCAGAAAACTGCTTTCTCCATGGTTGTCGTAGGTTATTTTTGTAAGTATCTCAGGACTCGTGAATGGTTCACCTTGAATCACGTCTTTTGCCTGGAATACATAAGTATTACCATTATTATCTGGTACTATAGCTGAGCGGAAGGAGTGGCCAGAGATGAGTTCAGAGATTGTATTAAGTGTTTTTGACTTCATGAGGTAAGTCTACTACACTTTTTCCAATTTGTCAATCCCCTGGGGCTATTTGTACGCACCCTGGCGATGTTTGACCTTGAGTATAAGGATGATCAAATGAGTGTGATAGATTTTATAAATGATGCGGTAGGGAGGAATTTTAATTTTATATTGACCTAGGAGTTCTCCTTTGAGCTTTACTCCCATGAGGGGATCTAGAGCAAGTTGAAAAATTATTTTATCAACTTTACTTTTTATTTTTGGCGGGAGCTTTTTTAATTGCTTTTTTGCCTCGTGACTGATCTCTACGTTGTATGACATATTTACCTCCCCTCTCTGCCACAATCAGACCCTCTTCTTTTAGATAATCATCAAACGAGGTGTAGTCTGACATATCACCTGATGCTACGTCTCTATCTGCTTTGGCGGCAAGGGCGGGGAGGTCAGGATCTTCGATTAGAGTCTCAATCGTTTCTCGCATATCTTCGTAATCGTCGATTGAAGTGAGAATGGCCTTGGCTTTGCCGTTTTCTGTAAGGATGTAGTGCTGTCCTTTCTTTTGCACGGCATCAGTGAGCTCGAAGATGCGGCGACGAGCTTCGGTAGTAGAGATGATGTTTTTTAGATTAGTCATAGATGTACGTTATCATGTACATATAACTCATGTCAAGTGACCGTGCTCGCGGAAACTGTAGACTCCGGTCGTGGTGAGAATGAGATGATCGAGGAGGGGGATGCCTAGGATTTCACTGGCCTCTGCTAGTCTTTTGGTCATGGCCAGATCGTCTTGCGAGGGAGTGAGGTCGCCGGAGGGATGGTTGTGGGCGACGAGGATAGAGGCCGCGAGATGAGTGATTGCCGGGTGAAAAATCTCCCGTGGGTGGGCGAGGGAGCGGGTGAGGGTGCCGATGGAGACAACCTCCTGATGGACTAGTTCATGGCGGGCGTTCAAGTAGAGCGCGACAAACTGCTCGCGAGTGCTGCGGCGCATTTTGTCTAGATAAGGGAGGGCGTCGGTGGGTGACTGAATGTGAGGGATAGATTGATTCCCGATTCTCTTGCCTATCTCGACCGCAGCTAGGACACTCGCGATCTTGGCAGTGTCGATGCCTTTAATCTTGGAGAGGTCTTCGCGGGTGATTTTGGTGAGGTCGGAGAATTGCTTGGTGATACTCTCGGCAATCTGAATGGCGGAGTGGCCGGCGCGGCCGGTACGCAGGAGGATGGCGAGGAGCTCGCTATCGGTGAGGGCGGAGGGGCCACGCTCTATCATCTTTTCCCGCGGGCGAAGGTGGAGGGGCAAACTCTTGATATTGGGCATTGGGTAAAGTGTAGCAAATTAGCTTCGATCATTTTACCGGCGCCGGTAATATGGTATTTGGCGGGTAGATTCACGCTTTTTTGTCAATTACACGTGAATATAAGTCGTTTTCGAGTCTAATTCACGCTTTGGTGATGTGTTTTGATATATTAGGTGGTGGGGAGTTTGCGCAGAAGAGATAGAGCTTGTTGGTCGAAACGAGAGACGGCGAAGAGTTTCTTACCCAGATCTTTGATGGAGGCCCCGAAATGGTATGTGATCGATTTGTCGATGATCAAGAAACGATCGTGGGCGGAGCTGAGTTCTTTAATAGTGATGGGTGCGTACTGACGGTTGTATTTAGCAAGATCTAGAGATAGGGAGCTCGTGATTGCTTTAGTATAGATAATGATTTGTACACCCTTGCGCCGCTTGGTAAATAAATTGAGGACAGTGTCATCGACAAAATTATCGATGAGAATGATTTGTTTGCGGGCGGAGCGGATAAGATCTGAGACAAATTTGTGGGCGGCAAAAATCTGACCTTCGAAAAATAGTTTTTGCTCGGGGATTCTGTCTTTGGACGATAAAGCGTCAAATACTTGCTCAAATTTCTTCTCGGTATCTAGCTTGTGCTCAATTTGCTTTTGTTCGACGTGATCCAGGCGGGAAAATAGCTCTCTGTGAGACTGAATGGTTTGGCGCATGGAGACGAAGGCGGTCATGATGCGAATGCTCATGTGGACGGCAACGTCGCTCTTGAGGACGGCTGAGAGCATGGCGACACCTTGTTCGGTAAAGACGTAGGGCAATTTGCGGCGGCCGCCATAGTTTGAGGTCGCAAATTGCGACCTCAAACTTGATATCACAAATTGTGATATCAAGTTTGAGTACTCATCCCTGGTTAGTTGAAAACAAAATTCATCTGGGAACCGGTCTGTATTTCTTTTGACAGCTTGGTTTAAGCGCATTGTGCTGGTGTTATAGAGGACCGCTAGATCCTCGTCGAGCATGACCTGGACACCACGGATCGTGTAGATGTGAGAAGCGAGATCGCCTGTGACTATGGGCAAGTTAGTCATAGTGCAAATATAGACCGAAGGATAGGCGAAGTCAATCCTTCGACAAGCTCAGGACTTTCAGTCAGTTAATGGGAATACCCTCTGGCCAACAATGATCTTTGAAATAGCAGTCCTCGCATTTTTTGTAGTCGGTGGTGCGGGGGAAGTGGAGAGCGCGGATGGAGGCCATGGTCTCTACAATTGTTTTCTTGAGCTCCTCAACCGCCTCGTCTTGTACTAGGAATGATTTCTTGCCGTCTTTGCCACTAAGACTAGGCTCCTGAATAAAGTCGAGCACACCCTCGCCAAACTGGTAGTTGAGTGAGGGATCGCCATTGATGAGGAGCTTGTAGAACTCGAGCTGGCGGGCGAGCTTGCGATCGCCATCCTTGGTCGTCCCCTCGATCTCGCCCATGGTCTTGGGCTTGCCGGTCTTGTAGTCGATGACGCGCACGAGTTTGGCTGATTGGTCGGTCCGTTCGGCAAGCTCAGGATCTTTGAACCACTCAAGGCGATCGATTTTGCCAGTTAGGGTGATGCCCGCCTCGACTCGCTGTCGCTCGCCGACGCGAGGCGGGTCCCCCAGGTGGATCTTGATGTTCTTTTCGCTCGCGAGGGCATTTTTGAAACTAGACTTGTTGAGCTCGTAGTAGCTAGTGAGCTCGGTCTCCCCTTTCGCCTGATAAATCTCGAGATCGACTTGGTTGATCACCTCGCGCTCTAGCGCCCTCCGAAACTCGCTCAGTAAATAGTCCTGGCTAGGGACAACGCTAGTCTCTCCCAGCTCGCCATAAAACTTCTCGAACGCTTTGTGGACGGCCGTGCCGTAGGCCAAATGGGGCTTTTTGGCGTGGGGGACGCGTAGGAGTTGGTCGAGTTTAAATTTGTAGGCACAGTGGAGATAGCTGTTGAGCGAGGTGGCAGAGAGCTTGAACTTGGCGACGAGATCTTCGAGAAGTTCTGTTTCGGCCCGGTCATTATGCTTCGCATCGACCGGGTTTCGCGACTTCAAAAGTCGCTCAATATGGAGGTGGGCCTCATCTTCGATCTTTTGGACATCGAGAGACTCTAGGAGCGTGGGGGGGAGCTCGCTCATGAACATAGAGGGAGCGGCCTCCCGGGTGCTACCATAGCTAGAGTAGGTCAGGGCACGGCAGAGAGTGAGACTGAGTTTGGCGCGGGTCATGGCCACGTAAAAGAGGCGGCGCTCGTCTTCATTTTTCTCTTTGTCCGAGAGCTTGACGTTTTTGAGCACAGACTCTGGGAGCTTGAGCAGATCACGATTCTTCTTGTTGCCCCAAGCGCCGTCTTTGACAGCGTAGATATAGACGTGCTCCCACTCGAGCCCCTTGCTTTTGTGGGCGGTAGTGAGGGTGACGGCCTTCTGGCTCACGCCGTAGTCGGACTCCTCGAGGCGCAGATTATTCTCTTCCATCAAGTCCAGGTTCTGGATAAAGCCATCAAGACCCAGATTGTGGTCACTGCGGTTCATGCGTTTGACCTCGTCAAATAAGGTATTGAGCCGGGCGAGGCGGTGGTGAGCATCGCTCTCACCTAGTACCCATTTGAGGTAGCCAGATTTGTTGAGGACTTCTTCGAAAAACTCGGTAAAGGTGTGCTCGGCCTCAAAAGACTGCCAGGTCGCGAGCTGAGCGAGCGCCCTATCAACCTGCGAACGGGTAGTAAGCTCGAGGGAGTCAAGACGCGTGGGATCGGTCGTCACATCAAAAAGCGTGAGGCGGTGATCAGCGGCGAGGCGAGAAATCTTTAGCACGTCGAGGGCGTCGATGCCAAAGATAGTGTAGTGGAGGATGGTGAAGAGGTTGTCGTCGTCCACTTTGGTGCGCATCTCATAAATGGTCCGGATGATCTTGAGAAAGTTGGTGACGGTGGGATCCTCGAGAATATTGGCGCCGCCCTGGACCGCGTAGTCGACCCCGTATTTTACCAGCGCCTGGGCAACGAGCGTGGACTCGTAGTTGGTGTGGTAAATGACCGCGATGTCACTGGGTGAGACGCCGGACTTGATCTTCGCCGCGATATCGTGGGCGATAAAAATAGTCTCGGCGGAGGAGCCAGAGAGGGTGGCGAGGGCGAGCTTGTCCCCTGCCCCAATTTGAGAGACTAGGTGGGGATCGATGAGCGGGACCACGTCACTAATGCGCAGATTGTTGTGGGTAATGAGCGCGTCAGAAGCGTCGAGGATATTTTGGGTAGAGCGATAGTTTTGCTTGAGCGTGATGACTTTGGCTTCTGGGTAGACTTTGATGAATGAAAGCTGATTCTCGATCGAGGCGCCCTGGAAACGCATGATACTTTGATCGGGGTCGCCCGTCACAAACACGTTGGCTTTGTCTGCCCAAAAACTTGCGAGGGCGAGGAGAAGCTCGTTTTGGGCGGAGTTGGTGTCCTGATATTCATCGACTAATATATAGAGATATTTCTCCTGGACGCTGGCGAGGAGATCGGGATTACTTTTGAAGGCATCCACCACACTAGAGATCATGTCCTCAAAGTCGAAGGCGCCGGTATCAGCGAGGCGCTGCTCGTAGGCGCGGTAGAGGATGAGCAGTTCTTGGTTCTTGGCGAGGTTTTTGAGACGTTTGCCTAGCTCGGTTTTTTTGAGCTCGTCCACTCCCTCACCCTGGAGATAATCGGCCTCGGCTCGCAGGAGATCCTCGAGCTCGGCCTCATCCACTGCCTCGCGCTTGAGATCGGAGATGGCACCCAGGATCGCTTTGGCGTAGTAGTAGCGCGCGCCCACGGGCGAGAGATGTTTGAGCGGAGTACTAGCAATGAGCTCGTAGATGAGTTTGAGTTTCTCAAGTTCGGAGAGGGGCTCGGCCAGGGGGTCGAGGGTGAAGACGTCGGGGTTGTCTTTGATCACCTCGATACAAAAAGAGTGGAAGGTAGAGATCTCGCAGTAGTAGGCCTGCGAACCAATGAATGACTGGAGACGCTCGCGCATGGCGCTCGCTCCTGACTCGGTAAAGGTGAGGGCGAGGATGGCGAACGCGGGTGAGTCTGTCTGAGAGATAATGTTGGCGATGCGAAGGGCCAGGGTCTGGGTCTTACCGGTGCCTGGGCCCGCGACGAGCATGACCGGGCCGTCGATTGTGTCCACGGCCAACTTTTGTTCCTGATTTAATTTCTTATAGGCGGAGAGGAATTCTTTGGTCGTTTTGGTCATGAGTTAGTCTTCGATTAATTTCTCAGTTGTGGCGGCGCCGGTGAGTTTTTTGGTGGAGGTCAATTTTTGACCGAGGGAGTTAAAGCCAGTCTGGACCTCGCTGTATTTGTTGTAGGCACTTTTGAGATGAGTACCTAGAGTAGATAATGAGTCGGTCGATTTGTCGTAATCTTTCTGGATGGCTCGCAGGAGGGTAAAGACCTCTTTGGCTCTCTCCTCGATGCGCTTGCCCTCAAACGACAAAAGTATTGTCTGGAGCGCGGCGTAGAGAGTGTTGGGGGAGACGGGGTAGACACGGGCAGAGCGAGCGAAATCCATGAGCTCTCCCTCCCCTGCCACCTCGTAGTAGACAGACTCGGACGGGATGTACATGAGGGCGAAGTCGAGCGTATTTTCCTCTGGCAAAATATATTTTTTGCTGATCGTACTCACGTGGGTTTTGATGTCGCGAACAAATGATTTACGAAAAATTGCCTGCTCGTCTTTGTTGGTCGTGCCCACAAGCTTTTGGAAGTTCTCCATCGGGAACTTGGAGTCGATCGGGAGCAAGCCCGCGTCGGTTTTGATCACGAGATCGACTTTGTCACCGGACTTGAACTGATGTTGGGTAGCGTAGCTAGACTTGGGGAACATCTGGGAGACGAGATCCTTGAGCACCATCTCGCCGATGTTGCCTCGGAGCTTGGGGGAGCGCAGGTAATCCTGCAGTTCTTTCATACTCCGACTCGTCTCTGCAAATGTCCCCGCCTCCCGCTTGATCTCGCCCATTACCTCGGTCGCGTGAAGGAGGCGGTCGTGAATATCTTTGGTGCTAGAGGCGAGGCTAGAGCTGACAGTATCTTTGGTGGCGTCAACGGAGGCGCGGAGTGAGGCGAGGTCGTCTTTGAAAAATTTGTAGAGCAGGAAGAAGCCGGCGAAGATAACGAGAATGATAATAAGGAGTGAAGTGAGATCCATACTGCTATTATACCCGCCCTTACTCCAGATTGCTCCACTTCTGGGCCTATTCGGCCATGTTCCGCATCTGGGAGAAGGGAGGTATTATACAAATTGGCATGGAGCAGATGGGATTAAGGAGTATATAGTCATAGTATGCGATGGATGCCAAAAGTGCTCAGTCTCGTGACCCTGTGGGGAGCGGTGGGGGCCGTGGTAGTACTGGTTGAGCCAGAGCTAATACGGGATATCTTGATCCCAGGAGCATATTTGCCATTTTTCCTGCTCCTGTGGATCGCAATCTGGTATAGCACGCGCCGACTCTTAATTACGACAACAATCATGGCAGGAATCATTTTGTCGACTCTCAAGCTTATGCATTGGGGGCTGGCGGTGGTTCTACTCTTGACTTTAGTCATTGAAAGTTGGTATATCTATGTCAGACATGAAAAAATCCACAAAGCCCATGAACGAGAAGATCGAGGCGCAGGTCTATAAAATCCTGTACCAAGTCCTTAGTGATGCCAAAAATGAGACAGAGACCGAGCTGACACTCAAGGCCCTGATGTCGGAGGGAGAGATCGCGGCGGTCGCCAAGCGACTCGCGATCGCGGTATTCCTGGACAAGCGCCAGTCATATGAACATATCAAGGACGTGCTGAAGGTCTCCACCGCCACGATCGCCTCGGTCGCCGAGAATATGAATAAAAAAGGGATGCAGAGCGCGCTCCAGAGAGTGAAGGCCGAGGAATGGGCGGATGCGTGGAGCATCCGACTCTCACGGGCACTCGAGAAGTTGATGAAATAGGTCTGGTATACTAGCGCCATGGCGAAGTATTACATCACAACCACAAGCCCATACGTCAATAGCTCCCCTCACGTAGGTTTTGCACTAGAGATCATTCAGGCAGATGCCCTTGCGAGATACCACTCCTTGCTGGGGGATGAGGTATTTTTTAATACCGGCACGGATGAACACGGGAAAAAGATCTACGAAAAAGCTCTGGAAGCTGGTAAAGAACCACAAGCATATGTGGATGAATTTGCGGCCAAGTTTGGTGAGCTAAAGAAATCATTAAATCTTTCCTACAATAGCTTTTGGCGATCGACTGAGCCGAAGCATATTGAAGCGGCACAAGAGATGTGGAGACGAGTGGACTCTGCTGGTTATATCGAAAAAGGCATATATCAGGCGAAATACTGTGTCGGCTGTGAGCTGGAGAAACAAGATTCTGACCTGGTAGAGGGGAAATGCCCCCTCCACCCCAACAAAGACATAGAACATATTGAAGAGGAAAATTATTTCTTTAAATTCTCTAAACTAACAGACAAATTGCTAGAACATTACGATAAGTACCCCGACTTTGTGGTGCCGGCTCACCGTCAAAAAGAAATTCGTAATTTTGTTGAGTCTGACTTGACTGATTTTAGTATTTCGAGACTGAAGGAAAAGATGCCATGGGGCGTAGCGGTGCCAGGCGATGATAAGCACGTGATGTACGTGTGGTTTGATGCTCTGACTTATTACATCTCGGCACTAGGCTGGCCTTATGATGAGAAAAAGTTTGCTGATTTTTGGGGAACTGCTGACAGGCCAAATGCAGTACAAGTGTGTGGCAAGGATAACTTACGCCAACAAACTGCCATGTGGCAGGCCATGCTAATTGCGGCAGGCTTACCTGCGACTCGGCAGATCCATGTCCACGGGTTTATCAACTCAGGTGGGCAAAAAATGAGTAAGTCGCTGGGGAACGTGGTGAATCCGATCGAATACGTAGAGAAATACGGAACCGATGCGCTGCGATACTACCTACTGGCAAAGGTTTCTCCCTCGGAGGACTCCGACTTTACCAAAGAAAAGTTTGAAGAGGCGTATCAGGCGGATCTGGCTAATGGGCTCGGGAATCTGGTGGCGAGAGTGGCGGCGATGGCAGTGAGTAGTGAATTATCAAATCCTAAATTCGCAAATTCTCAAATTAGTCATGACGTGACTGAGGCATTAAGTGAATATAGATTTGACGAGGCGATGGGGAGTATTTGGGGGAGGATCAAAAAAGCCGATCAGTATGTATCGGAGAAGAAAGTGTGGGCACTCACAGGAGAGGAAAAATCAAAAGCGCTCTTATGGCTCGTGGGTGAGATCCGCCAGATCGCGGTCGACCTCGCGCCGTTTATGCCACAGACGGCCGAGAAAATCGCCAAACAGTTTGAGGGAGAGCAAATTGTGAAGGGTGAGTCACTGTTCCCGAGATTGAGCTAGAATAAACTCATGTTGATAGATACGCATGCACACCTGTGGTTTCCAGACTATAAAGACGATTTGGAGCAGGTTTTGGGGCGGGCGCGGGCGGCGGGGGTAGAGAAAATCATCGTGCCGGGGACAAATATAGAGAGTAGTAGCCAAGCGATAGGGCTAGCGAAGAAATATCCAGGAATAATTTCTGCGGCCGTGGGTACACACCCAGAGGACTGGCGAGATGGCGCGCCTACAGGGTCGGACCTCGTAGGAGCGATCGCGATTGGGGAGATCGGGACAGACAAAAGTAATCTACCAATGCAACAAAGTATTAAAGAGCAAATGGAATTGTTTAGAGTACAGTGCGAGCTGGCAGTAGAGATGGATCTGCCAGTGATCATCCACACGCGGGATTCGTTCCCAGAGACCTGGGAAGTGCTCACCAGCCTGAGAGAGATGCCGCGGGGGCAGTTCCACTGTTACACGGCGGATGAGGAAGCGCTAGAGAAAGTACTCTCCAGCGGCTTTTATGTGAGTTTTTGTAAAAATTTTACCTGGAGTAAGCGGGTGGCCAAGCTCGTGCCACTAGTCCCGCAAGAGCGACTACTCCTAGAGACCGACTCCCCTTTTATGGATCCAGGCAAACGCAATGAGCCCGCAAACGTACGGGAACTCCTTGAACAACTGGCGATTTTGAGAAGTGAGACGAGCGATAATCTGGAAAACTCGACGAGTGAGAACGCAAGACGGCTTTATCGACTATAATAAGCAGGCATGAAAAACTTACGTAGGTGGATGCACCGCCATCCGATCCGCACCAAACGAGCGCTCGAGATCCTGCCAGGCATGGTCTCGTGGTTCCTGATTCTCTTCCCCGTGTGGGGCTCATTTGTGATCCCCAACATTGTCGCCTACTACATCATCGCGTTCTCAGTCTATTGGTTCTACCGCTCGATGACGACCGCCTTCATGGCGGTACTTGGATACTTTAAACTCAAGACCTTCCAGATCTATGACTGGATGGGTGACGTGAAGATGTTCCCCGACTGGAGACAAGTCCACCATATTATCATCATCCCGACCTACAAAGAGCCCGTGGCCACCCTGAGGCGCACGCTCGAAAAGCTCAAAGAGCAGACCTTTCCCGTCAAAAATCTGCATATTATGTTGTCATTTGAAGATCGAGAAGGTGAGGAGGCGAGGGAAAAAGCAAAAGACCTGCAAAATGAGTACAATCAATCGTTTGGACATCTCTGGGTCACGTACCACCCTGACCTCCCGGGCGAGGTAAAGGGCAAGTCATCCAACACTTCGTGGGGAGCTAAAGAAGCCAAGCGGTTCTTGGTAGACCAAGAGGGAGTAAATATCGACTACGTCACGGTCACGAGTGAGGATGCCGACGCGCTCCTGCACCCCTCCTATTTCGCGTGCCTCTCCTATCATTTCCTCGACTCCCCTACGAGATACACCACGATCTGGCAGGCGGTGCTCATGTTCTACAACAATATTTGGAAAGTGCCACTCCTAGTACGCGTGTTCTCCTCCTCTGCGACCATTATGTCCCTCGCGATGCTCGCCAGGCGCGACCGACTGATTAATTTCTCGACTTATACGGCGAGCCTCAAAATGATCGATGCGATCGGCTACTGGGATACCGACGTGATCCCAGAGGACTGGCGGCTATTTTTCAAGGCCTATTTCTCGCTAGAGGGTAAAGTCATGGTCGAGCCCCTCTTCCTACCGATTATGGCGGATGCCGCAGAAGCCGAGGGAGTCTGGAAAACGTATTCTAGTCAATACGAACAAGTGAAGCGGTGGGCGTGGGGAGTCTCGGACACGCCGTACGTGATCTCGAGGTGGGTAATGGCAGAGACCATCCCCTTTTGGGAGAAAACGGTACGGGTACTGAGAGTACTTGAAGATCATTTCCTCTGGCCGGTGAACTGGTTTGCGATCACGATTGGAGCCCTGCTGCCACCACTCCTGAACAAGGATTTCTCCCGGACGATCATCGGTAAAACCTTGCCTCAGGTGACCTCGGGAATCCTGACATTGTGTCTTATTGCTCTCCTGGTGATGATAATTTTGAACCACAAACTCAGACCCCGCAAGGAAGGTCGGCGAATCCCATTACTATCGGCATTACTGGAGGCACTAGAGTTCGTCTCACTCCCGGTCGTCGGGTTTTTCTTTACGGCAATCCCTGGGATTGATGCTCACACGAGACTGATGCTGGGAAAATACATCGAATATAAGGTGACGGAAAAAGTAACGCCGGGAACTACCAACAGGGTCTGACCTTCCCTCCGGGTTGGGCACTTCCTTTAAGGTCAGACCCTCTGACGGCAGACTCTTTTCTTGAGTTTGGGAGTTGCAGACTAACCACCCTGGTTGGCAATGGAGCACGCGATACGGTATGCTTAACACATGAAATGGCTTAGTAGCTTACATAAGTGGTGCAATCAGCACGAATGGATTATTTTTCTGGTCATTTTGGTACTAGTTCTGCGACTACCTAGCTTTATCATGCCCCACTACTACGGGGACGAAGAGATCTATTTTGTGATGGGGAGGGCGTGGAGCACTGGACTCCCCCTCTACCAGGCCATGTTTGACCACAAACCACCCCTCATCTACTTGCTAGCGGGGATCGCCCCCACCATGTTTGCGTTCCGCTCCGTGCTGGCGGGGGTGATGGTGATACATACCATCCTCTTCTGGAAACTAGCTCGCCTAGTGTGGGCAAAAACTAGACCAAAGATGGCATATGTGAGCTCATTCATTTTTGTACTCCTGAGTACTTTGCCAGTTCTAGAGGGACTCACGGTCAACGCCGAGCTCCTGATGATGATGCCAGTGACGGCGGCGGCACTAATATTGTGGTCCTCCAAACCCACTGAGTGGAAGAAATATTTAGCGGCAGGACTGCTCGGGGGAATCGGCTGGTTGTTTAAGATCCCGGTCGTCATGGACATGATGGCTCTCGGACTCTTTTTCCTAGTGTTCCTCAAACCAACGCTGAAAGAAAGTTTTAAGGCACTTTTTTCGTGGTCGTTCTTTGCTTATGTCGTCGCCTTCGCCCTCCCCCTCGTCCTCACGTTTGTTTATTACTATGCCAAGGGGACAGGGCCTGACTACCTAGCGACGGTCCTAACCGTGAACCTGGGATATGTCTCTTCGTGGTCGACCAACAGCTATGCCTTTAATCCTTTTAAGAGTGGACTCTTCGTACGAGGAATGGTTTTGGGGCTCTTTACCTTAGGGCTCTACGGAGTGCGCCATAAGCTAGATAAAGCGCTCGTACTCGCGTCTTTGTGGGGAGTCTTTAGTCTCTTTGGGGCGCTCCTCTCTGCCAGGCCATACCCCCATTATTTACAAGAGTTGGTTGCCCCAGTGGCACTCCTGATCCCCTTTATTTTCGCGGTAGAGACAGTGTGGGCATGGAGCGTGCTCGGTGTGATTGTGGTCATCTCGATCATGACTCAGAGACAAATCAAGTTTTGGGGCTACCCCACCCTCAGTGTCTATCAAACCTACTGGCAATACATCAGTAAACAAATTACCTGGGAAGAGTATCTGATGAGATTTGATAATGCAGAGCGTAATTACGCAATTGCCCAGTATCTAAATGAGAGATTGTTACCGACGGAAAAAATTTATGTGTGGGGAACCGATCCCACAATCTATAACCTGACAAACAGGCTACCTAGTGGGGGGAAATACATCGTCAGTTTCCATGTGCGCGACCTCCAAAAATATGATTATACGATCGAAAATATTATCAAAAATCAACCAAATTATATTGTGATCTTGCCAGGGTCGGGCGAGTTCCCCTCACTCACCACACTCATCGAACAGAAATACTTACTGACGAATAAGATGCAAGAGGCTGAGATCTACATCCGCTTATAGAATATGCAAAAATTTAGTATCCGCGAGACGGCAGAAACACTTATTCCAGACCGGGTTGGTCGCACGAGTTATTTTGCGGGAATGATTGTGATTGGGTTAATGTTGCTCTTGATCACTCTCATAATGACTAGGCTACCTGTGTCGATACCGCTATACTTTACGCTCCCTTGGGGAGAAGCGCGGCTCGCCCCGAAGCTGATGTTATATCTCTTGCCCGGATTGTCGGTGGTGATCGCTATCTTTAATCTGGCACTTGGGAGATTATCGGCCAATTTGTCCCCAATTTTGCCTCGCACCCTCGCGGTCGCAACGCTCGTGATTGTAGTTATGATGATGATGGCGCTCCTAGGCATTATCCAATCACTCTTATGATTACCCAACTAGTTGTGATCCCCTTCGTGGTGGCGCTCATTGTTTCCCTCGCGATCACTTACCTGACAATCATGGCCTACAGAGCGCTGGGTCTTACGGATAAGTCGACCAAAGTCCAGCATCCCAAACACATCCACACTCGCCCGGTCCCCCGGGGAGGAGGTATCCCCATCCTCCTGGCTATGTTTTTTGCAACCTTGCTGTTTGGCAAAATAAACCTTCAAATAGCGGGAATCTTTTTGGGAGCGGGGATCATCACCCTCACGGGGATTCTGGACGACATGTTTGATCTCTCGCCCTATCTCAGACTAGTCTTGGGAGGGCTCTCTGCCTTGTGTGTGGTGGTCACACATACCCTAATTAGTTACGTGAGTAACCCGCTGGGGGTGGGAGTGATTCATTTTGACGCCTACTGGGTCACCAGTGTGTTGACAATCTTGTGGATCGTGTGGGGAATGAACTTTGTCAATATGGGCGCGAAAGGACTCGACGGCCAACTGCCGGGAGTGACCCTGATAGCCGCGATAGTGATGGGGGCCTTGTCGCTGCGGTTTGTGAGCGATCCAACTGCCTGGCCAAGCGCTTATCTGTCTTTTGCACTCGCGGGGGCGTACGGAGGTTTGCTCGTTTTTAATGTCTATCCGCAAAAAATTATGCCCGGCTGGGGAGGGGGGGCCCTAGCAGGATATTTCCTGGCCGTCCTCTCGATTATGTCGGGAGCCAAAGTTGCCACCGCCCTGATAGTGCTGGGAGTACCCCTGATGGATGTGATCTATGTGATCGCTCAACGCTTGGCCGCAGGCAAATCCCCGGTATGGGGAGATACTAACCACCTCCATCACCGCTTGCTCAAGCTGGGCTGGAGTAAGCGACAAGTGGCAGGATTCTACTGGCTGATCACGGCCATTCTGGGGGGAATCGCCCTCCAATTGAATAGCCAAATGAAAATCTATACAATCTTGTTAATCGCTGTCGCGGTGGGGGGAGTGTTGCTATGGATCAACTTGTTCTTATCTTCAAATCAATCCGAGTAACTCAGTGGGTTAAGAACGTGGTCGTGTTTGCCCCGATTCTGTTCTCGGGATTTTTATTGGTGCCAGGATATTTTACTCAGGTACTTTGGGCGTTTGGCCTTTTTTGTCTACTCTCCTCCTCTATCTATGTATTTAACGATATTGTGGACGCCCCCAGTGATCGTTTGCATCCCTTTAAAAAAAATCGCCCGATCGCAAGTGGTAAACTCCCGGTCGAGCTGGCGGTGTTTTTATTCCTCGCACTTGGGGGTCTCTCCCTTTGGCTAGGACTCTCGACCTCGATGTTCTTCTTTGGAGCCATGGGCTCATACTTCGTGATGAATATTCTTTATTCACTCTGGTGGAAGAAAGTGCCAATTCTCGATGTATTTGTGATCGCCGCTGGATTCATCATCCGAGTATACGCAGGCTCGCTGATCATCAACGTCCATATGGACGTGTGGTTCCTGCTCACGGTCGTCTCAGGGTCGCTATTTCTGGCGGTGGGGAAGCGACGGAGTGAGATGACTCTGCTGTTGGGATCTAAGATTGAGACCAAAGGATTGCGCAATACTCTCACCCACTATACACCAGAGCTACTGGGCGCTTATACCTCGATGTTTGCCAACACGACCTGGCTGACGTATGCCCTTTTCTCGTTCCTTCACCCTCCTTTTACTGCGGAGGGGAAGGTCCTCAAACTATTTACTCTCTTGCCACGCACCCTCCTCATAGACAAATGGCTCATGGCCACCGTACCTCTCGTGATCTTTGGCGTCATGCGCTATATGCAGTTGATTTATGAAAAGAATGAGGGTGAGAGTCCCCACAAAGTGATTATGACCGACGCTCCATTACTCATAGTCGTGGGAATCTGGGGAGTGATGGTGGTGACAATTCTGTATTTTATTTGACGACAGTCACATATTTACCTGATACCCAGCCGACTTGGCCTTCGAACTCGACTTTGTGCCAACCCAGCTCTGTGCTCTCCCCCAGATATTTGAGGGTCTCACCAGTATTGGCTTTACCTAGCTCTTCCGAGGTACCAGAGGCATCTTGGCGGACACGCAACCATCCTGTCCCCGTCTCGCCAATCAGAACGTAGGGCTTGGCCATGGTGGTCGCGCTGGTCGTAGCGGGTGGAGTAGAAGCAAGGGGGGCGAGACCCGCCGCCGCTGACGAGACGGCGGGCGAAGGAGAAGGGGGAGTCAAAACGATGGTTTGGCTGGCAAGCTTAAAATTGACGATCAAGTTGTAGCCCTTGACGGCAATCACCGAGAGCTCCTGGGGAAGATAGCCTGGAGAGGTCACAACCAGTGAGTGAGAGCCAGGAGTGGTGGGGAGTTTGGAGAGAGGGGTGAAGCCACTAGGCTGATTATCGATTGTGACACTGATGGTATCTGGCTCGGAAATAATTGAGAGAAAGGTCGCGCCTGACGTATCCTCTACCAACTGGAGAGTATAGCCAGAGGAATCTAGGTCAGAGGCGGCAAGGGTGCGAGAGATTATCGTCGAGGCCTTGGAGGTTAGGGAAAGCTTGGTTTCGTAGGGTGAGAGGCTGGGGTCAGAACTGGGAACTAGTTTGAGGGTGTAGGAGCCTGGTTTTAAATTTTTGTCCGAAAAGGGAGTTTCCCCTTTGTTTTCGCCGTTTAAGAATACGGTCGAGCTAGGAGAAGTGGCGATCTCGAGCCCCGCGGGAGGTTTGATAAAGAGATCTTTGACATTGCAGCCTCCCAGAAGGAGACTGGAAATCAAGACAAAAACAAGTTTTTTCATTGGGTATATGGTAGCACATCAGGTGAGTTATAATAATCTTCTTGGCGCAATGTCGAAGTGGAAACGAAGGAGTCTGCAAAACTCCCATGCGAGGGTTCGATTCCCTCTTGCGCCTCAAGTATTGGCGAGATCACGGACAGTTTCGACCAGACGGTTGGTGTATCCCCACTCGTTGTCGTACCAAGCGAAGACTTTGACCAGATCACCGTCAATAACTTGCGTGAGCTCCAGATCAACAATGGCTGACTCGCGACGACCAATGATATCTGAGGAGACGAGCGGCTCGTCGGTCACCGCCAAGATGCCAGTGAAATGATCAGAGAGCGTGGCCTGGCGGAAGAAATTGTTGACCTCCTCAACCGAAGTCTGGCGTTTGACCAGGAACGTAAAATCAGTCAGCGAGCCAGTCAAGGTCGGGACACGCAAGGCGACCCCATCAAAGAGACCCTTGAGCTCGGGAACCACCTCGGTTGTAGAGATAGCAGCGCCCGTGGAAGTAGGAACGATATTGTGAGCGGCAGCTCGGGCGCGACGGAGATCTTTGTGAGAAGAATCCTGGAGGTTTTGATCATCGGTATAACTGTGAATGGTGGTCATGGCGGCTTTTTTGATCCCTAGACGATCCTGGATCACGCGAGCCACAGGAGCGACACAGTTGGTCGTACAGGATGCATTGCTGATCACGGGCGCGGTAGAGGTGGCAACTCCGATGACACTAGTCCTGATATTCCCCCCTTTACCTGGAGCAGAAATGACGACCTGCTTGGCACCACCCAGGAGATGTTTTTTGGCTTTTTCCTCGGTGGTAAAGGCGCCTGTTGACTCAATTACCACCTCAACGCCATATTTACCCCAAGGAATCTTGCCTGGATCCCTCTGGGCGAGAACGGGAATTTTGGCTTTGCCATCGAGTATGAGATAGCCCAGGAGAGGGTCGGCCTCGGTAATATCCTCTCTAGACTGATAGGTTTCGGTGGTAATCACCCCTGAGAAGGGTCCGTAGGCCGTGTCGTACTTGAGAAGGTGGGCCCAGCCCTGGACATCCATGGAGCCAGAGGTATTAATGGCGGCTAACTTGAGTGAATCCTGGTGGTATTGCCACCAAACCCGGACAGACAGACGTCCAATACGTCCAAAGCCATTGATCCCGAAACTCTTCATAAAATAATAGTATCACAGTCTATATTTGACTTATAGGCCTATTTTTGGTAAGATCCCGCACCTATGAAGAGAAATTGGCACAAGGCCTTGATTTTTAACAAAAAGGTGTTTTCGCGGGTTTTTGGGATGCAGCTGGCATGGCTTGCGGCCGCATTCTCCCTGCTCTCCTTCCCTACCCACGCCTTTGACTATGAACTAGTGGGTACCTCTGCCCTGGCGAGCCCACAGGCAATTGTGGTGACGACTGATAGTCAATATGAGTTCCCCCTAGAGATGACGATTGGGATGTCACAGGGATTTGGGGTCTTCCATCCTGGAGTAGACTTGCGGGCCCCCAAGGGGACAAATATTGTCGCCATGGGAGAGGGAATCGTGATCGAGGTAGAAGAAATGAGGGTGGGATATGGACACTTTGTGCGAATTGCCCATCAGGGGACACTCTCGACGCTCTATGCGCACCTCGATAAAGTCAGCGTCAAGCCAGGCCAAAAAGTGAGCAAGGGTGAGAATATCGGTACAGTTGGGCTCACCGGATGGTCGACTGGGCCTCACCTCCATTTCGAGGTACACTTGGGGAATAAGTCTGTGAATCCGCTGAATTATATCTGAGCTATTTAACCAGAGTCCCGATTTTGTCACCCATGACGGCTTTTTTGGCGTTGCCTTTTTCGAAGAAATTGAAGACCATAATCGGGAGCTTGTTGTCCATACAGAGGGCAAAAGCCGAGGTATCCATGACCTCCAGGCGCTCTTTGAGAGCGTCCATGTAGGCGAGCTCACTATACTTCTTGGCACCAGGAAATTTGTTGGGGTCTTTGTCGTAAATTCCGTCGACTTTGGTAGCTTTGAGAATAATTTCACAGTTAAGTTCGAGGGCGCGGAGCGCCGCGCTCGTATCGGTGGTGAAATAGGGAGCACCAGAGCCACCGGCAAGGATAACCACTCTACCCTTCTCCAGGTGACGAATCCCGCGGCGGCGGATATAGGGCTCAGCCACGGCGGGCATCTCTAGACCAGAAAGTACTCGGCTGGGCACTCCTTTCTTTTCGACGGCATCTTGGAGTGCCAGGGCATTCATCACTGTTGCGAGCATGCCCATATAGTCGGCAGTGGCGCGATCGATTCCATTGGTGGCACCGGAGATACCTCGGAAGATATTACCAGCTCCGATCGAGACGGCGACCTGAGTGCCTGTTTCGCTGATAGATTTGATTTCTTGAGCTACCTCGAGAGCCGCCTGGGGATCGATGCCGTATTCGCGCTCACCTAGGAGGCTTTCGCCGCCGAGCTTGAGTAAGACACGTTTGTAGTGAGGTGTAGACATACCAAGAGATCATTGTAGTGGCGACGCTCTAAAAATACCAGTGCTGAAATACAAGACTAACACCTCCGGGGTGTTAAGGGGTGTTAAGTGACTATATCAATTCCGAGGTGCTTTAAACGTTCTAATTTTTGCTGATAATCGGCGTTATCAAGGATAAATGACTCATATCGTTGCGGGTTGATATCTAAAACAATATTGGGACTGGAAAGCTGATACTTGCCTGTCAAATATTCGTGGAGTGATGAGTGTGGGTAAGTAATGATTTGATCATGGGCAATCAAGTTGGCTGAATATGGGTTGAGGTGAATGTAGCGAGTCAGATGAAGAAGTTGGTTCTCTGATTCCACGAGTACCGCTCGAAATTGCCTATCAAAAAGTGCGCCTGTTCTTTTATGTTTAGCATTGAAATATTTGGTGTAGCTATTTTGGAAGTCTGCTAGGTACTGGGAAATCCCCCCGTCCTCTTCTTGTCGAAGTAATAAATGAAAATGATTGGGCATCAGACAGTAAGCAACCACCGTGACCCTGGCGGGAGATTGGCTAAGTTTAGCTAAGATTTCCTTCTGCTCGGATTTTGGTCTAGCAAGAAAGTGAGAATATCTAAGTTTGTTGAGCAGGGGTCGGTAATAGGTGAGCGTTTGGATAGCCCTGAGATAATCTCGATCCTTATTTTCGGCCGTAAAGGTTCGACGGCGATTAATGCCACGGTTGAAGATGTGGTAGTACTCTCCCGTAACAAGGGGGACCGTGCGAGTAGGCATGTGTTAAGTATAACAAAAAAGAAAAGACTCTAAACTACAAGGCTAACACCTCCGGGGTGGGATTCCGTCCGAAGCCGTAGGCGAAGGAGGAACACCTCCGGGGTGGGATTTAACGCTTCCGGGTAACGATTTATTGAAACAGTTCCCTAAAAAACTGCCAAATTTTCTCATACCAAGTACTATTACTGATCAAATTAACTGTCGGAATGGTAGTAAATGGATTGTTGGCACATTTGTCAAAACCTATATAGTCAGCACAGTAGCCACTCTGGCAATTTGACGAATTGTCGCACCAGGTTCCATTGCTTAAGAATCGCGCGTTAGGATATTGTGAAGTTGGTGCTTGGTTGTTATTTCCAATGTCAGTCGCCATACAATACCAATCCCTGCGCGAAGATCCGGGTGCTGTTACATAACTACATTCTCCGCTTGCACAACTATTATTATCGTCATTTGCGGTACATTTACTACCACTCGTTATTGTTCCTTTGGCTGACATATTACATGCCCAGAGTCCACGACTGGCATATTGACTAGTAGTGCCATACTTACAGGTATCGGGATTGGTGGTAGTGCCACCGATTTGCTTTCCATCTCCAGTAGGTTGGGTGGGATCAGCTGGTGGGTCTGGAGGTTTGGGGGCTGACATATTACATGCCCAGAGTCCACGACTGGCATATTGACTAGTAGTGCCA
>CAYFZD010000002.1:0-20471 GCA_964347565.1 uncultured Pseudomonadales bacterium | reverse complement strand
CGGGATTGGTGGTAGTGCCACCGATTTGCTTTCCATCTCCAGTAGGTTGGGTGGGGGTGGTGTTGGTAGTAGTTGAAGTGACTGGCGTGTTGTACGTTTTCGATACACATTTCCCGTCACTGCCATTGGAGACATATGCTCCTTGACCACAAGAGTGATATACGGCCTTGCCACCATCACAGGTGTAGTAGGAACTGCCGGTTTTGTCGGCTGGATTGGCTCCAGCTTTACACGAAGAACAAACTAAGTCTCCACTGGAGTTACGAGAGGCGTAACCAGAGGCACAGTAACCTGGGTCGGTGACTACATCTCCGTTAGCACCACCCGTACATTTATAGTATTGTTCGTTACTGTTAACATACACATGGATAGCATCTCCCGAGGTACAGTCAGAAGGACTGTTGACTTTGGACCCCGCAGCCATTCCTTTCACGCAACCAAGCGCGCCAGCCCAATGATATCCTGACTTGGCTTTGCAGGCTGCCTCGCCTGTGAGGGTGGGAGTAGCAGGTTTCTGAGCGATAGTGTCGCAGCGACCAGTGGAGACGTTGAATTTGGATTTGCCGGCTCCGCCTGCTGAGGCATCGCAGCGAGCTTGCTCGTCGGCGATGTATTTACTTTCGTCTACCCAGGCGCCATTAGAGCAATACTTACCACTTCCATCTTTGTTGCCGGAGGGAATGGGGCCACTGGGAGAAGTACAGGATTTCTGTGGTTGAGGAGCGACAGTACCGTTTGACTGCGTCCAGTACTCCGCTCCTGGGTCAGGGGGCATAATAACTTTACGAGGATCTTCTTTGACTATGTCTCCGCAAGACTTGGTAACAAGCTTTCCGTTGCTACGCGCATATCCTTCATACCCTACTGTGTCAGTCTGCTTAGGTCCCGAAGAGTCGGTTTGACGACCGGAACAATAGGCACATTCACGTTGCTCGCATTTTTCGCCAGCCGAACCGTTACAATGACTACCGTCTGGACGTAATCCGTATCCAGTTGGCGCCCAATATCCTGCTGGGATATCGGTGAAGGAACCACCACAGCTAGCTCCAGTAGTACCAAGATCAGGCTTTTTGGTGCCGGTTGCGTCACTGACGGGGAGATAAGCTTCGGGGGTAAGGTTGCCTTTTTCGTCTAAAGTGGCAATGCCGTCGTTATTCCCCCCTGGTGGTGGATTTTTGAGATTACCGACTGCTTTTTTCTCTATTGTTCCTCCAGTCTTGAGATCGGAAACGGCAACTGTACCACCATCTTTTTGGATATCGCGAACTACGCTTAGTTTCTCCCCAGTTATGTACAGTTTTTTGACTGCTTCTTGGTGTTTGGCAGAATCAGTTTTGTAGCGTGACTCTTGTTGCGCCGCCTCATTGACATCATCAATTGCTTCCTTTTCGGCATCGGTTGTTGCAAGTGAGGGATCTTCTTCAATAATTTTGTTGATGCTAGCTGTCTGGAAGAATGGGAGGGAGTCGCGGAAGGAATAGGTGAGAATACCGAAGCCGATGAAGATGGCGGCCAGCCAGCCCCACGAGAAACCCTTGCGGGAGGGGGAGCGGTGGCGGAGTTGTTTCTTTTTCATAATTAGTTGGCGACCGTAATAGTACTAACAGCCATATTGGGGTAGGTGGCATCGCCCGCGGGGGTCAAGTAGCCGGTCGCGGTGACCATGGCGTTGGTTAGGCCGTCGAGACCAAGGGAATCGAGGGCGATGGTTGCACCGTTTTTGAGCACAAGATAGTAGTTGCCGGCTTGGCCCAGGGGAGCATCTTTGCGCAAAGTGCCTGTCAAAGTAACGTCACCGTATTCGAGGGGCTCGGAGACAACAAAGATGGAGGCAGTTTCTGGGGTGGGAGAGAGGTACTTGTAGCCAACAAAGGTGAGGGCGAGGGCCAAACCAAGAACGAGAATCAAACTCCAACGAGTCTTAGGGCGAGAACGCTTCATAACTTAACATTAGAGGGAAGGCGAGCGTGTGTCAATAGGGCAATACGTCAATCTTGAAGTCGGGGATGTGGGGGAAGCGGTTGTCAGAGAGCCAAGCGCGAGCGGCCGCCTCATTGGATGTCTCGGGGGGGGCGACGTGGAGCTCAATGCGGTGACGTTGGGTATTGGGTACGATGCGGAAGCGCCCAGCTGGATCGCTATATGGGCCTCGCTCTATTAATGTCTCAATTTCGGCGAGGCCAAGGTCGAGATTTTGATCGGCGACTGATTCGCGAATGGCTTTGCCAGTCGTAGAGATAGTGTGAGTGGCTCCAGTCTCATCTTCGATGACAAAAGTAGACACGGGGGCTGGCGCTCTGGAGCGGAATTGCCAGTATTTAGCACCAAGAAATCCGAGTCCAACAAAACCGATGAAAAGGAGGAGAATGAAAAACGGTTTGGGGGAGAAGTTGATTGTCATAGGCTAGGGGTCACTTTATATAAGTTTTCGTTGGCGGTAGAGAGATTGACGGTGTTGCCGTTGGTCATCCCTACACAGCTAAAATTTTCGGCTCCTGTCACTGTGCAATTATAGTCCCCATCCTGAAAATAGGAATCGTGCATCTCAAAGGTGGTGGTGCTACCAGTGGTCTGCCAATTATCTGTCGTCGTCCAGTGTTCAAAATCTGAACCTTGGTTAACCCCCATGAAGATGGTGCTACCCTCCCCTGCGTTCGCTGGTACGTTGGGTAGATAATTAACGACAGGCGCCGTATCATAGCCCAATTTATCAAGGGCAGATACATTGGAAGAGGCACCAGTTCCGCCGCAGACTATGTTGCCGGACCCGTAGTACTGGTTGAATGTTTGGTCGGGAGTCAGGTTCGTACCTCCAAGTCGGTTGGCTGTGTTGGTGACAGCCGTGGGACCGCAACCAGCGTTGGCGAGGGTGGCGGTCCAAGATTTGCCACCGCACTCTAGAGTCGCCATGGTGGTACTCGCCCATTGGTCGTCGGTCTGCAGATAGGTAGTCGTGGTGGTAGTGGTAGCACCGGTGGTGGAGTTGGTGGCGACGGAGGTGACGGTGGTGGCACCGGTCGTGGGGTTGGTGGTGGTGGTAGTGGTGGTGGTTGTGCCATTCTGAGTGGTGGTAGTCACACCTGGTTGAGGAAGAGATGGGGGAACATATTCTTCTTTGGCGACAAATTTACCGCCGGTATCACAAACTTGCGTCCCATCGAGCACGGTTGTCCCTGAGTAGTAAGTGGTAACGCCATTAACTGTTTTACTGCAGTTAGTGGGGGCACCGTTGTCGATCTGATCCTGGGTGGTGACATATGATGTCGCCTCGCCAGTACCACAAGTAGTGTCGGTGATTTTGTCAAAATTACCTGATTGACATTGGCGACAGACGCCATTGCCAAGTTGGACCCACTGGTTATCACCGTATGCCACGGGGTCTTCATCGTTGACTTTGCAGGAGCCACCTTGAGAAGAGCTCTCAGGTCCATTGGGTTCTTGAGAGTCATCGGCAGGATCACCAGTAGCAGGTGTGGTAGGGCCTGTCTGGGAAACAATGTTGCCGACGTATAAACAGGTATTGGTGGTAGAGTCCCACTCGTAGTTAACACCTTTGGCCTGACATCTGTGGCTAGTGGTGGGTAGTTTGGTATCTGGGTTGGAGTTGGGGGGTGGGTTGGTTTGACTCACTTTTTTCGTGGCATCAATAATAGCGTCTGTGACTGACTGTCCTGGTTTGGGGGTAACTTTGACTTTTTTGCCAGTTTTTTCGTTGGTGACGGTGACATTGGTTTCTTTTTCGGTCATGGTAATGACGACGCCGTCTTCCCCCTCTTCACGGAGCAGGTTGATACTGGAGGGAACAAAGAGCTGACTACGGAGGTAACCGTAACCAAAGTAGAGTGCGACACCAAGAAGGGGGGCGAGCCAGAGCCACGAAAGATGAAGGCGAGGTTGTTTCGCCCTGGTCCGCTTGGACTTGGAGAGGGCACGACGAGTTTTAATCTTTTGGCGAGGCATGCCTCTAGATTATCACACTTACATCATGCCGCCCATATCACCCATGCCACCAGTGGGGGCAGATTTTTTATCTTCCTTGACCTCGGTCACGAGACACTCGGTGGTCAAGACCATGCTGGCCACAGAAGCGGCGTTTTGGAGGGCGTGCCGAGTGACTTTGACGGGATCTAATACTCCCATCTTGAGCATGTCGCCAAACTCGAGCGTGGCAGAGTTGAAGCCGTAGCTAGCGCTCTTGTTCTCAAGTACTGTGCGGACTACCCAACCGTCGTCGGCCCCACTATTTTTGGCGAGCCAACGCAGGGGCTGTTCGAGTACGGCTTTCACAATCTTGATTCCCACGGCCTCATCTTCGTTGTCGGCAGTAAGTTCGTCGAGTACCGAGGAGGCACGCAGGAGAGCGACTCCCCCACCCGCGACAATGCCCTCTTCGATCGCGGCCTTGGTCGCGCCCACGGCATCTTTGACTCGCTCCTGGATCTCTTTCATCTCGACTTCGGAGGCGGCGCCGACTTTGATGACGGCGACCCCGCCGGTCAGCTTGGCTAATCTCTCGGCGAGTTTCTCTTTGTCAAAACTAGAATCGGTCGTGTCAGCTTCTTTGCGCAGCTGAGCGACGCGAGAAGCTAGGGCGGACTTGTCCCCTTTACCTCCCACGATCTTGGTCTCGTCTTTGCTAGCGACCACCTTGTCAGCCCGGCCCAGATCCTCGACTTTGACGGAGTCTAATTTACGACCGAGGTCGCCAGAGATGACGGTCGCACCAGTGAGAATCGCGATATCTTCGAGCATAGCCTTACGGCGGTCGCCAAAGCCGGGGGCTTTCACGGCTAAGACATTAAATGTGCCGCGCATTTTATTCACGACGAGAGTAGCAAGGGCCTCGCCCTCCACGTCATCGGCGATGATGACGAGATTTTTACTCACTTTGACGAAAGTCTCGAGGAATGGCACCATCTCTTGGATGGAGCTGACTTTCTGGTCAGTCACCAAGATATAGGGAGACTCCATGGAGGACTCCATGTGGTCGGGATCGGTGACGAAGTAAGCCGAGACATAGCCTTTGTCGAAGGCCATCCCGTCTTTGTGCTCGATCTCGATCTCAAATCCTTTACTCTCCTCGACTTCCACAACTCCATCTTTGCCCACCAAGTTGAGGGCCTCGGCAATTTTTTTACCGACCTCTTCGTTCTGGGCGGAGATAGTGGCCACTTTAACCCAGTCCTCTTTTTTGACATCGGTTTTGACACGCTTTAACTCTGTAACCACGGCCTCGACGGCGCGATCGATGCCCTTTTTCATCATCATGGGGTTAGAGCCGGCGGTCACATTTTTCATGCCGGAGGCCACTAATTGCTGGGCGAGGAGCGTGGCGGTGGTGGTGCCGTCCCCTGCCGCGTCGTTGGTTTTGCTCGCGGCTTCTTTGACGAGCTGGGCACCCATGTTTTCGAAGGCATCTTCGAGCTCGATCTCTTTGGCGACAGAGACCCCATCGTGGATGATGTTGGGGGCGCCCCATTTCTTATCGATGGCGACGTTGCGGCCACGAGGACCAAGAGTGGTCACGACGGCGGCGGCTAATTTGTTGACACCAGCGAGTAATTTCTGGCGGGCGTCGTCGCCGTAGATGATTTGTTTAGCAGTCATAGTGGTTCTCCTTATTTAATAGTAGCTAGAATATCCTCGAATTTGAGGAATTGATATTCGGTCGTATTGATCTTGACGTCGTTGCCGCCCCATTTCTTATATAGTACTTTCTCGCCCACTTTGACGGGTGACTTGAGAGTTGCGCCGTGTTCGGTCATCTGGTCAGCGCCTACGGCCAAAACAGTTCCAGCTTGGGGTTTGTCTCCGGCATTGTCGGGTAGATAAATACCCCCAGCAGTCTGGGTGGCTTTTTCGGCTGGCTCGACAAGTACGTAGCCAGGCATGGGGTTAAGTTTTTTGGGGTCTAGTTGCATAGCTCCTCCTATTTAAAATAATTATATTATCACTCTAACTGTGCGAGTGCTATTGTAGGAAAGTCGTCATTGATTGTCAATGGATCAACATGGTTCGACTGCGCTCACCATCGTCACTTCGTGAGGACCTGATCGTCGGGGAGACGGAAGAGGCCTTCGCCCAAGCGCTTCTGGTCGAGGTAGTGGGCGATGAAGCCGACCGAGCGGGAGAGCACAAAGATGGCGTTGAAGAACTCGGCATCGATCAGACTAGCAATCTCGTCTCTCGCGAATTTTTCTTCATGGACCAAAAGGTCGAGGAGGATGGCGGCGAGGGCGCCGTCGACATTTAAAATTAGGTTGGGTTTTTTGGCGGTCGTAACCTTCTCCACAGCGAGGGCAAAGTCGAGGTGGGGATGGGGAACCTTGCCGATCAACTTGAGAAAGATGGGCACGCGCGGGTCGGGTGCATCCAGGCGATATTTTTTGTGACCGATCCCCTGGATATATTCTTTGCGTTTGGCATAATCTTCTACAACACGGGCAGGGGCAAGCCCTGCCCCTACAGAATCAAACCACACACGGGCGGCCCCGTTGACTGCCCCGCCAAAGCGAGGCCCGATGGTGAGGAGACCAGAGACGAGCGAGGAGACCAGGTCTTTGCCGGCGCGGGCACTAATAATAGTGTTGACAGCGCCAGAGACATAGGGACCGTGGTCGACGAGGAGGCGGAGAGCTTGATCGATGACGGCTTCAGTTTTCTTTGACTTTAGAGGTTTGCCTATCCAAAGTGAGCCAACAATCCAGGCGAAAGACTGAGAAGTAGCAACTTTGGTGAGATTCTGTCCGAGAATGGTGGGCTCACCATCAATGTCTCCAGTGATCGTGGAGGTAAAGAGGGAGTGGGTGCGGTTATCTAAACTATCCATAGGGTTATTTTAACTTATTCACCAATTTAATAAATTCAGCGAAGGAGTTAGAGACTTGGAAGCCTGCAGATTTGAGGGCGCTTCGCTTGGCGAGGGCGGTCGTCCTCTCTTTATCAGCTTTGGCTTTGGCGTGGCCGAATTGGGGTGACTCTGGGAAGAGACTGGCGACGGTGCCGGCGATATGGGCGACTACGTGTTTGGTAAACTTGCCCTCCTGTTTGAGTTTGACTAGTTCGTATTCGTCTTCCCCACCTAGCTCACCATAATATAGTACTGTCTTGGTCTTGGGATCCCCTTGTGCCAGCAGAAAGGCGTCACGGGGAGAGAGCACGGGGAAGCGATCACCCCCATAGGAAAGCGCAAAAGAGAGACGATGGCCTGCTTGAATGGCGACATTGATGAGCTCGTTCGTCATGCCACCAGAGCCAGAAATCACCGCGACCGAGCCGGACTCTCCTAGCTGGCCTTCACTAAATTGGGCGGGGGTAATGCCGCCGATGGGGCCGAGTTTGAGCACCTTTGGAACAATGAGTCCGACGGAGGCAGGACCGACAATCAATGGTCGATGGTCAATGATCGATGGTTGATGGATGAGGTTGAGGGAGTGGAGCTCGGGGACGCCCTCGGCAAAAATCACCCCCCCGGAGAATTCGCCCTTTAGTGCCTCTTGGACAGAGGAGAGAGTACGACGACCAGAGAGCAGGTTGAGGAACCAATAATTGGAATGGTCGATGGTAAATGGATAATGGTCGATGGAAGCAAGGGTGGGGATAAGAATTTCCTGACGACCAAAGAAGTATTTGGCGAAACCGCGGCGACCTGTGATAATGGCGACGACGCTCCCCTCTTGTTTACCAGAGAGATAGTCGAAGTCGAGCATGGATTGGATGATCGCCTCGTGATTGCCTAAAACGACAATTTGGTTGGCTTTGGCGCGGATATTTGGAATTGTGATCATGATAGATACTCCTTAACCTCGGAGATAACCTGGGTAAGGGGAATTTCGTGGTGATGAATGAGATGGGGAATCCCTGCCTGGGTGAGGAAATCTGACATCATTTTGAGTCCCCGCTCTTCATTGGGACCGCCGCGGCGGACAAAGACTTTGACCTTGGCTTTTTTTAACTGAGTTTTGACCTCGGACATCGCGCGGATGATGCCACGAAAAGTTTTGGCGACGTCCGTAAAATTGGCGATGCCAGCGGCGATGATGAGCGCTTTCTTAGTGGGCTTCGTATTCGAGAGTAGATCTGACAAGATAATTTTTGTGTAGGAATAGACATCGTCATCCGTAGGGGCGCCTGAGTACTCGCCGTAGTTGGCGAGGGTCTCCCCCATCCCCAGGTCGGCCACCTCGTCGGCAAGGACGAGACTAGCGCCGCCCCCTGAGAGGAGCATCCAAATCCTTCCATTGGGGTTGAGCAGTTTATATTTGAGGCTAGCGGGGGTGGCAGCATCCAGCAGAGCTACGGACTTTTCACTGTCCGCGAGTCTTTTGTCGGGAAGGGGTGGGAGCGGGGAGCCCACACTATCTACCTCACAAGCCATGTCCAGAGGAACAAACTGGTCAGCGCGAATGAGGATAGGGTTCATTTCGAGGAAGGAAACATGATGTTTATCGAGGAGAGGGATCATTGTTTCAATTCCAGTGAGGACTGTCCTTTCGTCTGCCGACGAGCCCTTCTCGGCTTGCAGCCGGGAATTCCTTTGAAGGACAGTCCTCTTAACGAGGTCCCAGGATTTTTCCACGTCGATACCTCCCTGGTCAGAATAGGAGATTTGCCAGCCTGAGCGCCCACGTTCGAGCGAGAGGTAGTGCTCAGCCTGGGGAGCGTGTTCGATCACACTCTCAATAAGAAAGTGGGACCAACCGAGTTTGCCCCAAGACTTGAGAATGCCAGGGATCTCCCTGGGAGTAACATTGACTTTCACTAATCCCTGAAGCCCCCGCTTTTTGATGCCTTCGTCAACTTTGACGACCAGATTAGTCTCCCCAAAAGTGGCTTTGATTTCTGTGGTGGTGGTAGAGGTAGTAGCAGAGAGTCCAAGATATCCTGGGAGGAGAGCGGTTTTGGCACTAAACTCAGAAATTTTGACGCGCGGCATGTAAGTATCTTAACCTACAGCCACCTCGGAGAGCAAAACACCCTCGCAAATAAGGCCGCGATTCTGGAACTCAGAGTTGAGCTCGGCTTTGAGGGTGCTCTCGAGGGAAGCGCGGGAATTTTTGACGACGTTCGCGTCGACTGTAGAGAAAATGGCCGAGATCTTGCTGCGACTGAAGGGGCGGATCACTTTACTCACAAAATGCTCACCGATATTCTCCCAGAGCTCGGGAGCGTTGGCTTTGTCGATGCGGAAAAGAATCGAGCCCTCCACAACTACCCCCACCCCGTCCTTGGTGGTGGATTTGATGGGCTCATCCCCTAGGATCTCTTTGTTGGCGAGGTCAAATCCCTTGTGGATCGTGTACTCAAGTACTTGGGCGTTAAACAGCTTGGCAACCTGCCAAAAAGGGATCTTGAGGTGGAGTCCCGGGCCATAGACGTTTTTGAGGACACCGCGGCCGCGGTCGTAGATACAGGCGATGTGGCCAGGGGGAACGGAGATAAAAAATCCTCCCACCACCTCATCAGCCAAAAAAGAAACCACTAGGTTGTCGAACATAGGCAAATTGTATCACGTTGTATGGATAGGGGGTGTCTCGGGAGGGGTGGGCGCAACGGGAAGGCGCGGAGAGTATTTCTCCATGAGTTTGTTACCCCAATCTTGGATCAGACGGATTGACTCATAGACGGCAGAGAAGGCGAGAGTGGTAATCATGAAAACTTTTTTACCGGAGGGTAGGAACATAAAGATGATGAATGACCCGAGTGGAAGTACTAGTTGAAACAAGGCCTTATCTTTGCGAGAGATAGGGAGGGGAGAGCGTAGAGCGGACAAGATCTCGACCAGAAAGATCATGAGCGACTGGATGATGTTGAGAGTGGCGTTGGTTCGAGAGAGATCGTATTTACCCAAGAACATGAGGTTGATATGGTCGGGGGCAGGAATAAAGTCGTAGAGGAGATGGAAGTCCGCGCCCTCGAGCCCAGTCGTGAAGATACGATACAACATGATGATAATCGAGAGGCCGATGAGCAGGTTGACGGTCGTGGCGATCACCGTGCGACCATTTCCTCGCATGATAGCCTTGATCTCAGCTTGTAATCTGACAGGTTCGTGAGAGTAGAGTTTTTTGGCTTCCTCGACCCTTTCGATAATTTTGCGCTTTTCTTCGCTACTTCGCTCGCCCGCCAGCGTAAGGGGGAGGAGGAGGAGGCGCACGACGAGGGCAAAAATGATCACGGCAATGCCCATGTCGGCGAGCTCGGGAGAAATCTTGCTCAGGAGGACATAGAGCCCCACGAGGATATTAAAGAAGGGGGTGTAGATATATTGTTCGAACATAGGGTGATTATACTTGGTTTTGCCGAATTATCTTTGAGGTAGAGATCTCAGGATTAAATTCGTGGACGATGACTAACTCGCCGCCGTATTTTTCTGTCAGAGCTTTTTTGAGATCAAGATAACTAGTGTGGCTGGAGACGGCATAGACCTGAGGGCGAACCATGCGCATGAGATCTTCATAGGCGGCGGGAGTGTTAAAGTCGTCGCCGAGGGCGATGACATAATCGGCGTAGACCGCAACCTTTTGACAGCGGGTTGACTGTGACTCTATCGGCCTCCCCTCCCCCTTGCTCGCGCGTGCGCGCGCGTCGCTTTCGACGGCGACGATGAGAATGTCCCCCTGGGCCTTAGCTTTGACTAAAAAATTGATATGCTCGGCGTGGAGGAGGTCAAAAAAACCGGTGGCGAGGACGATCGATCTTCCCTCTAAGCGAAGTTTTTGAATAGTGGCGGTGATTGAGAGAAGTGTGTAAAACATGAAACTATTCTACCTTAGGGCTCTTGTCGTGGGGGTGGAAGAAGGCAGAGTCAGGGGTAATATATTCACGGGTGAGGCGAGGACGCATATATAAGAGTTGGAGGTGGTAGGCTAATCGCTCAAATAGATTGATGGCCGATCGTCCATGGTCGATGGTTGATGGGGTAGTTGTTGGTAATGGAAAATTGGGCAAAAAATCACGAATCCAAGGATTGGCAGCGAGGAGTGATGAGCGAGTATCGTGGGGATCATAAAGAGGGACAGCCTGGATGAGCTCATAGGCAGTATAGAGCGAACGCTTGTGGGGAGGGAGGAGATAAGAGTGGGGAGTCAAATAGAGATTGAGGCAGAGTTTGCCTGAGTTTCTCGTAGAGTAAGGAGTGCGGCGCAAGCCTAGGAGAGTCGTGAAGAGCGTGAGGAGGAGTCGAGTCGTCCATAATTTGTGAGGGCGAGTAACGATCATTAAATCGATATCCGAATCGGCGCCAGAATTGGTCATCGCGAGAGAGCCGGTGAGGTAAATCGCTAAAACTCCGGGAATAAACGAAAGTTGAGAAGAGCGGTTTTTGGCGAGGGCAAGTTGAGGGATAGATAGTTTGGCACGAGTAAGGCGATGGGCGACGAGAGTTTGGCGACCAGGGAGATGATAATAACTGCCGGTTTGCTCAACTTGATTTTTTTTGCGTAAGATAGCGAGATTTTGGATCAAGATGGCGCGAGTAGTTTCGTGACCGATGAGGCGAGTATGGAGCTCTTTGATCGGAAGGGGGAAATCGAAATGATCAGAGTATTTGAGGGTTTGGAGAATGGCGGTCGCAAGGGACATTACTTGGCCTCGGGATATCGGGCCATGATTTGAGTGACACCTTCATCGAGAGTTTTGAGTACCCCACCCACAGTCGAGCCCTGATTGATCGCGTTGATGGCATCGGCATAATATTTAGAGAGCTCATCGTTGATCCCCTCATCATAGGTTCGACTTGAGAGATACCAAGAAACATAGGTGGGACCCTGAGAAACGAAGGGTCCGGCCAGGGGATCGCTCGTTAAGGAGCTAGCAAGAGTAGTCAAGGGGTAGGGTTCGCCGAGGGCGCGGATCTGACTGGCCCCTGCGTACATTTTTTGTAAGACCTCGGGAGAGCTCAGATATTTGATAAAGGCCCAAGCCTCCTCGGGATGCTTGCTTGTCGCGGGGACGGCCTCTCCCCAATATGAGGCCCATGCCAAATTGGCGGAGGGTAAAACGGGAGCGGGAGCGACCTTGAAATTGAGCTCGGGGTTGATGGCTTTGATTTCTGAAACTTGCCAGGAGGGTGCAAGGATCATGGCCACACTGCCGGTCGCAAAAGCATAGACTGAGTTGGGCTGGCTCTCATCCCAAGATTTGTCCTGAGTGGAGATGATGGTGTAGAAAGTGAGGGCGTCCTGGACAGCAGTTTCGCTAGGCTTACCGGGATTACCGGAATTCTGGAGAATTAGGAGACCCAGAATATCTGACCAATGCTCCACGTTGCCGGTGGTGCCAAGGGCAACCCCCGCACGTTCGATAATCTTGGTTTCTGGGTTGATTTTGGTCAGGTCAAAAGCAATTTTGCGCAAGGTATTCCAGTCGCTTGGGGGGGTGACGCCCGCCTCTTGGAAAATATCTTCGTTATAGAGCAAGGCGAGCCCGTCAATTTCGAGAGGAAGTCCATAAATTTTACCTCCACTCACGAAATTTTTTTGCATAATAGGATAGTAGTTGCTCAGATCACTCACTTTGAGCACAGAGTCGGGAGCGGGAGAGAGATTTTTTTTGAGCATGGGAAGCCAAGTATTGTGGATGCGCACTATGTCGGGAGAGTTGGGCTGGGTACCGGCAGCGAGGAAGCGGGTGCGGTAGTTTTTGGGGCTTTGCATGGTGTAGCTAATTTTGATATTGGGGTGGGCTGCCTCATATTCAGCGATCACAGATTGAACCACGGAACTGGGCTCCCAGAGTCCCCAATAATTGAGAGTCACGGGAGCGGCTTTTTTGAAAAATTTGGGCACGATAACTAAACCGAGAACTACAAGTAAGAGGAGTGCTCCCAAGCCGATCAAAATGGGGACGAGATTGCGAAAAGGCCCCGCCTGCACAACAGTTGCGGCGGGCGAAGAAGGAATTGGTGCAGGCGTGGGTGAGGCGGTCGAGGGAGGAGGAGTAAACACGGGGGGTGGAGCCACGGGCGCCTCGGCTTTTGGGAGCGTGTTGGCATCGATCGCGCCTGACATTGGGGTGGCACCGTAATCTTTGGTAGGATCAGGGAACTTGGGCATGGTACTATCTTATCAGACATGAAGAAATTACATAACAACCCCACTTCGCCTGCGGCTTCGCTGGGGCGCGGCGGTAAGGTAATTGGATTTTTTGGCTTAGGTATATTGACGGGGCTCATACTACTGGTGGCGATGGCAAGGGTGGCTTGGCATAGTAAGTATTACCCCAATATTACGATTGCAAAAATGGAAGTGGGGGGACTCACGAGAGAACAGGCGAAAATCAAGTTAGAGGTAGCAGTAAGCGGATATCAAGCTAAGTTGGGCTTTAATGGCGCGACTTGGGTAGTCCCACCACGGGCAGTGGAGTTTGAAATCGAGAGCACGCTGAACTTGGCATACAGCTACGGGCGACGATTGCAACTAAGTGATTATATGCTCATGCTGATCGGTAAGAAAACCAACTATCCCCTCCTACTAGCAGAGGGGAAAACAGAGACGCTCGAAGGTCTAATGAACGAGATAGTGAGTGCGGTAGAGATTCCCCCGATCGAACCGATCATTGAACTCAAGGGTCAAAAAGTCGCCGTGAGCAATGGAGTGGATGGGATGATAATTGATGGAGAGCTGATGGATCAGAGTATGCGCGGAGCCTATGGTCAGCTCCAGAGCGGGGTGGTTGCGATCCCCACTACCTTGGTAAAGCGACAACTGAGCGAGGACGCTCTAGCCCAACTCACAAAAAGAGCCCAAGCTTTGGTGGGGAAAAAGCTCACGCTAACCCTCGATGATGAAAGGATTGTGCTAAGTGGAGCAGAACTCATTGCGTTCCTTGCGACAGGAACGGAGGTGGAAACATTGAATCAAAAATCCCTAGAGGAATATGTTGTGAGGTTGGGCGAGAGTTTAAACAGAGAACCGCAAGACGCTAGATTCGCCTTTGAAGATGGGAGAGTTGAAGAATTTGCTCCTGGTAAGGATGGAGTCGATGTAAATACGCAATCAACAATAACCAATATCCAAACAAAAATAGAACAACTGATAAATGGGGAGGCTAAAGCTGAGGCCGTGGAGATCGTGGTCAATCGGACGCCGCCAAAAGTGACGACTGATAAAGTCAACGAGCTCGGGATCAAGGAGCGGATCGGGCGGGGAGAGTCATATTACGCCCACAGCATCCCTAACCGCATTTATAATGTCGCGCTAGCCTCGGATCGGATTAACAGTGCCTTGATTGGGCCGGGAGAAGAAGTTAGTTTTAACGGACTGGTCGGAGAGGTGTCGGGGGCCACGGGGTACCGGCCAGCATACATTATCTCTGGAGGTAGGACGATACTGGGGGACGGAGGAGGATTGTGCCAGGTTTCAACCACCATGTTCCGAGCTGCCATGAGTGCGGGGTTGCCGATCCTCGAGCGATGGGGGCACGCTTACCGGGTGTCTTATTACGAACTCAATAGCAAGCCGGGGGTGGACGCGACGGTGATCGCTCCCAGCAAAGATTTTCGCTTTAAAAATGATACGCCGGGACACATTCTAATCCAGACCATTAATGATCCGAAAAAATTGTATTTGGTGATTGAGATTTATGGGACCAGTGACGGGCGAGTGGCGACAATCTCGGACCCCAAGGTGTGGGGAGTATCCCCTCCTCCACCCAGCATTTACCAGGATGATCCGAGTATTCCGGCCGGACAGTTGCGACAAGTGGACTGGAGCGCGTGGGGAGCCAAAGCTAGTTTTGAGTATAAGGTGGTGAGAGATGGGGAGACGATCCAAGACAAAACGTTTACCACGAGTTATCGCCCATGGGCGAATGTGTATTTAAGAGGAATCGCACAGTAGGTCTGGTAGAATATCCTCATGGAGAAGGTGTTTGAGCATCAGAAGGTAGAGAAACAGCTATATCAAGCGTGGGAGAAAAGCGGAGCGTTCGCGCCCTTCGACTACGCTCAGGGTCTACGACCCTATACCATTCTCATGCCGCCACCGAACGCGAACGCTAGTTTGCACGCGGGGCACGGGATGTACACGATTGACGATATCTTGATCCGCTATCGTCGGATGCAGGGGTACAGTGCCCAGTGGATCCCGGGACGGGACCACGCTGGATTTGAGACCCAGTTTGTGTACGAGAAGCAGTTGGCGAAAGAGGGAAAATCACGATTGGATTTTGACCGGCAGATGCTTTACAACAACGTGGCGAAGTTTGTGGAAGATAATTCAGGATTGATTTATGAGCAGTTTCGCCGGCTCGGATTTTCGGCGGACTGGAGCCGAAGTGTGTTTACCCTCGACCCACAAGTGATTGAGACGGCGTATAAGACATTTGCGCGGATGGTCAAAGACGACTTGGTATACCGAAGCGATTACTTGGTGAACTATTGCACCCACTGCGGTACCAGTTTGGCCGAGCTCGAGATCAATCACCCAGAGAGGGTTGATCCACTTTACTACGTCCGCTATCCCCTCTTGGATCGGGTAGACAAGGAGCCAGAATACATAGTGGTCGCAACCACTAGGCCAGAACCAATCATGTTAGACACACACCTGGCGGTGAACCCCAAGGACAAAAAGAATAAATGGCTGGTGGGTCGCAGGCTAGCCAACCCGCTGACGGGCAAACCGATGGAGGTTGTCGCAGATACCTTTGTGGAGGCTGGTTTTGGGACGGGCGTGGTCAAGATGACACCGGCCCATGACAAAGCGGATTACGAAGTGGCCAAAAAACTAGGGCTACCGATCATCTCGGGAATTGATATGAACGGGCGAATGACAGCGGCGGCTGGAGAGTACGCGGGAATGAAAGTAAAGGCGGCGCGAGAGGCGGTCGTGGCCAAGTTGCAAGAACTAGGGCTGATCGAGAAAATTGATAACAACTACCTCCACTCGGCATCTGTCTGCTACAAGTGCAACCGCGACATGGAGCCCATGACGGTGCCTAATTGGTATATCCGCGTCGAGCCGCTAAAGGGTGCGGTAGTTGAAGCGGTGAAGAAGAAAAAGACGCAGTTTACGCCGAAAAAATACGAGAAACAGCTACTAGACTGGATGGCGATCATGCATGACTGGCCGATTTCGCGCCAAGTGGCGTGGGGGATAAGGATCCCGGCGTGGTATGACGCCAAAAAAGAAGAGTTGTATGTCACTTTTTTGGCGAGTGATCCCGTGAACCCGTCTTCCCGTATCCCAGTAAGTGGCAAGGTTTCTGAATTGTTAAAGAAGTATTCTTTTGACGAAATAGAGGCGGGATTGCAGACTTTGTCGGCACCGATTGACGCCAAGTTTGTGGTGAGTGAGACTAAACCAGGAGAGGGATACCTGCAAGAAACCGATACCTTTGATACCTGGTTCTCGAGTGGCCAGTGGCCGCTGGTCACGCTCAAGGATGATGAGTACAGTAGTCGTTACCCGACAGATGTGATGGCGACGATGAGTGATATTCTCCGATTTTGGGTGTCACGAATGATGATGTTTGGATTGTACGTACGCGGAGAGGTCCCCTTCCGCCACGTGTACCTGTGGAGCACGGTGACGGACGCCAAGGGACAGAAAATGAGCAAGAGCAAGGGGAACGTGATCAACCCGATCGACCTGGTCGATAAATATGGGGCAGACGCATTCCGCATGTCACTACTATTTGGCAACGGTGAGGGGGGGAAGGTGCCGCTGTCGGATGACAAGGTAAGGGCAATGCGGAATTTTGCCAACAAGATTTGGAATATGAGCCGATTCTATTTAATGATGGCGGAAAAACATGGTAAGGAGATCCCCTTCTACAAAGCGGGAATGAAGGTCGCGAAAGATGACAAAAAAATATTGAAAGAGTTGGCTGGGGTGACGAAAAAGATGACTACCCTGCTCGACAAGTTCCGGTTTGCGCAGGCGGCTGATTTGATCTATGAGTTTCTTTGGCACAGTGTGGCGGACGTGTATATCGAGCAAGTGAAGAATAGAGCTGACCAAGAGGTCGCTTTGAGCGTGCTAAGACACGTACTATTGACAGGTCTCAAACTGCTCCACCCCTTTATGCCGTTTGTGACGGAAGCGATCTGGGGTGAGATGCCCAGGAAACACGAGGAGATGTTGATAGTAAGTAAGTGGCCTGGGGTTAACTAAGTACAGTAACTGTATTACGAGAAACGGAACTGGCCTTAGGCTTGGGTATGATTGTTTGTACCGCTTGCTCGTCGTTACCCCACGCCCAATGTCCATGGTGGCCAGTAAACCACATGCGAGTTGGGAGATGAGCATTGGCCGCAGAATTCTGGGTGTTTAGTAATTGGGCAGTCATTGTATTTAGTTCAATGAACGAACAATGGAGTCCGAGAGAGTGGCTCGAAAGTTGATTTAAGACTGAAAGGAGAGTGCTACTCATAGCTAGGTTGGCAACATGCTCAATAAACCTTGCTCCTGAATCAAAATCTACATCTATGCGTGCTGGATCGAGGCACAACTCTTGTTCTGCGAATGCGGAAATTTGACCAACTGGTGAACCTATGATTGTCCCAGAATGAACGATAGGACCAGGAGTAATAAACTTACGATCTATCATTTCTGCGGCGGTAATGTGGGCTAGTAATGCAGTGGCTGTGAGCCCTACTAATTCGTGGCTTACTCCCCACTCTAGAGCGGTCATGTCGAGTGGTATTAGGCCCTTTATGAGTAGTAGTCGATCTGCTATGTTGGTTTCCTCAGTTACGGGAAAAGAGATAAACTCGTCGCTATGTCGCAAAGCGGGTGGAGATTGTGTGAGAATTGCGATAAGTGAGATGGTGGCAAGGCCGTCATCGACATGACGCATGATACCTAATTTGCCGCGCTCTTCCGCAAGTGCCACCGATACATCTAGGGCTTGAAAAGCAGATGATAATTTGTGGCCTTCTGATTCCATCCAACCAACATGTCCAGACATAGTGGTGGATTATATCAAGTTTGGGGGTAGATGGCGGGGAAACAGTTTTTGAACACGTGGTGCCAGGCGGCACCAAAAAGTTGAGGATTGGACTTCAGCGTAGATTGGATTTCTGGTACCGAGAACCAACGATACTCCACTGATTCGTGATTGAGGACGGGAGCGCGGTCGGAGGTGAGAGTGTAGACAAAAAATAGATGATTCTCCTGGCGACCGATGACCGCGCGATTGTAGAGAGTTGAGCCGACGAACTTAATTTGCGAGGGAGTGAGACCTAGCTCTTCCTGGCACTCACGCACCAGAGCATCTTCGATCCGCTCCCCTGCCCCGACGTGACCACCAACGGGGGAGACAAACTGATCGGCGTCCTGGCGATCGCTGGCCTGCCTGACAAAGCAGTACTCCCCCTTTGAATTGACCAGTTCCCCGATGACGATGCGGTGGAGGAGTCCGTCGCGATGGGCGACAGATTTGCTGGCAATACTGATGGGGTGGTTAAGGGGATCAATAATATCAACTTGTTCGTCGCTATGGTTGAGCATGCAGCTATCTTACTGCTTTTTGGTTTTTTCGGCTTGGAGGTGTGGGCGTTGGTTGTGAAACACGAGAGAGTGAATCTAAGATAAAATAACTCTCATGAGTTTACCAAAGATTTCGGATAGAAATATTAAAGTTTTTTACATAACTGAGACATGTCGGTCGATGGTATTTATGATCCCAATATGGATTGCGTTCTTGCAAAGTCATATTAGCGTGAGCCAAATAGCTATCTATGTCTCGGTGACGTTCTTGACCCAGCTAGTGATGGAGTTGCCAACCGGAGCACTGGCAGATCTGATAGGTAGGCGCATGACCATTACCCTTTCCTACCTGGTCGATGCGATCCACTACGTCCTGCTTGGATTTGCATGGTTGTTCCCTCAGTTTATTGTCTTGGCTGTGATCTCTGGGCTGGGAGAGGCGCTAAGATCTGGGTCGCTCGAGGCAATAGTATATGACTCTCTCAAACAAGACAAAAGAGAGGGTTTGTTCCAAGGAATAATGGCGAAGCAGGGAACAAGGTTCCAGGTAGGATTGGTGTTCTCTACGGTTTTGGGGGGATTTATGGTTTCTTGGTGGGGACCGCTGCCGTTTGTCGCCTCGGGGGCGTTCCTTTTGATGGCGGCCGTGATCTCGCTCCAAATGATCGAGCCGTGGGTTGATAGTGAAAAGTTTACTTTGCGTAACTACTTGAGACAAATTAAATGGGGAGCGAGAGAGGCGTTTAGGACAATTAGCCACCGCTCAATATCTATGTACTATATCGCGGTGGGGTCAATCACTTGGATGTGTGCTACTTATCTCAATGATTATGTCTTGGTTGATTTGGGTTTTGCAGCGGAACAAAGAGGAATTATCTCGGCAGGGTTGCGGCTATTAAATGTAACTTTGCTGTATAAGTTGCTAACGAATGAGAAGTTGTTTAACTTTCGACGGACCATTGTGTTATTCCCGATTTTGATGATAGTGAGTTTAACTCCGGGGTGGTGGCTGGGTGGGTACTGGGGAGTACCATTTGTAGGAATGGCGATGATGGCATCGACTGCGCGCTGGATGTTGCTGGGCAAGTATACCAACGCTGTTTTTAATTCGAAGTATCGAGCGACGGCTATTTCCACGCTCTCGATGGCGATTAGTATTATTTATGTGGTAGCAATCACCGCTTCTGGACCGATTATGGAGAGATGGGGAGATAGTAGATTGATGTATAGTTTGCTGGGGATTTTGTCTTTACTGACTATACCCCCCCTGGCGTATAGAGTGCTAAAACACTATGCATAAAAATACAAAATTGGCTTATGTCCTCACTTTTCTCTCGGAGTGCTACTGGCCGAGCGTGGCGGCATTATTCTTTTACTTGCGCTATTTTTCCTTTGCCCAAATTGCGACGTTGTGGGCGATCCAGATGGCGGCGAGCAATTTGTTCGAGATACCAACGGGAGCGTTTGCAGATATAGTGGGGAGGAAAACGGCGATTGTGTTGTCATTTGTAGTTGGGGCTGTCAGCTTGTTGATATTCCCCTTTGCCACAGCATTTTGGGTATTTGTTGGACTAGAAATTATCAAGGGGTTGGCTAATGCCTTGTATTCGGGAAGCATGGAGGCGCTGGTGTATGACAGTCTCAAAGAACAAGAGAAAGAGCAAGATTATCCAACTGTGGTGGCACGCCTAGAAACGGCGAACTGGTCGGCGTGGGCGATTTCTTCGGTGGGGGGAGGATATTTGTATTACCTAAACTTTCGCAGTCCCTGGATCATTCAAGGAATTATGTTTGCCGTGGCGGCAATCCTCGCGACTCGGCTGGTTGAGCCGAGGCTCGATTCGATCAAGGTGATGGTGAAGAGCGTGCTAAGGCAAAACCTAAAGGGATTATCAGAGTTATTCCAATCAACGCGAACAGCCAGGATTACGCTCCAGTTGGCGGTGATTGGGGCGGGATATGTAATTGCGGCCAATATTTTGGGGGCGTCGCAAGCGAGAGAATACGGGATGGACGCGCGGGGGACGGGGTGGATATTTG
>CAYFZD010000001.1:0-134246 GCA_964347565.1 uncultured Pseudomonadales bacterium | reverse complement strand
CTCCCTCCCCATCTCCATCTCCATCACCTAGCCCTACTCCACCTCCTTTCCCCTACTTATCTCAGAAAGACCCCTTGTGGGTCGATGAACTATACGACAGCGCGGACGAATGGGCGGGATTAGATAAATATGGCATTGGGCGCTGGGGTTGTGCGATCACGTCGGCGGCGATGGTACTGAGAGAAAACAATGTTCTGGCGCTCGACGGAACGGACGTGGACCCGAGTAAACTGAACGCATGGCTCAAGACCCAGCCTGATGGTTATGTCGGTCCTGGGCTCGTGAACTGGATCGCGATCACCCGCTACGCGCGGCTGAGTTATCTGGCAGGTCACGCACCTTACAAGCTCGAGTTCGTCCGTGAATACTCCCCTACCACTCCAGTCCTACCAGCCATCCTGGGTCTACCAGGCCACTTCATCGTGGCGCACGGCTCAGAAACTCCGAACTGGAAGATCAACGATCCAAATGATGAGGATGCAACAGACCTGCCCATGACTAGCACGATTCGCAGTATCAATCGTTTCATCCCCTCATTCACTGATCTCTCCTATATGGTGTTTGTATCGCCTCCAGGAGTGAATATCAGCATGAGTGATCCCCTTGGTAACCCTGTAGCGATGAATTGGGTAGAGGAACATATCGACGATGATATGGGTGGAGCGCCAAGTCCGAGTGTGTTGACCTCGATGATCCCTAAGCCTGCTGATGGGATCTATGCGCTGCACATAGAGAATCCAACTGGCGCGCCCACAGCGGTCGATACCTATTTATATGACGAGAACGGAGGAGTGTCCCTAGATGAACTCGTGATCCCTCCCGCCACGAGCGCCAACTTCGCTATTAATTATTCCTCCATACCCAACCTCAATGGTCCGATTGTGCTCAACTACACTTCTATATTCGAGTATCTCAAGACTCTGAGACAGTCAAAAACTCCAGCAAATGGGATTTTTCAGGCCCTTTATGCCCGCTTCACCAATCTTCTCGCCGACATGAGCTCCCTACCCAATCTGAACAAGTTTATCTCTCAGCAATCACCTAAATTTATCGCTCCTGAGGTCAAAACCCAATTGCAGAACTATATTATGCTGATACAACAGAACTGACGAGCCTGCCTGTATAGCGTAAAGCCTGAGTAATTTTTCCTGTAAACATAAGATCTTTAATATTTTTGAGTGTATCGAGAATTTTCATACGTGTGACGCTAGAACGCTCAGCTGGAGTAAGGAGGTAATGGTATTTCTTTATCACTTGAAAAGTCTCGGTGATAAAGCGACCATCACGAATGGCGGCGGCGGTGTTGGAACTCGCATGTAGGCGGAAAGAGCAGAGAGGTTTGTCCACATAAACTAGGTCACCGAACTGGAGGAGGCGGATCCAGTACTCAAAATCAGCGAACTGGGAGAAGCGCGGATCATACTCCCCAGCCTCCTTCACTAGTGCTCTGGGGTAGAGCACGGCCGTAGGCTCGCCGATCTTATTCTCCCTGAGCGTGGTGAGGATCCAGTGGGCATGAGTCTTGCCGTCTACGACGGAATGTTTGGTGGAGAAACCCATTTTCTTAATTACCCTCCCCTGCTCATCGATAAACTGGCGCTGAGACGTGATGATGGCGGCTTCTAGGTGGGCAAGCGCGGCTCTGACTAATTCTGCAACAGCCGTGGGAGCGAGCAGATCATCTGAGGCGAGAAATTTGATATATTCTCCCTTGGCTTTGGCAACGATGTAATTCCACCCGCCGATCATGCCGTGATTATCCACAGTGCGAATGATGTGGAGTCGAGGATCGGAGTACTTTTTAAGGATTGATGGGGTTGCGTCCGTAGAAGCGTCGTCGTGGACGATGATCTCAATGTTGTTGTAAGTTTGGGCGAGGACGGAGTCTAGGGCAAGACCCAAGTATTTGGCACTATTGAAAGCGGGGATGAGGATGGAGACGAGCGGTCCCGCTGAGCGAGATTTTAAACTATTTTTCATGCTGTTTGACAAATGCTTCGGCACGAGCGTAATCGTCGGGAACACCGATATCGAGACAACTAGAGCCTGAGAGTTCGAGGGCATAGCCGGGATGGGTCTGGCAATACTCGTGGAGCGAAGCACCAAAGAGAGGGTTGGGTTTGAGAGCTCGCGCTACTCTCACACTCAGCTTACCCATCGCCCAGGTCCATTTCGTTTTGGGTTTTACCACCTTTACTTCGATCGATTGAATGCGATGTTGGGCGTCGATGACTACACTATCAAATTTCTCCGGTGTACCCGTATCAAAGAGACCTAGCACGAGCTCGTCTTTTACTGTATCTAGCTGGGCGAAGCCGTCTTTGGGATACCAAATGGTGTCGGGAAGTCCGAAATAGAGCTCATCATCCTCGCGCAAAAACTGCTCTGGGAGGATGATCCCGTTCAGGAGACCAGTGCGAGGGCGCACGAGGAAAATGAGTTTGTCGCTGAAGGGAGATTTGCCAGCGAGGTAGCGGATGAGATCAGTTTTGTCCTCCGCCGTGTTGATAAAGATCTTATCGACTCCTGCAATGAGCAGGCGCTCGAGGAGATATTCGATCACCGCACGACCGGCGACGGGCGCGAGTTCCTTAGAGAATCCGAGTGGTTGGAGACGAGTGCCTAGGCCTCCGGCGGGAATTGAGCCATATTTCATGAGATCATTTTACCCTAATTACCCGTTCAGTCACGTAGAGGAGTGCGGGAGTGGTGAGGGTGACGGCGATGAGGGCGGCGTAGACTGGCGCAAAGAGGCCATAGCGGGGGAAGAGGAAGAGTGCGAGGGAGATCTCTACCAGGGCAGTGAGAAAGGCAAAAAGCGAAGTCAGCTCGGGGCGACCGCGACCATCGAGCATGCTGCTGGCAAGAGGTGTGAGGATGAGAATGGAAAAGTACCAGACAAGCACTCGCATGAGCGAGTGAACAATGGGTGTGAGCTCGGGAGAATGTAACCACCAGCTGAGAAAGGGATAGCCAATAATCTCAAATACCCCAACGCCTAGAAGTCCAAGCGCGAACAAGCCGAGCTGGAGCCGATGATAAAAGATGCGGATAGCAGGACCATGGGTGTTCCTGGCGGTCGCTGGATAGAGAGCCGTCGCGACCTGAGAAATGCCGCCAGTTAATTTTTGGACTAGACCAAGAGCAATGACATATGATGAGAGCAATAGTGGGGAGAGGGAACTGAGCAAATATTTACCGTATTGACCCTGGATCTGACCCACTACTTTACCCACCTGATTCTTGAGACCAAACATAATGAGTGACTTGGCCACTTTGAGGGAGGCTCGACCCTCCCAGGGACGGGGAAAGTACTGGAGAGAGAAAGAAACCAGGATGAAAAGAGTAATTAAGTAACAGAGTAATTGGGAGAGCAAAATAACCATGATCCCCTGCCCTCTCCAGGCGAGGTAGGCGGTGAGGAAGGTGTTGGCGGTGCCTATTACAAAGGTTTTGGTGTTGTACCAGTCAAATCTCCCCTCGGAGTGTGGGAGGGTCAAATAGTGGCCGATCAGATTGTTCATCAGACAGAGGGAGAAGACGAGGACCAGGATAGTGGGGGCAACATGAAAAGTCGAAGTGACGGCGACCGCCACGAGACCAGCCACCACACCAGAGGCGATGAATAGCTGACTAGAGGTAGCCCAGAGGATGCGTCGAGAGGGTGAATCGTCCGGTTCGTGTGAGAGCGCTCGCACTACTGCCTGGGGTAAACCAAAATCTATAGATGAGACGAGGATGATAGCCGCAAAGATGAGACTATAGAGGCTAAACTGCGCAAGACCCAGACCGTGGAGGATGATGGGGGTGGCGATCAGGCTGGCGATGATGAGATAGAGGTAGCCGGTGAGATTCCAGATCGTCGCTCTGGTGAGAGAGTAATGCATTATTTTGCCATCGCACCTTTGACACTGCCTAGGGTGAGCTCGGCCTCGGCGGTAGAGACTGGTCCGAGTTTATTAAAAGGCCAGTAGCGGAAGAAGGCGCGACCGACAATTCCCGAGGGTGAGACTAGTCCCCACTCGCGCGAGTCGGAGGAATGGAGACGATTGTCCCCCATCACGAGATATTCTCCTGGAGGTACATCTACTTCAATCCCCTCTCGCATGAAGCGACCGGAGAGGACCTGGCCGGGATCATTGATATAGCTCTCGTCCAATTTGGCTCCGTTGAGATACACGTAGCCACCCACGACTTTGACAGTGTCACCGGGAATACCGATGATGCGTTTGATAAAGTCCACCCTCTCATCTTGAGGAGAGTGGAAGACCACCACGTCTCCGCGATTGGGGGAGTGGAGGCGGTAAGAGAGCTTGTCAGTCAAGATATATTCGGCATTGTGGAAGTTGGGCTCCATAGAGCGACCATCGACTTGGTGAGGCTGGAAAAGGAAAATATAGACCACCGCAAAGATGGCGAGACTTATCACAATCGTTTCGAGAAAATCGAGGAAAAAGAGCCAAAGATTGCGCAAAAAGAACATGTCTCTAGAATACAGGGCATGGTAAAATAGTGCAAGCGGACGATTAGCTCAGTTGGTTAGAGCGCTTCATTCACATTGCAGAGGTCGCTGGTTCGAATCCAGCATCGTCCACTACTCGGCAAGTTTGAGGATTTTGGCGAGGGCGGGGGCGGTATCTTCGGGACTACCTTTTAGCTTGATGAGGATTTTGGTCTCGCGCTTGGAGCGGGTCAGTTTGACGCTAGAGAGAGCGCCTAGGGCGACTGTGAGCTTCTTTTGCATCTGCGTGGTCTCATCGTTCAAGATAAAGGCGGGGCGACCACCATTTTGAGTGGGTTTCTCGTCAAACTCTTTCTTGAGTCTCCTGGCGATCTCTTCCGCGCGGCGCACACTAGCTCCCTCTTTGAGTACCATTTTGTAGGCCTCGATCATTAGGCGCGTGTCGTCGATACTGGAGAGTGCTCTAGCGTGACCCTCGGTGATGAGCCCACCGATCAATCCGTCTTTGAGGGCATCGGGGAGATCGAGGAGTTTGAGGGTGTTGCTGACATAGGCGGGAGATTTGGCGACTCGCTTGGCGATATCAGCGTTGCTCAGATTAAACTCGTGCATGAGCCGGATAAAGGCCTTTCCCCGCTCGATCGGGTTCAAGTCTTGTCTCTGCACATTCTCTACAATTGCCATCTCGAGCATGCCCTTGGGAGTCGTCTCTTTGATTACGACTGGGACCTTTTTAAGACCGACGATCTTACTGGCGCGCCATCTGCGCTCACCGGCGATGATCTGGTATCCGGCGGGAGTATGGGCAATAACGAGGGGCTCGAGGATCCCGTGCTCTTTGATGGACTCGACCAGGTCGGCGACAGAACCTGGGAGGATGGTGCCACGGGGCTGGAGAGGATTGGGCTGGACCATGTCGATATCGAGTTCGTGAATATTTGATTGGTCGGTCATAGATCCAACTTATCACGTGAAACGTATCGTGAAAAGATGACAAAGTGGGTCGAAGAGCATACACTTAAGTAGTTAGATACTTACATGGGAGGTTGATATGCCCGCAGCCAAAAAGAAAATAAGAACAGTCGCCAAGCCAATGGTAAAGATAGAGAAAAAAGTGGAACAGATGAGTGAGAAGATGAACATACTCCTTGTCGTTTTTGCGATAGGGATGGTGCTACTCTCCTATATGCTTGTGAAGAGCTACACGATGTAAGTTGGTCCATTAATCATTAAAAAACCCCGCCTTAGGCGGGGTTTTTTGTACATACTGAGTAAACCAGTTAACGAGTGACAGTAATCGGGTCAGTGATCTGTCCGGGAACAGAGACGGTAACTCTACCACCGGTTACGCTGACGGTATAACCTGTAGCGTAGGTGGCCGGACAAGTCGTTAGCGATACTCCAGTACCAGTAGCATTGTTAACTGGGAGAGCTGAGAGATAGGTAGGCACCAACTCATCACAGATATCTGCGGTAGTTGTATTGCTGATCTCGAGGGCGGTTGTGCCCAGTGTGCCAGGCAGTGCGCCTGCATTGTCAGCACTATATTGCCCGATCGCATTCAAGATCGCGGCAGCATCTGACTTGCGCTTGGTGTCGTTGGCTTGCGCGAATTGACGCGCAGGGTTGATGGCGATCAGGGTGATGGCGAGCAAAATTGCCAGAATCCCGATGACGACCAGGAGCTCGATTAATGTAAACCCTTTCTTAATAACTTGGGCAAGTTTCATATGTTTCCTCCAAAATAATTTATTACTTACTTAATACTATCACAATTACGAGGATTGCAAGTAGCACTCCAAAAACACTCAGTAGTAGTGGCAATGAAGATTTGGGTTTGGGCTTTGCTACCGAGGAAACAACGGGCGCTACCTCAGAGATGAGGCTATCTCGTGTGAGCTCTGTCAGGTGTTTGAAGGCATAATTCTCTACCTCGGGAGTGAGGCCAGTCTCAGCCTGGGCGAGAATAGCGGGTACGACGACTTTGGTGGTGTAGCCGTGGAGCGTGAAGCCCTGGACGAGGGCCATGACCAGATCCTTGTTTGCCGCGATAATCTGCCTCCCCTCACCGAGTGCATAGGTACGACTCAAAACACTTTCAAAGGGGACGGTATCGAGGAATTGGAGGGTCTCACTATCTACCTTGTCTTGCTCGATATTCACAAATTGATGATAAAAACAAAGATCGGGAGCGAGTAGGAGCAGAATATTGGTGTTGGTATAGGTGCGAGCCTTGACCCAGTCGGTGATCAAGGTGTAGAGACCATCTTTGTTGACGACCTCCATGTTATTGACTAGCGTCGGGGGGAGTGGGATAGTCTGGACTACATCGATATCCTGTCCAATAAATTGCAGAGAATTGCCGCTGAGCATGATCGTGAGCCAACTTTTTTGTCCTAGCATATTATTCTTCTCGCCAATTGGTTGGGGTGAGCGCGCCTCCCACATTCGTCACATCGACTTTGACGATGCGGGTAAATGCGCCTGCGGCCCCTGTGCTGGTAATGGTTTTGGGTGATGTCCCCGTGACTGCAATTGTGGCAGACCCGGGACCAATCAGCAAGCCTGACTCCCCCGTATAGCTGGGATCACGTAGGAGTCGCAGAATCGCATTCTCGGCCCCGGACTCGGCGATCGTGAGGGCGCGCTCACCGAGTGTGATGGTGGTGGTATCACGAGTGGTAGAGATGGCGAGGGCCACGGCGGCAGTTGTGAGCACGGTGAGCACCATGATGATCAGGACAAGCATGATAGAGACGTTGCCTTTTTTCATATATTTTTACCTCAATGCCACGGTGGTCGTAAGCTGACGCGCCCCGGTCACGCCTCCTGGCTGGATAATGGTGGGGGCAATATTCATGCTGATCTGGACGGCCTTGTGACCGCTCAAGTCTGTGCGGGTGAAAGTCAGCGAGCTGATCTGGGTTCCGATCCCCGTGAGCTTCTCTTCTGGAGCTCCATCCACAGAGAGCATGAGGGTGGTGCCAGAGACTGAATAAGCATGACTCACTCCGTCGATCGTGAGGGTGAGGGTATTGCCACTCCCGCTCACGATATCGCTCGCGCGCATCACGTCGTAAGCTAGACGATTGAGGACATAGCGTGAATCTTGGGCCACGAAACTCGTCGCCTGGGAGCGTAGTTTCATGCTGAGTATAGCGCCAAAAACCTGGGAGAGGACTACGAGCATCACGCCTGTGATCCCCATGACCATGAGCATCTCGACCATTGTAAATCCTGAGCGAAGTCGAAGGATTGTAAAACCGAGCTTATGGTTAATGGTTAATGGTTGATGGCTCATAGTGAGTAATTGATTGTAATATCATTAAAGATGGGGGAGGTGCCCAGAGTGTCGGTGGAGAGCGAGACTTTGTATCGAAAACATTGCCCTGGATTGACATATCCCAAAGCGGCTCCCGTACCGATGCCCAGGGGTATCTGCGCGCTAGTTGTAAACCATTGACTGGGATCCATGCCCGGTCCAACAAATATGTAGTTAGCTCCGATGCAACTACCACCTGCGGTTTTGTTGGCTACAGCAACTTGGTAATTGTCATAAGTGCCAGCAGGTAAAGAGGTATTGACGTCGAAACGGTTGAAGGTGGCGAGGCTAACGGGCGTGAAGGGCTCGGAGTCAAAAACGCCAGTGAGGGCACTGCCTCCGCCCCCTCCGCCTGGGCCACCCTGGATCATCTGGAATTCATTACTCGCGTCGTTCGTGAGGACGTACGAATAGGCATCGGTGTCGGACTCGGTGACAGACGAGATCGCGTAAAGCTCGCTCACATTCGGAAAAGTGAGCGGAGTGCCACATCTAGAGGGACTAGTGGGAATACCAATTCGCAGGACTTGGTACAAGTCACTCCCTGCTCCGACAATGATCGCGATATTATCCTGGGGTATGACTGTGACACCTCTGGGGTTCATGTTGCTGGCGGTAGTGTAGGTGCCTACCACAGTGTTGTTGGAGAGATCGATGACAAAGAAGTCGGGGGAGGCGTAATTAGTAACCATATAGGCGTAGTCGCTTGTAGATTTGACAAAGATATCTACACCTGGTTGACTGTTGCCTAAGTTGAGCGTTTTGACGAGAGATAAGTTACTTTTGTTAAAGATTTGTAGCTGAGATGTCGTATTGTCAGTGACTACATAGATGTAGTTACCCATGACGATGACCCTTTTACCGTTACCTGCAATCGTAGTACTGAGCAACCCTGGAGAAGGATTTATTGTCCCGGACAAGTCAAAAGTGTAGAGAGTCGTGCCGCTGGTCACATAACCAACGGTGCCTGACACATAAATGCTATCGCCTGTTTTATTACCTGCGTCAAAATACCCTACAGAGACTAAAGAAGTATTTAAAATATCGACTGTCTTTTTGGGATTTCCGGCCGGTTTGGTAGCAATATATACATAATTGCTGGTGGCAAATAAGCCGTAGGCTTTGGGCTGAGGGTTGGGATTGTAACTCCCCCCCTCAGTGGGAGTGGGTAGGGTGGGAGGAGGAGGATTGGTGATGTTAATGCTTGTGAGTGGATGTCCAGAGGCATTTTCTCCGGTCGTGGCGTAGGCGTGACCTTCGATCGCAGAGATGGAGGTGGGGACGGAGGAGTGAACCAGATTGAGAGTCTGGAGGGTCAGACTAGGATCACACCAGTTGCCGACCCCACTACCTGATCCCCCGAGCTGGACTTCGCCTCCTGAGACATTGGTGGCGACCGTCGAGCGATGCACGACGTTGGGGTTCGTGGCCAAGTCAAAGTCGTCGGCATAAGAGGTTTCGATATGCGCGAGGTTTTCGAGGCGCATAAGATAGTAATCAGAGACAACGGAAGAAGCGATGGGATTGGTCCAGGCGACGGAGATATTGACGTGCATAACAGAGGGATCTAGAGTATTCCCCGCAGAGAGAGTAGTTAGTTGGTTTGTCCCTGTGCGATAGGCATAAGAGAGAATGATTTGGCGACTGAAGAGTCCATCGAGGTTGGACTCTAGTCCCGGATCTAAGCGCCAGGAACCTGAGACTAAAGCTGGGTGGTACGTCTCAGGAGTGTCGACAGCATCCCAATCGTCTTGCTTGATTAGTCGCAAAACCTCGCGGGCCTCGCGCAGGCGTCCATGGGCCTGCATGCGCACTTGCTCTTGGGCGCTCCCTCCGCGAGCAGCAAAGAACGAGGTCACGAGCGCAGGCATGATGGCGGCGGCGATACCCATCCCCACCATCATCTCTACAAGTGCCTGACCGTATTTAAATAATTTCATTTAATTTCCCGTGATGGTGCCATATTTATTGAGTTCTAGCGTTTTGCTTTCGATACTTGAACTGATGGTAATGGTGTCGTAATCACTGTTGTAGCCAGAGATTTCACCCGATCCACGCAGAAAAGTGACTTGATTACTAGGATACTCAGTAGTCAAAGTCAGGCCTGGCGAGAGCGGAGTCATCGTTGTAATGCTCCAGGTGACGTCCGAGGAGCCTGACATGGCGTTAGATTGGGCAGTTTTTAAATCAGCTATCAAGACATCTTGCGTGGCACCCAAATTGGACTGGGAATAAGTCGAGAAAAAATTGATCGAGGAGAGAGTGGCTAGGACCGCAAAGATCCCAATCGTGACCATGAGCTCCACGAGAGTGAAACCCTTCGGCAAGCTCAGGGCAAGTCCCCACTTCATCTTAGTGCCCACCAATTTGACTAATGAGTCCATAAACTGGAGCAATGATTGCGAGCATCATCCCCCCGACAACCCCGCCCACTAGAACGAGCATGATGGGCTCAAGGAGTGCGGTCAGCGATTTGAGCGTGTAGGTCACTTTGTAATCAAAGTACTCGGCGATCTCCTGGAGCGAGCGGTCGAGCGAGCCAGTTTTCTCCCCGGCCTCTACGAGCTTGATGACGATATTGGGGACAGCGCCTTTGTCATCGCGAAACCCGGAGGAGAGCGGGCGACCAGCCAGCACCATCGCTTTGGCGTTGAGTAAAAGCTGGGCCATGCGACGGCGCACCACGACCTCGGCCACTAGGTCAAGTGCTTGGGTGATGGGGAGACCGGATGAGAGGAGAACGGAGAGATTGCGGGCAAAATTGGTGACGTCGATCTGCATAACTAGGGTGGAGATGAGGGGAAGCCGATAAAGGACCTCGAGTACTTGTTTGCGCTTGTAGCTAAAGAGATAAAACAAGAGTCCGGCGACAATTGCAAGCCCCAGCCCAAACCAGAGTGTTTGTTTGACGACGAGGTCAGAGAGAAAAATCATTACGCGGGTGGGGAACGGGAGCGGAACATTGAGCTGGGTAAAGACGACGCTAATTTTGGGGATCACAAAAGTTAAGATCATACCCAAGATCCCGACAAATACCACGAGGATAAAGGCGGGATACATGAGGGCCGAGCGAATCTTGTCGGAGAACTCCATGTCCTTTTGGAGAGTAGTGCGTAGATCTCGTAGGGCGACGTCGAGCGTTCCGGCCTCCTCGGAGGCGCGGATGACATTGACACTCACATGGTCGAAGACGCGAGGGAACTTGGCAAAAGTCACATAGATCCGTTTACCCTGGGTCAAATCGTCGCGCATTTCATCGAGGATGAGGCGCTGACCCCCCTTGGTATCCTCGGCGAGCGACTTGACCATATCTAGGATTGAGATACCAGAGCCAAGCATGGTGGCAAAACTTCCGATCAACTCGAGTTTTTCGGTCCCCTTGAGGGTCACCCTCGCAAATTGTTTGGTTTTGTCTGTCATAGCGCCTCCGACTTGGTAACCCGGATCACTTCCTCGATCGTAGTCAGGCCCTTTTGCACTTTGATCATGGCGTCATCGAGCATCGAGCGCATCCCCTCTTTGAGTGCCTGCTGGTTGATAGCCTCGGCGTCGGATTTTTGCGCGATTAGGCTGCGAATCTCCTTGCTGACCTCGAGTACCTCAAAGACGCCTAGACGTCCTTTGTAGCCTGTTTTGTGACAGAGCTTACAGCCAGCGCCGCGATAGGTCGTGACTTTTGTACCTGAAGGGAAATATTTTTTGAGGGTCTCTAGTGCAAAGTGTTTAGAGAGCTCTTGGAGCGTGAAATCGATACTAGTTTTACAGCTATCGCAAATCTTGCGGAGGAGTCTCTGAGCCACGATGACGCGGACAGTCGAGGCCACGAGGAAGGGCTCGACGCCCATATCGGAAAGTCTGGGAATAGCGGTGGCTGCGTCGTTGGTATGGAGAGTCGAGAGCACTAAGTGACCGGTCAAGGCAGCGTTCACCGCGATCCCCGCCGTTTCGTTGTCGCGGATCTCACCCACAAATATAATGTTGGGGTCTTGTCGCAGGATGGAGCGCAAACCATCGGCAAAGGTCAGATTAGTTTTGACGTTCACTTGTACTTGGTTGGCACCACTGATCCAATACTCGACGGGATCTTCGATGGTGGTGATATTTTTCTCCCGGGTATTGAGAATTTTGAGAATGGCATAAATCGAAGTAGTCTTGCCACTGCCAGTGGGGCCTGTAGAGAGAATCATGCCATAAGTCTGGGCATAGGCGCGCTCGAGCTTGACCAGATCTTCTTTGGCCATACCAAGACTCTCGAGCGAATACTCCCGCGACTTTGAGGATAAAAGACGCATGACAACTTTTTCTCCACCTGAGACGGGCAGGATCGAGACACGAATATCGAGCTGTTCCTGGGGGATCATAACCCGCATCTTGCCATCCTGAGCACTCATGTGCTCGTCGGTACGCAGATTGGAGAGAACTTTAATACGGGTAATCATGCGATCGTGGATGGGTTTGGGGAGACGTAAAACATCCTGGAGCACCCCGTCGATACGGAAGCGCACGAGACTCTCGGTCTCTTGGGGCTCGATGTGGACATCAGAGGCACGATCTTCGTAGGCTGTGTTGATGAGAATATCAACGATCTTGGCGATAGGCAGACTATCGCTGGTGGAGCTAGTGGAGAGGGCGATCTCGTTTTTGAGTAATTCATCGATCGTGAGCTGAAGAGGTTTTTTGTTGAGACTGACTAGACTGGTAATATCTGACTCGGTGGCATAGTAAACCTCGATTTTGAGATCGGTTTTTTTGGAGAGCATTTCGACCAGACTTTTGTTGCGAGGATCGGACATGGCTACCTTGAGGGTTTTGCCGGTTTTTTCAAAGGCCACAAGTTTGTTTTTGAGCATCAGGCGGGGAGGGACGAGAGCAAACACATCGGGAGTGATACTGAGCTTGGAGAGGGTGACAAAGGGAACTTTGATTGTTTTAGCTAAAATTTGGCCGAGTTGCTCGTCGGTCAAAATATGGCGAGAGATGAGCTGAGCAGAGAGTCCACCATGCTCACTCCCCAAGAGTGGAGCAATGGCTTTTAGAATTTCTGGGTTGACCGAGCCGTTTTTTTCGAGAATAGCGCGCAGTTGATCGTCGGGCAGTATCATAGGAACAGTATAGAGTATTGAGAATAGAGTATAAAGTATTAACGGTTAAAGGTAAGGGTGAATGTTGTCCCCTGGTTTAGGACTGAAGTAAAGGAAATCTTTCCACCCATTTTTTGCGTGAGCATACGGGCCACAAACAGGCCTAGACCGGTACCAGGATTTTTTCTAGCCTCGGGTGAGTCTGAGCGGAAGAATTTGGTAAAGACCTTGGGAGACTCTGCTGGGTCAATCCCGATACCAGTATCGGTCAGGGTAAAGACTAGTTGGTCGGCAAAAATACTGGAGGTGAGTTTGAGTTCACCCCCAACTTTGTTGTACTTGACTCCGTTGCTAAGTAAGTTTTCAAAGACTTCGGCGAGTTTGGCTGGGTCTGCCAGAACGAGGTTGTCATTCCCCAGTGCCAGTACCAACTGAATATTTTTCTGCTTGACGAGGGGAGTGATGGTCTCAACCACAGACTCAATAATGGGCTTGGCATCAAATTGGGTAAGAGCAAGCTTGATGGTATTGGAGTCGGACCTCGCAACCTCCAAAAGATCTTTGACCAGGGCGCTCAAACGATTACTGGCTTGCGTAATGGAATCGAGATAATTCTTGATCTCAGAGGGGAGCTCTGCACCTTGGCTATTGATGAGGGCAACAAAACCAGTAATCGCGGCTACTGGGGTGGCGATATCGTGGGTGGCAATAAAGACAAATTCGTCTTTGAGTTTGAGCTGGGCTTCTTGCGCGGCCTGTAGTTCGTGGGTACGAGCGATGACTTTGCTCTCCAGGGAGGCACTGAGTTCTTGGATTTTGCGGTAACTTAGGGCATTTTTAATTGCAATTGAGATACTGGCGAGGACTGACTCGAGTGATTTGATCTCGGATGGTCGATAACTCTTATGATTTTTTATAGGACCCAAAAGTAGGAGACCAAGATCCTCTTCTTGGACAGTGAGGGGTAAGATCAGAGCAATGCCCAAATCAGCAAACAGCTGTTTGTCGGCCGGATCGGTAAGTTGGTCCAAGATCATGGTCTGTTTGACGCGGTGTTGGAGTTTCTCGAGACGAGCATATTTGAGATTTAAGGGATTGGGCGTGATTAGAGAATCGGGAGGAGCGGCGACAAAGTCCGCAACTAGGACAAATGCCGCGCCAGATGCAGAGAACTCTCCCACTAGAATATCTCTGAGTTTTTTCTCAAGTATGGGTAGATTGATTTCGGACGAAGTGATAGTGGCAAGCCGTTTATTTAAGCCATCAGTGAGTGATGACTGAGGGGAAAAATATTTGAATAGGTTAGTCATGGGAGGAAGCTTTTGATTTGTGCCGAGAACTGTGGCATATCAACTTCGTTTTTGACCCAGTAAGCATTGGCCCCGGCCGCCAGCGCTCGTGCTTTGTCGGACTCGCTACTGAGACTACTTAACATGATCACGGGCACTACTTTGAGTCGTTCATCAGCACGCATCTTCTCGAGCAGATCGAGACCACTGAGTTTGGGGAGCATGATATCTAGTATCACCAAGTCGGGAATCTGGGCTTGTAGTGCTTGCCAACCTGAGTCACCATCAGTTTCGAGCTGAATGTGAAGACCAGAATCTACCAAACTCGCTTGGTACAATTTGGCGATTAGATCATCATCTTCCACTATCAAGATATGTTTTTGGGTATCACTCATAGCAATGCCAGTTTAGCACACGGGTGAAGAAAGGAAAATTATTTGACTGAAACAAAAGACTTGCCTAGGCGGGTGAAGAATTCGACTAGACCGTCTTTCATGGCGAAGATGGTATAGTCACGACCGACTCCAACTCCCTTGCCTGGGTGGACCCGAGTACCGACCTGACGAATGATGATTTGACCGACTTTGACAGATTCTCCGCCAAATTTCTTTAACCCTCGACGTTTACCTGGTCTAGGACTAGCTTGGCGTGTAGCACCACCGGCTTTGACATGTGACATTTATTTTTTCTCCAAAATGGTTATATTGCGGATGACCGCTGCGCCTGGCTTGCTATATGTGACAGACGAGAGGTAATTGTAGCCGAGCGCCTGCAGTGTGTCAATCGAAATGGTCGAAACAATCCGGTTATATACCACGAAACTAGGGATAGACATGACCACTCGCCCCCCTGCAGGCAAGACCTCCAACCAAGACTTAAATGCTCCACGATATAGTTTGTCGAGACCGCGGGCTATATTTTGGATTTTCTCGAGTGGAAGAGGGTTACGCTCATCGAGTAAGGGACCCATGTAGGGCTCGGTCGCGATACAGTCGACGGGATGGGAAAAATGCGAAGCATCGGTGAGGGTAATAGAGTAACTGGGTAGGGGGGTAACTGGGCGACCAGAAAGCAACCAGGCTAGGTTAGACTCAGCACCGCTAACGGCGTCGGGGTTGATGTCTCCACCCACGACATGATAACCCAAGAGCATGGCCTCGGATAAAACGGTACCGGTCCCACAAAATGGATCGGCGAGAGTGAGACCTGATTTGCCCTGAGTTGCCAGATTCACCATGATGCGCGCGACTTTGGGGGGTAACATGCCACGCTTGATATCGCGGTAGGGCTTGGCGCGATCGCGAGCGACCCAATCCTCAGCATCGTAAATCCAAACTGTTTTGGCGATCATGATCTCTTCACCACTAGGTAATAAATTAAATTCAGATACGTGCTGATGAGCTAGCATCAGGAGCTCGTGCTCGTTGAGATCCATACTCACCAGGCGGATAGAGCGTGTCTTCATCACCTCGGTTTTGAGATTTTTGAGGCTCAGGGTGACAAGTGACTCGGGGACATAACGCGTGACCGCCACGTTTTTTGCTCCGTCTGCCAAGACTAGCTCGATCAACTTGGTCTCAAGATCAGCGGGAGCAACAATAGCGAGACTACTAGCCACCTTGCGGGTGCCCCCAAGACGCTCACACTGGGCAAGGGAGAATTCTCCGGCATAAGTATTAATCCCTGTTTGGAGTGGCATGAATTCGCCGGCAAAGATGCTTTTGAGCTCGAGGAAGGAGAGATCGGGCGTATTACCGAGGAAAAAGTAGTACATGGGAGTTATTATAGCTTTATTTCGTAGCTTTTTTGGCGGGAGCTTTTTTGGCGGCGGGTTTTTTAAGGACGGCTTTCTTAACGGCGGGTTTCTTGATAACTTCTTGTTCGACAGCCTTGGTTTTGGCTGGTTTGGTGCCAATACCAGTGATTTTGACCTGAGTATATTTCTGGCGATGACCGGTATGCTTGCGATAGCGAGACTTGGATTTGTATTTAAACACTTCGATTTTATCGCCTTTGACCTCCGAAACAACATCGGCATAAACTTTGATCCCGGAGAGAGTGGGCATCCCAAGATCGACTTTTTCCCCGTCCACTACAAGGAGTACTTCGTCAAACTCAAAAGTTTTAACATCACCCAGAAGCTCGACGTTGAGAACCTGTCCGAGGGTCACTTTGTGCTGTTTACCACCGGTTTTGATCACTGCGTATTTCATAACTCTAGGATTATACCCTATTTAGCGTATTTCGAGCAAGGCATCTTGTGAATCGGTGCGAGCTAGCGACGAGGCGATACCGAGCGTGACCGCGGTGGCCAAAATTGAGCTTCCGCCATAGGAGATAAGGGGCAAAGTGACCCCGGTCACCGGAGCAATCCCTATATTCATCCCGATATTGATAAAGATCTGGAAGGCCAGATAACCGAAGCTTCCTGTGTAGATCAAGCGTGAAGTCTCATCGCGAGAATGGGTGGCGAGCGAGATGAGTCGGAACAATAATCCTCCCAGACAGAGAATGATCAGGATGCTGCCGATGATACCAAGTTCTTCAGCAATAGACGCGAAAACAAAGTCAGTATGGCGCTCGGGAAGAAAGCGAAGATGTGATTGGGTACCGTGACCCAGCCCTTTACCCAGTAGACCACCAGAGCCAACGGCAATGATAGATTGGATGACGTTATACCCAGCACCCAAGGGGTCACGAAACGGATCTATAAAAGTCTCTAGTCGTTTGAGCTGATACTCGTGGAGGAGGCGAGGTAGAAACTGTGCAGCGGCCAAGCCTAATGCAGCGACACCACCCAAGAACCAGTACGAGATACCTGCGACAAATAGTTGGGCTCCCCAAATCGAACTCACGACAAGCGCAGTACCCAGATCGGGTTGACGAAAAATGAGCCAGACAGGGAGAGAAATGAGGAGTAGGTGGGTGAAGATATGTTTGAGTGACTTGGGAGGAAAGACTGTCAGGAAGTGTGCAAAAGCGAGCACAAGGAGCGGCTTCACAAACTCCCCAGCTTGCAACTGGGACGAGCCCAAAGTAATCCACCGGATAGCCCCCCTCACTGGAGAGCCAAAAATAAGGGTGGCCAGGAGGAGCAGTAGAGAAAAAATGTAGCCAAGGGGTGCAAAAGTTTTGTAGACTGCGGCGTCTTGGTTGGCGAGATAGATAAAAATACCCAACCCTAGTCCAAAGGTGAGAGCTTGCTGACCTACTCGCTCGGGCGAAATACTTGTCAGAATCACAAGGCTAGTAATTGAGGCGATCAGATAGAGTGTAGTGAGCCAGTGGTCGGGAAGCCATTTCATATTTTAGTTACAGTCAGTGTTGATCCAACGTTGAGTTCTTTGGCGTTGACTTTTCTCTTGATCTCTTCCGTCCAGTCTTTTGGCCACGCTGGTAACTCTATGGTCACAACATCAGAGGGAGAGAGACCCAATTTTTTGCGCGCACCTTGAATGTCTCGCATGAGATCGCGAGCAGTTCCCTCATCCTCAAGCGCGGGAGTGAGTTGGGTATCGAGGGAGAAGTGGCCAGTCAAAATGGACTTAACATTGAGTTCTTCCGCCATCAGCTGACGCAGGTCGGCGGACAGATCCGCTTCGGAAATGGTGATGGAGGAAAGAGGTTGGCGCAGGCGGATCCCCGCCTCTTTGCGCGCCGCGTGCCCCTTCTCGACTATTTGCATCACAATCTCCATGGATTTTTCGAGCTCAAGGTCTATTCTAGAAACATCAACTGTCGGCCAGAGCTCAAGATGGACACTATCGAATTCGTGAGGTAGATTCTGATAAATGCGCTCAGCCATAAAGGGCGCAAAGGGCGCCATGAGGAGACAGTAGCGCTTGAGCGCGTAGCCCATGATAGCTTGGCTCTCTGGGTTCTCACGTAGACGTTCGCGTGAGAGGCGGAGATACCAGGTGGAGAACTCTTTGGCGAAGGCCATGAGCGGGCGGCACGAGGAGACCACATCGTAGGCGTCCATGTATTTGGTGACGGTGTGAGTCAAGCCCTCGATTTTGGACAAGAGCCATTTGTCCAGCGGATGGTCGATGGTCGATGGTAAATGGTCGATGGTAGGGGCAAGGGTTTTATAGAATGCGAAGATATTCCACCAAATGTTCATGACATTTTTGCGGATATCGTCCACGGAGGTCTCGGAGAAACTCAAGTTGTCGGCTTTCATCACGACCGAGCTCATGAGATAGAGACGGAGCGAGTCGACCCCATACTTGTTGATGAGGAGCGTGGGGTCGGGATAGTTCTTCTTGCTCTTACTCATCTTGGTGCCATCTTCGGCGAGAATAGTGCCAGTCGTGACCGCGTTTTCGAAGGCTGGTTTGCCAAAAAGCGCCACCGACATGACGTGGAGAGTGTAGAACCAGGCACGAGTCTGGGCAATGTATTCGACGATATACTGGCCAGGAAAGCGCGACTCGAACGAGGTCTTACCATCGAAGGGATAATGCTCCGCCGCAAAGGGCATGCTCCCAGACTCGATCCAACAATCAAAGACATCGGGAATGCGTCGTCCTTTTTCGGTTTTGGCATCATCTACCCAGATTTCTAAATCATCAATAAATTCGCGGTGGATGTCAGGTAAATCAGGTAATGGGGTAACGGAGTAACGGCGTAATTCATCAACGGAGCCGATGACACGGATACTCCCCTTCTCCCCTATCCAGATAGGCATGGGGGTACCCCAGTACCTCGAGCGAGAAATATTCCAGTCCGGGGCGGTCTCGAGACCTTTGCCAAAACGTCCCTTTTTCAGGAAGGAGGGATACCAAGAGATATTTTCGTTTTGTTTGACCATCTCTGGTTTCAGTTTTTGGATGTTGATGAACCAAGCAGGGATAGCGTTGTAGTAGAGAGCGGTGCCACAGCGATAGCAGAAAGGGTAAGAATGAGAGGTCATCTCACTTTTAAACATTAAGTTTCTCTCGGTCAAATCTCTGATGACCCATGCCTGTGACTTGGTATAAAACTGACCGGCAAGTGGAGCGACAAAATCAAGGAATTTGCCTTGATCATCGAGCATGGGAATCGTGGGTAAACCTTCTTTGATGGCCAAGGCATAGTCGTCTTCGCCGTAGATAGCCGCGGTGTGGACGATGCCTGTCCCGTCCTCGAGGGTGACAAAATCGCCACTGCAAACGATATAGGATTTGGTCTCACCGACTGGCAAAAAATTGAAGAGTGGCTCGTAAGTGAGACCAACTAATTCTGTACCTTTGACGACCTTGAGGACTTTTGATTCTTTGGGCGATAAGTCTTTGGCGAACCAGAGTTTCTCAGAGCCTGACTCAACGAGAGCATAGTCGGCTGTGGGATTGACGGCCAGGCCAACGTTGCCAGGGAGTGTCCAGGGGGTTGTCGTCCAGGCTACAAAAAATTCATTTTGAGTATTTTTGACTCTAAATTTGACGTAAACTGAGTGGGATTCGACATCTTTATACGAGTTGTCCATGGCGATCTCAAAATTGGAGAGAGGAGTAGAACAGCGGGGACAATAGAGGACTACTTTCCGACCCTGATAGACCAAATCCTTTTTGTAGAGCTCACTAAACGCCCACCAGACTGATTCCATGAACGATTTGTCCATAGTTTTGTAGGAGTTTTCCATATCGACCCAGCGGCCCAGGCGTTTGATGGTGATTTGCCACTCTTTGTCGTAGCGCAGAATAGATGAGCGACAGGCGGCGTTGAATTTGTCTATACCTAGCTCCTCGATCCCCTTTTTGCCACCTTTGAGCCCGAGCTCGCCTTCGATCATGTTCTCGATCGGTACCCCGTGGCAGTCCCAGCCCCAGGTGCGCTCAACGCGGTAGCCCTTCATGGTCCAATAGCGAGGCACAACGTCTTTGGCGGTAGAGGCCAAGAGATGGCCGTAATGGGGGAGGCCGGTGGCGAAGGGGGGTCCGTCGTAGAAAACGTAGGGTTTGTCCTCTGGACGCTCTTTGACAGAACGCTCAAAAGCGTTAGTTTCGTCCCAATACTTGAGCACCTCTTCTTCATGCTGGGCGTGATTCAAGGCAGATTCGAATTTATCTACCTTTAGCGTAGTTTTGGTCATGAAGACTATTTTACACTAGCAGAAGATTACGGACACATCGAGGTGAGTAGACCAGTTGCAGTGACAGATCCTGTGCTACCGCTGACGGTGACATTGTAGGTAGTACAGTGTGCGAGGGTAAAGTCAGTCAAGATGTAGCTGGAGCCGTTGCCACCGACATAGCGGCCAAATTCCTCTGGACTCCCGGAGAGATAGGTTTTTTTGAGGGACACGCGCGAGTCAATCGCAAATCCGGAACCAAAAACCTGGACATTAGTCACCAGTCCGTAGCAGCTTGAGCCAACACTACATTCCTGACGATTCACGGAAGTGATGGTGGGACTAGGGGAAGGAGTAGGCGTAGGTGTGGGCGTTGGTGTTGGAGTTGGTGTTGGAGTGGGAGAAGGCGTAGGGGTTGGTGTAGGGGTTGGGGTAGGAGTAGGAGAGGGAGATGGGGTTGGCGTAGGCGACACCCTGGGACTGGGTTTGGGAGTCCAACTTGGTTTGGGCGTACGAGAAGGTCGAGGGAAGGGCTTGGCCGCGGAGATGGCTGGGTGTTGCGAGAGGATCGCGAGCGAAATGATAAAGAGGGCTAAGATTGTTTTGAACATATTTGCGAATACTATCATGTCTTATAATAAATAGCAAGTATCTATGCTGTATGATACATGTATGAGTAAACGTGCGATTGTGCGACATATGAAGCAGCCGGATAAGGTCCCCTTCACGAGGGCGGGCTATGATCAGCTCGAAGTGAGACGAACAGAGCTCCTGGCAAAACGCGAGATAGTACTGGTGTCGCTGCAGCGCGCGCGTGAGATGGGAGATCTATCCGAGAACGGAGCCTATACGGCCGCCCGGTTCGAGCTAGGGAATGTCGACCGGGAACTAAGGAGGCTGGAGTACAACCTCAAGTATGGCGAGATCGTCGAGGCTAAAAATGACGGGAAAGTTGGGTTTGGGAACAAGGTCACCGTGGAGCTAGGGGGGAAGGAATATATTTACACACTCGTGGGCACCCAGGAGTCGGATCCCAAAAAGGGTCTGTTATCACTTGAATCTCCTATTGGCATGGCGCTACTGGGGAAAAAGGTGGGCGATAAAGCAGTCGTCGTGATGCCTGATCGGCAAATTGAGTATGTGGTGAGAAAGATCGAGTAATCTAATTTTGTCTTAAGAACGCCGGGATATCGAAGGGATCGCTAGAGTCGGAGGCGGGTGGTTTGGGAGGCGCGGTGGAATCGTCGTCGTCGCTGGGGGTGTCATCATCTGAGGGGTCATACTTGATCGTCGCAGACTGACCAATGCCCTGGAGATTGCCAAATCCTCCCCTTGTATTATCGAACCCGGTCGCGATCACCGAGATCTTGATCTGGTCACCCATCGCCTCGTCGATCGTAGCGCCAAAGATGATATTGGCGTCGGGGTCGGCGTGCGTGGAGATCATCTCCGCGGCCTCGGAGACCTCGGTCATGGTGAGACTCGGGCCACCAGTAATATTGAAGAGAATCCCACGGGCCCCGTCGATCTTAACCTCAAGTAATGGAGAAGAAATAGCAGTACGAGCCGCCATTTGGGCGCGATTCTCTCCCGTTCCCATACCCACGCCCATGAGCGCAGTACCGGCGTCGGTCATGATGGCGCGAACGTCGGCGAAGTCGACGTTGATGAGCCCAGCCACGGTGATGAGATCAGAGATCCCTTGCACTCCTTGGCCAAGCACCGAGTCAGCGACCCGGAAGGCCTCCTGGAGCGTCATTTTTTTGTCTACCACGTCCATCAGTTTTTGATTGGGGATCACGATGAGAGTATCTACCTTGCCTTTGAGCTCCTCGATCCCGTCCTCGGCCACACTCATGCGACGGATGCCTTCGAAGGCAAAGGGCTTGGTGACGACAGCGACAGTCAGGGCACCCGCTTCCTTCGCAATCTCGGCAATGAGGGGAGCGCCTCCTGTGCCAGTTCCACCGCCCATACCAGCGGTGATAAAGACCATGTCGGTATCCATGAGAAGCTCTTTGATTTTTTCACGAGATTCTTGGGCGGCTTGGGCTCCGATCTCGGGATCAGCGCCGCTACCTAGACCCTTGGTGAGGTTCTCTCCTATCTGGATTTTGACACTGGCTGGGTTATTGAGGAGTGCTTGCGAGTCGGTATTGATAGAGACGAATTCGACACCTTTGATCTTACCAGTGGTGACCATCGAGGCCACGGCGTTGTTGCCTCCACCTCCAATTCCAATCACTTTGATTTTGGCGACCGCGTTTAAATCTGGTTTTACTAGACCCATAGATTTCCTATCAGGGCAGGAAACTCTTAATGAAGTCTATCACTTTTTTCACAGAATGCGAAGTCGGCAATTTAAACTTCAATTTGGGGAGTTTGAGTCCAGAACTTGCTGGGCGTCCTTCATCCCGCTGAGAGAGGATGAGTAATCCGGCGGCGGTCGCGTATTCGGGTGTATTGATCTCATCAACTAGCCCAGTGAGACCCACCGGGGTGGCAATGCGTGATTGCATATTAAGGATTTTACGGGCGGTATCGCTAAGACCATACGTCATAGCCCCTCCCCCTGTGAGGACGAGTCCGGCGGGAGTCTTGCCCCCCATGCCCGCCTTGATGAGCTCGGCTTTGATGAGCTCGAAGATCTCATTGAGACGAGGACGGACAATTCCCTCGACAACTGCCTTACGGGAAATTTTGCGTGGGGCATCTTTTAAACCCAGTTTGTGGAGATCTATTTCGTCGGCTTGCTTTTTGCTACTGACACTCTTAGGGTCTAACACTTTGGCAATTTGCTCACCCTCCGCTAAATTGCGTTTGATGATCTCGGCGCTATCTAGGCTGACGCGTAGTCCGATAGCGATATCATTGGTGATATTTTTGGCGCCGACTGGTAACACGGCCGAATGAGAGAGAGCCCCCTCTTGGTAGACACAGAGGCTGGTGGTACCTCCCCCTATATCGATAATCACGGTACCGAGCTCTTTTTCGGTATCGGTAAGCGTAGAGAGCGAGGAGGCATAACCGGCGAAAGTGATACTGCGCGTGTCCACGCCTATTTCACTCATAACCCTCGCGATGTTTTTGAGGTTCACGGAGGAGCCGGTGATCAAATGGGCCTCGGCCTCTAGTCGCACACCAGACATTCCGACGGGATCTTTGATGCCATCTTGGTTGTCGACGAGGAAAAAACGAGGAATCACATGCAGGATCTCCCTTTGGGGAGGGAGAGGGACGGCCTTGGCGGCGTCGATCACGCGCAGCACGTCGGTAGAGGTGATCTCGCCTCCCTGATCTTGCACAGCGACCAAACCTTTGGAGTTGAGTGATTCGACGTGAATGCCAGAGACGGAAACGGTCGCATCTTTGATCGAGAGCCCAGCCATGCGCTCGGCCGATTCGACAGCTTCAGTAACGGCTTCGATCGACTCCTCAATATCCACAATTTGACTTTTGCGGATACCTCGACTAGTAACACTCGCGACTCCTACGACCCGCAAGGTACTATCCTCGTCTCCCCGCGTGGCAATGATACAGGTGATTTTGGAAGAGCCTAGATCTACAACCGCATATTGAGATATCTTTTTCATGGTGTTTCGTTCCACTTCGTTACACTGCAACCATTTCGATTTTTATTAGAATTTATATTGTTGGTCATATGATTGATCTTATCATCTTTATTAGCGTAACACGGGCTGAGCGAAACGCACATCAATAACGTGCACTCCTTGCATAATTGTAGCGTCAGAGAGGACGGCTTGCAATGAGTGGAGCTGGGAAGACTCCTCGATTTTGGGAGTAAAGATCGCGACTATGCCTTTATCTAGCTTGAGCTCGAGGGTGTCAGGATCCACGAGCGTAAGTGTTTTGAATGAGATCAACGAGTCCCTGAGGCGGAGGGCGAGCGCAAGTGAGCGAATGATGTCTTGATCGGGGATGACCTTACCAACAGTTAAAGTCAGTGGACCTGACACGATCACCGTCGGGACATTGGGGTCGCTCAAGTGACGTCCAATGACACGGAATTGGGAATCAAAGATTACCCAGCTAGGATCCCCAGAGATTTGGAGTGACACCACGGGATAGACTGACTGGAGGGTAAATTGAAGGTGGCTGGGTAATCGTCTGTGTATTTCTAACTCACGTAACATAAAATCTCCCGAGAGTAGTCTGGTTTTGAGTTTGGACACAGGGAGGGTAAAGAGATTTTGACCAACAAGTTTGTCGAGTTCACTGAGGAGGGCAGGATTCTCGCACGGACGGAAATCTTGGGTGCAGTCAATCGAGGTAATTTTGAAAAAGGAAGAGTATATCGTGATGTAGGCGAGAGCTAAAACACCAAGCACCACGAGAGAAGGTGCGATGATTTCGCGGGTAAAGACTAAATATTTTGACATAAGTCGTCGACCAACTGTGGGGCGCTATTTTTGGGAAGGGCGAGAGTTTGACCTGAGAGTGATTTGAGTTGGGTAAGCTTGGTGAGGAAATGGGGTAAAGTCAGTTCGCTTTGGGCAAGAACTATTCCTAAATTAGCTTTTGAAAGCACATGGGCATTCTTGAGTTGCTCCTGGTCGTGCGTAGACATCAAGGGGACCAGTAATGCGGGTAAACCAAGGACCGCGAGCTCATAAGTAATATGTGCGCCAGAGCGGCCAAAATAATAGTCGGCACTACGCAGGTAGGTGCCGATTTCACTCTCAGTAATGTATCCTAGGGGGAGATAGCAATCAGCGAGACTGGCGAGTGAATCCTGGAGGGCGAGGGCGCGCTCGTAATCACGAGTCGTAGAGTTGGTGCCAGTTTGGTGAACAACGTTTACGTGAGTGAGTAAGTCAGTAAGATGGGAGAAAACAAATTGATTGAGAATATGAGCCCCCTGTTTGCCACCCATCACCAGGAGAGTGGGCTTTTTGCGCGTGAAGAGTGATTTGGGTTTGGCACTCAAGATACTGGTTCTGAGGGGGAGACCCACGACGAGGATTTTGGAAGAATTAAAATGTTGGGCCGATTCTGGCCAAGTCAGATAAATCCGCTTGGCGAGTCGGCCGATCAATTTATTGGCGCGTCCAGCAGTGATGGTTTGCTCGTGGAGATAGATGGGTATCCCAAGCACTTTGCCCGCAATTGCCACAGTTCCTCCCAAATACCCACCAAAACTAAGAATGGCGTGAGGGCGGATTTTCTGCAAAATTTTACGGGCTGAATAATACCCGGATGGGAGTCGCAGGAGCTCATGCAGATCAAATACCAGCTTGCCAGCGAGGAGATCATGAAAGGGAATCTGGGCAGAGGTAACCTCGAGATATTCGGCGCTGTCTTGAATATCGCCCCTACTGCTGTGGCGATGTCCGATCCAGACTACTTTGTGTCCCCGCTTGACCAATTCCTGAGCGACAACGAGCGCCGAGTTGTGATGACCACCAGTGATGACGATTGTTTTCATGAACTTAAGTATAGCAAGTGGATCAGTGTTTACCGTAGCGAGCAACAGAGAGGATGAAGCCGACGCCTGCGAGCATGGTGACGAGGGCGGACCCGCCGTAGGAGACAAGCGGGAGTGGCACGCCGGTCAAGGGAGTTAAGGCAACCATCGCGGCCAAATTGAGACATACTTGCAAACCGATCCATGCTCCGACTCCCGCTACAAGTGAGGAGGCAAATTTGTCGGTTTCGGCCGCGGCCAGCTTGAAAATCAAAGAGAGGTAATAGAGAAAAGCTAAAATCAGGGCAACGCCGCCGATGAAGCCCAGCTCCTCCCCTACTACCGCGAAAATGGAGTCAGTCGTCGCCTCGGGGAGGTAGGCGTATTTCTGCCGAGAGCGCCCGATCCCAAGTCCAGAGACTCCGCCCGAGCCCAACGAGAGGAGGACCTGGCGGATATGATAGGAGCTACCCTGAGTATCGTGGAGTGGGTCGACAAAGGTTTTTACCCTCGCCAAACGATAAGGCTCGCTGACAATGAAGATGGTGGCCAAAACCAAGCCTGCTCCACCAAGCATTGCCAAATGTTTGAGCGGATAACCAGAGAGGAAATACATCGTAAGACCCAGTAAAGTCACAACCAGGGCAGTCCCCATATCGGGCTCTAGCATAATGAGTCCACCCAAGACGGCGATGAATACACCAAATTGGGTGGGCGTGACACGACGAGCATGAAGCCAGGAAGAAAGATAAATAACTTCGATCATCTTGATAAGCTCTGAGGGCTGGAGGGTGAAGCCTGGGAGAACGAGCCAGCGTCTAGCACCCTGGACTTTTGTACCAATACCGGGGATGGCCACGAGAAGAAGGAGCGTCAAACCAAAAAGCAGAATATAGGGTGCGAGTTTCTCCCAAATCCGAGGAGGAATAAAGCTGAGGATAAACATACCCAAGAGTCCGGCTCCTGCCCATTTCAGTTGGAGGAGAACAAAGTGCCATTTGTTGCCAAAGTCGCGAGCGCCCTCGGCGACCGAGGCACTATAGATCATGGTGAGGCCAAAACCTAAGAGGAGCAGCGTCGTTAGAATGATGCGAGTAGAGAGGGAGAAACTGATTTTTTTCATAGTGAGGTGACAATCGCATTAAATTGTCGACCACGATCGAATTCGTTTTGAAAGAGGTCAAAAGAGGCGAAGCCGGGGGACAAGAGGACGGCATCCCCTGGCTTGGCAACTTTGTTTGCCATCGCGACTGCTGCTTGCATCGACTGGACTGTACCAATAATTTTATCTTGGGCTATTTTTAGTAAACCTGCAGTGTAATCAGGAATATTTTTGGAACCAAGTATGACAATATTTTTGAGTAGATGGTTGGTCTTGACTACATCCAACAGTTCATTGTATGGCAGATTTTTGGTATCACCTCCAGTAATCCAGATTGTGGGCATGGTGGCTGCTTGGAGAGCCATCATGGCGGCAGTGGGAGTAGTGGAAGTGGTGTCGTTGATATAAGTAATGCCTTTTATGGTGGCAATCCTTTCTTGGCGAAAAGGTAAACCAGTAAATTCGGATACGACTTGACGAGCAACATTCTCAGAGACTCCCAACCGTGAAACAATACCCCAAGCTCCAGCAATGTTTTGAAGGTTATGAATTCCTGGCAGAGGTGTCTCCCAATCACGTACTGTCTGGGGATCTGGATATTCGACGTGATAGTCACCTGGATTCTGGTAGAGATAGATGGCTTGCTTGTCATATAAGTAACTCTCCATGTCGGGGTAGCGATTGAGGTGATCTGGATAAATATTGGTTAATAAAGCGAAATTAGGGCTGATCTTTAGTTCATGAAAATTGTGGAGCTGGAAAGAGGAGAGTTCGAGGACTGCATATTTTTTGCCTTCTAGTTCGTCAAAGAGAGACAGGCAAGATGTGCCAGCGACATTGCCCCCAAATAATACCTGGCCTGGGTATACTTTTTCCAAAATGGCGTGGATAAGGGCAGCGGTCGTAGATTTTCCACGTGTCCCACTAATGCCGAGGGTCTTAATAGGTGCATATTTCACAAAGATTGCCGCGCTAGTATAGATGAGCTTCCCCGATGATTTCGCGTAAGTGAGAAGTTTATGATCATCTGGGACACCAGGATTTTTGATAATAATGTCTGCCCAATCGATTTGCTCTGGAGTTTGTCCCTCTGCGACCAGAGTCAGATCTTTATCAGAGGCACGAACGACGGCTCCGTGCTTCTGTAGCCAGGCCAAATCACCTGTTCCACCACCCTGATTACCTAGACCAAAAACTAGGACTTGCTTACCTTTTATTTCTGCCTCAAATGCATTCATGTTTGGTTCAATTTTAGCACCCTCTGGATCTCTTGGACGACTGCCTCAGAGGGGTCAATAAATTTGATGTTTGGCATGGCTTCTTGAAGTAGTGGAAGTATTAAGGGGTAGTGAGTACATGACAATCCCACGGCCTCACACTGATATTTAAGAACAGTCTTTTTAATCTGTGAGATACTTTTTTTTACTTGATGATAATCGTTGTACTCGATCGCAACCGCTAGTCCTGTAGGAACAAAAATCTTGACATGGGGACCATATTTTTTGAGTAGCTCCAAAGTGCTCTTTGAGTTGGCTGTCGCCTTGGTCATCAGTGCGAGAGAGTTGGTAAATTGAGAGAGTGGTTTAATGACTGGCTCTACCCCTACGACTGGACAACTGAGGTGAGAGCGTACCTCACTGATGATGTTAGTGGTGGCAGAATTACAGGCTAGGACAACAAGCTTGGGAGAGAGTAGACTGAATTCTTGACAAAGCTCAGTGAATCTTTCAGATAACCAGGTAGAGCTCTTATCTCCATAGGGAAAATGATTCGGGTCACTGAAGTAAATAATGTTTTCGTGGGGTAAAGCCCTTTTCAGGGGACGATAAATCGACAACCCGCCAATTCCCGAATCAAAAACGATGATAGGTCCAGAGCTCATAAAAACGCCAGCCAGAGACCAAACAGGGCCAAAATAATGCCAGCGAGCCAGGCGCGGCTCACGATCTTAGTTTCTTCCCAGCCAATTGACTGGAGCCAAAGGTGGAAAGGAGAGAGGGGTAAGAGGCGACGGCCGAGATAGCGTTTGCCAAACATTTGGATAGAACTTGAAGCAATCTCAAGGACAAAGAGTCCGCCGATGATAGTAACGGCGATGATTTTACCCAGCATGAGACCGATGACCGCGAGCGTGGCTCCAAAAGAGAGTGCGCCGACGTCCCCCATGGTGAGACGAGCGGGATAAGTATTAAAGTAGAGAAAGGCCAAAATAGCGCCCAGCCAGAGAGCAATAAAAAGAGTAATTGGCGTATCTAGGATAGCGGTGGCGAGGATAATGAGGGAGAAGAGTGTGATCATCAGGAGTCCCCCGGCGAGGCCATCGAGTCCGTCGGTGACGTTGACGGCGTTGCTAAAGGCGGTGATGATAAAGGCCGAGAGCGGGACAAAAAACCAGCCTAGGTCGACGACCCCAAAGTAGGGAACATTGATAATGCTGATACCTAGTACTTGATAGAGATACCAGCCAATCCCCAGACCGATCACGAGTTGAGCGATAAATTTAAAGCGCCAAGAGATCCCTACCAGATAGGTGGTTTTACCAAAGAATTTGATGATGTCGTCGTAGAGCCCGAGCAAGCCGTAGAGGATAAAAGTGGCAAAAATGACATTGATCTCGCCCCGATAATCATAAACACTCTGTAGATCGGCGCCGACTAAGCGCAACATCCCTATCACAAGGGTAAACAACAGAGTGGTAGTGACAATAATGAGTAGTCCCCCACCCACAGGGGTGCCGACTTTCTTCTTATGAAGTCGATTGAAAATGGAATTCACGGTACCCATAAAATCAGCTGTCCCACGCCCGGGTCGCTGGAACTTGAGGCTATAGAGTAAATTGATGAAAGGGACGATAAGGGCGGCGTTGATGGTAAAAGAAAAGAGGAGAAAGCCAAGTAAGTTGTTCATATAATATGGGGAAGGAAAACCGTCAAGCCGATGATGAGGGCAAAGATGGCAGTGAGGAGAACGGCCCCCGCAGAGACATCTTTGGCATGTTTGATAAAGTCATTCTGGTCTAAGGTAATCGCGTCACAAAAAAATTCGATAGCAGTGTTCACCATTTCCGCCAACATGACCAGCGCGATCGTCAAGACCAAAATGAGAATTTGAGAAATGGGTATCGCTAGGTAAACCGCAAAAATGAGTGTGAGTGAGCCAATGAGGAAATGGACACGGAGATTGACTTGTGTGGTGAGAGCGGTCCAGATACCGCGGAAAGCATTTTTGAAAGAAATGGTGTGCGTGAGCATGCCACTAGTATACTAAATCCTCGAAATATTTGCTGATAAAGCCTCTAAACGCTCGTCAAAGCGCTCATAGCCCCGATCGATGAGCTCGATGTTATCGATGATTGATTCACCCTGTGCCATCAGGGCGGCCATGACAAGGGTCGCGCCGCCACGAAGGTCTGGGACAGTCAGCTGACGACCAGTAAGGAGCGTGGGACCCGTGATCCTCGCGCCGTGGGGGTAACTCGTAGTTTCTGGATAGTTGAACTGGTAAAAGCTGGCAGGATCAGGGGGAGCGGGATCAAAATATTCAATTTGAGCTCCCATCTGGACTAGTTGGGAGGTAAAAGCGAGGCGGTGCTGGGTGACTGCCTCGATGACCGTGGAGATTCCTTCTGCTTGGGTCATCATGGTCGTCCAGAGTGGCTGCCAGTCGGTCATAAATCCTGGCTCGGGAGCAGTAGTGAGGTCAGTAGGTCGCAGAGGGTCTGTGTAATAAAAACGTATCCCCTCTCCAGTAACTTCATATTTACCCCCGACCTCACTGAGTTTGGAGAGGAAAGCGGTCAAATGATCAGCCCGCGCTCCCTCCACAAAAATATCTCCTTTGGTGGCGATGGCCATGGTTGCAAAGGAGACGGCTTCGTTGCGATCTGATATGACAGTATGATGGGCGCCTCGTAGCTCTTTGACACCATCGATCACGATCGAATCATTTTCACGCTTGATTTGAGCCCCCATTTGAGTAAAGAATGTGATCAGATCGTCGATCTCTGGTTCGAGGGCGGCATTGTCGATGATCGTTTGTCCCTCTGCGAGGACTGCTGCGATGATCAAGGCTTCGGTGCCTGTATGGGATTTTTTCTCGAAGCGATAGGTGACACCGTGGAGAGCAGTGGGGGCGGACATGGTAATGCCATCTTCCTGACAATCGATCTGTGCTCCCATAGCTCGCAGACCCTCTAGGTGGCGATCAATGGGGCGGTCGCCCAACGCACAGCCTCCAGGCATAGGAATGACAGCGTGATGCAATGAATTTAACAAAAGACCAGCAAAGAGCGTGGCCGCACGAGTTTTCTCCCCTGAGAAATGGGGAATCGTGTCGGTCGTGAGTGTCCCCCCTCGAATTGAGAGTTCGTTATCTCCAAGCCAAGTACACTGGATTCCGATGGCATTGAGCGTTTTGAACGTGACGTCGACGTCGCCGATACGACTCATATTGAGTAATCTGGATTCTCCCTGCCCCATGGCCGCGGCGATCATGAGCTTGAAGCTGGCGTTTTTGGCTCCCCCTAGTTTGACCGTACCTTTAAGAGGTGTACCGCCAATGATCTTAAAACTTGTCATGTGGAAGATTGTAGCTGAGATTAGGTGTTTTGACTAATGATAATTACCTCTAATTCCAAGTCAACGCCGAATTTGGCTTTGATCTTTGCTTGGACAACCTTGATCAAATCGAGTACATCCTGGCTCGTGGCGGTGCCGTCATTCACGATAAAGTTGGCGTGGACATCAGAAACGCTGGCTCCCCCCACTCTCTCCCCCTTGAGTCCGGCCTTGTCGATCAAGTACCCAGCCGAGGAAGTGGAGAGTCCTAGGCGCATAGTATCGGAGAGCGGAATATTTTTGAACATGCACCCTGAGCTAGGGACTCCCAGTGGTTGGGTGGTCGCACGACGTTGCACGGCGGCATTGGCGATCCCCCACAATTGGTCTTTATCCCCTCTCTTAAGCTGAAATGAGGCCGAAAGTATAATTTCTTTGGTCTTGTGAAAAATACTATAATCGTATGAAAATTGGAGATCTTTTTGAGTATATTTCTTGATCTTTCCTTCACGATCAATTGCCTCAACCTCGAGAATGTGTTCTCCAAAGAGTTTGTCGAGATGATGGGAGTTGTTATAAATGGCACCTCCCACCGTTCCTGGTAGACCCAACATATCCTCTAATCCGGCCAATCCTTGGTCGAGGGTGTAGCGGATCAGCAGGTTGGCGGGAACGCCGGAATCTGCCTGAACAATCGCTTCTTTGAGATCCAATTTCCCTCTCTCCACACCCCCGGCGAAACCCTTGAGTTGGATCTGACTAGTTTTGTTTTTGATGACTAATCCGCGAAACCCTAAGTCAGAGACGAGAATGTTGCTACCTCCGCCTATTACCAGATAGGGAATTTTGTAGAGGATGGCAGACTGGACGGCCCCCAGTAGCTCTTCACTGGTTTTGGCTTCGTAGAGTAGGTCAGCGGGACCACCGAGCTTGAAATAGGTATGTTTGGCGAGTGGTTCATTCTGCTTGAGTCTGTCAACTCCTAGCGATTGAGTGATGAAGGTATAGTTCATGGTGTTATTTTAGCTTAAACTCCGTGTGGAGTTTGTAGACGAAGCCAGCTCCCATCGTGAGGATCAGGTCGCCAGGCTGGGATGAGTCCCAAACTGTAGAGGCGGCTGTGTCCCAGGTAAGTGGAATAGCACCTTCGATGAGTGATGCGAATGATTCGGTGGTTACCGTATGGGGAGTCCCTTTTTCACGCGCCGACTCGAAGATTGGCATGATAAAAGTCAGGTCAGAGAGGGAGAGAGCGGCTGCAAATTCAGAAAGGAGTGACTCAGTCCGACTATAAGTGTGGGACTCGAAGACGAGGAGAAGTCGACGAGTGGGGAAATGCTCTTTAAAAGACTTGAGGGTAAGCTCGATCTCGCGCGGATGGTGACCATAGTCATCATAGAGGAGGCGTCCTGCTACCTCACCATGACTCTCCTGGCGCCGCCCTGCCCCGCGATAGTTATGGATCGCTCTGATCGCTTGCTCACGGGTCAAACCAGCAGCCACGCCGGCCAGGACAGCGGCGTGGGCATCGAGTTGATTTTGTGCACCAAAAACCTGTAAATCCAAATCAGGTAAATCACTATTGTAGGTGATCACACGACACTGGGGAACTGATCCTCTTAGTATTTCTGCGGTGAGCGGGTCAGCGGGATTGCAGATCCAGGTGCCACCCGGGGGAATGGAGGCGACGAGGTCGGCAAAGACTTGGCGAGTGGCAGCTTCGTCGGGATAGATATCGGGGTGGTCGTGAATAATATTGGTGGTGATAACAATCTCTGGTGAGAGTAGGGCGAATTTGGGGCGAGGATCAGTTTTACTGATGGCATACTCGTCAGCCTCGACCACGAAGTAGGGATCGCTCCCACTGGCCCCTGGGGCTTCTAGCCCTGCGATGGAGCTCGTACCGACGTAATAACCAACATCACGCCCAGCAAAGTGGAAGAGAGCGGCGAGCATAGCAGTAGTCGTAGTCTTGCCACCCACGCCAGCGACCGCGATGACCTTTTTGTCTTGGACAAATTCGGCTAGTGCCTGCGCTAGGGAGAGAGTCCTGATCTTGGTTTGGGGAGGTGAGTAGGCAGCAGAATACACAATTAGGTCCGTCCCCTCTGGAACTTCAGACCCTAGGGGACGGACCCCTAGGTTACGCGCACGCAGGATATCATCGGTAATGAATGATTCGTTTGTATCTGAGCCAGATACCGACCAACCATCATCTTGCATGGCGAGAGCCAGGGACGTCATGCCCACCCCTTTAAGACCGATAAAATATGCTTTCATAAAATTACTTTAACAACTTTATTATTTCTTTGGCCAGTAAATCTGGGTTGTGACGCACCATGCTACGGGGCAGTGTATCACTTTTGTTTTTTACTACTTTGTGGCTGGAGCGCATTCTCGCTCTAATTACTTTGGCACGGTGCCACACTTCATCTAAATCATCTTCTACGGGGACAGATCCTTCGGCCGCATATTTTTTGAGAACGGCTGGACTATGAGAAGTTTCGATATTCTCGACTATGTAGTCAAGTCGATCAGGATTTATGTATTTAGACAAATCATCCAAAAAATCACTAGCTTTGTAGGCGTAGGTCTCGCCTGAGCGACTCATCAAGTTCATTACAAATACCGCTTTGGCCATACTCCCTTCTATTGCCTCTTTGACTCCGCTCACCACTAAATTGGCAATGGTATTGGTATATAAATCTCCTGGCCCAATCACGATCATGTCGGCGTGCAAAATGGCAGATTTGGCGGCGTCGTCAATTTTTATTTTGGGGATAGAACGAAGATTGATGATCCTTTGCTTGGCAACTTTGGGGTTACTGAGGTCGATATAGTGCTCGCCCAGCACCTCTGTGCCATCCTGATACGTGGCGACTAGGGATGTGTTTTCGTAGCTGACCGGCAAGATATGACCTTGGACACCAAGGAGAGCACAAGTTTCTTCGATGGCTTGTTTTTGTGACCCCAAGATATCGGAAACGGCGGCGATAAAGAGGTTGCCAAATGTCATACCCGTAATCCCCGTGCCTTGATAGAATCGATATTCAAATAATTTGCGTAGGAGTGTCGTGTCTTTGGAGAGCGCAACGATTGCTTGGCGAATCCCACTGGTAGGCAGGAGTCCGAATTCGTCTCGTAAGACTTTGTTGCTACCACCATCATCTGCCATGGTGACAATCGCTGTGATATCAAGATCGCTATATTCTTTGAGACCTGTAAGTAAGGTAAAAGTCCCCGTACCTCCACCGATGGCGACTATTTTATATTTGTTGCGCATAATCCTTTGATATTGATTTTTTCTTTGCCTTAACGAGATCGGCACGGTAGTTGACTCCGTGCCAGATAGAGTCATCTTTGATAAAGAGCGCTTCAACCTTTTTGCCGTTTTTTATAGCTATCTCAACCATGTCTGTTAAGTAATACTCACCTGAGACAGGATTTTTCTGGATTTGTTCGATATATTGGACGAGAAAATCTCGGTCAAAGCAGTAGAATCCTGTATTGATCTCTCGGATTTTACGTTCATCTTCCGTGGCATTCTTCTCTTCGACAATGCGCAAAATCTTGCCCTGAGCATCTCTAACTATTCGTCCCAAACCAGTTGGATCGTCTTTGTGGATAGTCAGAAACAAAATATCGCAACCTAAGCTCTCTTTCTTGGCAACCATTTCGGTGAATAACGAAGGAGGATAGAAGGCAGAGTCATCGCCGTAGACCGTGAGTAAAGTCTGGACAGTAGAATCGAGGTACGGGAGGGAGGCTTTGACGGCATGGCCTGTTCCCATTTGGTCAGTTTGATGAGCATATTTGACCTTGTTTCCCAGAGCTTGACGAACCGAGTCGGCTTGATATCCGACGACCGCAATAATATTATTTATCCCAACTTGATAAAGGTGATCAACAGTGTGGGCAATCATCGGCTGACCGTTTAGCTTGAAAGCCACTTTGTTTTTTGTTTTAGCATTCATGCGAGTACCGCGACCAGCAGCAAGAATAATAGCGGCGGTGTGTGAAAAATCTTGTATCATATTATTTTTTTAGATAAGGCTCTTTGTAATGCCTCGACCTCAGACCAGGGGGTCTCGGTAAAGCCATCGAGATTCATCGATTCTTCGTGGCCCTTACCACAACTTACCACCCAATCACCCCTCTTGGCTAGGTGGTTGATCGCTCGATCAATAGCCTGGGCGCGATCAATTTCAATCACTACGTCTGGTCTTTTCTTTTTGGGGACTCCAGAGAGGATCTCTTTGATAATGTCTTTGGGATCTTCGTGACGAGGATCCTCGCTCGTTAAGACGATTTTATCTGCGAGCTCAGCGGCCACGGCCCCCATGAGTGGGCGCTTGGAGTCGTCGCGCTCTCCGGCCGCGCCAAAAACCACAATTAATTTTTCGGAGGATTTTTTCTTGGCTCTGAGGTTGGTCAAGACAGCGCGGAGTGCACCTGGAGTGTGAGCGAAGTCGACAAAGGCGTGGATGCCCCTCACGTTCTCGACTGCTTCGAGCCTCCCCTTGACTCCCTTGAAGCTAGCGAGGGCGCGCTTGATGTCGGTCGGGCTAATCTCGAGGATGAGCGCCGTGGAGATCGCCGCGAGCGCGTTGTAGAGATTGTATTCACCCGTGAGGGGAAGCGAATAGTTTGTCTGGCCGAGCGTAAAAAGCGTACTACCTGGTAAGTACTCGATATGATCTGGTTTCATTTGGGAGTCTACTTGCAGAGAATATGTCGAGAACATGACCTTGCGAAGGCGCGTATTGATCAGGGCAAAATCGGGCAAATCCTTATTGACGACCGCATGTTGTGCATGACGAAAAAGTTTAAGCTTGGCTTCACGGTAGGCCTCGAGAGTCTTGTGATAATCTAGGTGTTCGTGGGTGATATTGGTCAAGACAGCAATTTTGGGACGTATTGGATATACGCGGAATTGATCGAGACCGTGGCTAGTCACCTCGAGGACGACGTAGCGGATCTTTTGGGAACGCATACGGCGCAAGAGGGCCTGAAGCGCAAAAGGATTGGGGGAGGTGACATGAAAGCCAGTTTTGAGAGTTTTGCGCCCGATTTTGGCGTCGACTGTCGAGATCAGGGCGACTTTTTTGCCGGCTGTTTTTAAGATGTGATAGATCAGAGATGAGGTAGTGGTCTTTCCGTCGGTCCCCGTCACTCCGATAATTTCCAAATCTTCACCTGGGTTGCCATAAATACGTGCCGCAAGATATGCCTTGGGGAGATGGTAGAGGTAGTTAACCAAGATCTGAGGAGCGAGGGGGCGTAGATATTTGCGTAGATAATACAATATTTTGTGCATGGTCAGCCCACATTTTAGCAGATTAGCGATTAATAATCCTTGTCTGGAGGCACGTTGTAGCGGACGAGCAGTTTTTGGGCGATTTTAAACCAGAGTGGGGCGGCGGTCTCGGCGGCCCATTGACTCGTCTTGGGCTCGCTCAACTTGACCAACATCACAAACTTGGGATCTCGCGCTGGCGCAAAACCCACAAAAGAGGCAGTTGTTTTTTCTCGATCATAATGTCCCTCCACCGCGATCTGAGCCGTGCCAGTTTTGCCGGCGAGCGTGTACCCTTTGGGGGCGGCCCACTTGGCCTCACCTTGTTCAACCGCCTGGACCATGAGAGCCGTGATACGATCCGCTGTCTCCTTGGTGATTACCTCACCTCGACTTTTGGGCAAGATGGGTACTTCTGTCTCACCGATGACACTACTCACTAGATGCGGCTCCATGAGTTTCCCCTGATTGGCGATGGCTCCTACGGCGGTGAGCATCTGAATGCTAGTCACTGCAATCCCCTGACCAAAAGAGGAAGTGGCATAGTCGATATCTCCCCACTTGGCACGCAAAGCGGGTGATGATTCCTCCTGGATATCAACCCCGGTCTTTTGGCCAAAACCAAATTTCTTGATATATTCGAGCATTTTTTCTCCCCCGAGCTTCTGTTGTGTCCAGACCATGCCGACGTTGTCTGAGTGGACGATGATATCAATTGGCGTGGCATCTGAGTTGTATTCGTTGTTCCAGGTTTTGATGGTGTATTTACCGAGGGTATATGGCTCACGACAAATGTCACAAATATCTTTTTCTGTAATGACTCCTTCGTTAAAGGCGGCAGCCATAACTAAGACTTTAAAAGTGCTCCCTGGTTCGTATGAGTTGGCGACTGAGGGGTTTTTGTACAAGCTGGTGTCATATAACTGAAATTTGACGGGATCATAGGATGGCAAGCTCGCCATGGCCAAGATCCCCCCAGTTTTGGGGTCCATTACAATGACTTCCCCAGATGAAGCTCCGAATTGCTCGAGTCCTTTTTTGAGCTCGGCTTCGACGACGTACTGGGTCCCCCGGTCGAGGTGAAGTTTGAGGGTACGACCATCTCGACCTGGCAAGAGTTGGAAATCTCCCACTAGCAGTGGATTACCACTGCCATCTTTCTCTTGTTTCTCAATACGGCTGCGCCCGGATAATTCGCGGTTATAGTATCCTTCAAGACCAAAATACCCTGTGGGACTCCCTACATCATCTCTGCCCACGAAGCCCGTCAGATGAGCCGACATGGAGGCCTCGGGATAAGCCCGCGTAAAGGACTGATCGAAGGTCAGCCCGGTAATATCTAGTTGTACCAGCGCTTCTTTTTCGTTGACCGAGAGGGCACGCAAGAGTGTTACATACCCAGTCTTACCCAGCCGCTCGAGCATGGTGTCTCTAGTATTGGTGATGAGCTCTTTTTGGGCAATTTCTAGCCTGGCACTATCGGTGGCAATGTTTGGGTCATCGACAGTGAGTTGGATGAGAGGCATCACACGCTCGACGATGGAGAGAGGTGAATCGACTACGCTGGGGAGGTAAGCGCCTAGAGTATAGATGGCTTGGTTGAGTACCAGAGGATGACCATCGGCGGTGATGATGGAACCCCTGGCCCCTTCGAAAACATCCTTGGAGGCATACTGCCCCTGTGCCTGGGCGGCGAGTTCATCGGTTTTGATGACTTGCCAGTAGCTCAGACGCAGAATAATCACGCCTAAAACAAAGAGGAAGCTGATAAAGACTGTTTGGATCCGTCTACGCATGATGATGATTATATAGACTAGCGAGAAGCAACCGCAGAATTGTCTGGTAGAGCGACAACTCGAGGGGATTCGGTATAACCTGCTAAGAGCAGTTTTTCTTTGATCCCTGTCAAAGCGCCAGCTGAGGCAATCTTAGCGCGCAGGATAGTGTTTTGGTTTTGTAGTTGCGAGATATCTTTTGAGAGGTGGGTAAGCGTCAATCCGTCCTCTACCGAGCGATTGGTCAGCGTGACATTCGTGATAACCAAGAGAACTATGATAGCGGAGAGAATTTTAATCAGCTTCATGAGAGCCTCCTGAGCGCCCGCAACTTGGCGGAGCGAGAGCGCGGGTTCTTGGCTATTTCCTCCGGAGAGGACTCGACTACGCCCTTGGTGAGAGACTCGACTTGGCCGGCGGACTCAGAGTTGTTGATCCAACTTTTGACAATCTTATCCTCCAGAGAGTGGAAAGAGATGGCGACCAGGACTCCTCCCTCTTTGAGATAGCTCAAAGCCGAGGGCAGTGCGGCTTTGAGCTCTTCCCGCTCACTATTGACGGCCATGCGAAGTGCCTGGAAAACTTTGGTGGCGGGGTGGATACCGCGGGAGCGACCGACTACACTCTCGATTAGTTTAGCGAGTTCTTCAGTCGACTCGATCTTGTGTTTGAGACGGCGGTCACAAATTTCGTTGACGATCCGTTTAGCATTCCCCTCTTCACCCAGTACGGTAAAGAGCTCTACGAGTTCATTTTTGCCCAGGCCATTGACGAGGTCACCGGCCGTGACCCCAAGACGCTTGTCCATGCGCATATCGAGGGGTGCGTCGAAGCGGAAAGAGAATCCTCGCTCGGGAGTGTCGAGCTGATAGCTAGAGACACCGAGGTCAAATAAGATCCCGTCGAATTTCCCCTCTAAAATATGTTTATCTTTGTCTAGGGCCTCAGAAAAGGCGGAATGAATCGGGGTAAATTGAGGCAGATAACCCTCCTTGGTGACGCGCTCGACGGCGAGGGTGAGCAAGTCGAGATCACGGTCAATGCCAGAGACTTCGGCGCCTGATTTGAGGAGAGCGAGCGTGTGGCCCGCGTAGCCGAGGGTGGCGTCGATGTATCTTTTGCCCGGCGCTGGGGCGAGGTAGTGCATGACTTCCTCTAGCATGACGGGGGTGTGGAGTGGGTATGGCATATTAGATTCCTAGCTCCGACAGTGATGACTCTAGCTCACTCTCTTGTGCGACGAGACCATCAACGTAGTTGTGGTAGGTGGATTTATCCCAGATTTCAACCCTGCTGAGAGCGCCGGCGAAGACGACGTCTTTTTTGATCTCAGCCAAGTCGATCAGGTTTTGAGGGAGATGAGTGCGACCGAGCTTGTCTGTGTCCAGGGGAGACGCGTGGTAAGTGAGGAGACGGAGGAAATCACGGGCAGGCTTGCTCGTGAGTGGGAGTGACTGCAGTTTTTCTACCAGCTTGCTCCAGGACTCACCGGTAAAGATAAAGAGACAGCCGTCGAGCCCTTTGGTGATGATCGATCCAGGGGTGAGCTCGGTGCGAAATGATTTGGGAACCGAGACACGGTTCTTCTCATCGAGTAAATGATAATATGTACCTACAAACATATAAGTCTATCTCCCACATTTTTCCACTCATTTCATTTAAGACTAAGTTGATACAGTTGTCAACTAGTTTGTACGAGGAAAATACTGTTTGTGCTATTTACCGAACATGACCCGAAATTAGAGTTATGGGACTAGGAAATAAGTTTCTGACAAAGGTCGAGAATGCGGGGGAATTCTTTGAATTTACCGCCGCAGTGACCGCCGCCTGGGACAATGAGAACTTCACTTCCTAATTTCTTTGCAAATAGAGGTGGCTCGGTCGCAGGCACATAGGGGTCATCGTCGCCGTAGACCACGTAGGATTTGCCTAGCTGGGATTTGATTTTGGCAAAATCGAAGTCGTATCCATAGAAGGTCTTGTTGGGTGGGTAGAACTGCCACACTGGTGGAGTGTCAGGAATATTAAAGAAAGGGGCGACCAAAATGGCGCCAGCGAGCTTGAAGGAATATTTTTGTAGGAGGTGGAGCATAAAAATAGGTGCGATCGAGTGGCCGACGAAAACTACTGGCACACCCTCAATCTTGGGTAAGGTAGCTTTGACAAAAAAGTCATCCCAAACAGATAGGGATTGGACGGGCTCATATGTCCCCATGCCTTCAGCGCCGAGTTTGTTTACAGTCTCCCAATCGTCAACGGGATATTGATCGAGAATAACTTGATGACCCAGACCCTTGAGTTCTTTTTCTAACCAGCGAAACCAATTTTCCTCTGGAGATCCGTAGGAGCCATGCATGATAAGGAATTTCATAGTTTACTCCGCAGTGACGAGAAAGACACTGGAGGATGAAGAAGCAGAAACAGTGTCGCCAGAGAGTTTGGTGGCGAGCTTGGACCAAGTCTTGCCGTCCCAGCCGTAGATAGTGGGATTCACGTGCTGGCCCGCAGGGAGCTTCAGGGAGATCTGAGCAGTGCCTTTAATCGGTGTCTGGGTAAAATAGCCGTAGGGACCCGCCTTCGCCAAGGCTTCGGCGGGCAAGCCAGTTTTGGGATAGCCAAAAGTTTTCATGGTGATGACGACGGCATCTTTTTTCAGGGCAGTCTTGGTTAGTGTCACGCTAAAGCGCGCATCGGTCGAAGAAATGGTGGGATCAGCGGGGTCGAAGTGGAGATAGTTCCAACTCTCTTTGAGGCGAGTGGTGGCATAGGTGAGCGTCATTGATCCCCCAGTCACACCTTCGTGATAGGTGACTTTGCCGCCACCAGATTTGCTCCCCAACAGAATCGATTTAACAATGGGTTGTTTCTCACTACCCAGGAAGATGCTGCCGAGCGCTCCTTCTTGCTTGCCGCTTGCGTTATAGATCAGCTCGTATTCCATGCTCCCCTCTTGAGGTGCTCCGGAGACCGCAATACTCAAACTGCGACCTGTGGAGTCAGGAGAGAGAGTCACAAAGGGGCGCTCAGACAGAGGTAGGGTGTTGATGGGGAGGTCAGGACGGGCATCTTCCACGGTTTGGGGGGGGGAGGCCTTCTTGGTGAAGAGGAAAACTCCTAAGACGATGAGCAGTCCGAGTGCAAGGAGGGAAAAAAGGGCAGACTTTTTCATGACTTTAGTTTAGCAGAAATATATTTTTCTAGTCCAGAGATAGCGATTCGCTCTTGTTTGGTGGTGTCACGGTCACGCACGGTCACAGTCGCGTCTTCGAGGGTTTGGTGATCGATGGTGATGCAATATGGCGTCCCCATCTCGTCCTGGGAGAGATATCTTTTACCGATGTTACCCCGGTCATCCCAGGCAATCCTAAATGACTTTTTTAGTGAGTCAAAGACATCCTTGGCCTTGCTTACCAATTCTTCCTTGTTGCGCAGGAGGGGGAACACGGCGGCGGTGTAGGGAGCGAGCACAGGGGCTAGCTTGAGGACAACTCGTTTATTCTCTATATCCTCCCAGTAGCTATCACAAAGGACCATGAGCACGAGGCGATCGATACCGACTGCTGGCTCGATGACGTGAGGTAAGTACTTCTCCCCCGTGAAGGGGTCAGTGTAGTGGAGATCTTTGCCTGAGAATTTCTCGTGCTGAGCGAGGTCGTAATCGGTGCGATAGGCTAGCCCCCAGAGCTCTTTGAAACCAAAGGGGTAGTTGTATTCGAGGTCGACGGTTTTTTTACTGTAGAAACTGCGCTCTTGGTCGTCGTGCTCGCGAATGCGCAGATTGGATTCTTGAATACCCAAGGTATAAATGACAAAACCTTTCATGGCATTCTGCCACTGATCAAAGAGTTTTTCCCAATTCTCAGTCTGGGGATTAAAGAAATATTCGATCTCGGCTTGCTCGAATTCCACTGTACGGAAGATCGACTGACCCTTCGTGATCTCGTTGCGGAAGCTCTTACCCATCTGGCCGACCCCAAAGGGCAGTTTGACACGGCTAGAGTCTGTAATATTTTTGAAGTTGATAAAGATCCCCTGGGCGGTCTCACCGCGCAGATAGGCGAGATCGGCAGTCTCGGCGAGTATCCCCAGATGGACGGGGAAGAGGAGGTTGAAGGAGCGGGCATCGGTCAGATCAGTGCCGCCGCAGGAGGGACATTTGATCTGGTTATCTTTAATGATTTTGGAGAGCTCGGCGAGGGACTGACCCTCGACTTTGATCTGCAGTGCGTCCTCGATGAGATGGTCAGCTCGGGTGCGGCTATGACAAGTCTTGCAGTCGACCATGGCATCGGCGAAACTGGCGACGTGACCAGAGGCCTCCCACACCTTAGAGTGGAGGATGACACTACTGTCGAGGGCAACCATATCCTCGCGGTCGGTAATGAAAAATTTCCACCACAAGTCTTTGATTTTTTTCTTGAGCTCGGCGCCGAGGGGACCGTAGTCCCAAGTGTTGGCGAGGCCACCATAGAGCTCGCTCCCGGGGAAGAGGAAACCGCGGCGTTTGGCGAGACTGGTGATATCGGCGAGCGTGGTCATAAATTGATTTTAGCACGGAGAGGACGGGTGAGGAGAGAGTCGATGAAGATGTCGATATCTTGACCTTCGAAGTCGCCGTAGCCGAGGTGCAGGAGTAATTTTTTCTTGAAACGCAGGAGGTATTCGGGAGTGTCGAATCGAGAGAGATTACCTAGAGCAGTCACTAGGAGGTCGTAAACTTCGTAGTGGGGATCATGCTCTGGCGTCAGCTTGTCCACGAGCTCGCCGATCTGGAAGAGGCGGGAGATATTAGCCAGAGTCTTTTTGCTCACGTGGTGACCATCGAGGAGCTCGACACTAGTCAAGGTAAGACGATCATTTTTTTCGAAAAGTTCAAACTTGATGTGGGAGAAAAGATCTAGCTGGCTCCCCCGCTTGGACTTGACACTCCGGACACCGCGAGCATAAACCGAAATCTTACCTTCCTCCTGTGTGTAGATGGTCAGGAAGCGATCGTTGTCTTTGACTACATGACGATTGATGATGATACCCGAGAGTTTTTGGTATTTCACTTGTACAGTTTACCCTATTAGTAAACGATATTTCCGCCAATACCAGCCCCTAGGAACATTGCATCTTCTTTTATTCGAGCATTTGAATTACCGGATATTAGCGCTTCACTTGGAAGTTTTTCTCTATGATAATAGATTCCTACATCCCCATGTCGGAGTCGGAGGGTGGCTGCATTTTTTCGATCTTCTGGTATCACAACTTCTGATACTTTGAAATCACCCCACACCACGTCAAACATGGGAGCTGAGAAGGCTCCGATAGTATTCCCATCGCACCATGCGAACACTAGAATTTTAGGATTAACATCACTTTCTGTCCGGGGTGAAAGCGCGTGAATCTCTCGAATTTCATAGCTTTTGCCGGGAACTAGGTCTTTAACTTTTGTCATATCGGCTTATAGTAACACAAGATTGGAAAATAGCAAGATAGAAAGTTATCTAGGGAGAATAATCTCTTGGTCGGAGTTGAGGTTGTAGACTTTGGGTTTGGCTGATCCTACGGTAATTGTAGTCTTGATCTCTTTGGTGCCGGGCTGTTTTTGGATCAGGAGTTTGTAGTCTCCACTCACTGTGCCAGCTGGGACAGTGTACTCTACCTCGAGTTTCTTGACGGATTGGGGAGAAAGCGTGAAGAATCCTTCAAACACAGTTTTGCCCAGATCTTCGGTCGTGATCATGTCGAGCTCATACCCCTTGGCACTCTTGAGGACCGAACCTTTAGGAACATAAATCCGCTGCCAGTCCCGCAACAAGCCATTGAGACATAGCAAACCAGCCTCGAGATTGCAGTTGTCTCCCGCCCTGGGATTCTTGTAGGTGAGGGTCAATTTTTTGGTCAGGGAGCCATCTGTGTTCACTGTGACAACTTGCTCGACTTCTTGGGTCACAAACATGTTGGACTTGGCACCGGCAAAGTTGGTGTCATTCACGTGGAGATAGTCGCCCACGTAGTCATTGATGCGACCGGCCGCACCCAAGACCTCGACGGCGTTCTGCTTGCTTTCGTCGCGGAAGTACATGAGGAGGTGCTTCTCTTTAATACTCTCTGTAAAAATATTGAAAAATTCGGCCCATTTGGCCTTGGGGCTACCCATCATATTGGCGAGCATGGAGTTCATGAGAGGTCCCAGGATCGACTTGCGCCCTTCGCGGATCTCGTAGGTGGGGCGAGTGATAATGTTTTCTAGTTCATAAATAACTTGAGGGCAGTTACAGCGAGGATCTATTTCGGCCGAGAATTTACCCCCATATCCAGGTACCCCAATGGGACCCAAAACCTTGAGGATGCGCACGGGGACCTCGGTATCGATTGCGATCAAAGCGTCAAAGTCGGGCCTCCCCGGAACTTCACTCATATACCCAGTGAAAGTGTCCATGGAGCTCTTAAAATCTGGGGAAAGATTCATGTCGCGCAGGTTCCAGTTGTAGACTAGGGGTAAATATTTTTTGATGGGATCAGGAGCCGGAACTTTGCGTTTGAACCCGGCGTCGAGTGTATAGATATCTTGAGAGACACCCGACTCGATCTTGCCTTTGGTGATTTTCATGGTTGCATAGGCAGTGAGGAATCCGCCGGTGGGACGGAGCTCGGCGTCGTTTTGGAACATGATCAGGTATTTTTTGGAGTCAGGATTACCTAGGAGATCGGGCAGAAGTTTGACGATCGGCTGGAATTGGCCAAGCGACTCCGCAGCCCCAGCCACGGTTGATTTGAGAGTAGTGATCTTTTCTCTGACTGATTTGCCCATGAGCGACTTGGGGTAGCGTTTTTCGTTGATCGCTTCGAATTCACTACTCATCTCTTTTAGTTTGGCGCTGATTTGATCCATTTGCGGAGCGAGTTTTTCCACAGTCTCTGCGACAAAAATGATGCGGTCCTCGGCTGTGGCTAACTGGAGTTCTCCTCCAGAAGTGCCTGTGAACCCCATGATGTCGGCGTAGGGTTCGATGGCCGCTATCACCATATCCCCTATCTGAGTACCTTTGTCGGCGGCTTGGAAAACGTGCTCGACATCTTTGAGATATAGACCCAAAAGCGGTACGAGGCGTAGTGGGGCAGTCGTGTTCCAGGATTTTTTGGTGCTTTCAAGGGCGAGCTTGGTACTCTCTAGCTCAGATTTTGCCGTAGCGAGATCACGTGCCTCAAAAGCGCTCATCATGGCGCTAGCGTGCGAGGTGGCTTCTGTGACCTTGCTATATGTAGATTTGGCGGCAATCCCTAGCCAGATGAGGATAAAAATCAGAAATCCGAGTAAAGAAATTAGAACTAGAAGCCAGGGCTTCTTGTACCAAGATTTTTTGGGTGTTTCCAGAGTTACCATTTCTGGTTCGACTCCTTCGACCTCACTCAGGACAGGTTCGCTCACCACTTGGAGATCATCGCTTGAGGAGTTTTCCATAATATTTTGAGATCGTTCCAAAGAGAACGTACTTTGGCATATTGTGCGTCAAGTGCGACCCGTTTGTCAAATGAGATTTCGTTACGACCGGAAACCTGCCATAGCCCAGTTAGACCAGGTTTGGCCGTCAAGACAATATCCATTAGTTTTTTGGTACCTGGATATTTTTTGACTTGCTCGGATAACTCACGATTGAGATAAGCGCGAGGCCCGACCATACTCATTTCACCTTTGAGGACGTTATAAAGCTGGGGGAATTCATCTATAGTAAGTGAGCGCAAGATCCTCCCCAGGGGAGTAATGCGAGGATCGTCTTTGGCCTCTAGTTTCCAGTCTAATGACTTGAATTTTTTGAGGAGTTTTTTGTCCTGATGATGGAGGATATGATCGGCGTCCATGACCATCGAGCGGAATTTGTACATATCAAAACTCTTACCCCCTTGACCGATGCGGCGATGTCGATAGACGATGGGGCCAGGAGAGCTCAGAACAATGAGGAGAGGGACAATTAACCAGACAGGTAGAAAAACTAAAGAAAGAACCGAAGCGACGACAATATCGAGAGCACGCTTGGTAAAGTCATAAGAATAGCTCATATCAATGTATCGCGATTTTCTTGGCGAAGTAGTTCGACAATTTTTTTGGTATCTTGGGCCTTTTGCTTAGTAGTAATCAGAAGTGCATCTGGAGTATCAACGATCATGAGATTGTCCACGCCGATGGTAACTATGAGTTTGCGCCCAGCCGAAACGAGTGAGTTAGAAGTGTCAAGGTGGATCCATTCCGCCCCTTCCTCTCGCTCAACCAACGCATTCCCGTCCTGATCCTTTTCGGCTTCGTCGTGCACGACGTTCCAAGATCCAATGTCGGTCCAGCCAAAGTCCCCAGGAATCACGGCTAAGCGAGTAGTCTTTTCGGAAATCGCAATATCGATCTGTTCATCGGGACTATCCTCGTATTCTTCTCGCATGACGTTGGTGAAATTGGGCTTGTCTACGACGGCCATGATCTTTACTACATGGGAGTAAATCTCAGGAGAATGCGTTTTGAATTCTTCTAGGATGGACTGGGAGGTCCAGGTGTAGAGGTTGGCATTCCAGTAATATTCTCCGGTCGCGAGATAGTTAGTGGCCACTTCGATACTGGGTTTTTCGCGGAAGCCGGCGACTTTATAAACTGGGTAATCCAAGGTGTGTTGGATCTTTTCCCCTCGGTGAATATATCCTAGGCCAGGATGGGCAAAGGTTGGCTTGATCCCGATGGCCACAATCGCAGAGGTGGCGGTGGCGGTGGCAGCTGCAGCAAGGACTGTTTGTTGAAATTCCGCCAAGTTGCCAACAAGATGGTCAGAAGCCAAATTAATAATCGTCGCTTGCGGGTCGCGCGTGTGAATAATCCCAGCGATTACTCCCATGGCCATGCCAGTATTCTTTTTGAGGGGTTCGGCAATCAGATGATCGGCTGGCAGGTTGTGCGTGTATTTTTGGACGTCGGGCAAGTATTGTTCGTTGGTTATGATATAGAGGTGGTCTGGGTCAACGAGTGACTGGGCACGTGTGAGAGTTTTTTCGAACAAGGTTTCTTCACCAATTAGCTCGATAAACTGTTTGGGGGTAGAGTTGCGGGAAAGTGGCCAGAGCCTAGTGCCACCGCCACCACAGAGAATGACAACGTACAAATGTGAATTTGGTTTAGTATCCATAAGGCTTTAAATAGTTGCGAAACTGTAGATGCCAGCTTTGGAGGTCAAATCGAGCGGCATTCTTTCTGCACGCCTCCCTATCAAAGGACTTTTGATCGAAATTGTCAACCGCAGTTATAATGGATTGTACATCATTGTGTTTGAGGAGGATGCCCGTCACATTGGGGATGACAATGTCGCTGGCTCCCCCTTGCTGATATGCAATTACGGGAAGTCCAGCTGCCTGAGCTTCGACCATGCTAATCCCAAAGTCTTCGGTATTAGCTTGCAGATAAGCGTGAGCATGTTGAAAGTAAGCGGGCAGATTCTCCTCGGGAACAAAACCGAGGAATTGGATATTCTCACCTTGGGCAAGTCGCTTGAGACGAGATTCTTCACTGCCTGTACCGATGACGACTAGTTGTTGGTTAGGGAGCTGGTTAAATGCTTGGATAATGACATCAATCTTCTTATAGGGGACAAGTCGAGAGACGATCAGAAAGTACTCCCCCTTCTTAAACGGCAAATTGAATCTTTGGGTATCGACGGGTGGGAAAATGACTTCTGAATCTCTACTGTAGTATTTTTTTATACGATTTTTCACTTGAGTACTAATTGCAATCATTTGATCTGGCCGAGAGGAAGCGACTTGATCCCATTTCCTGAGCCAGAGAGCGATAAGGCGATAAAGCCAGTTTGAGAGATACTCTTGTGCATGCGAGTAGAGATAGCGGGTAGGAGTCAGACAATAGTGGAGATGAGTAGTACCAGGTCGCGTAATGATCCCCTTCGCTTCCGCGCTACCGATAGAGATCACTAGGTCGTAACTAGAGAAATCATATGACTCAAAGATAAAGGGCATAAGCCAGGGGAACCATTCGTGATGATTCCGCAGGTAGGGAAATGAGCGGACGCGCCAATCTTTGGAGAAGGGAGCGTGAGAGGGGTCCCAAAAACTGGTGTACCAATCAGCTTGGGGGGAAAGCTCGTGAAAAGCTTGCAAGACTCGCTCGGCCCCTCCTACCTTATTGAGGCGGTCATAAACTAGCGCAACACGCATGGATGACCTCCGCAATGTCTCTAGCTACGTTGTCCCAAGTACGATCCAATTTCATGGTCGATGGTCGATGACCAATGGCCAAAGATCGAATGGCACGGACAAGGTCGGAAACAGAATGAGGGTCAAAATAGGTAACATTCTTACCATAGACCTCACGATAGACTGGGATATTGCTGGCAATGACGGGAGTGCCTACCATGAGAGCCTCGAGCCCGACGAGGCCATATCCCTCCATGAGTGAGGGGGTCACGAGGGCTGTGGCGCGGCGATAAACACCGACAAGTTCTGGGTCTCTAAGGTCAGACAGGATGTGGATGCGGGCTCTCTCGTAGGGAGCGAGGACACGGGAGAGGAAGGGTGAGGGTTTGGCGACGATCACGAGGTCATACTCAGGGAGTGATTTCATGGCTTCGAGTAGGACAGGGAGATTTTTGTGGGGATAAACATTACCAACAAATAAGATGTATTTGTTGGGAATCTCAAATCTCAAATTCTCAAGTTTCAAATTTTGGCGGAAGATTTCATCTGGCGCTTCGGGGATAGGATGGATCGATTCTGGCTTGAGAGTGAAAAATTTACCTAAAATATCATTTTTAACAGTGTTGGTGGGGACGATGATGTCTGATGCATGTATCAGAGTTTTGGCGAGTACGCGATTGTAACCGGCTCGCTTGAGAGCGTAGAGCCAGGGTGATCGCGTGGTGGTATCTCTACCAGTAAAGTGAGATTTGATCAGGTCATGGACGGTGACAATCGTGGGAATATCTGACAAGACGGGTGTGTTGAAGTGAAATGTGTAGAGGAGGTCGGCACCAATAGACTTGAGTAATCTAGGTAATTTGAGCTGTTCGGCGAGGGAATAATGGGGGATCTCCGCATGGATTTTCTCGATGTTTTTACCAGAGGGAAAGTTGTCGTACTCCGCGTCCCTCAGCAGCACCTGCAAGGTGTAACCTTGTAGGTGGTTGGGGAGATACTTGAGCACATTGGTGGTGTATCTGCCGAGCCCCGTGTGGCCGCTACCGTAAAACCTGGCGTCGATGGCGATCTTGATCATGAGGTGATTATAGCGGAAAGTTTACGCCAGGGTGACGCGGCGGAACTTGAGTAATTTAATCCCGAGGAACACGAGCCAGGTGATGAAGAAGGGATATTTCTGGACATAGTGTTTGCGATAAAAGATCTCCATGGCCTGGATGGACCAGCCTTTGACGCGTCTCGTGGTCTCTTTTTTGGCGGTCGAGATGGTTGCGCTTTGCTTGGACATACCGGTAGAGACTCCCTTGTAGTGCAAGACCGTCACGGCGGGGTAATAGAGGTTGCGATAGCCTGCCTCGTGCAAGCGGTAACAAAAGTCGATGTCTTCGCCGTAGAGGGGGTAATCCTCATCCCACCACCCAACCTCCTCCCCTACAGAGCGGCGCATGAGCATAAACATACCGCCCACAGAGTCGATCTCGTGCTCTTTGGTATAACCTAAATACCGCTTGGTGTAGTGATTAAAGATAGGAGTATCAGGGAATAACTTGGAGAGACCAGTAAAATGGGTGAGTGCCGAGAACGGGGTGGGGAACCCGCGGTGACAAGTCTCGTCAATCCCGCCGGTCAAAACCAAATTGATGCGGGGAGTCAGGGTACCAATTGTGTCATCGCTCCAAAGTTTGTCATAGCAAGTTTTGAGATCGGAGGATTTGGTGAAACTCGCGTCAGGATTCAGAAACAGAATGGTGTCGGCGTGAGCTGCGGGGAGTCCCGCATTGTTGCCGGCCGAGAAGCCGAGGGAAGTATCGCGCTGTACCCACTTCACACCTGGGAATTCTTTACCCACCATCGCTTTGGAGTTGTCACTAGAGTTGTTGTCCACCACGATGGTCTCGATTGCTAAACCTTTTTGCATCGCGACTGATTTGAGAGTTTCACGCAAGAATTTTTCGGCGTTATAGTTCAAGATGATGATGGAAACATCCGGTTTGGTCATAGGAATTCCTTGTAGACTTTGTCCAGTTCCTCTGCAATTGTATCCCAACTGTAGCCGGCTCGCACAATTTTTTGCCCTGCCGTACCTAGTTTCTTTTGTAAATCTACGTTTTTGAGGAGTCTGACAGTCGCCTCAGCCAGCTCTCCAGAAGTATCGGAGATTAGTACGTTACGACCGTTTTTTAGATCAAGACCCTCGGCGGCCAGAGTAGTCGCCACCACAGGAGTACCAGTGATCATGGCTTCGAGGACTTTATAGCGAGTCCCCTTCCCGCTGCGGATTGGAGCGAGGAGCATATGGGAAGTAGCAAAGGCTCGGCGAATATCGTCGATCCCGCCCAAGACCTCGATCGTGGGATCCTGAGCGTAACCCTGGATTTTGTCCGTAGGGGAAAAGCCGACAATTTTGAGCCTAGCTTGGGGTAATTTTTGTTGTACGAGAGGCCATATTTTTGTCACGATCTCGTCGACTGCCTCGATGTTTGGGAGCCATTTAAATGTCCCCACAAATAATACGGTAGGGTTCAAGGGGAGATTTTTTTTGACTTTAGAGAAAAATTCTAGGTCTACGCCGTTGGCGACGACGCTGATGTTTTGGGGCCTCCCGAGCTCTTTTTCGATAAAATTTTTATCCTCTTCAGACATAGTAATCAGTTTGTCGGCTTTATTCCAAAAATATCGTTCCCAGTATTTGATCTTGGCGATATCAATTTTCAAGATCGGTCGTAGAAACAAATTGGCTTTTTTCATGTAATCTTGGTAACCCAGATATTCTATAGTTTGTTCAGCTAAAATGATTGGTACACGAGTGGGGGGTATATTGGGCATCATGTAAAAAGTTTCGGCATGGATGAGGTCATATTTTTCTTGCCCCAATTCAGCTTGGACGGCTTTTTTCATCCCGAGGGGGAGATTGCGCGTGACCACAAACGGGTAGGGGGAGAAGCCGGCGAGCAGGATATTGCGTAGAACAAAAGGATTTTTTGTCCGTTTAAAGAGAACGATTTTTTTGCAGTATGTTTGGAGCTCTGAGAGATAAGAACGCTCCGACTCATCCTTAATGAGCGAGAAAAGGGTGATATCGTGATGTTTGGATAAATGCTTAAGTAGATTATAGGTGCGGATCTGTCCACCCGAGACGAGAGGGAAGGGTAAGTAGGGCGTGAGCATCAATACTTTCATGGTGAGAGTTTGAGAATCGAATATAAGTCATTTTCGAAGATGAGGGTATATTTGGTTTTGAGCTCACTATATTCCTGGTCGCGACTGGTGGTCACGTAGTGAGTGGCTCCGTCACGCATACGCTCCTCGATATTGCCTCCGACCGGCCAGCCATTTCGGTTGGTTTGGTATAAAAATGCGGGGTCACCTTGGTAGGGGGCGATCACCACAGCGTCACTGGGAAGGAGTCGGTCCACGGCCTCGCCAGCGGCCATAATCGCGGGGTTGTTGATATTAAAATAGCCCCGCACTTCGAACCAACCAAAGGCGAGAGAGAGAAGAAAAAGTGTAAGAACTAGAGAACCATTAAGCAACTTTTGAAGCTTGGTTTTGCCGATGGCAATCAAGTTCTGAGCGCCGATCACGGCGAGAACCACGCCTGGGGCGACAATGGGAAGCTGGTAGTAATCATGATTGACATTGCCTTTGGCAAAAATTGTAAAGTAGAGAAAAATGGCGAGTGCCCAGATAAAAAATAGCGAAGTGTTTTTCTTCAGATGAGCAAAAAAGAGCCCGACGATAAAAAGCACGAAACCGCCGGTCGCGAAAATGAGCCGGTTGAGCCGCTCATATATCATCCAGCGGAAGAAGGCGCCTGTGAAGCGGATGTGATCGCCATTTAAGAGCCAGAGGGAGGCGAATGAGCCCTCAGGGTAGAGATGGAGATGATAGCGCCAGAGCGCGAGAGGGAGAAGTGCTAAGAGTACGTAGAGATAGTTTCTTTTATCGTGAAACATGCTGACTCCCTGCTCGCGGTAAACCCAGTAGAGGATAGGGATCGCCATAAAGAGCGCGTAGGGCTTGATCAGGGTGGCGAGGGCAAAAGTCGTAACCATCGCGAGCGCATGAGAGAGGCGGCGCGTGGATGCCCAAAGCACAGTGTAATACAGCGCAATGATAGAGAAGGCCACAAAGCTGGGATCAGGCATGAAGACTCTGTTGTAGTAGATGTTGTAAGGTAGCAGAGAGTAATACAGCAAGGAAAAGATAGCCGTGGGATAACCGAGCAGCTTTTGGACTAGTAAAAATAGATATAGCGCGCCAAGGGCAGAGACAGCGATACTAACAATGCGACCGTAAACGTGATTTATGCCAAAATATTTATAGAGTACAGCCACACTAGCGTTATAGAGAGGGAATTCGTTCATGAAATAGCGATGTGGGTTGGGTAATTGACCCTCCGAGAGAGCCCAGAAGGAGTCTGACTGGGGATACAGCAAATTGAAATCCTCTTGAATAAAATTGCGGGCGACGGCGGCTGTGTCCGCCTGGCGCCAACTATGCCAATCGGCGAGTGGCGTATTTAGACGATACGTGCGAACAAGGACAAAAATAAGGAGAATCACTAAGACACTAAGAATCTTTTTCATGTGGCCTCAATTCATATGAGCGCACAATGAGTGCACACATAGCCCAGAACAAATAGGCAATCTTGCTGGACTCAAAGACGTCAATATAGGTCGCGTTGATGAGGAGACTCGCGACCACCCCAATCATGGCGATCCCGAAGAAGCTAAATGTGTCTGATTTGGCCTGGCGAGAAAGGAGATAGCCGTAATAGGCGACAAGCATCGGTATTGCTAAGAAAGTCAGAGTACCTAAGAGTCCGGTCTCTCCAAGCATGCGGAGATAATCATTGTCGGTAGACTCAGCCTGTGTGAATTCTTCGTTGTACGACTTGGTGAGTGTGGAGTAACCACTGCCTAGCAAAGGGTTACGCCAAAAAGCTGCCTCAGCCCGAGGCCACAGTGCATCGAGACGAATGGCGACAGAGAGGCCATATTTAAGGGCGTTAGGGGAGTAGCCAGATCCAGGTGATGGAGAGGGGGCATTATTTTTGGCCTCTTGTTCTTTGCGGAAGGCATCCTCTTCTGCCGAAACGTCGGGAGGGAGTGGAGGAGAGGTCGAGGGTGGCGTATCCGAGACAGCAGCAACTTTCTCGATCTCCTCGGTTGAGAGCGAATTGGGAGGCGGAGTCGCCACGCTAGTATTGAGCTTGGTGCGCATGAGGGCAAGTCGTTCACCAAAACCTCCTAGCGTAGAGCCAAGGAGTGAGAGAGGGTTGGTGATCCATTCGCGTTTGATTGGAGTGATTTGAGTGACATCGTGGACGATAAGGTCGGGATTTTTTAAGACCTGGAAAAAACGATCAGAGAGATCCCCCATTGTGAGCATGATGGCAAAACTGACGAACATGACACCTAACCAGCGCCAAAATACGTGCAGACCAGTTTTTAATCGCTTGATTATTAAAGCAATAGCGGTAATACCCACCAAATATCCGATAAAAGATGTACGGGAGGCCGTGAGGATGAGCGACCAATAGATGCTGAGGCCAAACAGGGCAACCAAAAGATTAACCCATTTTTGTTTGTGTGTCCAGAGGTAGGCCACCACGAGTGAGAGGGACATCATGAGATAGGCGGCGTAGTCGTAGTGGCCCGCGAAGGTGCTCATTACGCGAGAGTTGGCGGTTAAGTAAAGCCTGGTACCTTTACTAAACTCGCGGTTCATGGTGGAGAAAGCCGGCCAAAGATAATACTTCTGACCGTACCCATAGATGACAATGGCGAGGAGGGTAATGGCGCTGACTTTGAGTAAGAATAAGATGTCGGCACGAGTTTTGACAGCTGAATAGGCGATAAAGAAAAGGGAAAAATATTCGACACGACGGAAAAAGTGAAGATATAGCTTAAAGATATGCTGTTGGTCCATGGGGACAGTCTGGGTCAGAAAAATGGCGCTGAGAGTCGAGAGAAAACCGAAAATCAGATATGCCAAAATAAATTTGGCAACGAGATTGGTGGGAAAGGTAATCTTCTTGCGAAATAGTTGTACAACCCAGATGAGGAAGGCTAAGAGTACTAGGATATCCTCGATGCGCAGACGGACAATATAACCCTCAATCAAGTCCGCCAGGGGGAGCTTGGGGAAGGCCGGGATCACCACTAGGAGTATCGCGGTGACCAACAGTAAAAGATATTGATCAATCCAAATAATAATTTTTTTCATCGTGTTTGGAAGAATTTTTTATATTCCACGAGCGTGTCGCGTCGAGAGGGTATCAAGCTAAAGAGGAGTAGTCGCATAAGAACTCCAGTATAGATCACAAAGCGAATAAACCATAGTAGGTGCGGGTAGTGCTTGGCGTAGATGTACTCAATCCCCTGCAATTCGTAGCTGAGGCGATAGGCATTAGCTTTTTTGGTGCTGACGCTCCCGATGTGGGTCACTTTGGTTTTGGTGGTGAAGTGGACCCTCTTACCTAGACTCTCCTTGAGCCTACGATAGAGTTCGACTTCTTCGGCGTACATGAAGATCTGATCGTCAAACCCACCTGCAGTCAAAAATTCGGTTTTTCTGAACATAATACAGGCTCCCATGAGCCACTCTGGGTCATGATCTCTCTTGTGCCAGTCAAGGTCAAAAACATGGTAGGGAGTGGGGAAGAGTTTTTTGATCAGGGGGAGTTTGTCTAGCCACCACATCCAGGCCATGACTCTTAGGGGTGTGGGCAAAAAACCTGCCGATTGCTGCATAGCGCCTCCCTCATAGCGCAGTTGAGGACCTACGGAGACGATATTTTCATTTTTTACCAGGATATCCATCATTATTCGTAGAGAATCGGGTGAGAGAAATGCATCGGGGTTGAGGAGGAGAAGATATTTCCCCTGGGCTAACTGGGCTCCCTGGTTGTTGCCACCGCCAAAGCCACGATTGTCTGAGTTAGCTATCACTTTAACACTGGGCAGGTGCTTTCTTGTATAGCTAACAGTGTCGTCAGGGGAGTTATTATCGATCAAGATTACTTCTATTTCGACAGCTTTAAAGCCTTTACTCTTGAGCGCACTTCGCATTGATTTAACTGTGTAATCACGAGTGTTGTAGGAAACTATAATGACTGAAACAAGTGGCTTCATTGGAATAATTTAAATCTTCCCAACTTATAATGGGGGGTTTTGAGAGAGCGCTCGCCAATCACTTTGGCGGGGACTCCACCCACGATAGAACCTGCTTCAACATTTTTGGTCACAACTGCCCCGGCCGCCACAACCGCCCCGTCACCGATGCTCACACCTGGCAAGATGATGGCGCGAGGTCCGATAAAGACATAGTCGCCAATATGGACCGGCGCACCTATTGCCTGGAAATTGGGGGAGGAGAGATCGTGCTCCTGGCTAAAGATCATGACTTCTGAGGCAATATCGGTGTGATTCCCGATCCTGACCTGGTCACGCCCATCAATAAAGCAGGCGAAGCCGATGATGGTCCCCTCCCCTACCCTGATCCTCCTAGGATCAAAGACACGGATTCCCGTGTGGAGGGTAGAGTGTTTCCCCAGATTTAGACCAGATAGACGCCAAAAAAAATTTCTAACCGAGTGGAGGGGGATCCAGGTGGTCAAATGGAGGAGCAGGAGGCCAAAATCAAGGAGGTAGCTCTCTAGCCTGGTGTAGATCTTCGCCATCCCCTGTTGCCAGGTGAGACGACCACCATGTTTGTCAGAGAGTGGGAAATCCATAGTCACATTGTACAAGGTGTGAGACTATTTGACTATGATCGTACCGCGCTGTGATTCGTTGAGGTGATTGTGGTAAGTATATGTACCAGCAGTGTCAAACTTGAGAGAAAGAGAGTCACCAGGCTTCAACATGCCCAAATTGAGTGGTGAGTAGGTCGTGTGCTGTGGGTGGGGATCAGAGCTCACGTTGGAGTTTTTGGAACCAGTGTTGGTCCAGGTGACGGTGTCGCCGACTTTGATCGTGAGAGTTGCGGGCGAATATCCAGACTCAGTGAGGGTAACTTTTGAACCCTCGATCATCTGCGTTGGTTTAGTTGGAGCATTTTTGTCGGGGTAATAATACTTGTAGATGCCAGCATAAACTAGTCCACCTACGATCAGGTAAATCAAGATCAATTGCCAGAGGGGTTTTTTGCTATAACTCATCTCAGCATTCGTTTCCATAACGCTATGTTCACATTAGTAGAGCGTGATGTCAAATTTCAGAAAGCATAAATGATCATTTAGCCACCTCGGACAATACTTTTAGTGTTTCTTTGGCGCATTTGGACCAGGAGAAGTGCTGGGCGCGGGCGAGGGACTTTTGGCTCCACTGAGCACGCTCCTGGCGGAGATCACTGATGGCGCGGGCAATGCCTGCTGGGTCATTGGCGTTGAAGTAGAGTCCGGACTCCCCCACGACCTCGGGAGGAGAGGAATTGTCCGCGACGGCGACCGGTGCCCCGCACGCCATGGCCTCAAGGGCTGGGACCCCAAAACCCTCGTAGAGAGAGGGTAAGACATAAACATCGGCATAGGTATAGAGGGTTTTGCGAACCTCGTCGCTCACATAGCCAGTGAGGACAATATCCTTGGCTTCGGGGGAGTTTTTGATGAGGGCGAGCGTGTCGTCGGCGAGCCAGCCGATGTTGCCGGCGATCACGAGCTTACCGGGATAGCCTGATTCCTTTAGCAAATGAAATGCCTGGACCAGTTTGATGGCATTTTTGCGGGGCTGGATGGTGCCGAGGAACAAGATGTAATTTTCAGTTTTCAAATTCCAATTTACAAGTAAGGCTGGATTAATTTTAGGGCTGACGTTAAAAATATCGGAGTCGTAGCCGTTGTGGACGACGCTAATTTGCTCTTCTTTGACTTCGTAGAGTTTGACGAGATCACGCTTGGTGGCTTCTGAGACTGCGATCACGCGAGTTGCTTGTTTGACGGCCGATCTGGTCCAGTTTTTGAGTTTGTATAAATCACTTGGCAGGAAGAGGTTGGGGAAGTATTCGTAGGCTAGGTCGTGGATCGTGACCACACTTTGACCACCTGGATACCACGGGGCGTAGTGCGCGGGCGACCAAAAGACGTCGTTCCTGGGGTGGGTAATGAGGTGGAGGGGCAATCCAACGCGGATCCAAGCACGAGAGGGACCGACCTGGTGATAGTGCCAGTTTTTACTACCTTCTGGCATGTCCCGCTGAAGTGGATCGCGGTGATAGAGGTGAAAATCTATGTCTGATTCCTTCTGCCAGTGTTTGAGCAGATGGTAGCAGTATTGGCCAGTGCCGACCCGGTTTTTGACATTGGCTTCGTTGGCGTCAATGCCTATTTGCAATCTTTTCATAGACCTCCAAGACTTGTTTAGCCGTATTATCCCACGAGAATTTTTTGGCTTGAATGATCCCCAATTTGATAAGTTTATCGTGGGAAGCGAGCGCCTGTTTGATTCCAGAGCGAATAGAGTCAACATCCAAGGGATCTACGAGGACGGCGGCCTCGCCAGCTACCTCTGTTAGTGAGGAAATATTGGAGGTTACTACAGGGGTACCACAAGCCATCGCTTCTAGTACAGGGAAACCAAATCCCTCGTAGAGGGAGGGGTAGGCAAAAACAGTGGCGCCGCTATAGAGAGCTGGCAGATCAGCTTCGGGGACGAAGCCGAGAGTCTTAGTTTTATCCCCCCAACCGTGTTTACCAGCAAGAACTAAGGGTAAGTCGAGGCCAGCGACCGCCTCTGTAAGGCGAGTTAAATTTTTGCGCGGCTCCTGAGTACCGAGAGAGAAGATGAATTTATCAGGTAAATCATACTTTCTTTTCACTCGATCAATTTCTGATTTCGATTGAGGCTGATAAGTAGGTTCTATACCTGGATATACGATGGTGATTCGCTCACTCGAGAATCGATATATTTCCATGAGATCATTTTTGGTACTCAATGAATCGGCGATAATATGGGTGGAGTTTTTGGCAAGTCGGGCGAGGCGCTGGGTTTGAGTCCTCAGGATGAGCGGGTCAACAGTCTCTGGATACTGGTGGAACACAAGGTCATGGACAGTCGTGACCATGGGCAAATTACTCGTGGGTTCGACCCAATCGGAGGTGTGCAGGAGATCGGCGGAGCCGGTGAATATTTCAAAAGGAATGGGGAGCGAGTGAAGAGCTAGACTCGCGAGCTTGGGTGGGATCGGGAGGATCTTCCAGATAGCTCGATTCCAAGGATGGGTGTGAGCAAGATCAGTAAAGAATGACTTTTGACGGAGTGCACCGGCATAGAGAATGAACCTGTGGGGAGAGTTCTCGCTGAGTAAAGCCTGAGTGAGTCCTCGTACGTAGCGAGCGACCCCACTCCCCTCGTAACACATTTGTGAGACATCAATGGCTATTTTCATACCCTCCTCCGCCAAGGCTTCGGAAGGGCACAGGATATCTTACTTCTCATATACATCCATCTGAATTCCCGTGTAAACACGTTGTGTAGTAAGAGTATATCCGAGATTGGTCAGATTCGCTCTCCCTCGCCCCTCTGGGTCAAAGGCATCCTCGACGTACTTGATATAAAAAACAGTACTTGAGCTCAGAGGATCCGTCGAAGCCAGCAGGGGAAGAGTCAATTGATAATATAGAAGAGGTGCGTCTTGCTTGAGGCTGGGGAGGACGACTATTCCTGACTGCGTATTGAGATAACTGACCAGACTGCGCCAATCTTCGCGGTGGAAGCGCGGGCTAAACCAAAAAATGGAGAGAAAAATGAGTTGCGAGACAATTATAAGGGCAGTGAAGCTGTGGTGGAGACGAGCGAGCCCGAGGGCGAGGATCAGGAGGTACGCCGGCACCACAAAGAGGAGGCGAGTATAGCTATAGGCAGGTACGAAGAGCGAGATCAGGCCAGCGAGGGCGAGTGTGGCCAGCCAGATCAAGAGCAGAGGGTGTATTTTTTTCGCATGTCTTGCGATATGCCCGTGGAGAAGAATAAGCGTGAGTACGACAGAGCCATAGAGCCATGATGGACTAAATGAGATACGTCCGATGACAGTTTTGACCCAAGTGAGAGCAAGAGCTTTGACCGAAATGCCCCCCACTACCCTCCCCCATCCAGGAACGCTAGCGGCGTCACCTAAACCAATCGAGAGCGAGCGCAGAAATGAGGGAGCCCAAAGAAGAAGAGAGGAAGCGACGAGGGTGAGAGCTATGGCAAGACGAAATCTTTTTTGGCGCACGAGATAGATCAGCTGGAGTGGCACGATCAAACAGGCGAGATATGAGCTCCAGATGGCCAGGAGCGTAGAGAATAGGTAGGCAAGCGAGGATTTTTTGAGGAGGAAGTAAAAACTCATTGTGACGAATAGAGTGGTCATCATGTAGGTACGCCCCTCTTGTGAGTAGTAGATGAGGAGCGGATTGGTAGCGGCGAGGAGGCCCGCGATGAACCCTACTTTGCGCGAGCCAAGGAGTTCCCCTAGTTTGAACACAAAATAAACTGTGAGTAACCCCGCTAGGAGCGAGGGCAGGCGGAGGGAGAGCTCGGAATATCCAGCGAGTGATGTCCAAGCCCGGAGAATAAAATGGTAGAGCGGTGGCTGGAAATCGGAGAGTGAGTAGGAGAGGAGTGAACCAAAATGTCCTTGGAGGGCGAGGGCCTCGAGACTCTCGTCGAGCCAGAGGGATTGGTTGAGGAAAGGGAGTCGCAACAGAAATGCCAGAACCAATATCGCCCACATGGGTAAAGTATACTATGGATATATGCAACGACTGCGGGAATGGTCACTGATCTCAGTCCTGGTATTCCTCCTCACTTGGTTAATGAGGGATATGCTGATCCCTGGTCTGCCCATGTTCCATGACTCTAATCCTCACGTCTCTCGCGCCATCGCCTATCATAGCGCGATAGAGGATGGTCAGTTCCCTCCTATGTGGGCGAGAGAGGTGCTGGGAGGGATCGGCTCCCCGGTGCTCATGCTCAACTACCAACTCCCCTACGCCCTAGGAGAGCTGTGGCACAGACTAGGCCTCTCCTATTTTGATAGTTACAAACTCACGCTCGGTCTCTCGTTTGTCGTAGCGGGAGCCCTGATGTATCTGGCGCTAAGATCAAAAATTGGTTGGGCAGGCGCGTGGGTGGGTGCGCTCCTCTATAGCTTGGCGCCATACCGCTTCGTCGATATCTTTGTGCGAGGGGCGCTTGGTGAGTCACTCTCATTTGTCTTTGCCCCCCTCTTGATTTGGGGATATAGCAAATCATCTACACCACTACTTGTGCTGGGATGGGTAGGTTTATTTTTGACCCACCCAGTTGCTTCGGCCGCGTTTTCGATATTCTTTTTAGGCTACTCCCTGGTCATGAAGCAAAAATTCCGCTGGGGAGCTTATGCGATCGCCCTACTCATTGCCGCATTTAATTTACTCCCGACACTCGCACTCACAAAATATACTTACTACTCACCGACGCTCTCTGATACCCTCCTCATGTTCCCTAGCCTTTCCCAGCTGATTCATTCCCCCTGGGGATACGGGGTATCACTACCGGGAAATGGGGATGGCATGTCCTTTGAGATAGGCATAATTGGTTGGGGGGTCATTTTGTGGGGCTTAGTGATGGCAATTAGGAGGGGGAATACACTCCTGAGCTATTTATCAGCTAGTGTAATGCTGTCATTATTTTTTATCCTGCCGATCTCGCTCCCGATATACCGATGGGGCCTGGGGAATATGATCGATTTTCCTTGGAGACTGCTGATGTGTATCGTGTTTGGCACGGCTTGGATGGGGGCGGAGATAGTGAATCAACTTACCAACAAACCAATACAGAAATCGGTGATGATAGGAGTGACGTCAATTCTAATTTTGCTGGCGGTGCCGATGGCGCATACGGATAAATATTGGGATAAGCCGCTGTCCTGGTTTGCGAGCGAGACGGGTGATAGCTACGGGGAGTATGCCCCACTTACGAGGGCAACGCGAGACTCGGCGCCGTTTGGAAAGAGGGCCGAATTTGTGCAGGGGAGCGGAGTTGTAGAACTTTTGAACGATAGGTCAAATTACAAACTGATTCGAGTTGTGAGCGAAGAGGGGGGAACTGTGAGGATCAATACAGCTTTCTTTCCTGGCTGGATAATACCTGCTAATTGCAGTGTGAGTACGAAGACTCTCTCCCATATCGATGATTCGGGCCTCATTATCTGCATCGTACCAAAGGGAGAATCACAGTTAGAAATTAAGTTTGAAGCCCCCCCTGTGCAGAGGTTAGGGATCATGCTAACATGGGCAGGAATAGGATTATTTTTATGGATTTTGTATCGGTCATTTTGCCTACGTACAACGAAGCCGAGGCGATAGGCCCTCACGCGGAACATGTTTCACAAGTACTATCTAAGGCAGGATATAAACACGAAGTGTTGGTCGTAGATGATGACTCCCCTGACGGGACGGCGCGGGTAGTACAGGAATTAGGAACTAGGAACCAGAATATCAGAGTTATCGTGAGGAAGAAAGATCACGGCCTGGGACTCTCGATCGGGGACGGGATCTTACATGCCAAAGGCAACATAATTATTGGGATGGACGCGGATGGGAACCACGACCCCAGTGATATGCCTAATATGCTGCAACACCTCACTGGTGAGGTGAAACTTGTGGTGGCCTCTAGGTTCAAGGGGAATGGAGGGATGAAGGGATGGAGGATGGCGCCGACATTCCTCTTTAACGCCATGTTTCGCCTGTTTGGGCTACCTATTTGGGATAACACGAGTGGATATTACGCCGTCAGGAAAGCTGATATTGAGAAACTCGGAATCAAGCGGATTTATTACGGCTACGGAGACTATCACCTGCGACTCGTTTTTTACGCAGCTGGAGCAGGGTGGAAAATGCTCGAGGTCCCCACTACCTATCAGGCGAGGCTCGGGGGAGCGAGCAAATCTAAACTTTTGCAGATGGCAATAGAATACACCCGCGAAGCGTATCGATTACGATTTGGATCTGCTCGTTCGTAAGGGCGAGGCCCGAGGGGAGATAAAATCCATTTTGAGCAATTTTTTCTGTGAGAGGGAAATGACCCGCTTGTAAGATAGGTTGGTCGGATGGAGCATAAAAGAAATCGCGCGTATCCACTCCCTGGGCCAGTAATTTACTACGCAGATCGTCCTTGGACATGCCAAGCTGAGTGGGATCGACGAGCACTGCATACATCCAGTACACGTTGGTAGCCCATTCCCTAGTTGTGGGGAGTGTGAGGCCGGAGATGTCTGAGAGCCCCTTTTGATAAAGTTCTGCCATATGCTGTTTCTGGGCGAGAGACTCCCCTATCGCGTGGAGCGAGCCGATCCCCAGGGCAGCTTGAAGACTGGTGATGCGATAGTTATAGCCGAGGTGGTCGTGGATGAAACGCTTACTAGGCGAGTGCGCGAGATCGCGGAATCGTCTAGAGAGGTCCGCGAGCTCATCGGAGTTGGTCGTAACCATGCCTCCCTCACCGGTAGTGACAATTTTGTTGGCGTAAAAACTAAAAGCATTGATGTCCCCGATAGAGCCGACCAATTTACCTTTGTAGGTGGCGCCGTGAGCCTCGGCGGCATCTTCGACTACGAATAGATGATGCTTTTTGGCGATCGTGAGGATAGGATCCATATCCGCGGGGTGACCATAGATGTGCACGGGCATGATCGCTTTGGTTCTTGGAGTAATGGCGGCTTCGATCAGTTGGGGGTCTAGGGTATAGATATCGCTCTCGACGTCCACGAAGATTGGGGTGGCCCCTGCATGCATGACAGCCATCCAGGAAGAGGCCATCGTGAAGGCGGGGACGATCACTTCATCACCCTCACCGATGCCGAGAGCTAGGAGCGCGACGTGAATGGCAGCGGTGCCAGTATTGACCACGACAGCGTGTTTGACACCCAGAAACTGGGCAAATTCCCTCTCAAACTGCTCTAGGTAGGGACCGGCTGAACTGATCCAGCCCTCCTCGAGCGCTTGCATAACTAATTTCTTTGACTCTTGAGGAATAACAGGGCTATTGACGGGAATCATTGTGGATCGTCTTTATAAAATTTCATGAGTTTATCGCCGGGGAAGGGGCCTTGCTTCACCTCGATGAGGTAGCTGGGCTCGAGGACGTCAAAACCGTGTCCGCCCGAGACCTGCAAGAGGATATCTCCTGACTCTAAGACCACTTCTTTGATCACATTCCAGCCGTAGTCGTAGATGGTGGCTTTGATTTTGCCTTTTTCGACATAGAGGAATTCTTGGGTAGTATCGACTTTATAGTGAATATGAGGATTATGGATATGGTCACGGACATGGATGCCTGTAGGGTGGCCGATCAAACCTAGCTGGAGAGTGTAGTCGTCGGGGGTCAGGAAATTGACCCCTCCTGGGCGGTACGAGCGACGGATCACGAGGGCAAAAATCTGGCCGTTTTTCTCGATCACTTCTTTCCCGTCTTCCATGCATATATTGTACACTTACTCACATGAGGCATATTATTTTGGCGGCTGGGATGGGGACTCGGTTGTTCCCCATTACCCTAGACCTCCCCAAGGTTCTCATCAGCGTTGGAGGCACTACTCTCCTGGCTAACCAAGTCGATATTTCCCTTCGATTTTCTCGCATTACAGAAATCACGGTAGTGACAGGATACCTCGCCGAGAAAATTAACGAGTACGTAGCTAAACTCCAGAGTAATAACCGAGTCAACACAGTGTACAACGAGAATTTTATGATTAACAACCCAATTTATTCACTCCATGCCGCCATGTCTCTGACATATGACGAAGATTTTATGATTACCAACGGGGACGTATATTATGGCCAAAGCCTGGTAAGACATTTTATAGAAACGAGTAGTACGGGTATAACTATGGCTATATCACCTTACCGAGATCTTTCTGGCCAGGCCATGACAGTACACGTGAGCCAGGATCGGATGGTGGCGATCTATCCCCACGCACCCGAGAGTGATGCGTACGAGTCTCCAGGGATTGTGGTAGTAAAGGGAGAGGAAGCGAGAAATGTGTTTTATCATTCGATGATGCGCCTCTATAAAAGATACTTGGGACAACCTCACTACTGGCACGACATATTGAACGAGGCCAAACTTGAACTACCCATTCAATTCCAGATGATTGGCGAAGAGACGTGGGGAGAGGTAGATACCGAGAGCGATGTAATCCAGGTAAATGATGTACGTAGGAGAATAGATGCCAATTAAGTACGTGGCCCTCGATCTCTTTACAGAGCTCGCTAAGCTGACGATTTTTAGTCTGGCCAAAATTGTCCCCAAGCAAAAAAATCTCTGGGTATTTGGAGCCTGGAAAGGTGAGAAATATAGTGATAACAGTAAATATTTGTTTGAGTATGTATGCACACACTGTCCAGAGATTCAGCCGATCTGGGTGACCAGGAATGAGTTGGCCCACGAGTTGGTCAAGGGCAAAGGGTACCCCGTTGCCTATTTTGGTAGTTTGTACGCGACGTGGAAGTGTATGCGCGCGGGAGTTGCGATAGCTTGCGTTGATTTGAGTCAAGATCTGCCAGCCTACGCCATATCCACAAAAACCAAACGTGTACAACTTTGGCATGGGCTCGGGCCAAAAGGATATCGTTTTACCAATATGAATCTGCTCGCAGAACAGGGAGTGAGAGATATGGACTCTTTTAGTAAAGTAATTAATAAACTTGTGTTGATATTCGCCTGGATAGTGAGTGGCAAATGGTACAACGGGATCAAGTGGTTGCCGTATAACTTGATGCTAAATCAGGATCTGGTTGTGACCACCTCAGAGCTTGGGGTAGAGAAAATGCAGAGCGTTTTTGGTAAGCAGGCAACGCGCATTGAGATCCTTGGATATCCGCGTCATGATGCGCTCATTAGAGCTGCAGACCGCAAGGCAGATCAAACAATCAAGGTTTTGTATGCTCCCACGCACCGCACTGAGAGTCAGGGAATAGCAATCAAGATGGCTAAGGAGCTCTACACAGCACTCAAAAAATACCCCCAAATCGAGTTGCTGGTGAAACTGCATGACTTAGCAAAAGACAACGTGGAGAATGTTCAACTGCTGTGCGAGCGAGATATTGCGCAAGATATCTATACACTTTTACCCCAGGTCGATGTGTTGATTACTGATTACTCTAGTATTTATACAGACTACCTGCTGCTCAATAGACCTATTATATTTACCCCGTTTGATCTGGCTGACTACAGGGATAACGACCAAGGTTTCTTTATGGATTATGATACCGTTACGCCTGGCCCAAAAGCCAAGAGTTGGGTGGAGGCGATTGCACTAGCGGCAACTCATACGCAGTGGAGCAAAAAGTATGAAGGTGAGCGCAAGCGGACATTGGCGTTATTCCACGAAGTTCGCGACGGAAATAGTTGTGAGCGGATAGTCGAGCGAATTAAGTCAATAAGTTAGTAATGAGTCTAATCATGAGTTCCTTTTCCTTCGGATCACTCTGGGAGATGAGGAGAGCGAGGGAACATGATCCAAGAGTGGGCATAGTCAGCGATGACCCGGAGGATCCCCTTGGCTTCGCCGCTCGTGAGGACTTTGGAGTCCAGTGTTTGGCGAATAAGATTGACAGCTCGCTCGAGCTCATCCATACCAGTATCAATAAGCCGATGTTTGTTGATGGCATATCCTTTGAGGATATAGTCACGGAGAGTTTTGGTGGCCCAGATGCGGAACTGAGTCCCTCTGAGAGACTTGACTCGGTATCCTACAGAGATAATGACGTCGAGATTATAGTAATCCAAATTACGCTTGATCTGCCTTTTCCCCTCTAGACGAACTGTCCGGAATTTCCGGATAGTTGATCGACGAGACAGCTCTTTTTCAGTATAAATATTTTGTATGTGCTCATTAACTGTATGCAGATCTTTATCGAATAAACTCACCATTTCAGCTTGTGATAGCCAAACAGACTGATTTTCGATAGGTACTTCGAGTTTTTTACCTTTGTCAATCTCGTATATAACAATTGATTTTGACTGGGCAGTCATATCTTTTCCCTCCACTAAAACTATAGTAACACCAGTATTACCGAATACTACCCGAATGTCAATAGTGCTGATGACTTAGCGGAACTGAGTGATAAACTGCCAAATATTGTCCCAAACAGAGCGGGGGGGCACAGGCAAGACTGTAGTGTGGGGGAGGTCGAGCTGAGAGTAGGGAGTGAGGCTCTCGACTCTCAGCGTGTTGCTGGGTGAGTGATAGGTACCCACCACAATCACAGGCTTTTCGGTGAGGCGTGTAGTCCCGTTGAAAGAGTTCGCATAGTCAAGCACATACACGTCAGAGGTGGGGAGAACGAGGATATCTCTGGGAGTGCCAGCCATATTGACCTGGTGGATGACACCGAGCTTGGACATAGGGATGCTCGCTCCCCTCCCCTGCCACAGGAGCCAGAGGACGTAGAGGGCGATGGGTAAGACAAGCAGGGGGATGGTAAAGCGCAGAGAGATAATAGTATTTTGACTTTTCCAGATCCGCTTTAGGGCCATCCAGAGACGACCGACGGGATTGTTGACCTTGAGGTTGATGTCGAGGAGTGGGTCATTTAAATTTTCTGACTGTTTGAGGGAGAGATCGATCGCGTGCACCCCGTTGATTGAGACTGATCTCCCTACTGTTTTCTTACCTTCGCTCGCGCGCTCTGAAAGATCGATGTTATCTCCCATACTTCAACTGTAGCAAATTGAGAGGGGTTGTCTATAGTGGAGAGCTTAGAGTGTGGGGGAGAGGAAATCGATGATATTGGCGAGGATAGAGCGTTCTTGAGCGACCACAGTGCCTGTGTCGGCAGAGACAAAAGCCGTGGTTTGAGTATCAACGGGAATCAAGCCCAGCAATCGATGGGTTTTGACCCCGTCTATTTTATAGACGATCTCGCCGTCGCGAATATCAATACCGACAACCCCGCTGAGTGCCCCCAATTCACCCTGTATATCAGTATCAGTAAGGGTTGACTCGACCTGATTGATGAGGCCGGTGGCGAGCAGATTGGCGACCGCTTCGTCGGGTAGCACTGTGACCACTCGCTGTCCCTGGGGAGTAGTGATGGTGAGTTGCTTGGTTTCAACGTTGATAGAGAGTGGGTAGCCGGTGATAGCTGCCACTCGATTGCTAGTGAGCGCTAGTTGATTATTGGTGGTTGGAGTAAGTTTGAGGTCATCGTCCCCTAGCTCGTTTTCGACTTCATTCTCTAGTTCATCGAGTTCGTCGTCTTCTATTTCTACCTCGTCACCTTCCTCGTCTTCTACCCTGAGAGCTAATTGCCCGTTTTCCATGCGATAGACTAATTTGAGAGTGCCATTTTCGATTTCTATCTTGGTGGTGCCATCGTCTTCAATTTTGGTTTTGATTTTTTGTCCATCGGCGGTTTCAATCTCGGTCTCTTGCTTACTACCTTCAGTCTCTGTTTTCATTTTGAGGCCACTAGGAGAGATTGTTTCTGTCTTTGATTTGATTGCGTTCACGGATAAACTGGAGGGGCGCGAACTGCCCGCAGGAGTGGTCTCGACAGTTTCTTTCTGTTGCTCTTGTTGTTGCTTTGACAGTTCTTCTGCTTGTTTAGTACTTTCTTTTTGGATTTCTTCCGCTTGCTTGGCAGACTCTTTGGCTGCTTCCTCAGCTTGCTTTTGTTCTTCACTCTCCTCTCCTTCGCCTAAGACACTTGAGGTGTTGGGAGTAAAGTTGTGGGTGGTCGAGATATTGGCGGTCACAAGCAAGAGAACGACGGCTAAGGCGACCGTGATGAGTAGTGGACGATGGAGAATGGATGGACGATACTTATTTTTTGGCATTATGTTTAATTAACACCTATTGATAGCTGGTTGTCAAATTAGCGATTAGCTGACATGGTGCCTCCTATAGTACAATATCTGCATGGAAAAATATAAAACTGTTTCTATCATCATCCCTGTCTACAACGAAGAGCAGACAATAGCGAAAATTATCAAAAGAGTGATACAGTCTAATACTCTTGGACTTCACAAAGAGATTATTGTGGTGGATGATGGGTCGACTGACAAAACTCGTGATATTTTAAGGAGATTGAGAAACAAGAACATAAGAGTCTATTACCAGCCATATAACAAAGGTAAGGGGGCGGCACTACGACATGGTTTTGAGATGTCAACGGGCGACATCATCTTGGTTCAGGATGCTGACCTAGAATATAGTCCGAGCGACTATCCCAAACTACTTGCACCTATATTACAAGGTAAAGCCAGGGTTGTTTATGGGTCGAGAATGTTGACTCACTCCAAGATGCATCATGGAGGCTGGGTATTTTATGTTGGCGGACAATTTATCAACTGGCTAACTAACATACTGTATACGACAAACATTACTGATGAAGCAACTGGTTATAAGGTGTTTGACGCCAGCTTACTTGATTCTGTTTCCCTGGTATGTAAAAAGTTCGATTTTTGCCCAGAAATTACAGCAAAAATAGCGAAGAAAAATATACCTATTTATGAAGTGGAGATATCCTATCGAGGAAGAAAAGTAGCCGAAGGTAAAAAAATCAATTGGCGCGATGGCTTACATGCGATTTACACCTTGTTAAAATACAAATTTGTAGAATAATCACTATATTATGTTAAAGATAAAATATTCAGACTTAAGTAATGAGGCTAGTGAGTACTGGCAGTGGCATACTACCCACGCAATTCCTGCGATGGACAGCCGGGTTGCGCGCGAGGGTGCCGGGAGCGAACTGCGAAGTCCCCTATTCCATTTTGGGACCGTCCTACCCATCTACTTGTCTGTGATACGTTACTTGCGCAAGCTAGCAAGCACTAAAGGATTGCGACTGGTAGAGCTGGGCTCTGGGAGCGGGCGACTCCTCGCTTATATGCAGTCAATTTTCCCGGACATGGAAATAGTCGGGACTGACTATAGTGAAGCGTGCATTAGTTATGCTAAATCATCATACGGGCAGTACGGAGTCAAATTTATTCATGATAGTGCCCAGAAAACTTCCCTGCGAGCAGGGTCGATGGACTTTGTTATCTCCTCCCACGTAATCGAGCACGTCAACAAAGACGATGGTTACAAATTTGTGGCTGAAAGTAAGCGATTACTAAAAACGGGGGGCATGGCATTTATAGGTACCCCGGAGCGCAACAAGTCTCAAAATGTTTACGGCTTAAACCCAAATGACACTCCCTCTTTGCGGCTCGTGCCTCCACATGAGCACGAATATACCCACGACGAGCTAACCAAGCTGGGACAGAGTATTTATGGTGCCAAACAAGCGCGAGTAGACAAGATATATAACCCTGTTTTTTACAAAATTTTTTCCGGGAGTATCCAAAAATTCCGCAGCGGTATTGTTAATTTAATCTACCGCATTGTGAGGGACAATCTACCCAAGCTGTGGTTTGATTTTGTCACCCGGGCAGGGGCAGAGCTCAATATGAAGATGATGGGTATTACCTACGCTCAGATACTGTTGGCAAACACAATCGACTCTCCAAAATCTAAGAAAGTCGCAGATAATTTGCTTTTGGTCGCACAAAAATGAAACAACTGGTTTTAGTGACAGGTGCGACGGGATTTATCGGGAGAACAGTTGTAGAGGAACTCCTGGTACAGGATTATGGGGTTCTGGCCATGGCTAGGCCTGGTACCATTCCTCCTTTTGCTCCCCATCATAATCTCAGCATGTTATATGCGGATATTACCGAATATGAGAGCTACTCTGAGAAATTAGGGAAGGTCGAGACGATTGTGCATTTGGCGGCCAATAAATATCACCCCAAGCTGAGTTACAGCGTCAACTTAAGTGGTGCCCACAATGTCGTGAGGCTGGCGAGAGAAGGTAAGTTTAAGAGCAACAGAGTGATCAATATTAGTTCACAATCAACTAAGATCAGATTTCGCGGAGTGTATGGAGAATCAAAACGTCAGAGTGACGAAATTATCCAGCAAAAAGACATCGACTGGACAACGCTGAAACCAAGCTTGGTGTATGGAGAAGGCGAAGAAACACTATTCCAAACCATACGTAAATACACGGAGAAACTGCCGTTTGTTCCTGTGATTGGTAACGGGAAATGGGAGCTATACCCAATCGATGTGGTAGATCTCGCTCGCTCGATTATTAAGACACTTGAAATCCCAAAGAGTATCCATAAAATTTATGACCTGGGTGACCCCAAGAAAATTACTTTTGATAACTTGGTGAGACTGATCCAACAACAAGTAGGGATCTCTAAACCAATAGTGCATATTCCCGCTCTCCTTGGGTTAGCGCTGGTCTATCTAGCGACGAAGCTAATCCCAGGCTTATCTATTAACGTGGATAACGTCTTGGGTTCGACTCAAAATACGAACTGTAACCCACGCCAAGCGATAAAGGATCTGAAACTAAATCTCACTAGCACTAGTGAAGGGGTGGCAAAATATTTAGGGAGCAAGAAAAAAGCGGGCAAAAAGATCATTATGGTAGGACTGGGAAAAATGGGAATCATGCACTCAACAGCACTATCGGTGATAAAAGACGCCAACATTGTGGCGATAGTGGATCAAGATGTATCGCTTGGACAAACGGCTCTAAGTATGGGTATCCAGGCAAGCTTCTATACCTCACTGCAAGAAGCATTCAAACATGAGTCAGTGGATGCTGTATTTATCTGTACCCCGACTTTTGCCCACAAAGAAATAATTGATCTTTGTTTGGCGAAACAAGTTCCGTTTTTTGTCGAAAAACCTGTTTACGTGAAGTCCAGTGATTGGGGCAAAAAATATCCAGGGAGCGTGGCCGGATACTTTTGGGTCTATAAACGAGAGATAGAGTACACCAAAGCGTTGATCGAGCAAAAAAGGATTGGCGCGATCAAAAACTACACAATTAATTTGCGCCATAGCGAAGTATTTGGTCCTAAGAAAGGATGGTTGTTTAAGAAGAATCTGTCGGGAGGAGGAGTCCTGGCTAACCCAGGCCCGCATGCATTTTCAATAGTTCAGTATCTCTTTGGGCAGGCAAGGGTAAGTCGATCCAAACTAGATTACCTATACGGCAATGAAGTTGAGGACAAAGCTCAGTTGGTCCTAAAACATAAAAGCGGAATTGCGGGAAAACTAAATGCTAACTGGAGTATCGCGGGGTACCCCGTCATGACAATCGAATACGAGATCGTGGGGAGCGAAGGCAGTATCCGCTTTAGCGACAAAAAGCTCACCATCAAAACCGGCAAAAGAACCGAGACAATCCCCTACTACGCCATCCCGCTAAACCACTCGGTTTATAACTTAAATCCCAAGTCCGGGGGAGAAGCCTATTATATTGAGGATCAATTGTTTGTGGATTCGCTAACTAATGCAAAAGCAAAAATTGCGAACGATATGGAGTTTGCTCGCTGTGTTGAGCAGATGATTGGGGAGGCATATGCAAAAGCAAATTGAATCTACCAAACTTGTCTTTTGGGAGAAAGACAAATCGTATGCTAAAAACCAAAATTTTGTGGTGCCGAATATGGCGGCTTTTGTGCGCGACGTGACAGAGCATGGCAATATTGGAGCAATTGTAAAGCGAGCTCTCAAGCTATCGCCTAGCGCACTGATCAAGATGGCATGGTGGAACAAATTTAATCTGATTAAACTGTTGAAAAAAGATTTTGCGACCGGAGTAGGGATACTGGTCCAAATGGAAATCCTCCAAATACTTAAGTACCATCCACAAATGATTGCCCTGACCGATCAAGTTACCGACCTGGCTGTAGCTCTCAAAAATACAGCGATAATCAAAGGATATCTGGGGACAATGCAGAGCCTCTCGATGAAGAGTAGTGTGGTGACCAACAACCTGGTCGATACCACGGGAGTACTGGGTAGGTTAAACGTTAAACGCTGCAGGGTGATTACCCCGTTTAATAGCTATGGGTATGAAATGAATCCTAATCAAGCAGGGGTGGAAATGATGGTTAAACTGATGGATCCAGACACGATATACGCGATAACTCCTAACGTTAGTAAAAAAGATGATCAATATTTGAAACGTTTTGGGATCAACCAGAAAGTTGTGAAATGGTTCTAAGTATCGTGCCGTTTGCTCTGTTTGTACTCAGTATTTCTAACATTCTCTACCTGTCCACCATTTCGGTGCTAACCAGCTGGACACCCAACACGCTAGAGATAGTGATACTGCGAGTAGTGTGCTTGCTGATTGCAGGTCTCGGGGTGAAGAAATACTACTCCAACTTTAGAGTTGAGAATATCGGCAAGGGATGGCTCGTGATCATTCCATACCTCCTGATCACCCTCATTCGCTTCCCGCTCGTATACCCCACATATGACGACTTGGCCGCGCATATGATGTGGGGTGATTACGCTAATCGATTGTGGCAGAACGCCAATTTCATGCCGATGAATTTTCTGCAGTATTTCTACTTGCCACTGGATATGAACTACACTCCATTTCTATATACTTTGGGGCTGAGAGCTACCATTTGGCTATTCTATCTGCTCACGAGCATTTGGATGGTTTCACTCTATCTCAGGTTGTCAGCAGAGCTAAGAAGTAAGACACAAAGACTATGTCTAACAGCTCTCTTTTTGATCCTCCCTTTTATCCCTCACTTACTGGGGGTGAGTGGAACCCTGATGGGTGACTACGGATCTCTCGCTTTTTGTCTAGAAGCATTGTATTTATTCATGGCCAAGAAGACAAATAAGACTTTTGCCATGATCATGACGCTCAGTGCGATCCTTATGAAACAGTCGAACTCCGTGTTTGTAGCGCCAATTTTGATTTATTACGCCATGCTAAATCGCAAGAACATTGAGTGGGGTAAAGTTGTCGCTTACGGGCTCGTGTCAAGCTTATTTTTCGTACGGTTATACTTGGAAACCGGCAATGCTCTCTCAGGATTATTTAATGGGATTTTCAAATCACCGCTATACGCTCCAGGCAACTTTGCTCAAACTCTGTTTGGCCCCCAAACTATGTGGCAAACAGTAGTTTGGCCAATTATTGGTCAATTTGGAGATAGATACGCCGAAGGCATTGTCTCAACATTTGCCAAAATATTCTATGCCCCAATCCCAATTATTGGTTATGGACTCTCGATTTGGTTGATGATTAGAAAAAGATCGCTGAAGTATGGTTTGCTGGTACTGACCTATTTGCTGTGGTCGCACCTAGTGGGGTACGCCCGCTACTATATTGCGCTCAACTTGATGACCCTGATCGTAATCATAAATGAACCATGGAACTTTAAAGTCACCGATAAATGGGTCATGAAGTATAAATATTTGCTTTTGGGAGTGGTATTCTTGGGGAGTATCACTAGCTTGAAAACCGATTTTTCCTGGAGACCACATCCAACGCTCAAAACGCCTGGGGTTAATCCTTATTATTTGGGTGAGTACAAAGCCGGTCTAGCGCTCGTAGGACGAGATAACTGGTCAAACATGGTCCGCGAGTACAAGAAACTCTTTACTCCATATGACGCCGTCATTACACTTTATAGGGGACCTGTCACTTATGTGGGATACATGGGCTATCTCAATGGGTTGCCGGTCTACGACGGAGTAACTTCTCGTCAATATGAGGCAATTATGAACGACTCAAAGATTAGTCTTGCGATTAAAGACAATCTTCAGCGTAGCATGTCCCACCAAAAAGTCATCGTGCTTGCAGATAAGCCAAATGATGTCTCTATTCCATCACTTAAAATTTACCAGGATTCTAACTGTGAATACTTAGGGAAAGCTTTTAAAGATCCTTACCTACAACGCGAAATATATTTCTCCGAAACAGTTATTTATAGTTGTATTAAGCGGTAAGGGTTGGTATTTGTTTTATAAATTCACTAAGTGTTTTCAGAACGTATCTCATTTGCGGTGCCTGGATGCCGGGAAAGACTCCTAACCAACAAGCCTGATTCATTACTCGGTCAGCGACCGTCATTTTGCCCATTACGCGTTTTTTCTTTATATCAGTGTAGGCGGGATGCCTCAGCAAATTTCCTGAAAAGATATTTCTGGTACCAATTTTATGTAGTTCAAGGTACTCGGTTAAATCATTACGCGTAAAGGGGGCGGTTTCTTTGACCAGGAGCGGGAAACCAAACCAACAAGGATCTTCTTTGTCACCGGTAGTTAAAAGATGGAAATAATCGGGGTATTGCGAGAAAAATTTATAGAGAGTCTGATAGTTCACTTTTCGTCTTTTGATAAACTTGGGGAGTTTGGCCAGTTGAGCTACCCCGATGGCCGGGCCAAAATCGGTAAGTTTGAGGTTGTACCCGATTTGACTGTAAATATACTTGTGATCGTAGCCGTAAGGTAGCTCGCCTAGTTTCCACTTGAATCTACGTCCGCAAGTATTGTCTTTACCGGGATCACAATAGCAGTCACGGCCCCAGTCACGAAACTTGCGAATTTCTCTATGTAGGAGAGGATTGTTGGTTACTATAGCACCCCCCTCACCCATGGTAATTTGATGAGCTGGATAAAACGAGAAGGTGGCAATATCACCAAATGTTCCTACCAATTTCTTATCGTAAGTTGAGCCCAAGGCATCACAGCAATCCTCTATCACCCATAATTTGTACTTTTTGCGGAGAGCCATAATAATCTCCAGGTTGTAGGGCTTGCCGAGAGTATGTGCGAACATGAGGAGTTTAGTTTTGGGGGTTATGGCCGCCTCTATCTTGGCAGCGTCGATGTTAAAAGTGTCGAGCTCAGCATCAACAAATACCGGCACCAGTCCATGCTGAACTCCTGGGTTAACTGTCGTAGGAAACCCTACTGCACAAGTAATGTACTCATCCCCTGGTTTGAGCTGGCTGTCGCCCCAAATCTTTGAAGTAAGTGAGGCGAGGGCATTGAGATTGGCACTAGAGCCTGAGTTGACCAAAGTGACGTGATTTGCCCCCAGGTACTGACCAAACTGACCTTCAAACTTTTTGGCCCACCTGCCCTCTGTCCACCATCCGTCCTCCGCGGCTTCAATGGCATTATCGATTTCAGCCCGATCGAAGACCTTACCAGAAACCGGAACGTATGTTTCTCCGGCAATAAATGCAGATTTTTTGTTCATCGATGTGTAATTATACAGCCAATTGCTACCCTGATGTATTCGTGTCATAATTATCATATCCTTTTAGGACGTTTTATCTCTGCCCAAATCAAGGAGTTTAATGAAAGTGATAATTCTGTGCGGAGGAGCAGGAACTCGGCTTAAAGAAGAAACTGAGTTTAAGCCAAAACCGATGGTGTATGTGGGCAACAAGCCAATTCTTTGGCATATCATGAAGACCTATAGTAAGCACGGATTTAATGAATTTATACTTGCACTTGGTTACAAGGCTGATTACATCAAAGATTTTTTCTTAAACCAGAAAGCATTTACTTCTGATTTTACTTTAGAGTCCAAAACGCATCAGGTCGAATATCATCTCGAGAATCGTTCAGAAGTTGATGATTTTAAGATTACTTTTGTAGATACTGGTCTAGAAACCGAGCCGGGTGAGCGCATTCTCAAGTGTAGACAGTACATTCCCAAAGAAGACCCTTATTTTATGTTGACATATGGCGATGGGGTATGTGATGTAAATATTTCTAGATTACTTAAATTTCATGCTAGACAGAAAACAATCGGTACTCTTACAGGTATTCACCCACGGTCAAAATATGGCGCCATTACTGTAACAAAAAATAACCATATCAATAACTTCAACGAAAAACCACGTCTCAATGATTGGGTTAACGGAGGTTTTATGGTATTTGATAGGCGAATATTTACCTACTTACGTGCCGGTGAAACCGAACACCCTGCTTTACGTAGGCTTACGAAAAGAAACGAATTGTCGATGTATAAACATACGGGTTTTTGGTTTTGCATGGATACAATTAAAGAAGTTGAGGAGTTAAATAGAATTTGGAATAGCGGGATTGCCCCGTGGAAGGTTTGGTAATGATAAACGATAAAAGAGTGTTGGTTACTGGCGGCACCGGATTTGTTGGATCACATGTAGTGGACCAATTGGTAATGACAGGCGCGCAGGTAGTGGCTACAACGATTATGAATGAACCTAAATCCTACTTTTTTAGCCGACATTTAGACCAAAAAGTAACTACAGCACAAGTTGATGTACGAAACTACGAAGGGATATTAAATCTTATTACAAGATTTAATATAGAATACGTTTTGCATTTAGCAGCCCAACCAATTGTTGAGGTAGCGTTAGTTGATCCAATGTATACATTGGATACAAATATTATGGGGACTGCAACAATCCTCGAAGCATGTAGACAGGTAAAAACGGTAAGAGGCATCATAGTCGCTTCGTCGGATAAGGCTTACGGTAAGCTGAATGAGGGGAAATATAAGGAGACTGACCGACTACAGGGTGATCACCCGTATGAAGTATCAAAGTCTGCAGCTGATTTGATCTGCACTTCGTATGTGCAAACCTATGGCTTACCAGTTGTAACAACTCGTTTTGGTAATATTTATGGAGAAGGCGACTTGAATCTTTCGCGTATTATCCCCGGAATTATGAAGTCTCTTGTGCATAAACAACCACTTGAGTTACGTAGTGATGGCACCTACGTACGTGATTATCTTTATGTCAAGGACGTGGCTAGGGGATATCTTCAAATTATGAATAACTTTGATCAGGTGCGAGGTGAAGCTTTTAATTTTGGTTCAAAAGAAACCCTTAATGTGAAAGAAGTGATAAAGATTGCTGAGGAAGTATTTCGAAGAAAAATTTCTGTCAAAATGTTGAGTTCCGCAGCCAATGAAATTCCTTACCAGTCACTGGACTTTACCAAGATCAACGACAGGATTAAATGGACTCCAAAGAGTAATCTAAAAAAAGAACTACCATCGATATATCGTTGGTACAAAAAAATGCTTGAATCATGAAGAAAGTTTTTCAGGAGAAAACTGTTGTTGCCTTGATTGCATTTTTTTTATGGGGCGTTCTTAGTTATTTCCTCTTTTTCTTGAATATTAAAAATCAGGTTGGTGATACGGCATTTGTAGCGCAGGTGCTACACAACTTCAAGCAGACGCTAACAATGCAGACTACATACTACACCTCTACTACAGAATCAATTGACCACGTGTGGTATAAGCCAGCAGCAGAAGTTTGTTCGATGGATTTAGAGTCAAAATTCACGGATACTCCATGGGGTCACCACTATTTTATTGCCTACCTCTTGATCCCGCTCGCTCGGATGATGGATATTCCCCTAATGATTGCCGTACTCCACGCTGGTATTTATACTTCTATTCTCGTCTTTGCCTATATATTGGCTCGTCAAAAGAAATTTAGCATTGCTTTGTCTGCCTTTTTTGTACTTTTGGTTATGCAGCACCCGCTGTGGGATCAAGGATTGACAGGTCAGCTATATTTTAATCGATTTTTCTTGCCTTTTAGTGCCATCTTGATCCTGCTGCTAGATAAGTCAAAAATTAATTATGCCCTTGTGTTTTTAGCTAGTATATTGGCAGCTAGCACGAATGAAATATATGGGATTACAATTTTTATTATGTTATGTAGTTATATGTGGATTTATAAAAAATTTGATCGAAGGATATCTATCTTAGCGATTGCTTTGCTTGGATTTGGGGCAATTTCAACTGCTTATATTCAGAGACATTTCCCTCTTGGTTCAACACAAACTAGTTCGCTGGGTAGTCTTTTTGGACATGGCTTGGGTAGTCTTTTAAGGAGTGTCTGGTTGCGGTTGGCAGAACCGGGGACACAAATATTCCTGATAGTTAATTTTTTGGCTATGGGGGTATTTGCACTGATCAATGTTCGACTCATCTTTCCAATGATGCTTTTGCTTGGGCCAAATGTGCTTGTTACGGTAGGAGGTGCTGAGAAAATTGGATGGTCAACACATTATCATATTGGATACTTTGTCCCTTTAATTTGGATTAGTCTGATCGGACTAAGTAAGTTGAATAATAGACCTAGAATTCAGGCCGCGCTAATTGGTTTAGCGATTATGTTTACGATGTGGATAAACCCAGCGACTTTAAAGATAAATGAGAGACCAACTATTGCGGCAAAAAAACTAATACAAGGTGTTCGCTATCAGTATCAAAAATCAGCGTTATCGCTCGATTTCCGCAGGCGTTTGCGTGAGGCAGTGGGTGATGAGGCAACTTTGAGTGTGCCTGAGGCAATTTCGTACAATTTACACGATCACAAAATGTACTATTATCCCATGGGGATCGATAGCGTCAGTACAGTTGTTTTGAGATATAATGATAAGGAGACTATTGATCGGCGTTTTCATTCGATTAATTATAGTCAGCAAGATCCTGATCTTGATCTTTGTATTATTGAGCGGATGAAGCGAGGTGGTTTTGACTTTGACAATATAATAGTTGTCGATGAATGGGCGGTTATTAAAAGGAAAACAGCACTATGAAAGCTAAAAAGATAGTAACCATTGGAATTCCGTGCTTTAATGAGGAGGAAAATGTAGAGCGCACTTATAATATAACTCAGGCAATTTTAAAGAAAGCTCCTGATTATATTTTTCAGTTCTTATTTGTCGATAATGGTAGCACGGATGAAACACGCAGAAAGATCCTTAATGTCATAAAAAAAGACAAGACTGCCCGTGGAGTGTTTCTGTCTCGCAACTTTGGATTTGAGGCTTCTGTTGCTGCCCTGATGCACAATGCAGTTGGTGAAGCGATAGTGATACTCCCATGTGATCTACAAGATCCCCCTGAGTTGATCTTAAAATTTATTAAGAAATGGGAACAGGGCTACAATATAGTAGCAGGGCGATACCTCAATACTCAAGAAGATATTTTTACGACGCTTTTAAGGCGAGCTTTTTACTATATTTTTAAAAGAATTTCAGATTTAGATATTCCTGTGAATACATCCGAGTTTTCTTTGCTCGATCGCAAAGCGCTTGATGCCTTGAGAACTTTACCGGAAAAATTTCGTTTTTTCCGCGGCTTGCGTGTCTGGATTGGATTTAAAGTTGCGTTTGTGAAATACCATAGAAAACAACGATTATATGGGTCCAGTGCCTATAATTGGATTTCTTACTTTAAGTACGCAGAGAGAGGAATTTATGGGTTTTCTTACCTATTACTAGACTTATTGATGTATGCGAGTTTGTTCCTTGTTTGCTTGTCAGTGACATTGGTTGTAATTTATGTTGGATATCATTCGTTTTGGCGAATACCATACGAGACACTGCCGACTTTATTGCTGGCGATGTTTTTCCTGGGAAATGTATTACTGTTTGGCATGGGAATACTGGGTAAATATATCCAAGTGCTGGTTGAGGAGGTAAAGAACCGACCAGTTTATGTGATCGATAAAATAGTAGGGGTAAAAAAATGAAGATACAGACGCTTAATGGTAAGGTTGCGTTGGTGACGGGTGCAAGCTCAGGTATTGGTTTGGCGATCGCAGAGAAACTAGCAGCAGAGGGTTGTGACCTCGTTCTGATTGCTCGCAATGATTTGAAATTAAGAGATATTGTGAAAGTATTTGTCTCTAAATATAAAGTAAGGGTGTGGTGGTATGTGTCCGACATCACTAAGGGTCAGGATATAAAGCGTTTAGAGAAAGAAGTTAGAAAAGATGTCGGATCAATAGATATTTTAGTGAATAATGCCGGAGGTAGCCATGCGACCTTACCCGGTGATATATTTGATAAGGCGTTTACCCTAGATCTTGAGCTAAACTTACTAAGCACTCAACTTGCTTGTCGACTCTTATCACCTTTGATTAGAAACGGTGGATCGATAGTCAACATGGGTTCTCTGAATGGGCAAGGTCTTACTTCACCCCTCCCCACTAAACTTCCCATAAAAATTGGGTATGCCGTGGCTAAGGCTGGGGTGATCCAGCTTTCGAAATTGTACGCCAGCCAGTTGTCTGAGCGGGGTATACGAGTGAATGTAGTAGCACCTGGACCGATTTACCCTACCGGTATGACCGAGAGCTGGAGTAAGGATAGACAGAACAATGTGGCTAAGCAAATCCCATTAAAGCGACTTGGCACGCCACAAGATGTGGCTAATGCCGTCTACTTTTTAGTTTCTGATCTTTCTAGCTTTATTACGGGACATACGTTAAATGTGAATGGTGGTCAGCGGATTTAGTAGCTACGGAGAAATAATAACTACTTACGTTTGATTACAGCCCAGTCATCTACGATAGTAGGGTTGTCCAGTTTGTATCCATCTTTTTTCATGCGGTCAAGGATACAAGCATCCATGAGAGGATCAAATTGTTTACCGTAACTAATCGACGAATACCGCTCATCACCAACCTCACTTGGGTCATAGCGGAGAATCACGCTATCTACGCTTTCGATGTTGTGAGGATAATAGTATGTTTGATGTGAGTAGAGATGATAAGCCAGCGGCTCTAAGAGGCTCACTGATTGTCTCTCTCCCACCGCCATTTCAAGACGTTCACGAAAGTTGAGATAAACTGGACTAAGTGAAGGATAGGTGCGGGATTTTTGATAAATGTCACGGAAACTGTATCGCGGAGTATCGCGTAACTTGCCGGTATAGGGGTTAATCCAAGCCGTCAGGATGATGAATCCAACGAGTAGTGTGAGTTGAAGGCGTCGATGTTTGTTAAGACGTGAAATCCCCAAGATGCTTAACCAGATGAGCGGCACGAAATACGAGGCATGATAGTGGGTTGACCATCCTGTTTTCTCTGCACCTCCGATATTAATGAATAGGTTGGGGAGGAGAATTAGGAAAAAGGGAAGAATTGAGCGAACTGACAAAATCGCTAAGACACCTATTGAAACAAGATTTACTCCCAAGAAAATTAGAGTTTTTTGATCGAGTAGATCTGTCGTTAGTCTTGAAATTAAGGTGCCAATCCCCCCTCCGGCCGTTTTACTCAAAAAATCCGTTTGGGGGAGAGTGAGCCCTAGATTCCGCTGGATGAGTGACATAGAGACAAAACTGTAGATGATGAATGCTCCAGCGAGCAAGCATAATTTGCGATCGACTACTTTGTTGATCCAAAAGTACGAAACAATAATCGTGGCTATGGCGATGCCATATACCTCATTGGTACTGATTGCCATGATGCCGGCAAGTGCAAGAGCGTAGTAATTAATTTTCTTTTTCTCTATGAGCCAAATAAATAGAGCAGAAAACGGCAGAAAAAGGCGATTGACATAAAACTGGCCATAGAGACCTTCTATCCAGAGAGGATGTTGGGCAACCAAAGCTAGTAATAGTATGGCGCCGAGCCGGCTGAGATTGTGTTTCCTTGCAAAATAATAGGTGAATAGTAGCACCGATAGATAAATGGCTGCTTGTACGCCGGCAAGTAAGATCGGGATGTTAATTATCCAGGCAAGTGGCATGAGTAGGTAAAGTGCGAAATAGTAATGGAACCAGGGCATATTGGTAAAATGGGTAGTTAAGGGGAGAGTGCAGACATAATCGGCAGGTTTACCCCAGATAATATCCATTGATTCAACAATTGAATTGCCCATGCTGGTTTGCATAATCGGAGTGTGGCGGAAGTTTTGCAAAATTTGCGCGATAAATGTAGTGTCGGCCAGCTGAGTATTGATCTGGTAAAAATATAGGGTGTATGTGAGAGTAATCCAGGAGCCTAGAATGACAGCGATGGAACCAAATTGACTGTAGAAGAACTTTCTCATACTCAATCTATTATTTGATTAACGATTCTTGTTGCACTATGACCGTCTCCAAAGGGGTTGGGCCAGTCACGGGTTTTTGCGAGCATGGTTTTGGCTCCGGTAATGACTTCTACAATGGAGGTACCCACGATGAGGTTGGCACCAACTGCGACCGTTTCGGGTCGTTCTGTATTGTCACGAATGGTGATGCAGGGCACACGAAGGATACAGGCCTCTTCTTGGATCCCGCCAGAGTCGGTAATGATCAGCTGAGCACTTTCCATGAGTAGCAACATTTCTAGATATCCAACAGGGTCAATGATCTTGACTTTGGCTGGGTTGGGAGTTAATTGGAATCGCTTGAGGGCGTTATCTGTGCGGGGGTGCACAGGGAAGATAATGGGGACATTTAGCTCGTCTGAGAGGCTCTCTAGGGAGGCAATGGCTTGGGAGAGGGCAGCCTTTGTGTCGACATTGGAGGGGCGATGCATCGTGAGGAGCAGATAGTTTTGATTTTTGTACTTGTCGTCTAGTTTGGACTGTTTAGCGAGGGTAAGGTTTTGCTCCACGGCGTCCACTATGGTGTTGCCTGTCAAGATGACTTTTTCTTTGGGTATTCCCTCCCCTAGCGCTATTTTGACGGAGTTATGCGTGGGACAGAAGAGAACATCAGAGAGATGGTCCGCAACAATCCGATTGAGCTCTTCTGGCATTGTACGATCATAACTGCGCAAACCTGCCTCAACATGCCCAACCTTTATACCTAGTTTAGCAGCGGCAAGAGCACCCGCTAAAACGGTGTTAGTGTCCCCTTCTACTAAAACCCAATCTGGCTTTTCATCGATCAGGATTGGTTCAATCCCGAGAAGCATTTGCCCTACCATCGCACCTTGGGGAAGATTGTGAACATCTAGGTTATACCTTGGTTGCGGGAGGGATAGTTCGGCAAAAAACTGTTGATCCATACCGGGAGAGTAATGCTGATTAGAATGAAGAATAAAAAATTCCAGTTGGCGATTCTGTAGTTCGCGGATGATCGGCGAGAATTTGATAATTTCCGGTCTGGTTCCTAGGATAAGTGCTATTTTCATATTATTCTTTGCGGTATTTATGTGGAGTCCATTTCATTTTCCATTTAGTCTCAAATTTGGTTTTGTTGGTGTTAAATAATAATTTGAATTCCGGACTACCCCAGTTAGTGCTAGCCCCACCGTAGTGGTGAACAAAAGCATCTTCGGCACACAAAATATCCAATTTAGCATTACCTACGCGCACACAGTAATCATCGTCTTCGAATAGTCCTCTGCCAAAACGATCGTCTAGCCCGCCAATTTTGTTATAGACCATCCTAGACTTTATCCAAGCAAAGGCTGCGATATTACGAAGTTTTAGAGTTTCTCCCCAGTGAGCATATACATAATCTGCGGACTGCATTTCCATCTCGCTCTGATTTTCAGAGTCGTAGCGAATTTTGATCTTTGATTCGTTGCCGATACTATTGGTAACGGGTCCAACTAACCCTACATTGTTTGATTTGGCATGGAAAACAAGCCTCTCAATCCAGCCGGGAGTTACGCGAACGTCGTTGTTGAGTAGGAGAAGATAATCACCTCGCGCACGCTCCATCCCAATATTATTACCTTTGGCAAATCCATAATTTTTTGAGTTAAAAATTAGCCGGATATTTTTACGACCGCGATACTGCTCAAGCATTTTCCTGGTTTCTTGATCGGAGCAGTTATCTACAGCCAAAACTTCAAAGTTAGGATATTTTGAGCGATCTAGCGTGGTATCTATGGAGATTTTGGATAAATCACTGTGGTTATAAACTAGAATAATAACACTCACTTTAGGGTAGAAGGTGCGCAAAAGGTGATCTTCGAGCACCTTAGCTCGATGGACCCAGGTATTGGCTTTGGCTACGGCAATGCGTAACTTTTGTTTTAAAGCCGAGTTTTCTTTGATTGCGCGTTTGACAGCAGAAACATATGTGCTGACGGTATCAGCCATGTAAATAATTTTCTTGTAGGGCATGAGTTCCGGTATAGACGTGGCCACTACCGGTTTGCCAGAGGCAAAATATTCATAGATCTTGACAGGGTTTGTAGCCTGGATGAGTTTGGTCAATTTGAAGGGAATGAGACAGACATCGAAGCTGGCTAGGTAGCGGGGAAGGTCGGAGTATGACTTCTCTCCTAATAAATGAATGTTTGGATATCGACTGGCCAGTGTCAAAAGCCTCTCGTTGCTAACGTGACCAATGAGCACAATGCTGGCTTCGGGGATTGATTTGGCAACTCCCTCTATTAGATCCGGGTTAAACCAATCGGCAATGGCTCCGTAGTAACCGATGATGGGGTGTTTGAGGCCTGCAAAGTCCGGAGGTGGAGAATTCCTAAGTATTTGATTATGCGCGAAGTGTGAATACTCGCCGGCGTTTTTGAGTGATAAGGTCTTAGATTTAAATTTGTGAAATTGTTTGGTAAGGTAGTCGGAACTGGAGAGAATAATGTCGGATTGTTTTAGGAGAGTTTGTTCTTTTTCCAGATTATAAGCCGAGGTCTCTTTAAAACCGGCGTGAAGGTCCATAGCGTCGTAAATAACCGGCATGCTTAAATCATTGACAAGAGATCCCCAGAACGGGTGGTCGATCTTGGCTACCGGATTGAGAATGCGAGCTTTCCTTAACAAGACTTTAAATGACGAGAGGAGAATTTTTTTATCTTTTTCCGATATTGAATCCCGGTAGATAAAGTAATTAATCGATGACGATAATTTAACTACAAAAAGGTTGTCACTTTGCTGGGTCACCGTGAGTTGTGGTAATTTGTGACTTGAAGTATAGACAAACTCATTTTCGATGTAGAAAACCCGATGGCCCAATTTGGTCATTTCTGTGGCTAGGTGCTGTGGACGCTGGATGCGGTAATTGTAGGCGATCACCCCAAAGTTGATAATGTCGAGACTGGCATTTGAGCGGGTGTTAACCCATTCGTTCCACTTGTGCTGAATGCTTGGAGGAATCGGTTTCATGGGCACTGGGAAGTAGGCAGGAGCGTGTTTTTTGAGAAAAACTTTGAGTACAGTGGGTAAATATTTTTTTCCGGTCAAGAAAATTTTATCTTTTAGGCGAATTTTAAGAGAGTAGTAAGTGAGCCAACGCTTAAAAGCCTTGGACGGGAGGATGACTTTCTTTATCCAATTGTCGGTGCCGCGCGTATATCTTTTGGTTAGGGCGGTAATATGTCTGTATTCGTCGTAGGCCGTGATTTGTTTGAACTTGCAGAGGATTTGCCACAATCTAAATGACAAGGAGTCGGTAAAAGCGAAGCCAAGGATAATAGGTGAGGTTTTGGCTTGTTTCATACTATAATGTATTTTACGATAATACTTATGAATTTAACAGGTGTACATCTTGGCAGTTACTGGATGGGAGAGAATGATGTCGTGTATTTGATGGCTCAGGAGTTAAAGAACAAAGGACACACTGAGCTGGTAGATACAAAAATCTATGATAATAGCACAGGGAATTGGTATAGCGAGGAGCTTAGACCAGGGCACACCTACCCTATTCGGTGGATAAATCACAATAAACTGGTGAAACTAGTTGGCAAACTCAAACCAAACTATGTTGTACTCAATGCGGGGGGAATGGCGATAACCGAGCAGACCAAGGAGTGGCTGAGTAACCGCAGAGTAGTATGCGTGGGGATAGAACTGTCGGACCCGGACGTATTTGCAGATAACGGCCAGATTTACGGCGATAATTTTGATTTGTTTTATACCAATTCTCTTCACTCCCTAAAGAGACAGTACCCGCAAAGTTCCAAGTATAGACATCTGCCGTTTGCAGCCTCTCCGTCTCTACATAAACCGTTACGAAAAGTATCAAAACAATATGACGTGGTGGTAGTGGGACATGCTAGGCCGGAGAGGATTGAGATAGTTAGTGCACTCCGTGAGTACTTTAGCGTTAAAACATACGGCTCGGGATGGGATCAATCTAGTAACGAAGTCCATGGACTGGATCACACGAGGGCAATTAATTCAGGGAGAATATATTTGTCATTCTCACAAACCTACGCAGGATACAATAATGTAAAAGTTGGACTGTTTGAGGCCGCGGCGTGTCGTACGTGTATTGTGACTTCATTTAACACTGAGATGGCCCCGTTGTTTACTTATGGAGTAGACGTTGTGGGGTACCACAGCGAGGAAGACTTGATCCGCACAGTACAATATTGCCTTCTACACCCACAGTACCAAGAGTGGATCGCAGAGAATAGTTACCGCAGAGTACTAAAAGAACACACCTGGGAGAAACGATGGGAAAATATTTTGAAAGACATTTATGAAATTAGATCGTAGTACTTCGTTGAGCCAGGCTGAGGATTTTTTGAAAAGTTGTATACGTTATGGTTTGGCTCATAGCCTGGAGTCTCACAAGTCAATCCGATGGGTTAAGCCGTATCCGGAGGTAACCGGCTATCTGGTATCATACTTTTGCCGATACCAAATGTCACATGAGAGTGTGGTAGGACAAGCAATAGACAAGCTTTTATCGATACAACATCCAAGCGGCGGTTATTCAAGTTTTTATGACAAGGACAAGTTGTATAGTTTTGATACGGGACAAATAATAACTGGTTTAACTGACGCTTACAGAGCTACCGGCCGGAAGGATTGCTTGATATCGGCTAGGCACGCAGGAGATTTTTTGTTATCGATGCAGATTGATTCCGGATTGATGTTCCCGATCTACGACACGAAACGCGATACTAAAATTGTCTACCAAAAGTCATCTGATGGATCTAATTGGGGGAGTACTTTCTCATATATTCAAGTTAAAAATGCGGAGGGGTTGATAAGTTTGTACGAGCTGACTAAAGAAAGAAAATACTACAACACAGCCTCGCGTCTAGTCAATTTAAAGATGAACAAAGCCGACTACCACTATACTCACCCCCTAGCGTACTATCTTGAAGGCTTAGTTGCTTTAGGGCAGATTGATCGAGTAAAGAAAATTATCCAGAAACATGTTTTGCCGAGACTAAAGCCTAATGGATATATTGCTTATTACCCAAAAGCCACATTTGCCTACGTTTCTGGATCTGTTCAAATGGGAATATTGCTTTGGAAAGTGGGGTATAAAAATCAAGCAAAACAAATTTTGGGATGGGCAGCAAGAGTTCAAGGGAATAGCTCCGCCGGGGGGCTATATCAATATGCAACGTCTAGTGGCAAACCGGACGCCAGCATTCACACAGAAATCAACTCATGGGGAACTAAGTACTATTGTGAGCTACTGCGATTGGTAGTAAATTAAGGGGTTGTTCTCTATACTAACTAGGATATGAACTATAAAACCATTACTAACTGCCGTTCGTGTGGCTTTGACGAGCTGGAAGAGGTACTCTCGCTGGGAACTCAAAAAATTGTTGATTTTCGTAATGATCCGGTCGCAATCCCATTGGAACTCGTCAGGTGCCCTGCGTGTACCCTAGTACAACTTAGACATACTACAAATCCCGATCTACTTTGGAATGATGGATATGGTTATAGGTCTGGCGTGAATGACGCGATGGTCCGACACTTGCACGATATTGCCAAGCAGGCCGAGCAATACGTACAAGATGGCGACTCTGTCTTGGATATCGCCTGTAATGACGGAACCTTGCTGAGCGGGTATACAAAAGACTTAATGCGAATGGGGATTGACCCGTCGAAAAATGTTGCCAAATACGCCAAACAAACGCTCAAGGGTTACAGACATAAGATAGTTTATGACTTTTTCAATAAGGAAGCGTTGGATTCTCAATTCCAAGTGATTACTTGTATTTCGATGTTCTATGATCTCGATGATCCGGGTAAGTTTCTCGATGATGTTAAGGATTGCCTTAATGATAATGGGATATTTATCATTCAGCAAAACTATCTGATGTCGATGATTGAAAACTGCGCCTTTGATAATATTTGTCATGAGCACTTGGAGTATTACTCCCTAACTTCTCTCCAGATGCTCTTAAATCGACATGGACTGATGACTTTTAAAGTGGAAGAGAACGAATTAAATGGCGGATCTATTCGAACTTATATCTGCCGTATCGGTGAGCGGAAAGTAGACAATAGCGTTGGAGCTATGATAAAAAAAGAAACTAATATCAACGTATTTAGTTTTGCCAGCAGAGTAGATAAAGTTAAGCGATCAATCACACAGATAGTTGCCGATCTTAAATCCAAGGGGAAGACTATTTTTGCCTACGGAGCATCTACTCGCGGAGGTACCTTGTTGCAAACCTGTGGACTAGACCACCACCAAATCCCCTATGCCGTAGAGCGAAACCCGGACAAATACGGGAAGAATATGGAATGTGTGGGCATGCCAATCATATCTGAAGAAGAGGCCAGAAAATTGAAGCCTGATTACATGCTGATCCTTCCGTGGTTTTTTGCAGAAAATTTTATTGAGCGAGAAAAAAAATACTTGGCTAGTGGGGGTCATTTTATTATCCCGCTTCCTACCCCAATTATAATTTAGCGAGAAACGTATGAAGAAGTTACTTGAACCAATCGGGGTAATAATCCCTACCTACAACGAAAAGGAGAATATCCTGGACTTGATCGAGCAAATACGCAGTAATGTGGAGGGTGCATACATCTATGTTGTGGACGACAACTCACCTGATGGTACCGCGGAGATAGTGCGCAAGTACATATCCAACAAAGATGGTCGCGTTTCTCTAATTGTAAGAAGGTCAAAATCTGGTCGAGGAGGGGCGGTCCTCTCGGGATTTGAAGAGGCTCTCAAAAATCCAAAAATAGAGTATTTTATTGAGATGGATGCCGATTTTTCCCATAAGCCTACGGACATGCCTAGGATTTTGGACAAAAGAGAACCAAATACTGTTGTGGTGGCGTCTCGCTACACCAGGGGCGGCAAAATTATGAACTGGTCAATAAGAAGAAAGGTCATGAGCAGATTTGCCAACACATATATCCGTACTATTTTACACGTGCCGGTTAGTGACTGTACTAATGGCTATCGCTGTTACCCAAGGGAGGCAGTCAAACTGATCGTACACAGCCGCATCCAGCAAAAAGGCTTTATCGCATTATCCGAAACTCTCTATCTACTTTATCGGCATGGCTTTAGATTTGTAGAAGTTCCGTTCAAATTTGTAGATAGGGAGAAAGGCAAGTCGAATGCCAATTTGATGGAATTACTTAGGTCATTTTCGGCGATTTTTGCGATTAAGCGAAAATATTCGTAGATTGATTAAGTTATCCCTTTCCAGTCGCAACTAAAAATGGCCAACTATCTCCTGGAGATATGATTTCGTAAATTTTGAACTTCGTAAAATACTTAGACAGTAGCTTGTTGAGTGATTTTTTGCTAAATTGACGATTGTGCTCGGGTAGGTCTCCCCCAATCGCATTCGGAGTTGAGATACACCAAGTGGCACCCGATTTCAAATTGTTTTTTACAGATTTTAAAAATAATTCCGGATCCTCGACGTGTTCAATAATTTCTCCGGCGAAAATGAAGTCGAATTGTCCCAGTGAAGCCGAAATATCCTCAAAATATCCCTGTTTATAGCGAATTTGATAGTTTTTGGTATAGTATTTCCGCTCCCGCCAGTATCTTCCTTTTGTGTATCTGGTAATGCTAAATAAATCAACGCCGGTATACTTGTGAAATTTCCAGGGGAAATGCCGCATAAAATATCCGTCATTACAGCCGATATCGAGCATGCTCCCCTTTAAGTGCTTGTGCAACTTGAAAATATAAGAAAAGCGATGAAGGTCGGCTTTGTTAAGATTTTGTTCTGAAGAGATATAGTCTTCATTGGGGTAAAGTAGGTTAACTTCCTGAACTTTGCGGTAGGAGCGATGCTTAAGTAAATTGAACCAATCTATCATATAATGTGATTATGTTCTACTACAACAAAATGCGCAATCCCATCTTGTGGACGAGAGCCAGTGAAGCAATATATCACGTAATTAGAGATAATCTGAGTGATGACCCTAACATAATCGAGGTGGGGAGCGGAACGGGACATATCTCCTATTTTTTGGCTATGGATGGGCATCAGGTAACTCTAAACGATATCCGCGATGACAGTTTGAAGACAAGCGTAGATATATACAAGCGCCACGGTGTGCTCTGTCAGACCATCTATGGAGATCTATTTAAAATAGAAGAAAAATTTGAGTTTTTGTGGAATAGCGGATTGATCCAGTGCGTGAGTGGATCTACTCGGACAAAGTTGGTGCAAAAACTGGCTAAGATCTCCCCTAGAGTTCTCCTGTTCTATCCTGATACCGATAGCAAAGAAAAAATTAAAGGATCCAATAAAAAAAAGATCCCTGGAGTTGATGATGCAGTCGAATACTCGGTAAAAGACATTCCATCTCTGATGAATAATGATTTTGAGAAGGTAAGTTTGGGTGAGATTAATGCAGAGAGATTGGGGCTGCCGTACAAAATGTATTTTGTGCTTGGAGAGAATTCTGTATGAAAATTGCACTGATTGGATGGTCGGGCAACAATAATCTTGGTGATGAAAGGATGTATTACTGTATTAAGAAATATTTCCACAAGCACAAAATAATTCGCTTTAAGTCGTTTTTACAGGCTATATTAGAGATAAGGAGAGTGAATTCTTGTGATTTTGTATTGATTGGGGGGGGCGGGTTGATATTTCGGGGCTTTAGCAGGTATGTCGATTTTTTAAACAAGATTACTAAACCCTTTGGCTGTATTGGGATAAGTATAGAGGCTGATGGGCTGAATGATGATATGAAGGAGGGATTGGAGGTACTAAAAAATAAGGCCGAATTTATTTATGTCAGAGACCGTAAGAGTAGTCTGATGCTTGGTGATCACTTTAAAGTTATAGTTGGACCTGATATTACATTTATGTACCCTTATCAGAAGAGTGCTGAGGTAACAACCGATAGCTGTACACTAAATCTGAGAGATTGGTTTTGGTGGGACTTGGAATTACACAGTCTGTGGCATGAAAGACTAGGACGCTGGTATGAGAAGAGGCCGTGGATTAAGTATTTTTACCCTTTACCAAAGTGGAACCCGGATAAATTAGCTAGTTTGGTCAAAGAAAAGTTTGATAAAGTTTACCCACTAGTCCTCTATAGCGGCTCTTTTGGTAAAACAGATCAAGACGAACTAAAGAAGTACTTTAGTCGTGTGCCGACTAAATCAAACTTAGATGCGCTAAAAGCCAGCAGGTACTTGGTAGGCATGAGGCTCCATTCACTCATATTCGCAACTCAAATGGGGATCCCTTTTCTATCGCTCTCCTACGAGCCAAAAAACGTAAATTATTGTACAGACATAGGATACGAGCAGTTGTCGATAGATTTGCGTAAACTGGCTACTTTTGACGATAAGCTGGAATACATGAAAGCTCATTACGTTCAGATCAGAGGAGACTTGCTCGCATATACCGCGGACTCTAGCAAGAAAGTGATGTATATATTTAAAACAATCGAAAAACTTATGACTGCGCAGAGTAGAGATCACAAATAACTTTTGGGGTGGCGTCCTTGATTATCCTAGATTTGGTAATCAGAATAGCCCTAGTGCAAAAATCACGGACCGATTGGCTGTCATGTGAGACGTAGATGATGGTTTTCCCTTGTTTTTGGAGAGATCGTAGTTTGGCAAAGCATTTGGCCTGGAACTGCTCATCCCCTACCGCCAAGATCTCGTCGAGTAAGAGAATATCTGGGTCAGTATGGATGGCCACGGAAAAGGCGAGGCGCAGGTACATACCAGAGGAGTAGTGCTTGACCGGCGAGTCGATAAAGTCCCAAAGCTCGGCAAAATCGACGATGGTCTTAAATTTGTCCGCAACCTCTGCGCGCGACATACCCAAGATGATGCCATTGAGATAAACGTTCTCGCGCCCGGTGAGCTCGGGGTGGAACCCGGCCGCGAGCTCGATGAGGGGGGCTACCCTACCCAACGCGGTGATAGTCCCTTTGGTGGGCTGGGAGACGCCAGCGATCAGCTTGAGGAGGGTGGACTTGCCGCTCCCATTGGGTCCCATGATCCCGAGCGTCTCCCCTGCCCTGATTTCCAGATTGATATCCTGGAGTGCCCAGAACCACTCCCTTGTTTTCTTGCCCGTGAAGATGGCGGGCAAGAATTCTTTGAACGTTTTCTGCTCCTGCTTGAAAAATAACTTACTTACGTTAGTTATTTTAATGGATGATGACTGATGGCTGATGGCTAAATTTATGGTCATACTATTGATGCTTATTTTCCAATGATTTTATCCAAGCGGAAAGTTGTCTAAGCGTATTTTCTACTTGGTCTTTGAGAGAAACAAAATCCTCGTCAGATATATATTTCAAATCGTATGACATCATAAGGTGATGTAGTGTTTCTCCTGCAGATCCTCGTGCGATGTACAGGAAGTGAACTAGATCTGGAGTAGTATTTTTATAAAATCCTTCAGCAATATTTGCCCCAACAGAAGAAGAGGATCGTCTGATCTGTGATGTTAATCCAAATACTTCTGCCTTTGGAAAATTCATTGTAGCACGGTAAATATTCAAGGCTAGTTGATAACTAATCTTCCATACGGGAAGTTCTTCGAACTTAAGATATTTATTTTTGTCGATATTAGTCATAAGTCATTAATCATTAGCCATGTCGCAAAGCGACTACACTACATCCGCAAAGACCCCTTCTAATTTTTTAAATAGTTTGATGCCAACGAAGGTGACAAGGAGGGAAACGAAGAGACCGATCCCCAGACTCGTGAGATTGGGCATACCCCCTCCCAGGATGGTCTGCCTGTACGCGTTGATGATCACGGCCATGGGATTGAGCTGGAAGATCCACTTATATTGCTCGGGGAAGATCTCGGTAGGGTAGATAACGGGAGTTAAATACATCCAGACCATGACGATCAGGGTCAGCACATACTGGATGTCTCGGTAGAAAAGATTGAGCGAGGCGAGGATGAGAGAGAGACCATAGGTAAAGAGCTGCTGGATGGCGAAAATCGGGATGAACCAGAGGATATTCCAGGTAATAGGGAGTTGATAAAAAATCATAAAGAGAATGAAGACTGTGGAAGCGAGGAAAAAGTCCACGATCTTGGCGAGGGTCGTACTAATGATGAAGATTTCCCTCGGGAAGTAAATCTTCGTGAGTAGAGAGGCGTTACTGACGAGAGCGTTGGTACTACTGACTAGGGAGTTAGCAAACAAATTCCAGGGCAAGAGCCCAGCGTAGAGAAAGATGGCATAGGGTACGCCGAGGGTGGGGAATCGCAGGATTTTGGAGAAGACAAAAGACATCACGAGCATCTGGAAAAATGGATTCAAAATGACCCAGGCATAACCCAGGACAGATTGCTTGTAACGGGCCTTGATCTCGCGGATGGAGAGCTCGCGCACTAGTTCGGCGTAATGAGAGAGTGACATAGATATGTATTATAGAGCAAAATCAGGGCGCGCGATTATAGAGAATAAAGTTGGTGGTGTAGAGGAAGATCGACGGGATGCTGAGGATGGTGGCGAGGTTGAATGGCATGCTCGCCATACCTTGCGCAAAAGCGATAAAGACCAGCGGCATCAGGGGGAGTGCGTAGCGACTGATGTCGGTGTGTTGGAGGAATAAAAGAGGTAGATAAAAGACGAGACCGATGGTCCCCAATTGCCACTTACCAGAGTGATACAAACGTAAGATGGCTGCAAGATAGAGGAAATAGTAGAGCACATTGGCCTCAAGCCAAAAGGTCTCGATATTAGGCGCCCCAAAATTAAAAGTCGGGAAGAGGCTGAGTCTAAAATGGTGAAAAATCGAGATCGCTGAGAAGAAAGCCCAAAAATCTCCCGTCTGGCGCTGATAGAACCAAAATACAGCGAGGAGGGTGAGCGGGATGAGGAGGTATTGGGTGTATCGCTTTAAGATGAGCCGTAGATCTCTAGAGCGGTAGAGGTGAATGAGAGCAATAAAGAGATAGCCGAGCCCCAGGAGAGCTCCTTGGGGACGCGTCAGCATAGCCAGGCTCGCCGCGAGCGCGGATGCCCAGGGGAGGCGACGAAAATAAAACAAGAGGCTGGTCAAAACAAAAAAGAAAAAAATGGGTTCTGAGCTACCGGTATGGGCGATGATAAACCAGCGGGGTGGCAAGAGGATCATCGGCAAGGTCAACAGCAGTGGGGCAGAGAGACCCAGTTGACGAGCGAGCAGGTAGAAGACCAACAGAGTCGCGAGACTAAAAAGAAGCGAGACGAAGAGCATGGCTTGATAGTAGCCAATGGGGGAGAATGTCCGGATGAGGAGGGGGTAAAGGGGGAAATGCGCGGGGAGGAAAGTAAAATCTGGGCGGATATCTGGTGACTGAATACTGTTGTACAAGACAGCGTCTGAGGGGACATAGAGGCTCTCTGCGACGATCACATAGCTGGGCCCATCCCAGGCTTTGTAGACACTGTCTAGTCCTCCCCTCGTAGTTTTGGCGAAGAGAAAAAATACCAAGGAAATAAATGTGAATAGCAGCGTGATGATCAACAAATCTTTTTTCATATAACTAGTATATCCTAGCTCACAAATATACCCCTTGCGAACTGTAAGATCAGAAGTACAAACAGGGGGATGGCGAGGGCGAGGTATAGCAGTATCCCCCTCTTACTCTCTGGCAATAGCCAAGGGGTCAGGACGAGGAGATAACGAGGGAGGGATGAGAGGGAGCCAGAGAGCGTGGGCAAGATAACTGAGAGAATGAGATAGAAGTTGGCAGAGAGAGGTATGGTTTTAAACTTTTTAATAATAGATGACAGTGCCCAAGTAAGGAAGCCAAGTTCGAGAAATGAGCGCCAAAAAACAAAAGTGTCGTAGCTAGTCGTGAGTAAAATTTTGGCGTAGCGATATATGACTTGGGGCAGCAGAATCAGCTCTCCCCCACTCCTGCCTCCACCAAAGATAGGTTGGACGTGAAAGAACAGGAGTGGATCACCGGTTGTCTGGTATAGGAAATACATGTAGGCAAGAAGTCCAGAGACAGAGAAAAGGACAATAAATGATCGATGGATCATGGATAATGGGTGACGGAAGAGTTCGATCAAGAGACTAAGGGCGAGGAAAACACCGACCAGGCGGGTGGCCGAAGCGAGACCAGCGAGGAGAGCGGCGAGCCACCATTTTTGACGTGATAAAAAGACAAAAAACCAAATAGAGAGCGCGAAAAAGAGAGACTCGGTATAAACAGTAAAAAAGAAAAAGGCCGTGGGGAAAGCGAGCACAAGCCAAAACAAATGAGGTCTAGTAGGGAAAAGGCGACGCAATCCTACAATGGCAAAAATTAGCGAGGCCCAGGAAATAAAGAGTCCTGCCGCTAGGGGCGAGGGAGACAAGGGCGAGAGTAGATGGACTAGGAGCGGGTAGAGGGGGAAAAAGGCCTGGCTACCCCAGTCGGCGTATCCATGTTGTGCGATACGCAAGTAATGAATCCCGTCAAAATGCGCAAAAGTGGCCCAGAAGCGAGAATAAAAGGGGGCAAGATCAGTATCGTAGTATGGAAAACTAATGGCTAATGGCCAATGGTTAATGGTCGATGAGAAAATATCAACCAACCATTTGGGCATAAATCTCCCTGGTCAGTTTGGCAGTTTTGTCCCAAGTAAATTGTTTGACTTGGAGGAGACCCGCCTCTTTGAGTGAATCCCGCTTGGCGGGAGAGGAGAGGAGTGATTGTAAAACTCCTGGGAGCTCATTTGAGCTAGGGTTAAAATAAAGTGCAGCCTCCCCTCCCACCTCGGGCAGACTGCCGCGATTACTACTTACCACCGGGCAGCCGGCTTTCATAGCCTCGAGGATCGGGAGGCCGAACCCCTCGTCCCAGGAGGGCTGGCAGTAGAGCGTGGCTTCCCGGTAAATCCCAGAGAGGTGGTGACTAGGGACGTAGCCAATGAGATGAATTAGTTCTGATTTGCCAGATTTTTTTATGGCTTCCATCACCACTTTGAATTCTGGGATATCTGGCTTATCGGCAAAAACTTTACCCACCAACACTAAATGAGTCGAGGAGTTGTCTAACTTGGCGAAAGCGTCGATTAGTCCTGGGATATTTTTGTTCCAGTTGACGTCACCTACGTAGAGAATATAGCGGTCGGGAAGATGGTAGAGTTTTTTTATTTTAGGAGCAAGAGACATGGCAGTCCGAGCGGTAGCAGACGCCAAGGGGATCACGTGGATACGGTTTTCTTTAATTTTTAATATCTCTTGAATATCCGTTGCGGAGCTAAGAGAGTCGGTGATGATCCCAGCAGATGCTCGGGCCCTCATCTTTTGGACCTCCCATTTGAGTCGCCCACGTAATCCCGCGGGGAAATGAGTGGGATATTTGAGGGGAATGAGGTCGTGGATTGTGATGAGGGTGGGGAGCGAATAACGCCAGGGCAGGGTCAAAAAATAGGGATCAAAGAAGGGGTAGTGCACGAGGTCAATCCCGCTTTGATAGGGATTGCCCGTAGTCTCGATAAACTGGTCTGTGGGGAAGCTGGTGCGTAGAGCGTTCACGAGCTCGCGCGTGTAGACCCCGACCCCACGCGTTTTACTGCTGTTTTTGAGTGGGCTAGTGCAAATGGCGATTTTCATACGCTAACCCTGGTAATGATATATAACTGCCTATAGCATGGCGCAAAATTAAAGTGTTTGAGGAGCGGAAGGAGTAAGAGCAAACGTCTGTAAATACTCGTTTGCCAAGGAACATTAGAGAAGCCCATTTTTAGCAGGAGAACCCAGAGCCAGGTGCTTGTATTACCATGGACTTTTAATTGCCAATCAGCATGCTCGGCTACTAGATTTGGAATAAAGTCGAAACCGGGTAGGCCGTAATCGACGTGCTCAGTGAGATAGGTAAAATGTTCTCCGTTTCTTTCGTAGAAATATTGATCTAGTCTTTTATCAATATTCTGAGAGTGAGAGCCTACCGGAAAGGTAAGATAAATTTGCTTCTTGGCTACTCTAAACATTTCTTTAACGGCTTTGGCACGTAATTTGGGGGGAATATGTTCGAGACAATCAACAGAAATAACGTAATCGAACGAACGATCTTTAAACGGCATGCTCGTCGCGCTACCCTCGACAGGTGTTAAGTATTTGTTGCTCCTCTTGTAATCAAAGCCTTGATCTAGACCAGTAATAAGGCGCTTATAGTAGGGAGTAATGCCGGTGATTTCGGAACCAACTTCGAGGATTTTGTCACTTGGACGTGCGATTTTTTTTAGCGCATCCACTATGGGTAGATAGCGGAGGGCAATTGAGATATCCCAACCCGTAAAACGAGAATCGAGATAATCTTTGAATTTGGGACGTAGGGCCATACTAAGTAAATAGATAAGAGTAAATAAACTGAGCCAGTTGGCTAGAAGTTCGATTCTCGTACTGCCGACATAAGCCGAGTAAGTGTGGAGGCCAGATCTACCTGTAAAATTGATTTCTCCATCGTCTGTGGGCTTGAGTGCATAACTAATCCCCGTCTCGTCACGGACGACCCAAGAGGGGAAATAATTACGACGAATACGATATACAACGCCTTCCATGTTGGCATCTGCGGTAAAGGACAGGTTGCTTGCTGTGGAGCTAGAGGAAGTTATCTGCGAAGAACCTTGATCGATGCGCATGTTCTCTTCCCCCATCCATCTCGCTTCAAGTGGCGACCAACGAGGTAGCATCTCCAGGCGAGATGAGGTGGTAGTTTGTCCTGAGTGAACATATAACTGGTTAGCGAGCTGATCGTTGTTCTGGAAATACGCGGGAGTGGAGTAAAGAGAAGCAAAATAGAGATTAAAGACAATTAGCCCAGTGGCAACGGCGGGTAGGTAGCGAGACTTGTGATACGTCATTAGGAGGAAGAATGATAGTAGCGGGATAGTAATGGTGGTGAGTGACAGGAGACGCCAGGGAAACTGAATGATTTGGAGAGGGTGTAACATCTTCCAGATAGGGAGCGATAGAGGGAGTAAGAAAAAAATAACGATTAGAGTCAGGCCTGTGTAAGTGAAGAGATCGCGACTTCGACGGAGATAAAGGGTGATCAACGAGGTGAAAAGTACGGCTAAATTCGCAAATCCGAGTCCAAACGAGAACCCGTCGCCCGTGCCTGCATAGGAGTGACCAATCCCCCATTTTGAGTAGATAAGCTGCATGGGGTAGACAAAGTGATCGGCAAAATTATAGGTAAAATTGCCGGTGGAAACCGAGTAGAGTAAGTCACGCTCGAAAACCATGGGAACTATAAAAAAGGCTGAGAGTAAGAGAGAGAGAAACAGACTCTTGATCACGATCTTGAGAGCAGTTCGATCTAAAAATATGATGGCGAGGTATATCGGGAGAAAGAGAAAACTCAAAAAATTGTGACTGATAAACAAGAGGAAGTAAGGGAGTGGGTGGTACCAAGCGAGTGTTTGGCGAGAGCGCATATCCATGAGGGAGACTAACACCCAAGGTATCAGTGAGATCGCCATAAACTCGCCTAGGGCGCCTCGCACAAAAAGATTGAGGAGCAAATAGGGTGTCGTCAGATAGAGCAGTGCACAGAGGGTGGCATAGAGCTTGTGGCGGCGGGCAAATAGCGTGTAGATCCCGATTCCTCCCAAGAGATAGAGTGAGATCTCGACCAGCTTAATCACCCATTTGGCACTGAGTCCCAGCAGTGATAGTGGTGTCCCCAGATAGTAGGGACCCGGGTATATATAGTTAAAGATTGGCAGACCAAAGCCGTTATCGAGCGAGCCAGCCCAGCGAACTGGAAAATGGCCGCTACGGAAGGAATCGACAAAGGCGTCTTGCCTGATCAAATGAAAGATCCCATCGTGCGTTTCTATCCAGGCACGCGTACCCCAAAGATTGCGGGTGAGAAAGATAGCTACAACAGTAATTATTAAGAGCCAAGGTAAATGTGAGGCCCATGATTTTCGCATATTACTTGGCCGATTTCTTTTCCCAGTATTTAACGTAAGAACTGGCCAGATGGAGTCCAGAATACCAAGCGAAAACAAACCCAGGAAAACCGTCTTGAAAACCCTTGTGGCGGAAATAGATGAGGCAGAATTGCCAGAAGGGCTTGAGGATCATATAGCGCAAGAGAGTCCAAGTATCTGTGCCCAGCTTCCCCTCTTTGAGCCAATCCTCAGCCTGGAGGGTCGTGTAGCGGTTGCTGCGCAAGAGGTAGCGGGCAAAACTGGGGTCAGCGATATGGAGTAGATCCTCTTGGAGCCAAGCGGTGGTACCAGTGACTGACATTAGCTCGTGCACACTAGCTTGGGGGAGACTTGCTTGGCCTTTTTGGAACAGGCGGATAACAGGGTCTGGATACATCCCTCCCTTGTTCATCCAGCGTCCGAGGTAATAGTTGCGGCGTTTGAGATAGTAGGCTGAGGGAGGATTGGTCATTTTGTCACTGATCACACGCTTGATCTCGGTAGCCAAGGCAGTGGAGACGCGCTCGTCGGCGTCGAGCTGGAGGATCCAGTCGCCGCTACAAGCGTCGATAGCGTGTTGTTTGTTGATGTGGAAGTTGGGACGATTCTCTTCACTTAATACTTTGGCCCCAAACTCTTTGGCAATGGCTACTGTCGAATCGGTGGACTCCCCGTCGACGATCACGATCTCATCCGCAATCGCTTTGACGCTGTCGAGACATTGTCTGAGATTATCGGCTTCGTTGTAAACGGCGAGGGCAATCGATAAATTCATTTAGGTAGTCCTTCCATAATATGTACGGCCACCGAATCGTCAGGATAATTAATCGTTTCCAAGGTTCGAGGATTTTCAAAAAAATCGTCAAACTTGCCGACGTAGAGCGTTTTTTTGTAAACGGGTTCACCAAATTTAAGGTACTTAAATGTGTATTTACCTATACTATACTCTTCGAGCTGGTCTAACCAGAGCTTACCCTCTGTTTCGTAGCGTAAATTTTGCTTGTTGGCTTCCATATACCAGAGAGGGTCCCAGCGATTGTAAAAAGCCAAAAAGAGCTGGGTCTCGCCGAACCATTTTGAGACCACGATTTCCTCGTACTCACCCTCATGCTCCTGTACGTAGGCAGCCGTTTCTTTGAGACCATACTGCCAATCGCGAGCGTAAGCAGTGGGGTACCAGAAAAAATATGCTGTCATAAAGACAGCAATTTGAATAACCAATAACCAATTTACAATTTTCAAGTACGGAGTTTTCAATTTTTGAAGTTCAATAACACCAATTCCTGCTAGGAGCTGCCAACCCGGCAAGGTCAAAATACTGCGCAAAACGTGACCGACATCACGGGTGAGGGCGGCTGGGATGATGCCTAGAAAAATCAGGACGAGAGGTAACAATCGCAAATGGTGATTGGAGCTTTTGCTTAAATGATATAGTCCACAAAGAACAAAAACAAACTCACCGATATAGAGGACGCCATGATAAGGGAGATGATGTTGGGTATGATCTCCTGCCTCTACTAGCAGAAAAGCCGGGTTGAGGTAGGATAAACCGTTTTTTAAGGTTGAGTGGAGCGTATAGGTATATTTATTGAAGGCTAATTTGCCAAGAAGTTTGGGCAATTGAGGGTTATTGCGATGATTCACAAAAGTGTTTAAGCCGAATTGGTCAGTGCTGACCCCGACCTGAGAATAGCGAAACTGGGCACGTCCAGAAAAAAGATTGAGAATAATAGGGATGGCAAAGACTGTAAGTATCACTACAAATAGTGAAAGTTGTTTGATATTTTTGTAAAATTTGGTCTGCCAAATTAAGTAGAGAACTAAAAATGGTACTACTACTTTGGCGCTATTATAAGTATGAGGAGCGAGGCCAAGGAAAATCCCAGACAAAATGGTCGATGGCCAATGGACGATGGTCGATGAACGCAGAAAAAAGAAAAGGCCGGCAAGGATCAAAGTGAGGGATACATTGGCTTCGAAGGCAGGGCGGGAGAGTAACAAATGCCAAGGTGAGATGGCGAGGAAAAGAGAAGCCCAGAGACCGACTTTTTCACTATAGATTTTTCGGCCTATCAAGTAAGTGAGATAGACTGCGAGAATACCCGCCAGAGCCGATGGGAGTCGCACTGCAAAGGCGCTCAGTCCAAATATCTTGATAAAGGGCACGAGTAAGTAAATATAGACAGCTGACTTCCATTCTCCGTAGGAACGGAAAAAGATTGGCAATCTTTCTCCCCATTCGTCCATCCCCGTCTCACCTATACTGTAAGCCGTGTATCCCATGGAAACTTCGTCCCAGTTGAGACTAGGGGGGACTTTGTCGAGCCACAATAGGCGGAGGATGGTGGCGAGGATGAGGATCCACTTGAGCTTAAGCATACCAATATCCCCGCGTAAAGAGGATGATACCTATCATACTCATGATAATAAATAATGAAGAGTGAACAATGCGTGAGGAGCGAGATTGGGTGGGGATCATGAGAAAGAGTGGGAAGAGAACGAGTGAGAAACGAGGCATCGAGCCAAGAGACCCAGTAGCTAGGGGGAGTGCGAGATTGGCGAGGGCGTAATATTTGTAGGCGGAATCTAGTTTATGCTGGCGCCAAAATTTGATAAGTAGATAGATGAGTAACCCTGTCACGAGGACTTCGATGGCGACCACTAGGTGAGTGAGATCAGGCACAAAACCTGTAGTAAGCGCAGTAAAATAGTTGGTTAGCGTCACCCAGGGGGCGGTGAGGGTGGATTTTTCCCACCCGGACTGAGCATGAAAAAAGGCCAGGCCATCGCCGGTTTTTTGCCATAGATAGTAAATGTAGGCCAAGATTCCGGATAAGCCTAAAAGGACTTTGGGGGAGCGAGATTTAAGGAGCAAAAATAGAACGAGAAAAATACCATTGACGCGGGTAGCGGTGGCAAGCGCTGTCATCAAGGTAGCTCTCCCCCACTCCCGTCTATCGCAAAAGTAAAAGGTGGAGACAGTGAGTAGAAGGAAGAGGGGCTCGGAATAGATGGCAGAGAGATAAATTGCCCCGGGTGAGAGCAAAGTCAGCCACAAAAGAGTCAGCGGGTTTTTGGTGTACTTGGAAGCCCATTTTAAGAGGATAAAGACAAACCCTATTCCAGAGATGAGAGTGACTAAGTGAGCGGCGAGGTAGGCGCTCATACCCGTGCGACTGAATAGATTAATGAGGAGTGGATAGAGTGGGAAGAAGGCGTACTCTGACTGGCCGCGAATAGTTTGATAGCCATGCTGGGCAATACTAAGATAGTGTTCTCCGTCAAAATTGGCCCAGGACCAGAGTAAGAAATTAGAATGATAGACGTCAGGAATTAGCGCCAGAGGGGCGTAGCGGGCGGGGAGTAAAAAATATCCCAGGGCGGCGATAGTAAGAATAAACAGTGTGTAGAGGAGGATAATCCCCGTGACTTTTTTGGCGGAAATGGGTGGCACGAAGAAGTCTCGCAAACGAATAATCAAGTCGATCAAGATTTTTTTGAGACGGCCGTGGTACTCCCAAGCAGAATTCGTAAATAACTTGAGCACGATCGGGTTGGTACGCGAGGAGACGCCGTGGGCGTGTTTTACTACAGCACGGGGATCATAGATGACAGGAATGCCAGCTGATCCCGCACGGTCGCACATATCTAGATCTTCAAAATAGAGGAAAAAGCGGTCGCTGAGTCCCCCGAGCTCGTCCCAAACCTGCCGAGGTACAAGCCAGGCAGCGGCCACGGCGGCGTGGACCTGCACCGGAGATTTGCCAGTAGGGAGATATTTGGCGTATGACCCTGATTTGCCTAACCAGTATTCTTTGACGGCATTCCAAATCGTTTGTGGGCGGTAACAGGAGGATTGGGGAGTACCATCGGGATTCTCCAGGCGCGGGGCGATGATGGCACGATCACCATACTCCTTGGCGGTCTCCACCATTCTAGCGAGGGCGGTCTTGCTAAGGGAGGCGTCAGGGTTGAGGAGATAGACATATTCGCCGTGACTCTTTAAGACCGCCTGGTTGACGGCCTTGCCAAAACCTATATTGGCGCCGTTGTCGATCAAGACCAAGTTGGGGATTCTGGGACCAGCGACTAGATCTTTAAACGAGTTATCGCGGGAGGCATTGTCCGCCACCACTACTTCTACCCCCGGGAAGTTGATGACAGAGTTGACAGACTTAGACAGCAGTTTGCCGGCGTTGTAGTTGACAATAATGACCGAGACCATGGGTGCCATAGTTAGCTCCAGATCTTTAGTATCTCACTATCACTGCGAGTGGAGGCGCGCTGCTCGACTCCCCTCCCCCGCAAGGCTGAGGGCAAGAGGAGCAGGGCACGCAGGAATGGGAGAGGGTAATTTTTGAGGAAACTGGGGATTTTGCGCAGATGCGACCATAACATTTCTGAGTTGTGGATGTTTTTCCAGACGAAGAGGAACTGATTGCGCTGAGCGGTGGCTTTGACAAACTCGGGAGTAAAGTTGCTGGCAATGACACTTTTTTGATGATCGTGGACACACTTACTCTTGGGATCCCAAATGATGCGCCAACCCCTCTTCCAGGCTCGGTATCCTAGATCGACGTCTTCCCAGTAGAAGGGCTTGTAGAGGAGATCCATCCCGCCAAGTAACATCCATTTTTCACGATCGAAGGCGGCTTGTCCACCGGAGGCCCAGAGGCTTGGATTCTGTTTGTCGGCGTTGTCTTTGCTTGGCTCTACTTTGGCGTGCTGGAGCAGTCCGCCCTCCCATCTCCCACCAGCCCAAGCCTCGCCACTATTGAAGGTCACGGCAAAAACAGAGGGATCAGAAAATTTGGAGAGCGAATTGACAAAACAATCGGGCGAGGGTCGCACGTCTGTGTTGAGGAGTACGACGATATCGCCTTTAGCGAGCTCGACTCCACGGTTGACGGTGTAGGAGAAGCCGCCATTAGTTTTATTCTCATAAAAACGAATTTTATTACCTAGTGATCTTAAATATTTAGCTGATTGGTCGTAGGCGCTGGCATCATCCACTACCACGATCTCGGCTTTGACGGCCTCTGCCGCTTTGAACACATAGGGTAGATTTTGTTTGAGCTGACTTTCGCTATTCCAGGAGGGGATGACAATACTAACATTAGGTTTGGTCATAGGAGGATTTTACCCTAGTTGCTAAAAACTACCAAGCGGAAGGCTGAGAGCTGAGTTTGGAAAACAACTGACTGGGCGTCAGGGGGAGCAGGTACGTGCTCGATGAGCGCGGGGGCGATATAAAGCTTGAGGTGATTGCTAGGGTCGTTGGATATGCCTAATGTGGTCAAATAATAGGCAAACCCAAATTGTTGGTGGTCTGGTAAGAGCAGGCGGAGTTCTACCCCCTCTTGCAGATGCGGGGCGGCTGAGATGAGTAAGTCTTTTTTGGCCCCCATAGAATAGGCGCTTGTGCGGAAGTCTAGTGAGCGGAGGTTGAGACCAATCATAATCAGAAGAACGAGATAAACTAGAGGACGTGGAGTGCGCGTGAGAGCGAGAGAGACGAGGATCACAAGGGGAACTAACATCGCATTCAGGTAGTACTCGGCAAAATTTGGGTCACGGTAAATGAATAGCGTGACGATCAGTGTGAAAGTAATAATAAGAGATAAGCCTGCGGCCCTGTGGATCCTCCAGTGGAGAAGTCCGTAGATTAGGAGCGCCACAAAAACTAGACAGCCAAAAGCTAAATAGGGCTCGCCCACAAATAATCTCGACGTAGTATAGCCAATTTTACTAAATAAGGCTTGACTAAATTCCAGTAGGGAGACTGGATCTTCGTGCGATTTGATGAGGAGGAAATCTTTGAGCGCTCGTGCGTTGGCGCCTCCACTCCTGAGATCCGATAAAATGAGGGGAACTTGGGGCAGGATGAGAGCAAGAAAATAGTAGAGATATTCAATGGCGCGGTGGGTAGCTCGGACAATCGTGGGTGAGGCGACGAGCAAGAGTAAGAAGGCGAGCGGAATGAGGGTCAAGTGAATACTCGTAGAGGCAGAGATGAGTAATAAGAATAGACAGATGTTGCGCGAGCTCGTGAGGCGACTGGAGAGGAGAATGATAGCCAAGACCCATGGGTGGATGAGAGAAACATTCCATGGGGTGAGCGACGAGTTGATGAGCATGGAGGAGAACGCCCAGATGAGACCGGCGGAGAAGCCAAATGCCAGAGTAAGTCCGATAGCCACCCCCACATCCAGCATGATCGAGGTCCACACGAGTGAGAGCGGGTTCTGACCGGTGAGAGAATAAATAGGTGCCAGTAAGTAGTGGTAGAGGGGACCGAGATAGAATCCGCCCACATCGCCTCGCACGATTGGGCCCAGTAGTGGGAGTTGATGAGTCGTGAGTGCGGACTCGAGCACGCCGACGTCACGCGATTGATCCCAGCCGTAGGTAGTGCGACCCTCGTAGTTCCAAAAGCGCAAGAGGATGGCAGAGGTAAAAATAAGTAGAAGGAAGAGTAACTTAAATTTCATTTCTTACGTATCGCTAAACGCAGGCGGGTAATCAAGTAGATTATCGCGGTAGCCCAAAATATTAGAAACAGCGGATCTTGGCCAAATCTAGTAAAGAGCTGGGTGGTAGACTCTTTAACCACCTCCCCTACACTCTGATAGTAAAAAGTCTTGTAGTGCATGACCCCCTCGTGCATCTCTATGCTAAAGGCAGCCGGACTCCTGAGTTTTTTGTCTACGGGAGGCGAGCTAATGGTGGCGGCGTATGTTTTGTGTTTAGAGTCGGCAATTTTATCAAACTTGAATTTGGTGCAATCTTCGTTGTCTATATTACCCCCGCTAAATTCGAGGTTACGTACTACAGTATCCCCCTCCATGAGCTTGAAGGTCATGGGGGTCAGGGCACGGTCTGGGTTACGGATACAAATACTGACGGTGTTTAGATCATTGCGGTTACTATAAAAGATCTGAGAGATTGTCTCTCCCTCGTAAAACCGAGTGATTGTCGAAGTGAGTGGCTGGTGCTGATCCTGGCGGTTCATATTTTTTCTTTCACACGACTACCTAAATAAGCATTGACAAAAAAAGCCAGGGCGATAAACATGCTGTTGACAATGTTGCGGAATTTGTGGATATCATATGCTAGTCCAACCAGATAACGAGACTTGGGAAGATCTTCAAAAGCGGGAGCGAGCCAGACGAACAATTCCGTGGTGACGTTGGCTTGGATTTCGATCAAACGCAGGAAAAACAAAGCAACCACTCCTAAGCCAATCAGTCTCAACTTGGTATCCCTGATGCAAAGAATGACTAAATATGGTAATACCCACATGAACCATTGCTGGTGAAAATTGGTGGTTGCGTAGTACCAGGTTAGAGTCATAACCATGGGAGTAAAAATTTGATCCGCCCTCCCCCTAAGCCTGTACAAGCTCCACATGATGATCAAGAAGTATCCAATAAAAAAGGGATAAACTCCGTCACTCCCCCCAATCGCCCACATAAAATCCATCATCTTTTGCGATTGCCAGGAGAAAAGAACGGTCTTGCGAAAAAACTCGTGACTCCAGAATGGGGCGGTAGTGAGAATAAATGGGAGCATTCCCACCACCATTAGCTTGATCATCTGCCAAATATTTTTGCCAAAAATAATGGCGATAAAGGGCAGTAAAATGAGCGGGTAGTTTTTAAACGATGCTGCAAGGCCTAGGAGCAAGGCTGCGTGATATGGTTTGTTTTTAAAGCCGGCGAGTACCCCCGCCAACATGACGGCGGCGGGGATGATGTCAAATTGACCCCAAATATAAGGCAAGAAAATTACGATTGGATTGAGCCACCAGTATTTAAGCGCACGTTCTTTATCCTTGTCTTTGCTAAAAAACTGGATCAGAATATATAGAAGGAGGACGTCGAAGAAGAGGTATGGAATTTTCATGAGGAACAGATATCTCCAGACATGCGGGTGTGTCACGACCGATAGAGTGTCAGAGCCATACCCTTCGATCCAGCTCACGAACTCCGAGCCGTATAACGGCTTAAGGACAGACATGAAAGTGCCTAGCGTAAAGTAATTGAGAGGAGGATAGATAAAGTAGTCGCGACCAAAATTGACGTTTACCAGGTAATCGACGGGACCATGGGAGGCGACCTCATAGACGTTGGTGATACCTTTAAATGGCAAGTTGTAGACCGCGAAATTAATGCCTCGAATGTCGTAGTGGCCCGTAAAGGGCATGACTACGAAACGGATGAGGAGGCCAAGGAGGAAAATTTTGGAAGTAAGAATTTGTTTGAGGGTCATAAGATTTTTTTTACTTGATTCATAAAATTCTCCATCGAGTAGAGAGAAGTGTCAAGGGTGACGCTGGGAGGAGTAGAGATTGCATCAAGAGTCTTGACGATTAATTCAGAGATAGTCGTCCACTGGAGCGAGGGGTCAGTGACTATTTCTTTTTGGCCACCTGAAGGGATGACGAGGGGGATACAGCCTGCGGAGATCGCCTCCACGGTGCTGATCCCAAAGTGCTCGGTGAGCTCTGGGTTCTTGTGTTCGTCCACTCCGTACCCTGCTGCGTGCCAGTAGATGGTAGAGCTTGCGTAGAGATCACATAAATTGGCGTAGGGAGCGTTGACCACAAACTCAACTGGCAGATCATGAGCCAGATTGCGAAGTTGAGTAACCCACTCTTCGTTAGAGGAAGCTCCCGCCAGTACCAATTTCCATCCTGGAAGTTGAGGGGAGAGCTCGCGGAAGGCTTGGATCAGGATATCTTGATGTTTGGTGTTAAGCGAGGGCTCGAAACGGCCGACGGAGAGGATAGTTTTGGTTTTGGTGGAAGGGGAGATGGCGGGGACGGGAGGATAGATGGTTAGTGAATCAATCCCGTACTCCCGGTCTATGACCCCCTTAGTGAAATTGGAGTTGACGATGACAGTGTGAATCAAATGGTTTTTGAGTTGATTTTTCCAGGATTTCCCCCCTACCCCGTGGAAGGGTACTTGCATATGGAGAATATTGCGTTTGCCACCCAGGAGCGGAATGCTCCCGTCAGAGAGGTAGATAACCACGTCATAGGGGCGAGTGGAGAGATACATGGATAATGGATTATGAGTCATATATAGGTTTTTTATTTTAGGGTCGAGCTGGGGTCGCTCTAGTGTGAGTCCAAACATACCAGCGAGGGTAGTTATTTCTCCCACGTTATCCCAGGCAAAGTAGACTTCGTGTCCCAGGGACTCGAGCACGCTCGCCACTGAGAGCATGTAGCGCTCCCCTCCCCCTAAGTGGTCGAGATAGGGACTGACAATTAAGGCTTTTTTCATATAACGCTATTTTGTACTATTTTTGTAAAATTCGCGAATAATTCATCGCCTTGTGTCTGATCGGGGAACATTTCTGGGTGGAACTGGAAGCCATAGATTGGTTTCGTTTGGTGTTTGATGATTTCGATCCCATCTCTGGACCGGGCCAGTGGCACTAAATATTGTCCAGGATCACTCACCACCCATCGATGACTTTCAAACACGCTGAGATCGCTCAAATTGGTAAAAATTGGATCGCCCGCTAGTTTATTGATTGAGAGGATCCCGTTTTCTTTTGTCTGCATCCTCTGCATGATGGCATCAAAGGTGTGGGCGATGAGCTCGAAACCAAAACAAATCCCCAGGATGGGGATAGTGGATTGTTGGATAAGAGCTATTTCTTGGGCGAGTTTGTCCTCGTTTCCCACGATAGAGAATGAGTGCCCACCGGAGAGAATAATTAGATCGTATTGTTCGGATTCCAAGCCAGAGATTTGGGAATATTCCCTGACTACTGGTTGATCTGGCCGAATCAACTCTACTAGGCGATCTAGGTATTTCGAACTGTTATCGATTATCAATGTTCTCATAGACATTATTGCTTCTCACTACGATAATTCGAATCATCGTAGTATCTAGAATGGTGTTTCTGCATCCTTCTTCTCTTGTTCTATTCTACCTCTCCAGTCAGACCAGTTACCACCCTTTGGGGGGAGGAGTTTAGATGCTTGGTATCCGATGGCATTCAAAAAGTCGGTAAATGAATCTTCCTTGGCGATGCTACCGAGTTCCTGAGTAACACTATCACTATGAGATTTTAACGAATCAGCAATTTTGGCTACTGTACCGTGACTAACTTTGAGTTTTCCGACTATTTGGTCATATTTATATCCTTTGACGAGCATGAAGGCGATAGCAACTCGCTTGGCGATCACGACTTTTTCAGTACGAGTAAAAAAAGCGTCCACTAGCTCAGCTTGTTTGCCGTGACTTGTCATTCGATACAGAAACTGAGGGAATAAACTGAAAATTTTGGTGTAGATTTTGTTGCTTAATTGATATTTAGATACTTGAGACATACATCTATACTACGATAATTCGAATTAACGTAGTAGGTCCTTTCCCACTATATTCCAATAATCAGGGTGTGTTGCGTGGCCGCCGTGGTCGTGAACGACTATGCGGAATCCTAGATCTGTGAGTATAGGCGAGTAGATCGCCGCAGGAAACGAGGGGTCGTCGGCAAAAAGAATCGCTTTTTTGACTAGTTTTGCCAGCTTAGCTTGGGTAGATAATTGCGAATGAGTTGATTCGTATAAAACATTGGCTAGCGTGCCAAAGACTGGGTATCCCTCCGCTACCGGAAAATTATCCCTAGGTGGGGGCAAGGGAGAATCCTTCACCATATCGCTGAGATAAGGGGAACAGTATATAAGGGAGAATAATCTGGCGAGAAGAGGAATTTTGAAGAGATGATATGCCATCACGAGTGAGAGCTGATTGAGGGGAGATAAGAGAGGGGTCACGGCGGAGCTTATTAAGGTCAACGACTTGAGTTGGGAGGAATATCTGATGGCATAGGCTGCGGCAACAAATCCGCCCATGGAAAAACCAACCAAATGAAAACGGGAAAGTTTGCGCTGATTAGTGATTTTGTGTACATATGAGACTAATTCGTCAAGTGTATAGACTCTGTCGGTTTGGCCGTAATAGGGATAGTTGATGACGAGGCAATTATGCTTGACCGAAAGTAAGCTATTTAACTCAGAAAAAGTGCCGATCCCATCTCCATCGTAGCCAGGGAGTAAAACGAAAGTTTCCTTTTTCATGATTTTGATTTGTGTTGGAGCTCGTAGAGCTTGGCGTAGGTGATGAAGACAGAATAACTTTGATAGAGAGATTGGAGGAGGCCGATGGCCCCGTCGAGAAAACCTTTTTTGAGAATATAGCGGCGGAGGAATTCCATCCCACTTTTGCGAATTAAAGTGAGGGCGGAGACAGGAGGGAGGTGTCCGTCAAAAAATAATTTTGCTTCGATGTCGCTATAGCGGTTGGTTTTCTCGACCATCTGAGAGAGACTGGCATCTTTGTGATGCTCCATGGGATGGAGAGTCTTGATCATACTCCCCTTCATCACCGGCGAGCTATGAATATTAGTGGGCCAATCCATAAAATCATTCTTGCGGATCAGACGCACGACATAGTCGCGCTCCCAGCCTCCATGGCGCAATGGGTAACCTAGAGAGTAGTTGTCCCTGGGGATCGCGTAGGACGAACAGGAAGCGAGGTTATCAATCAATGCCTTAATTTCTCCTTGGAGTGAGGGGGTGACAACTTCGTCAAAATCCATGATGAGTACCCACTCCCCTTTTGCTTCTTTGACCTGCCTAGCCCGAATACCCTCGACAATCTTGGGGGTCACAACCTCTATCACACGCGCATTAAATCTTTTAAAGAGAGCGAGGGCGGGCGCGTCAGTCCGCTCCATGTTAAAGATGATGAGCTCCCCTGCAAACTCCACACTTTTTAACATTTGGGCAAAAGTAGCGAGATCGTCGCCACGAGCGATCTGTGTGCTAACGGAGAGCATAGACCCCCTTCTGGATACCCAGATAGGTTTTGGTAGAAACGATAGTATTGCTTGAGCCAGGAACGAGCTGGGCGTCCTCTGTGGCTATGAGTGCCGTGGGTGAGGGCTGTTTGGTCCAATCCGCCCGAAACTTGTCGACGTCGTAGTAAAACTCAACGGGTCCACCATAATAGAACACGACCGAGGGCATCCCTCCGTAGCGGAAACTAGAGGTAAGACGAGCCACTGATGGCAGGAGAGCCTCGGCGAGGCGCTCAGAGGGCGGGACGAGGATGAGGAGCTCGTCACTTGTGAGTCGGCCTAATTCCTGGGCAACATAGATACGATCCGGAACGGGGGAGGCGAATTTCCTATATTCGACTGAGCGGGCTGAGAGCAGAAGTGCCTGTGCCCAAATCCCTATGGCTAGAATGGCAACTACGCCCCGGGAAGTCCGATCTTTTTGCCACGCTCCAATTGCCTGGGCAATGAGCAGGGCGAGGGCAGGGTATACGGGTAAAATGTACCAAAAGAGTCTCGTCTTGGCGAGTGTGAAGATGGCGAGTGGGGAGAAAACCCACCACAAGAGATACCAATTTTTTTTGCTCATGAGAGTCGCGAGCGCCCCCACAAAAGAAACGAGTAACACTCCAAGCCCCAAATTTTCGTAGAGATAATTAAAGTAGTACCAGCGAGTCTCAAAATGAAACTCTATCTGGGCCGTGGCGCGACGCAGGACTTGCTCATAGAAATAGGGAGTCAAGAAATCCTGACCGTATTTGAGATAAGTGTAGAGATGCCAAGGGATAATGAACAATGAACAATAAATAATGAACAATGCGAGGAATTTTTTTGATTTGGAGAGGAGAAGTGGGAGAGCGATAATTACAGAGAGTAAACCGGCGATCCCTTTGAACCAGACTCCCCCAAAGACCGAGAAAGCTACCCACCAAGCGGGACGATTTTCGAGTAAAAATAACACTGTAGTCGTGATGCTCGCAAGGAGTGGCATGTCGGTATTCACGGCCCGTGTGCGACCGAGAAACAGATTGAAGGTGGCGAGTACCCCCGCCGCAATCAGACCATGTTTCCATCCCCCCAGATGAGTCCCAATCCGATAGACGATGTAGAGGGTATAGACCGCAAATAATGGCATGAGGAGGCGGGCACCATAGGCAGTCTCACCGCCAAACATGATGCCTAGTGCAGAAACCCAGGCAATACCAGGAGGCTTCTCGAGCCAGGGAGCGCCGTTCCAGGAAGCGACCAGGAAATCCTTGGTCGCGAGGAGCTGTCTCCCAAGCTCAGCGTAGATCCCTTCATCCCAGTCAAAGAGAAAGTCACGACCGAGGCGAAGATAAAGCACAAAACCAACAGAAAGCGCAAAAAACAAACCTAAGCTATTTATCCAATTTGGCCGCAAGGGCGAAGATTGCTTCATTTCTATTACCCATTCTACCAAATAGATAGTCAAAAAATGCCAGGCGACGGACGCTCGAACTCCAGTTCCTAAATAGTGCCTCGCGCAAAAGCGCAAAACGGAGGCGGAGAGTACCATAGCGACGGCCGATAAAGAAGCGGTTACGGGTGATGTAATAGTCGACCAGTGGACTCCCCGCGACCGTGGAGCTCGAGTTGCAGTGATAAATTACTAAGTTGGGGTTGTACATGACCTCGATACCCAATTTTTTGGCGTGAAGACAGAAATCCGTGTCTTCGAGGTAGAGGAAGAAAGGTTCGTCAAGTAATCCAATCTTGTGAAAAACCTGGCGGGGGACGGCGAGGAAACATCCGGTGATAAAGTCGACGGGCCTAATTTTGTCGTACTGCCCATGGTCGACCTCGTCGACGCCGTAATGAGTCGCGATCACACTCTCCCAGTTAAAGTATCCCCCAGCGTACCAAAGGATATTCCCCTGCCCTTTTTGATCGTCGTGGAATTCGTATCCTTTGGCATAGTAGATTTTGCCCCCGGCGATGCGATTTTTGCCCGCCACGTAGCGGAAGCTCCGGAAAAACAGGTTGGGATCGACGAGGGTGTCGTTGTTTAAGATATAGACGACCTGGGCACCAAGCTTGAGGGCTTTTTTGATGCCAAGGTTATTCCCCGCTGAGAAACCGACATTCGTGGGTGAGGCAATGATGTCTAGACCAGGACAGGCTTCACGTAATTCTTGGACTACTTCTGCGCTCGAGCCATTGTCGACAACGATAATATGGGGAGCATCTTTGCATTTTTCTATCGATTTCACACAAGCAATCGTGTCCTTTGAGACTTTGTAGTTGACAAGCACGACCGCGTGCTTTATCTTGAGAGATTTTTTCATAGGCCTTTCACTAGTTTTAAGGCTTTGCGATGAGCTCGGTGGAAGAGTTTGGTAGCACCGGAGGCACTTTCTATGGCCAAAGTGGTGAGCCAGTAGGATAGCTCACTAGATTTGCCACGCAGTGAGTTAAATAGGGATTGTGTTTCCTGTGTCGTGAGCTCCTCCCGCTTGCCCTGGAGCTCCCAGAGGTAACAGTAGGCCACAAGTGTTTGGACACCCATGAGGGCACTCAAGATGAGACCATAGAGACCGTCCTTGTAGCCCGATGTCAGGAAGAAGCGTCGCATAAACTCAGCGAGGGGTTTGGAAAGTAAGTCTAGAGCTGTGAACTTGACTTTGTCGGCGTGTAAAACTTGGGCATATTGCATTGGGTAGTCCACGAGATTTTTCGCGACGAACTCACGCACACTGTCGTAGTTGTGGTGGAGTAGATGGTGGGTTGAGGTCGCAGTCGTCCCGTTCCCCTTCACGAACGTAGGTCGCTCATGCACGTCGCCAGCATATTGCACCATCTTGGGACGGAAAAAGACGAGGCGATGATCCGGATACCAGTCGGTATGTTCGATCCATCTGCCAAAAATATAGTTCTTGCGCGGGACGTTTACTCCGTCTAAGTAGATATCTTTGGCAAAAAATTGCAGTTCTTTGGCTAGCTCCGGCTCTACCACTTCATCGGCGTCGACCATCAGTACCCAGTTGTAACTCCCTACTTTGGAGAGGGCGAAGTTGCGCTGGGCACTAAAATTGTCGAGTTCTCGCGTGAATATTTTGGCCTTAAATTGTTTGGCGATGGAGAGAGTCTTGTCAGAGGAGCCAGAGTCGATGATAAAAATATCGCTGACCCAAGCGAGAGATTTCAGACACTTGGCGAGGTCACGCTCTTCATTTTTGGTGAGGACAATCGCCGCGACACTCGGCTTCAAGGTTTTTTTCTTCCAGGAACTGGCTTGGAAATGGTAAGAATAGGAGTCTTCTGCGGTGCCAAACTCATACCCTTTTTTGAGTGCGGCTTGAACATAGAGATAGTCGTTACTAACGGCAGTACTAGTCCCAAATTTGCCCGCGACCGGATAGTGACCGAGAACGTCATAATCAGCCCTTTTCTGGAGCATGGGAATGAAGAATCCGTCTGGGGTATAACCAGTTACCTTACGCCTTTGGCACCAAGCGATAAAATCTTTTTCCCTAAATTCAGAGGGTAGCACCCCAAAATCTTGCTGGATATTGGTTTTGTAGACGGGGATGATCCCAGGCTCGATGAGACGACCTGAAATAAGTCTCTTGGGCTGCCAATACTTGAGCAAATTAGAGTCCCAGTGAGGCGCAAAATATTGGTCGTCGGTCGCAAACACGAGCCAATCGGTTGTGGCTACCTCAGCTCCCCGGTTCCAGTTGCCGTAGGGTCCCAAATTCTCTTTGTTTACCCAGGCTTTGACTCCTTGTTTTTTACAGACTTTGAGGATATCATCGTTTACTTTGCCGGTATTCATATCGGGGTCGATGACAATGACAAATTCGATGGGGTGGTCAGAGTTTTTTTTGATACTCTCGATCGCAAGATCGAGTTCTTCAAAGGCGTTCACCGTGGGGATAATAACTGAGATTTTTTCTTTCATATTTTATTTTCCTTCGACTACGCTCAGGATCTTCGACCGATGAGCGCAAACCAGCTAGCAAACTCATTTTTCAGCTTGGATCCGTCTAGCAAGTAGATGGCCAAGAGATATGTTACCATTCCCACCATACAGGTGAAAAGGAGCGAGGGTAGTGAGTGGGTAAAGGTGGCGTTGACATAATAGGTCACACCCGCCATGATCAGACTGGCTAGTAGAGGACGCTTTAGTGAATCCCAGGTGGAGATGCGAACGACTTTGTTCATTTCTCGGATCACGATCGGGAAGGTTATATAAGTAATGATAAAGCCGGCTAAGGCGATACCGACGTAGCCATATTTGTAGATCAGTGGGACTCCAAGTACCCAAGTGAGCGTAGTATAGAGCGCCATGAGCGCCAAGACCACCTTAGGCTTACCCAGGGCATAGAGTGCGTTGGTATAGGTGGTCGTGACAATGATCGGGTAGGCGCCGGCCAAGAAAAGCAGGAGCGTGGGTAGTGAAGGGAGCCATTTGGCTGACTTATCGGCGTAGAGATACTCGAGGATGGGGCGAGCGGTGATGAGGAGCCCGGTGATGGCTGGCATATAGAGGTAGGCCATGAATGAGACCGATTTCTCGATCCAGCGTTTGAGTCTCTCGGTGTCATGCTGGAGACGTGAATAAGCTGGGAACATCACACGAGAGACAATGTTGATGATCTCCATGGGGCGGGTGGCGATATTTTGGGCCAAATTCACAAACCCCACGGCGGCAGGACCATACCAATAGGCGATCAGAGTGGGGGTAATATTGTCTTTGATGAGGGCCAAGACACTATTTAATTGGTAAGGGACGCCAAAGGAGAGGAGTGCGCGGGCAGAAGTAGCCGAGTATGCCCAGCCAATACGCCAAGGAGAGAGCAAATTGAGGGCGAGGGCACCGGTCACTACTCTAGCAAGGATCGCAATCACCAAGCTCCAGACTCCATATCCGTGGAGAGCCATGTAGACAGCGATGGCGTTATAAACCAAGGTCTCGATGATCTCTGGGATGACGAGCTTCTCGAATCTCAACTCCCGCTCCAGGAGGATCGAGGGAATAGTTTTGAAAGAGGTGATAAAGAGAGAGAGGGAGAGAACGCGGATCAGCCAAATCCCCTGCAATCCCAAGTTATAGAAGTGGGAGATGGAGGGTGAGGCAAGCCAAGCGATGATCAGGAGTAGAGTGACGAGAGACTGTTGGATCGTGAAGGTAGTGCGGATGTCATTCTGAGTGAGCTCTTCTTTTTTCTGGATGAGTGCCGCGCCAAAACCAATATCAGAAAAGAATGAGAGAAAAGTAAAGACGACGAAGCTGATAATACCAAAAATCCCAAAGACGTCCTGAGTGAGGGCGCGGGCAAGGATGATAACACCCACCGTGTCGATCACTTTGAGGATGAGGCGACGGAAAGTGAGGGTAAAGACTCCCTTAAACGCCTTCAATTTGATGTTATCGATGTTTAGACTGCTCATATTATTCAAATACAGAGTCGATTGGGACGAGGTAGGCTTCCCCTGATATTGTATTCTTCCCGACCTCCTTCGCCAAGGCTTCGGCGGTCAAGTAGTATACCTTGAGCGCAGGATTCTGACAGATTACTCTGGGGCCATTCTCCAAAGAGAGAGTGTAGGAGAGCTCAAGTGGTCGGCTCCCCTCCCCCACGAATGCGACCGAGTCGTGGCTACAAATCTCGCTCCAGTCTAGTTTTGTCTGAGCACTCGAGGACATAATTGCCCTCCCCGTAGTCCAGTGGTGAGCCTGGCTAAACTGGATTGAGTATATCGCCGCCAATATGTATATGAGAGAGATTAAGTATTGGTATTTGACTTTTAAATCCTGGGTGAGTAATAAAAGGAAAGGAATGAGGGCGAGATCGAGGTAATGCGGGTAGAGGTGGTCTCTCAGGAGGAGGATGGGACCGAGGGAGACGACAAACCACAAGATATAGAGCCAACGGCGAGTATATATAAGGCGAATGAAGGTAAATAGGGATATCAGACCTGTACTGATCATGATGACCCAAGCTGAAATGCCAAAATCGTGAATGAATTGAGTAAAGTTGATCCCCATGCGCGGTAGGCCATAGCTGACCAAGGCTTCTGGTAGGTTGGCGGCAAATAAGTAGTACCAGCGGAGGTTGGTGAGGAGGGAGGGGCCAAGGGTGAGTTGATATTCGCTTTGGACGCCCGAACTAGTAGCCAGACGTATGAGGAGATAAATAACAAAGACGAGCGCATAGGGTAAAAATAGCTTAAGCTTGGGTCGTAATTGGCTGATGAGAGTAAGAATCAGGGCGACTCCTGGCACTACAATAGCAGTTTCTTTACATAACAAGGCGAGAGCAAAGAGCGCGGCACTTGATCGATATTTACTATCGAGAAAAAAGATCAATGAGAGGAGCGAGAAGGTGGCGGCGAGCAGCTGCTGGGTGGCGGCGATATAGAAGAGCGAGAGGAAGTGGACAGAAGAGATCGTGTAGAGCAAACCCACAATGAGAGGAGTCGGGGACTTTAATTTAAGCCTCCCCACCAGGCGCATAACTAAATAGCCATTGAGAGCTTGCACTGTGAGCATAAACAGATGCATGGAAAGTGGGTGCATATTGAAGAGCAAATAATATAGTTGGGTACCAAGCGGGCGAAAGAAAGCAAAGCCAGACTGGGCAAGCGGGTTAAAAAAATTAAGCATATCAGAGAGGTTGTGAGCGTCAGAAATCAAGAGAAAGTACCAGTCGTCCTGGGAGAACCCGTAACGGAGAGAGCCAGCGTAGGCGACCAATGTAGCGAAAAAGAATAGTAGCCAGGTTTTAATGTTTGGCATAAATGATCGTCAGTAAAACAGTAAATAGGGTGATGGCGTAGGCAAATTTCTGCAGGGGAGTGTGAGATTGGATTAGTTGGATATTTGTAGAGTTATCCGGGTTTGGATAAGTCAAAATCCCACTTTCATCCACTGAAGTAGGCACTGAATGACCATCGAGGAGAACTTTCCAGGTCGGGTAATAAGCGCGCTCGAGGGGGAGAGCGGGAGTGGTGGGCACATTCTTCATCCAGCGAGGCATATATTCAGGGACGACCGAGGCGATATCACGCGAGGTGTCTGGAGGAGAGATAATCGACTGAGGAGAAAAATATTTGAGGTTGAGGGCGAGTAATGCTCCTATCAGACAGACAGAGATCAGCAGGCGGAAGGGACGGGGGAGAATCCTAGCAACCGCGTAACCAACGAGCCAGCTGAGGAGTACACTGGAGACGCCGAGCGCACGCCAGGGAAACTGGACCATTTGTAAAACGGGGAGGATGTCCCAGAGGGGTCGACTCAGCGGAGTCGCTAGGTAGAGATAAAAGAGTGAGGCAAAACCGAGGAGGAGACCTATGTGGGAGCGTTTTTTGATCGCCATGATGACACCAAGCCCGGCGAGGAGAAGCTGGAGTTTACCGAGTTTGAAGGACATACCATCCTCCACCCCAGGTGCTGAGCCACCAAATCCCCAAGTGCTATTCCAAATTTGAGCAGGATTGACGAAGTGGAGTCCATAGTTCGTGGTTTTGGCGACTAGATCGGTCTGGGTGAAGCTGCGCTCAACGAGCACGGGGAGCAAGAACCAGGCTGTCAGACCGAAGGCTAAGAGAGCGGTCAAGAATAAATTTTTGAGACGCGTAGGATTATTGGCTAAGGCCCAAATGATGATCAAAGGGGTAGCGAGAATTGGCACGAGGTTGTGACTTAAGAAAAAAAGTGAGAGCATGATGGCGGCAATAATAACTTGTTTGCGAGTGTTTAAATATTCTAAGGAAAGAAAAACCCATGGCAGAAGCATGAGCGAGAGATATTCTGAATAAGCCCCGCGAACATAGAGGTTGAGAGCCCCGTAGGGAGAGAGAATAAAAGCGGCGCTGGCGAGTGTCCCGGCGAGTCTGCCCCGGCGACCTGCCCATTTTAGCATCCCCCATGCTCCCGCAAGAGTAGCTAGTAGAAGAGCTAGTTTAAGAGAAGTAGCCAGCCCAAATCCGAGCACGTGGATGGCGTATGAGAGAAAGTGGAAAAGGGGTGCATAAAAATGGAAGAGTGGATAGCCGTATCCATTATTGATCCCCTCTGCCCAAATGGGGGGGAACTGTCCTGAGTTAATCGTGTCGGTGATAAGGTTGAGGCGAGTGAGATGGGTAGAGTCGTGCATGGGATACCAAGTGGAAGGTGCGTGGAGTGGCCACAAAATGAGGAGGGCTAGCGTCAGGGCGATCAGAAGATAGTACTTCATATACTATTTAACCGGTGTCAGAACCCGGTAGAGTCGCATGGTGTATGAGGGATCAAATTTGTGATACTCTCCCACGAGCTCTAATCCAGGTAATTGCGAGACAGTCTGGGTGTTATTTAGCACGAGATAGGTTTCTGGATTAGTTTTGACTGATTCGAGGGCGTGACTTGGTGGAATCTGAGAAATAGGGTAGAGCCCTGTGATCGTGAGTCCCTCTACCCTACCGTCCACATAAAGCTCCAGGCCGTGGGGAAGGATGCCAAAGGTACCCTCGGTGAAGATGGTCATGGGCTTGCCGGTTTGGCGCATATGACCCAGTGCCCAGTCTGCAATCTGTTTGGTACCATTGCCGGCCGACCAGCCGTTGACGTAGCCCTCATCTACAGAGACGTAGGGATAGTTGATGGGGTCGGTAATCAGTTTGGTAATGAGAGAAAGTGGCATGACCAGGAAAATTAAGGTCACGATAATGGTGTGTTTGAGTGAGCGGATTTGACTCAGGGCATAAACGGCAAAGTAGAGGATAAAGGGAGTAACAAAAACTACGTAGCGGGGGGCAAATAGGCGAGCCAGTAAAATTGTACCCACCATGGGTGCAAGCAACCAGGTCAGGAGGAAAAGTGCTTTACGCAGATCTGTTCTGATCATCAAATATAATCCGCATGTCGCAAGGATCAAAACAGGAATAGTAGTGTAGCCGATCTGCCAACGCCAAACGTCCAGGAAGTTGTTGGACAATCGCCCAAATTCGTTAAAAATATCGGCGTAGGGCACGATGAAGAAGGCGTTTTTTTGACCGATCATGTGCATCCATGGAGAGAGACGCTGGACATTGTACATCACGCCCGCGATAACCCAGGACACCAAGACCAGACATAGGTAATTGAATGTCGATCGAGTGAACAGTTTTTTAATATCAAAATCGAGTAAATAGGCCGCGGGGATCAGCAGGAGGAAAAACATGCCAGAAGATTTTGTCAAAATAGTCGCCCCCGTGATCATACCTAGGAGCATGGCCACGTCGAGTCGGCGGGAACGAGCGAGGAGGATAGAGAAATTACAGACCCAAATCGAGCCGGCTACGAGCGTAGACTCCATTACCCCAAAGCGATAATAGAAGAACAAATATGGAGAGAGGGCCGTGATGATCATGGCTAGAAGCCCGGTCTTTTTGTTGCCTAGTAGATAGCCGAGATATCCCATACCCAGCACCGAGATCAGCCCGGAAACACCGGAGGCAAATCGTCCGGCGTAGAGTGGATCGTCGATGAATTTGAGGAAAGGGATCACGAACCAAGTGTAGAATGGTTGTTTTCCGTCGGTCAAACTAATAAATCTCCAGGACGCATCATGCCAGGCGATCTGCGCCCAGCGCAAATAAATGGCTTCATCGACAAAGATGGGCAGGCGCGTGAGATTGGCTGTCACTAGGACTAAAAATCCAACTACCAGACCAAAAATAATTAGCCAATCAATTTTCCTGAGTCTGGGAAACCACTGCATAAAGTCATTATAGCGGGTTTTTGGCTGATTTCTTGAACAGATGAAGGGCTAGAAAATAGATAAGGGTGAGGACGAGTGGTGTAAACGTGAGGAGGGCAAAGTAGCGAGCAGTCCCCTCCCACAAGCCGATCTGGATGAAAGGGATATAGCGCAGGAGCGCGCCGAGGCTATAGGCGGCGGTGAGTGACATGAGCAAAGTGGAGCCAGAGAGAGCGGCAAACGGGACGAGCCAGGTCACGTACCAAGGCTGATATTGATAGGAATAGTGATAGAGCAAGGGAGCGAGGAATAAAATGGCCAATGAACTATGGACGATGAATGATTGGGTAAGTTTCTTGAAAAAAAGAAATGGTAAAGCAAAGATTGTGACGTACTTAATGCCGATAGAGAAGATGAGAGCGACCAATGAGGGGAGTTTGCGACCGAGGGTCAGTAGGTAAAGCGAGAGGAGGAGGAGAGAAATCATCGGGGCATCATTATGCGAATTGACTAGCCATTCTAGGAGGACGAGGGGATTGAGCGCGAAAAATAGCTGGGCGAGTAGGGCTCTTTTGCCCCCCAGTTTCCCGATCACCCAAATCGAGAGCCCATACCAAAAGACCTGGTCGAGCTTGAAAAGATAGAGGGTGGGAACAAATTTGCCAAATCCCAAGAGATAATATGGCACGGCGAGGGCTGTCATCGTCAGCCCATAGGGACTGGGAGTATGGATCCAGCGCATGAAGCGGAGCCATGTGTCCCCCTCAAAGACCCACGGGGCGATGGTGTGGGGATTGGCGTGGTAGAGGAGGAGTTCTTTCGCTGCGAAGAGATACTTAAAGACGTCAGATGAGAGAAAGGGGTAGCTAATAGAAAAAATAAAAGCGAGCAAAGAAACAAGAAGCCAAGGAAAGGTTTTGGGTCTGTAGAGTAATAGGGTAAGTGAGTATAGGAGGTAGAGGAGGACTATCAGACCTAAATAAACGTAGAGTGAAGTGGAGCGATGAAACATGGCTAATTGCTGTGACCAGGAAACAAAGCTCGTCACGAAGGGATGGGAGGAGAGGGTCAAGTTGAAATCGACAAAACCGTAACTATAGACAAATAAAACCAAAGCAACAAAAAACCATAGAAAAAATAATAATTTAGACATTGTATTTGCCCAACATGTCATTCACGCTCACTCGCAAGATCTCGGTGAACATCTCGACACTTTCTTTGATGAAATTGCGTTTTTTGCCTGAGCTTGTATCCTCGTCTTGCCATACTACCCTCACTTCCTGGATTTCTTGACCTAGTTTCTCTGCGAGGAAGAGCATCTCGACGTCGTAGGCCGTGACTTTCCATCCAACAGATTGACTGGATCTCCCGAATAGTCGCATGCGCGAAAAGATATTTCTTGCTAAATCAGCTTGGAGCAGTTTAAAACCACACTGGGTATCTTTGATGTTGCGCAAGAGGAATATTTTCCTCGCCAGCAAGAAGATGACGGAAGCCAGCTGACGCAGTAGGCTCGAGTCACGTCGGCGAATCCCGCGAGAACCGATGACCACTTTGAAACCATCCTTGGTATAGGGGATCAATTTCTCGAGTTGGTTGATAGGGGTAGATTGATCCATGTCGGTAAATAGAACATACTCACCTCGGGCCGCTTTGAGGGCGCTCGCAAGGGCAAAGGGCTTGCCGGCGTGAGGGTTCTTGAGGAATTTGAATCCTGGGTGAACTTTAATAAACTTTTCGATAAAATTAATACTCGCGTCAGTGGAGCCGTCATCGGAGATGATCACTTCCCAGGAGAATTTCTGACCATTCAAGTATTTATAAATCGAGAGCAAGACCCCACGTTTGAGATTCTCTAGTTCGTTGTAATTGGGGAGAATGACGGAAACGAAGGGTTTCATGGCTCTAGTTTAACATTTATTTTGGCGACCCAAGCGCCGTGAGAGACGTGATCATTGCTTAGGAGCGTCCGCTCACCCTCAAAATAATTGGAGAGCGGGTGTCCCAGATAAGCTCGGATGGCGGGGTGAGCCTGACCAGTGATGAAGAAGAAGGGGGTGTTCACGTCTTCGTCGCTGCAGGGTGCCCCCTGGCAAATCAAATAAACGTCTGGCACTGCCTCTGTGGTGGCGGGAAAGCTAGAGATGGCGGAGAAATATTGATAAGGGGTAGAGGAGGTACTACGTGAACTCACAATATTGTATGGTCGCCCTGCCGTGTCGCGCAGGATATACTCGATAACTTCTTTAGCGCGGATGACTTGGTTAGTACCGTCTGAGCGTAAATAACTAAGGAGTTGCGGGCTGGCATAGCAGAGGCACACGACGAAAAATATCCAGGCGAAGCGAGACTTGGCGATGAGTAGGTAGATCAGAGGGAAGAAAAAACCTAGATAGTGTAGATGAATATTTTCCTGGTAAATGCCGGTTAAGGCGAGAGGGATGATGAACGTCAAAAAAAGCACCCGATAAATCCGGCTGGGGGAGTCATGTTTTTTGCGGATGACTAGTAATGTCATGACCAGGAGGAGAGAGGCAATGAGGGTAATGGTGACTCTTGCGGGATCTCTCGTGAGGGCATCACGGCCAAACAAGCTCGCGAAAACGCGCACGGAGGTGCTCTCGACTTTGCTCGCCCACAAGGTCAGCGGGAGCGAGTAGCGGATGTTGTGTTCCTCTTTGGCCATCACAAAGCGGGTGAGTGCGTGGGTATTGACGTAATCATTGCGAATCTCAAAAAGAATAAAGGGTGAGAGCGTGATGATAAAACCAACGAGCGCGACACAGACTCCCCGCAAGATAGTCGGGAGAGAGTTGTGCAGGTAGTAGATGAGGGCAAGTCCGACCCCGACGAGAAACAGGAGAGCCATATAGTGCAGCTGGACGAGGGCACCAGCTAATAAACCCAGAATTAGAAAATCTTTTTTGACAAAGATTTTATGCTGAACAATTTTGACGAGGTAAGCGAGCATGAGCAGAGAGATAAGCGGCGCTAGATTGGGGTTCCATGAATTGCGCGTAAAAATCACTGGGAGTGGTAGGAGTGCGTACATGAGGGCGGCGAGCATGCCCGCGGATTTACCAAACCACTTGGTGCCCAAGTAATACAATAGCCAAGCAGTCAAGACTCCAGTTAAAGCAATAAAAATAACAGGTCCAAGCGGATTCATCTGAGCGAGAAACAAGGCAGGAGTAATCAAGTAATAATAGAGTGGCCCCAGATACATGTTTCCTGTCGAGGTCTGGGGGCCAATCAACGCGGGTCTAAACGTGTCAAGCATGCGGTGGACGACCAGGAGATCCCTCCCCTCATCTTCCAAAAAAGTCATTGTTGCACTCAGATTATATGTCCGTAAAAATAGGGCGAAGAGGAGTACAAGTATGATCAGCAAATGTTGACGGATAAACTTCATGAGCGAGGGTGTAATTCTTTGTACATGCGAAAGCTCTCCCTGGCTGCACGCATTATCACTCGCCAATTCCCCCCTGTTTGTTCGCCAAACCTCCTGGGGTAGTGTTGTACTGGCAGCTGGGTGATGCGGAAACCGGCGGCCTTGGCCTTGATAATGAATTCTGAGACTGTAATGGCACTCTCGGTCTTGAGTTTGATAGCGCGGAGGAGTTTACGAGAGAATAGTTTGTAGGCACAGTCGACATCGCGAACCGTGAGGCCAAATAAGACAAAATTCCAGATTTTGAGGAGGACTTGAGCGACAAAGACACGGTGAAATGGATCCATCCGTTTGCGTCTATAGCCCATGACCAAATCCGCTGAGTCAGTGGCGACGACAAACTTGGCTAGCTCATCGTAATGAAACTGTCCATCAGAGTCCGTAAAGAATATCCAGTTCTTGCGACAGGCTCCAAGGCCAGTTTTGACCGCGGCACCGTAGCCCCGGTTTTTAGAATGATTGATGAGTCGGATATGGGGGTCTAACTGGGATAAACCAGTGACGATCTCGACAGTTTTATCACGCGAACCATCATTAACCACAATGATCTCATAATCGTTTGCCACAGTCTTAGCTGCCTTCGTCGCGTCCATGATCGTAGCTGCGATATTGCCCTCCTCGTTGTAAGCAGGCATGAAAATGGAGAGGCTTGAGAGTTTTTTTGGCATATCGTGTAGTATATAGGTATGGCGCGTAACTTGCTACTCGTACTCATGGCCGTAGGTCTCTCCTTGATGGTTTTCTGGGCACCGTTTTTGGTCAAAACAGGTCAATTTTGGGGGATCGATTTTGCACGTCGAGGGATGGAGGCTGTAGTACAGAATTTTGATGGATTAAACTTCTTGGTAGTGGAAAAAAGTGGATATAACCCCAAAACTATTGAAGCGATCAACGCTCAATTTTTGACGGGAAACGACCCAATTTACTATGCCGCACATTTCCCCCTTTTTGCAGGTCTCATCAAGATTTTTGATTTCATTCTGACACCCCCACAAGCACTCCTTTTGTCGATCATTTTGTCGAATTTGCTGTTGGCGGGTGGGTTATATTTCTTTTTTGTCACAACCCTGAAAAACAAAAATTTGGCTATTTTACTTTCTACGATCGGGCTGTTTTTCCCTGCGCGCATGCTTTCAGTCCGAGGAGTCGGGAGCAACGAACCACTATTTATTTTTCTTGTGATCATCTCGCTAACTTGGGCGATTAAACAAAAATACTGGCCTAGTGCTGTTGCTGGGGCACTGGCGGTGCTCACTAGGAGTCCAGGCATCTTACTCTTTGGTGTTTATCTTTTGAGTATGTGGCGTAGACCCAAGGACCTACTTCCCTACATACTCATGCCGATTGTTTTGGTGGGGTTATTTGGGTTTTACGGCTGGAGATATGGAGATCCTCTCGCCTACTTTCACTCTGGTGACAATCTGCACTTATTTTTCCCGCCATTTTCGATTTTTTCGAATATGGCCACCTGGATCAACGATATGTGGAGAGAGGACATCATTTATCTATACATCTTTTACGGGGTAGGGATAGCGATGGTCAATGGTCGTTGGCCAATGCTCAAGAAATGGGGACTAATCTACGGGACAACTTTGCTATTTGTGGCACACCGGGATTTAGCACGATATGCCCTCCCGATTGCGCCAATAGCACTACTTGGATACGCACCACTGATCGAGAGGATCCCGAGAAAGTATTGGTGGGGAATTGCGCTGATGTTGATCCCTATTTATCTACTGGGCTGGCAGTTTGTACTTAGAAATATCCAACCGATTAGTAATTGGGGAGCGCTGCTGTAGTCTATTTTTTCTTCCAGACTAGGTGGGTGTAAGCGAAAAAATTCCAGAACATACCGATCAAAATCCCCACTACAGCATAGACTAAGCCGGTGTCGATAGAGAATTTGGAGATCTGAAAGATGGTATAGAGTCCGATGAAGCGCTCGCCTAGGCTAGCAATAATAAATTGGAGGAGGAGCGAACCCCCAGAAGCTAAGTTAAACTGGAGGAATTTGAGAGGGAGTTGGATTGGTTTGAGTTTGCGATCACGGAAGGTCCAGAGGTTGCTCCAGGTGAAGTTGCTGACGATGGCCGTCTCGATCGCCAAGACCAGTGCAATCTGATAGGGAGAAATCGGGCCTAAGTTGGTCTGGATGAATAACCGATAAAAATGGAGAGCTGTCAGTTGTACAAGCGAACCAAATCCTCCCACCATGACAAATTTCAGGATTCGACTATGGAGGATTTGATTTAACCTGACTTTCATGATGTACCTCATGGTGTTAATAATATATTCTGGGCCTAACTTAGAGTGACCGCTTGTGCGTTCGGTAAAAACAAAAGGCACTTCGGTTACTCTATCCCCTGCTTGGAGGCTTTTTACCAAGAAACCTATTTGCCAGGCATATCCCGTGAAGGAGGTGCCGTTCATTTGTGGCAAGAGGCTCTCTACTACTTTAGCACGAATGGCGCGGTATCCGGTAGTCCAATCGTGAATCTGGAAGTTACCCATAATGACCCTGATATAAAGGTTGCCCACGACGGAGAGGAATTTTCGATACCAGGGCCATTTGGAAGGAATGCCACCTCCCCTGATGTAACGAGAGCCAAGCACTAGGTCAGCACCATCTTCAATAGCTCTGAGCATGTCGGGAATGACGAGCGGGTCGTGCTGGAGATCCGCGTCAAATTCGAAGAGTATGTCAGCGTGGAGTTTATCGAGGGCGTAAGTAAAACCTTTTTTATAGGCATGGCCAAGTCCACCCTTACGCTTGTTCTTGAGTATGTGGACAAAAGGATATCGAGCAATAAGCTGTGCTATCTTCTGGCTGGTGCCATCGGGAGAATTGTCATCTACGAAGAGAATATGTGGATCATAATCTCTGAGAGTCCGGAAAACTTTGTCTAGCGCCAAAGTTACTGGAGCGACGTTGCCTGATTCATTATAAGTGGGAATGACTACGACAATTTTAAGCATGTTGGTATGATTCGAGTGTTTTCTTGATACCAGTCGCAAAATCTATCATTGGTTCCCAATCTAGGAGTTTTTTCGCTTTCCCAATGTCTGGACAGCGACGTTTAGGATCATCGGTGAGGGTCGCACGCATCTCCTTGGACAATTTTTTACCAGTAATATTTTCAAATATTTCGATTGCTTGTGTGATCGTGAGTTCTGTAGGATTACCGAGGTTGATAACCTCGCCGACGGCTTTTTCACTCTGATAAATCTTCATGATCCCCTCAACTAAATCGTCGATGTAGCAAAATGAACGGGTAGCAGAGCCATCCCCGTACATCGGTAGGGCTTTGTTGTGCAGATAACAATCGATCAAGTTGATGGTGAATCTACCATCATCTAGTCTCATCTTGGGGCCATAGGTGTTAAAGATGCGGATGACTTTGATCTGGGCTTGACCCAGGCGATGGTAGGCAAAGGCGAGGGCTTCCATGGCCCTTTTGCCTTCGTCGTAACAAGAGCGAGGGCCGTTGGGGTTGACGTGTCCCCAGTAAGTCTCTGGCTGGGGGTGCACAGCAGGATCACCATAGACTTCGCTAGTGGAAGCAAAGATTATTTGGCAACGATTCTGGTGAGCCAGCTCGAGCATCCGCTGAGAACCCAGGGTGGTGACCATCAGCGTCTCTATCGGAAAGTTGAGATAAGACACAGGACTAGCAGGGTTGGGGGAGGCTGGACAGGCAAAATGGAAAATAGCGTCTAAGCCAGTCGGATTTTGTGTGAGTGGCTGGCAAACATCGTGCTCGATCAAGGTAAAATTGGGATTGCCCTCAAGATGTTTGATATTCTCGGAAGAACCGGAGAGGAAATTGTCGACACAGATGACTTCGTGACCTTCCGCTAGAAAGCGATCACACAGATGATTACCAATGAAGCCGGCACCACCAGTGATTAGAATTTTTGACATATTATTCAAACTTAAAAGTTTTTAAGATTTCTTCCATCTGCTTAGTACGTTCTTTATCTCTGGGTGTTATATAGAGTCGATATCGTAGACACGGACTAAACGTATCAATTTCGTAGCTTGTATTGTCAAAAGTTCCAGTTGTATCTGGATTATTATTTGTAATTTTGTAGGCATCTTTGTTGCCCAATTTTGTTTTTACAATTATCGGGAGAGTTGTATCTGCTCTATTATCAATCCTTTTCCACCCAGCTATTAAGTCCTTGTATTCTTGCAAAATAAGTTCCTCGTAAGTTCCCGTAATCATACAGGGGATTCTTTTAACTATAAGAAATCCTTCCCCCATTGATGGAGCATTTGGTGTGAAATCAAGGGTGCCTAGATTGATCCATTCGATATAGTTTTCGTCTGCAAACTGATATATGGATTGGTCAGATAACGGTGTAATGGGAAAATCGTTGGGATGTTGAAAACTAAAAGAAGCACGAGAACTATGGAAGGTATTAAATTTGGTTTCAGGATTAGACAGCAATTGCTTTCTGACATATGGTCCGAATAAAGTCAACCCAATCCCAGTCAGACATCCTAATACAAAATATATAGACGTTCGATATTTCTTGTACATACTACTATTTTTCGAGCTCGAGATCGGCTTCGACCATGAGACGCACGAGTTCGTCGAAACTAGTCTTTGGTGCCCAACCCAAAAGTTTTTTGGCTTTGGCTGGATTGCCGATTAAGTGATCTACTTCGGCGGGTCGGTTGAAGCGAGGATCATTCCAGACGACTTTATTTTCCCAGTCCGCTACACCAGCTACGGCAAATGATTTTTCCACGAATTCTCGCACAGAGTGAGTCTCGCCGGTCGCGATCACGAAATCCTCGGGTTTGTCTTGCTGGAGCATGAGCCACATCATCTCGACATAATCCTTGGCATAGCCCCAATCACGTTTGGCCTCAGGGTTACCCAGATAGAGCTTGTCGGTTTTGCCGAGCTTAATTTTGGCGACCGTGTTGCTAATTTTGCGTGTGACAAATTCGAGTCCACGCCGAGGTGACTCGTGGTTGAAGAGGATGCCAGAGACCGCAAAGAGGTCGTAGGACTCACGATAGTTGACAGTGATCCAGTGTCCATAGACCTTGGCGACACCATAGGGAGAACGAGGCCAAAAAGGAGTGGTCTCAACTTGAGGGGTCTCCTGGACTTTACCAAACATCTCACTACTACTTGCTTGGTAAAATTTGGCGTGTGAACCCGCCATGCGCATAGCATCCAACATTCGGGTCACGCCCAGGGCAGTGGACTCGCCCGTGTATCCAGGTTGATCCCAGCTGGCTTTGACGAAGGATTGGGCGGCGAGGTTGTAGATTTCGTCGGGCTTAGATTCTCTCACTGCCTCAAAGAGTGAGTACTGGTCGAGCAAGTCGCCTGAGAGTAAGTGGATTTTGTCCACGATTCCAGAGATCCGATTGTGGTTGGTAGTGGAGGTACGGCGGGACAAGCCGTATACTTCGTAGCCTTTGGCCAGAAGGAACTCGGCTAAGTAGGAACCATCTTGACCAGTAATACCAGTAATTAGAGCTCTTTTTGCCATAAAATTATTTCCTATAATAGTTAAGTATATCCGAAATTGTGGTTTCGAGCGAGATCTTGGGAGCCCAGCCTGTGAGAGTGTAAAATTTGCTCGCATCAGCGACGAGGATCTCCACGTCGTGAGCTCTGACGAGACTAGGATCTGACTTGATTTCGACCCTAGTCCCTGAGATTTTTTGGAGGAGTTCGAGGATCTCTCTGACACTGTATCCTCTACCGGATCCCAGATTGTAAACCGCGCCTGAGAGACATTTTTCGCTAGCTAAAACATAGCCCTTGACCATGTCGCGCACGTCGGTAAAGTCACGGGTGGTATCTAAGTTGCCAACTTCAATAACAGGTTGTGCACCTCTCTCGATATCTATAAATTGCTTGGTGAGCGCGGGGATCACAAAATCAGTGGTTTGTCCTGGCCCCGTGTGGTTGAAGGGACGCAGGATCACAACGTCTAGTCCATAAGCCAAGTAATACTGGAGGGCGAGCATCTCTTGGGTAACTTTGGAGACAGCATAGGGATTGAGCGGGCGAAAGGGGGTGGACTCAGTGAGTGGCATGGTCTGATCCTGGACAGCCCCGTAGACATTGGCAGAGCAAATAGCGACCAAGCGTGCCTTGGGGGCGTGCAGTCGCATGGCTTCGAGGAGATTGTAAGATAAGGTCGCGTTGATATTGATGACGTTTTTGGCTTGTTCAATACTATTGTGGACGACGGAGATGGCAGCCAAGTGGTAGATCACGTCAGGTTGGGTTTTCTGGATCAAGACTTGGGCAAACTCGTGATCTGTCAGATCTCCACTCAGCACATGGTCAGCTCCGACCAGGTTAGATAAATCGGAATTAGATTTATAGACGGCCGCGAAGATTTCAGCATTACCCTGTGATTGCAGTTCTTTGATGAGGTAGGATCCGACGAAGCCTCCTGCTCCGGTAATGAGAATTTTTTTCATCGTCCCACTCCTTGGTATTTGAGTCCCGCTGACTCAACTAATTTGGGGTCGTATTGATTGCGGGTATCGAAGAAATATTTGGGCGAGGCCATGACGGATGATAGTTTAGCAAGATCAAGTTCTCGATACTCGTCCCATTCAATGAGTAACATGAGTGCGTGAGCTCCCTCAGCGGCTAGATAGGCATCGATAAAATCCGCCTTGACCTGAGGATCGGTGGTTATGATGGTTGCGCCATGAACTTTGAGCCAAGGTATGACTTTGTTGGCTGGAGCCTCGCGAGTGTCGTTGGTGTTGCGTTTGAAAGAAAGACCTAATACTGCCACTTTTTTGCCGTCGAATCCTCCTATTGCCTTGCTGTACTTCTCCATCAGGGTAGGAATTCTGATCTCGTTGTGGTCATCAACAGCGATGAAAATACTATCTTTTTCACCAACACTTTTGGCGTAAGCCGCGATTTCTTTCACGTCTTTGGGGAGACACGAACCTCCGTATCCTAGACCAGGGTACCAGTAATGATCACCAATCCGTGAATCAGACCCAATCCCGTTGATGACTTCTTGGACGTCAGCCCCATTTTTCTCGCAGAGATCAGCGAGCTGATTGGCAAAAGTAACTCGCATGGCCAGGTAGACATTGCTCGCATATTTGGCCATCTGAGCGCTTTCGGGGCGCATAGTTATTATTTTTTTGGTTAAAGGAGTGTGGAGTTCTGTCAAAGATTTTATCGTCGCTTCGTTCTCTGACCCAATGATCACTCGGTCTGGGTGGAGGGTATCCTCAACCGCCGTCCCTTCCCGTAAGAATTCTGGAACCGAGGCGACGTCAAAGTTGATTTGGGTGAGTGAGGAAATCTTTTGTTTCACTAATTGGTTGGTACCGGGAGGAACAGTACTCTTGATCACAACGAGCGCTCGGTCTTTTAGGTGAGGTGCTAAGCTCTCTGCACAGGCTAACACAAATTTGAGATCTGCCTGGCCGTCTGGGAGCGAGGGGGTGCCCACCATGATCATAATAATGTCAGCATTTTTGATCGCAACTGCATAATCAGCGGTAAAAGTCAGATTCCCCGACTTTTGGGTCTCGACAAGGAGGTCTTCTAGACCTGGCTCGAAAAATGGCACCTTGCCTGATTCTAGGGATTTGATCTTATCGACGTCGATATCGAGCCCAACGACTTGATGACCCAGCTTTGCAAAAACAGCAGAAGTCACAACTCCCACGAAACCAGTCCCGATGCAGGCGATATTCATGGGAATAATCATAACATCCCACTTCGCCCTTGGCTATGTTCTGGACAGGCCGGCGACGATGGCGGCAAAATCGAGGTTTTTGGTGATCTTGGCAACACCCTCTTTCACGCTAAACCAGCCGGCGTTGTAATACTCGGATTTCAAATAATCAAAATTTTGCACTGGCAGGTGGACTAGATGCCAAACGTCATAATGAGCTACGCATCCTCGTTCGGGATGGTTGATGGGCTTGACGGAGAGAGCAAAAGATTCGAGTTGGGATTTGTTTATCTCGACTCCCAGCTCCTCTTGCATTTCGCGAACGGCGGCGTCGCTGGGGGTCTCCCCTGGCTCAATGTGACCACCAGGAGGGATCCAGTCGTCGGCTTTGATGTGGTGACCGAGATAGATTTTGCCAGCATTTTTATCATAAGGGAGGAAAAAGGCACAATAGTGGAGAGGATTCCCCTCCTTTTTGGTGTGCGAGGGTTGGGATAATTTTACGTCTTTAAATGCTTGGATTGCGACTGGATCGACTTCGGGGTTAGTATATAGAGCTTCGATTTCGTCCCAAGATTGTTTAAACATTTTATTTAATAAACCTGACTCCAGCAAATCCCAGGATGGTGATAACAACAATAAATATTTTGAGTGAGTAGTGGCCGGATGGGTCGAGGAAATATTTGGTCATCAGAGTGTGATTGCTGGTCAAAATGTGGGTCAAAATCCCGATGAGGATAGTAAATAACATCCAAGAGGAGAGTGGGATCTCTAAGTGGATGAGACGAAAAAGTCGGATCAGTAGTGGGGAGATGACTAGCACTCCAAGAAATGAAATGACCAGATCAAAAATGGAGTACTCCCAGAGGCGGAATGATCTAAGGAATTCCAGTGTTAGCATGGACTCATCATATCATGTAGATTGTACCTATCATGTTTGTACTCTAAAACTGTTTTTCCGATTTTGTTTTTATCTTCCTGTTTCAGATTTTAAGATTCATTCCCTTCAGATCAGTGTAGAGGAGTTAGGCCTGCCCGCAATGCTTTCAGCATAGGTGATGCAGGCGGGGGTGAATACACTGAGCTGAATCAAACTCTACCGACGAATGAGACTTTCCAGTCGTCAGAATGCTTGATTCTTTGGATTCTTCTGTTTTGGGTGTCTAATATGATTAACTCGGCTAATGTTTGATCGACCGCTAGAATTTTTCCATCAACGGGAAATGAGGTATGTATCCAAGAAATTTCTCCAACAGGATGGTTGTCGAAAAACCCAGTTATTGACTCGGATAGTTGAAACCCATCATCCAAGATCAATATCTTACCCTGACCTGTGCTTGTCACAACAAATCTACCATCTCTAGTAGGTTGAAATCCGTGCGGCTTGATTAACCCCCTTAAAATTATATTTGCATCGCCAGACTCCTTGTCAACGACTAAAGCGATACCCTGATGAAATAATGTAACTCCAATTTGTTTTTCATTGAGCCATGTAGCTGTATTGATGTGTGTAGTCTGTGCCGGAGTCGGAACAACCCATTTTCTATAGTCGGAAGTATCGACAAGGTCGCTCCTTCGTTGCTTAATAGCATCATCAATAAGACCATATTTATCTGCGAACACACTTGCATCCCACTGCCAAAGTAGTTGTCCATTCCGATCTATCTCTACAATCATATCTGCACCTGAAGATACTACTAGTATCGTGTTCGTTTTGCGATTGAGACTAACGCTATGCAAGTCGTTAAATATAGGGTGTGTAATCCTATTCTCAATCAAGCCAGTCTTTAAATTCCCCACGATAATTTCTTGGCTACATGGAAAGAAACCGATTCCGCTTTGATTGTCAACGTCCGAGTTCATGGGCCCGTTTAGGTCTGAAAATAATGGGGATCCATCAATATTCTGCGACAAAGACTGAGTTTGGAAAATGCACCCCTCGGTAAGCAATAAATCCTGATCTGTCCTCAACCTTGCATTCGTGGTCTGATTCTTACCTTCCCCCAAACGGTTACTTTTCCACGTTTGCTTCCAAGCCTTTAGTTGATCAGTGTAAACGCCTATCACCCAAGCTCTCCCATCCTGCTCAATTTCTTTGAGTAGGCGATTGTCGGGTGAATATTCTGTAATAGATTGTGTGCTGACAGGGGCCTCTGAATGCACTGTCTGTAAATTCGTTTCGATTCTTTGTGTCATTCGAGTATTATATCCTATAATTGTAAATGCTTGCAATCGTCGGCGTAGCCGACACCTCATCCCCCTCTAAAAATTGAGAATCTTAAAACTTCTTTTTATCTAGATAAAAACAAAAATTGGAAAAACGGAATGAAAATAGCACAAAAATGTATGTCGTACAACGTCGCCTGTATATCTGATGTCAGGCGGATTTATAATGGATTATACTCGCAAATCCGCCTG